>NZ_JBIAHY010000002.1:791247-812828 GCF_042870975.1 Streptomyces sp. NPDC006259 | reverse complement strand
GGGGGGGGGGGCGCCCCCCGGCGGGGGGGCCCCCCCCCCCCCCCCCCCCGGGGGCGCCCCCCCGGGCCCCCCCCCCCCCCCGGGGGGGGGGGGGCCCCGGGGGGGGGGGGGGCGGCCCCCGCCCGGAGCGACGTCGACGGCGAGGAAAGCGAAGGAACTCGTTTTCGGAAGAGGAAGGAGAAGGAAGCCCCTTCATGGCCTCGCCGCGGGCAACGCTAGCACTCAGGCCGGGATCACGTCGCGCAGGTTTTCGAGGGTGATGATCCGGGAGTCGGGGTGAAGCCCTTCGGGACGTTCGAGGCCGAGGTACATGACGGGCTCGTCGGGGAGCGCCCCGCCGTCCCACACCTCCACGGCCGTGGTGTCGGCGGACATCAGGCCGATCAGGTACCGCACCGTGAGATGCTCGCGCTCCACGAGGGCGCGCACCACCTTGGACACCGACACCTGGTTCTCCTCGACCCGGTTGGCCGATGAGATGCCCTTGAGATACAGATGCAGCCACTTCGCACGCCACCTGCCGTCGTCCTCGCGCCGGAACACCAGCGGCAGCGCCACTCGGCCGGCCCCGCGAAGCTCCGACTTCATCCGCACCGTGCGCGGCTCGAACGGCCGGCCCTTCTGCTCACCGTCGCGCAGCATGAAACCGAAGAACGACTCCTCGACCTCCTCGAAGTTCTCGCCCGCGTAGATGTTGACCTGCGGAACGATGAAGGTGCTGCGCACCCGGCCCAGGGACAGGCTGATGAATTCCGAGGCCCCGTCGGGTGCCTCGGTGACATCGCCCGAGTGGGCGCCCCCGACAGCCTTGAGGGAGGTGTAGGAGAGCCAGGAGTCGGTGCTGTAGTCGGTGTGGAGCAGCAGTGCCGAGAGGTCGTAGTCGGTGCGCTGCTCGGTCTCCTTCCAGTACACGAAGAAGCGCAGCTGGTCGCCGTCGACGGCCGACTCCGACCCGCGCGGCAGTACGCCGAGGCCGGCCGCGGTCGCCCTGCCGCTGAGCGGGAGCGCCACGTCGAGGATGTCCGGGTCGAGCAGCAGGCGGCCCGGCGTCGGGAGCCTGCGGCGCAGCTCGGCGTCGAGGGCGGCGATCAGACGCTCGCGGTCGGCGGCGGGGACGGGCGGGCGGACGTCGGGGGTGACCCAGCCGCGGCCCCGTCGGTTGACGAAGATCCGGGGCTGGTCGCTCTCCCGCTCCCGGTTGTGGAAGTGCTCACGGACCGAGAGCACGACCCGGCCGGAGACGCCGGGAGCCACCCGTACGGCGGCGGCGACCACCTCGTCCCGCTCCGCCTGGTCGGCGGCGATGCGCAGCAGGAGATCAAGGGCGCGCAGCAGCTTGCCGGGAGCGGACTCGAGCAGCCGCACCGCACCGAGGACGTCGTACGCGTCGAGCAGCTTCTCGACGCGGCTGTCGAGGGACCGCGCCTCCTTCTCGCCCCGCGCCACGGCGAACACGTCGGCGGCGTGCGGCCAGCGCGGGTACTCGTGCGGGTGCAGACGCTCACCGAGCCGCTTGAAGGGCTCGCGGTACGTGTGCACATCGGACAGTTTGGCGGGGTTCGCCGCGATCACGGCGTCGAGGCCCGCGAGCAGCGCCCGGCGGGCGGGTCGCGAGAGCGCCCGGAACCGGGTGGGTTCCCGGAGCGTCACGTCGCCGCCCGAGAGCGCGCAGGCAAGCCGCAGCACATCGGTGACGGTGTCCAGCAGGAGGTCCGCCCCGGCGCCGAGACGGGCCTCGTTGACGACCGCCCGGTTCTCCCGGACCGGGATCGCCTCCGGCTGGGGTCCCTGCGCGCACCGCCCGGCGAGGGTCTTGAGGTCACGCAGGTGGTCCTCGCCCAGCGGCGTCGTGCTGCCCGCCAACGCCAGGTACAGCTCCGTGAGTTCCTCGTCCAGGTCCCGCCCGAGGTGGAGGACGGTCACCCTGTCGCCCGCGGCGGCGATCAGCTCGTCCTGCGCGGCGAGCATCTCCTCGTACGTGTGCTGGTAGCGGCCGTACGTGGGCAGGCTGAGCAGGTCGAGCACGCCGTTCGTCAGCTGTGTCAGCGCGGTCTCACGCGACTTGTCGTCGCCGAGCGCCTGCTCCACACACCGCATCCAGAACTCCTCGGTGTCCGGCACGTTCGCCGGAAAGTCGATGAAGTAGGAGTTGTGCCGGACGTGGTCGCCCACCATCTCGCTCACCGTGCGCAGCGTCCGCTCGGCCGTGTGCACGACCGCGGCCGCGGACAGCCCCGACAGCCGTGCCAGCAACTCCGCCGAGAGCTTGAAGCCCACGGATGTCAGCGCCGCGTCGAACTGGCGCGCGGCGGAGGCCCCTTCGCCGGCGGAGCCCTTGGGGGAGGGAATGCGGTGGGTGTGCCGCAGCACGAGCGATTCGAGAGTGTGCGCCATCCGGGGATGATCGCAGAGGTGTGCGAGCCGGCGCACAGGAGTTTTCCCGTCGCCGCGGGGGCGACGGGCGCGGCTCCGAGCCGTGTCAGGCTTCCCCTTGCTGCGCGAACCGGAGCGAGAGGGTGCGCAGCACGTCGGCGGTCGAGGTGTCGGGATGCCCCTCGTCGTGCACCTCACCGAGATGCACGAAGGCGTAGGAGAAGCAGTGCGCCAGCGTGACGATGGCCGGTCCGAGCGCTCCGGTGATGATCTCCAGGACCTCCTGGGGGGTCGCGTCCTCCGGCAGGCTGATCCGCGGCAACGTCTCCGCGAGAAGGGCGGAGACGGCACCCGTGAGGGCGACGTCGGCGTCGGGGTGCTCGCGCACCTGCCGCTTCATCTCGATGGCCTCGGTGAGGATGCCGATGACGCGCTGCATGATCTCGGATTGCCGCATGCAGGGAGCCTACGAGTGACGGACCCGGCGGGTGCGGTGAATGGGGAGGTCCTGCCTTCCGAAGCCTCCGGGCGCCCTCACCGATGCCGTCCGTCGATTCGCCCGGCAGCTGACCGTCCGCGGCTGAGCGCGTGCACCGGTGAGCCCGAGCCGACAGGACGGGGGGGGCTCGTCGTACCACCGGAGCAGCCCTGTGGGACAGGCGTCAGCGGTCCAGCGGGGGCAGGTGGGCGAGGCCGGTGTCGAGCATGATGCGGTCGATGGTCTGGTCCAGCGTGCTGCGGGGGCCGATGACCGTCTCGGTGCCTCCGGGCAGGAGATCGCGCGGCCGGTACCAGGACCGCAGTTGCGCCTCGTCGACATCGTCGGCGATCGGCTTGGTGGCGTGCCGCGCGACGGTTTCGGCGAAGGGAACGTCCAGGTAGTAGCCGTACGCCGGGCCGCGATGGTCGGCGCGCAGTCGGGTGAGCATGTCGCCGTAGTGGTCGGCGTGGAGGATGCCCTCGACGACGACGTGAAAGCCGGCGTCAAGGGCGTACCTGGCCGTCAGGTCGATCAGACCGATGTTCGCCGCTCCCGGCCGGTCGCGCTCGCGGAGCACGACGCGGCGCAGATTGTCCTGGCCGACCAGGGCCAGGCCCCGGCCGAACCTGTCGCGCAGCCCGGCCGCGACCGACGACTTCCCCGACGCGCTGTTGCCCCGCAGCACGATCAGCCGGGTCCCTTCGGTGCCCACCATCATGGCCGTCACGCTACCCGCCGGGATGTGGTGGCGGCCGGGGCGTCGGATCCCGGCCCGCGCCGCGGAGCACCGGGGAACACCAGCCGCCGGTCGACGGCGACTTCCGGTCCGCCTCGCACCAGGCAGTGGTCACCGGCCGCGCCGGACCGCGCCGGAGGTCCCGCGGTGAGACCGCGGGGCGGTGAGCCGAGAGGGGTGGTGAGCCGAGGGACGCAGGCGGCCTGCTCGGCCCTTGATCGAGAAGAAGACCGTGCCCATCGTCCAGCCGTGGCGCAGGGCGGTCTGCCACTCGTCGTGTTCGGTCCGGAGGATTCCGGCGAGCTGCTCGGAGCCGACGCGGTATCCGCACGCTGGGCATCGGGCCCGCCGCGACAATCGTCCTGCCGACCGGCGCGACCATGTGCACGTAGGACGGCAGTACGACCCTCTCGTCAACCCGACATCCTCTTCTTCCGGGAACCGGCCGCCCGCCACCGGGTCACGGTCTTCGCCACCAGTCCCCAACGTCTGCCTCTCACGGCGGAGTTGGGCACCGGCGCCTCGGCTCGGTGACCTGGCGTGCGGGCTGCGAGGGCGCGGTTCGCGCACAGCCAGGTGGAGCCGCACCATCAGGTGGAGCCGCACCATCAGGTGGAGCCGATCCGGCCGAACCGGCCCCGCCGGACCGGTTCCCCTCGCTCACTCCACCACGTCGTCGTCGAGGTCGTCGCCCTGTCGCAGCAACTCCGTGTCGGTACGGGACCGCAGGTACTGGATGCCGTCCGTCCCGCCCGTCCCGGTGGCGTCCCCGATCATCCGCTCGACCAGACGCAGATGCCGCAGCTTCCACCGTTGGGCGCGGACACGCAGTTGAACCAGGAGAGCTGCGACCTCCGCCGTAGCGGCGTGGGCGGGCAGGCCGCAGTCCGGCGCGTCGATCTGGTGCAGGAGATCCGCGAACTGGACGGACTGCCCGCCGCTCGCCTCGCCGAGCAAGGGACGGAAGGCGTGGAACTGTGCGGGCGTCAGACCGTCCAGCAGGCCCAGCAGGTCCACCAGTTGGTCCAGCAGGTCCCGCACGCGCCGGAGTGTGAGGACGACCGTGCTCCGGCCGCTCGTCCGCGCGGTCGCCTCGTGAGCCCGCCGCAGTTCGATCAGCGCATGCGAGACCAGCAGCTCCGCTGCCTGGTGCACCACGATGAACAGGTGCTCGTCCCGCCATTGCGCCTCCCGCTCGGCGGGTGACCGCGGTTCTTGCAGTGCCAGCACCTGCGGAAGGCGCAGGTAGTCGGCGTACGGGTTGCCCGGTGCGCCGTGCTCGGCTGCTTCGAACGGCTGCTGCATCACATGCCCTGGGGATCGGGGTCGGCGCGCCGACGGCGCGAGGGGCATCACCATCCGATCAGCCGCCGTCGGTGGACCGCAGCGTGGGCGGGTCCGATCGGCTGACATCGGGGACGCCTTCCGCGCGGCGGTCGGCGCCGCCGCCGGACGTCACCGACCGGAACGCCGTGCCACGGCGTCGGCTCGCTCTTCTTTCTGAAGCTGGTCCGGCTGGTCCGTTCGGCACCGCCGCCCCGCATGCCCACACCGTCACGGGTGACCCACCGGCCGGGGCCGCGGGTCTGCCGCGGGCGGAGGGCGGACGCGGGCGGAGACCCTAGTCGCCCATGAACCACAGATAGCTGCCCGGCGTCGCGGCACACGCGTCGAGCAGTTGGGCAAGGTCGAGCAGAGCCGCCCTCTGAGACTCGTCGGCGCATCGCTGGGCCAGGACGGCGACTTCCTGACGGGCGGCCTGAGCCTCCTGCTCGTTGAACAGGATGTCGCCGTACGGATCGACCCGGCCGAGCTTGCCCGAGCCCACCGGGTCCAGCGCCCTGGCCAACGCTTCACCGTGTTCGTAGGAACCTCGGAGCAGGGTCTCCCGCGACCACCCCTTGCGCGTGGGCCGTGCCGAGTGCAGTTCCAGCTCGATCCCCACGGCTTCTCCTTCGGCTACGGACACCACAGACTCGGCGTACGGCGCGGGGTGCGCGCCCGTGGCTACGGGGCGAGCGGGTCGAGAAGACCCGGTCCGTTGTTGCGGACGTTGTTGACGGCCGGCGACACGGGCCGGACGTCGAGGCGCCCTTCCGCGGGCCGGCCGAGCAGGGCGCGGAGTTCGTCGGGGTCCTGGTGGGCGGGGTCGAGCCAGGCGTCGTAGTGGTCCTCGGTGAGGGCGAGCGGCATGCGGGGGTGGACGCGGCCCGCGGCGTCCTTGGCGTCGGTGGTGATGATGGTGCAGGTCATCAGCCAGGCGGCAGGGTCGTCGTCCTGCTTCACCTCAGGGTCTCGCCAGTATTCGTACAGGCCGGCGAGGGCCATGACCCGACCGTCCTCGGGGTGGATGAAGTACGGCTGTTTGCGGGTCCTGCCCGTGTCCTCGGCCGTGGTCTGCTGCCACTCGTAGAAGCCGTCCGCGGGGAGCAGGCAGCGGCGCCGGGTGAACGCGCGGCGGAAGGCCGGCTTCTCGTGCAGTGTCTCCACCCTGGCATTGATCATCCGCGCACCGACCTTCACGTCCTTGGCCCATGACGGCACCAGCCCCCAGCGCAGCGGCCGCAGCTCCCGCCTCACCCGCCCGGCGTCGTCCTCGCCGCGCGGGGCGCGTTCCAGGACGGCCCAGACGTCGTCGGTCGGAGCGACGTTCCAGCTCGGCGGGAGCGGTTCCTCGACGCCTAGCTCGTCGACGTGGAACTGCTGGGCGAGGTCCTCGGGACCGCGGGTGGAGGCGTAGCGACCGCACATGGAGACCACTGTCGCACCGGGCCGCCTCCTACGGGCGCCGTAGAGCGGAAAAAGGACCGGCGCCGAGAAGGCGCCGGTCCTCTTTCTGTCGCGTCGGCGACGGCAGGCTCGGCCTGCGTGTGTGCCTACAGGGGGCGGACGCGCGAAGCCTGCGGGCCCTTGGGTCCCTGCACGATGTCGAACTCGACCTGCTGGTTCTCCTCCAGGCTACGGAAGCCGGAGCTGTCGATCTCCGAGTAGTGCACGAAGACGTCCGGGCCGCCGTCGGCCTGGGCGATGAAGCCGAAGCCCTTCTCGGCGTTGAACCACTTGACGGTTCCCTGAGTCATTGCTTCTCCTTACAGGGGCTGGGTTGGGCCACCCGCACCGTGCGGGTACCCGGCCGGTTCACGACGCGGCTGCTCCAGCACAACCTGGAGAACAAGCTTCGCGCCCGCAACATCGTTCTCTGCGAGCATGCGACTGGCACAAACACACAAGTAAAACTGCGACCGGCTTGTACAACCAGGCTACCGCCGGAATCCTTCCCGCTCTCCTGCACCGGTCCACCGGAGTGGTCCACGAGCAGGGCTCGGACGGAACCCCGGCGCACCCCTCAGACGGGGCTCGGTCGGTGAGGCGGGTCGGCCGCGGAGCCGCCCGGCCGCACGGACCGGTCCGCGCCGTCACCGCGGACCCGTCACGGGCACCCGGCGGCAGGACGGTCACCCCGCGGGAGGTGGGTCGCATGCCAGGACGACAGGGGTGCCTCGCCCCTCGAACGCTTCCTCGCAGGACCCGACGCACATGGATCAAGGCTCATGACGGCGCGGCTCATGACGGCGCGGCCGAGCAGTACGGGGAGGGCGAGCGGGCACACCGGGGGGTTGCCTACGGCGCGCTCAAGCACCCGCACGAGAAGGTCGGCGACCACGGGGAGCGCGGGGAGGGCGGCCGCAGGGTCCGTCGGACCGGCGGTCGGCCGGCGTCCTCCGGCAGGGCGGACGCGGCGGCGAGGGAGTCGACGAGCGGGCCACGAAGGAGCATCTCCGCTCCCTCGCGCGGCGACGGGGCATCGCGGGACGGTCACGGAGGTCGAAGCCCGAGCCGCTCGACGCGCTCCGCGAGGCCAATCGGTCCCGCACGCGCGCGTCCGGCGAGAGCTGCCGCGCGTCCCGTGACGGCTGTCACGGGACGCGCGGCTCGACGAAGACGGACGGGGCGCGACGGAGCGGAGCGGACTCCGTCCCCGTCACCCGCCGTCCCTTCACCCCTGCTTTCCTCGTCCGGTGAGCATGTCGCGCAGGCGGTCCACCATGCCGGTGCCGGGCGCGAGGACCTTGTTCGCGGGGGGAGTGTCCGGCGCGGACGGGTGCGGTCGGGTGGGCGCGTGCTCCTTCGCCGACCGGACCTTCTCGCCGAGGTCGTCCAGGGCTGAGGCCGAGCAGACCTCGGCCAGCATCGGGAAGAGGCGGTTCTCCTCCCCGCTGACGTGGGCCGTGACGGAGTTCTTCAGCTCGGTGATCAGCGTGTCGAAGCGTTCGTCGCCGGGCCGGCAGCCTTCGAGTTCCTTGAGCATGCGCTCGACCTCGCCGTGCTCGGCGATCTCCTCGTCGGCGAGGTCGTCCCCGTCGTCGACGTACCGGCGTACCGTCGGGTACAGGTACTCCTCCTCGGCCACCGAGTGACGGACCAGTTCCATGGTGAGCCGGTCCGCCAGTTCGCGTCGCTGCGGGTCGGTCGCCGGCAGCGCCTCGATCTGCTCGAAGAGGGCGTCCACCTCGCGGTGGTCCGCGGTCAGTTCCTGGATGACGTTTCCGCCGTGTGCCATGGGGTCTCCGCTTCCTTGTCGTGCTGAGCCGGGTGCCGGTCGGCCGTCGTCGGCGCGTGCGTGGGTGCCGTCCGCGCCGACGTGCGGTCCAGCGGGAGAGGCCGCTGCCTCCCCGAGCGCCGCGCCGGTCGGCAGCCAGGACCTATGCCTCCCCCGCACACACCGACTACCTCACGATGCTCCGCCCCTTCACTCCGGCGGCCGACAGGATGGTGCGCGGCCGCCGTCGACGGAACTCACCCGGTGTTCCCCGGACCGAGCGCGGCGACGATCTCCGTCACGTCGGCGTAGTGGCCGCCGTCCGGCAGCCGCCGCGCGGCATCCAGCACGGGATCGGGCGCGTGGTGCGCCTCCAGGACGTCCAGCACGGTCCGCCGGTCGGCCGGGAAGGCGCCGCGCTCGAGGTGGCGCGCCAGTTCGCTCCGCAGGGTCTCCGCCTCCGTCTCCGCCCGGGCCCGTTCGCGTTCCTCACCGGGCGGGGGCACCGGGCCGCCCGGGTCGACGCGGATGTCGTCGTCGGCCGGCGGCTCGGGGTCGTAGGCCTCCTCCACGTGAGTGGGCTGGCCGGCGCGCAAGTGGCCTTCCAGTTCGTGCTTCATCTCGTCGTCCTTGCGGGGGCTGACGGGGTTGCTGCCTCGCTCCACCATGTCCGCACTCTCCTTTCTCGGCGGTCGCCGCCCTCAGGCGGGGGCAGGCTCGTAGGTCCAGCGCAGCAGTGCGCCGAGACCGCCTGTCGGAAGATCCGTGCCGTCCCCGTCCCCGTCCTCGTCGGACGGAGGGACCACGAGGACGTCGGCCGCGGTGACGGCCGCCGCCCGCAGCAGCGCGTCGTCGGCGCGTACCGCGATCGGTTCGCTCTCCCCCAGGGTCTGGGCGTCGGTACGGCGTACCGCCACCTGGTCGGGATCGGCGCCGACCCAGGTCTCACGGGCGAGGTCCGCCCCGTCGGGCCGGATGAGCAGCGTTTCGACGCGGTGCTCCCGGACGGCCTCGACCAGGGCGGGGACACCCTCGATCGCGTCCGTCGGCTTGTCGGCGATACCCACCCGTCCGGCGCGGAAGCGGTCGAGGGCCGCATCGATGCGGCGCCGGGCGTGCTGCCGGCTCGCCTGCTCGATGGCCTCCTCGAGTGCGGCGGAGGCGGAACCGGGGGCACGGCCACCGTGCTCCGTCTCCGCCGTGACATGGCGGACGGCCTCGGGCAGCCGTTCCCGTACGGCGGACCGTTCACGGGCGTCCCCGACCAGGACGACCAGGTCGGCGCCGGACTCCTCGTAGGCCGCGCCGAGGGCTTCGGCGATCTCGACGGCGTTGTGCTCCCAGGTGTTCTCCACCTTGAGCTGGAAGTGCCTCTCGGACCAGTCCGCCGAGGCCGTGCGGCGGACGGGGTGCTTGCGCCCTTCGACCTGCCCGGCGTCCTTCGGTCCGGCCGCTCCGCGCAGTTCGAAGTCGGCGCCCGTCCGGTCGATGTAGGCGACCAGGCAGACCGGGTCCTGGCCGGCCAGTTCCAGCAGTGGCGTCAGCCGTGGCAGCGGGGCCCAGCAGGCGATCTGCCGCTGCGGCGGGCGGGAGAGGCGGTGGCTGAGCACGACTTCGCCGTCGGCTGCGAAGACCACCCGGCCCGACGGGTCCTCGGCGGGAGCGATGTCCATGAGGGTGTCGCGCACCGCCTGGACGGTCGCCGAGTCGGCGCCTTCGTCCTCCAGGGTCCGGCAGGCTTCCCGTACCGACAGCTCCCGGCGCTTCGCTCCCGACTCGTCGTTCTGAGCGGGGTCGAAGTACACGGTGGCCCAGGGGCCACTACGGTCGAACAGTGGTGTCAGGAATGACAGCTGCACGCTTCCTCCTTATTCGTCCCTTCGCGAGGCCGAGTGCCCGGAGGACGGCGAGGGACACGCGCCGACTCGGCCGCTTCACCATCCGCGCTTCGCGCGCCGACTCGGCCCCTTCGGTCCGGGCTTCGTGCCCCACTCGGCCGCTTCGGTCCGGGCTTCGTGCACCGACTCGGCCGCTCGCCATCCCGCCCCTGCCGCGGTGGCCGCCATGACGTGGGCGAGCACGCGTTCGACCGCTCGTCGCATCGAGAACGCCGGACGGGGTAGTCCGGATATGAACCGATCCGCCGCGGAAAGGATGGATGGCCGTGATGACGTCCCACACACGCCTACAGGACGTACTCGTCATCACGGTGCACGCCGACCCCGGCATCGGCGGGCGGAGCGCCCTGTTCGCCCAGATCGGCGGGCTCATCGAGGGGCACCTGCCGGGTTCCGTCGTCGTCGTGCTCGACGAGCCCGCGGCGACCGAGGCAGCGGTCGGTGTGCTCCTGCGGGCGCACCGGTTGTGCAGCCGTCTCGGCCTGGTGATGTCCGTGGCCACGCACAGCGCGCCCGCGCGACGCCTGCTCGACGAGGCCAACGCCGACACCGGCGGGATCCGCCTGATCATCCACGCCCGTGCGGACATCGCCATCGCCACGGCCACCGCACTGACCACGGCGGCATAAGGGGTCCCCGACACCCGACATCCGACCATGCGCCAGGTGTCGGATGTCAGGCGCCAGGTGTCGGGGGTCGGATGTCAGGCGCCAGGTGTCAGGGGACGTACCTCGAAACCGCCCCGGCCGTCCAGGCGTACCTCGCGCACCTCGTCGAACCCGTCCGCGGGTGACGGCTTCCGCAAACGCTTCAGGGTGGCCAGGACACCGATGTCCGGGACGCGGTCGCGGCCCTCGCGGGCGGCGTTGCGGCGCAGCGAGCCGGCCACGTCCGGCGGGAACCAGTAGGCCGTCGCCGTCGCCCCACGGGCGTGGGCGAGTTCCACCAGCGGGCTCCACTCCTGCGGCGACGGGTTGGTGTTGTCCACCGCCACCGACCGCCCGGCCGTCAGTTGTTCCGCCACCCAGGTCATCTGCCGCTGCTGCTTGTTCCTGGCGCCGCGCGGGAACAGGTCCTTGCTGACCAGCGCGTACCGGTCGGCGAGACACCGCGCGTAGAAGGTGGACTTCCCGGAGGCCTGGAGTCCGACGAGCACAGCAACATCGATCACACCGACTCCGGTCGCCCTCACAGCCTTCACTTCCCAGCCATCACAGGCATCACAGCCATCACAGCCATGCCGCCACGATGACACGTGACCGGCGGGCGGGCGAAGCCGGTTCCGGCCCGTGGGAATCAGCGCCGGGGAACGGCGGCAGGGTGCGGAGCCGCGACCGCCGGGGGGCCGGGCCGGCTCCCGGGGGCCGGAACGTCAGCGCCGTAACCCTACGAAGCGCTCACGACAGGGCCCGGGACGCCGCCAGAAACGTGGTCACCAGGCCCCGCGCCCAGTCCCCCGAGGCGGGTCGGCGGCTGAAGATGGCGCGGTAGTACAGCGGGCCGAGCAGGAAGTCGATGGCGTTCTCGACGCCGGGCGCGTCACCGCCTCGTGAGGCTTCGCGCTCGATGATGGCGCTCAACTGGGCGTGGCGGTCGGCCGTGCAGGCGGAGCCGCCCTCCGGCCCGGATCCGATGGTGGCCCGCATCAGGGCGAGCGTGTCGGGGTCGGCGAGGTCGATGGCGACGTCCTCCATCCACCGCTCCAGGTCGCCGGCCAGCGAGCCGGTGTCGGGGACGACCACGTCACCGCTGAACCGGCTGGTGGCGACGTCGTTCAGCAGGTGCGCCGGGGATCCCCAGCGCCGGTACACCGTCGTGGGATGCACGCCTGCCCGGGCGGCGACGGCGGGGATCGTCAGAGCCTCCGCGGCCTCCTCGGCGAGGAGTTCCGCAACGGCACGGTGCACCGCCGCGCGGACCTTCGCGGAGCGGCCGCCCGGTCGTACTTGAGCTGAAGCGTCAACCATGGACGAAATTATCGCACTGATCATTGCGTTAGTGGTAGCGTCCTTAACGCATCGATCACTGCGTTTGGAGTTGGCCGTGCCTGGTTCTACCCTGCCCCGAGACCAGATCTCCCCCTCCGCGGCCGCCCCGCCCGGCCGCACCCGACGTGAACTGAGTCGTCCGGCCGCCTTCGCGGCCCTCGCCGTCGTCTTCGTGCTGTTCATGGCCGCGTCCAGCGCGCCCTCCCCGCTCTACGTCGTCTACCAGCAGCGGTGGGGCTTCTCCGCGACCACCCTCACCACGGTGTTCGCCGTCTACGTGCTGGGAATGATCGCGGCCCTTCTCGTGCTGGGCGCCCTCTCGGACCACCTCGGGCGCCGCCCGGTGCTGCTGTCCGCGCTCGTGCTCGAAGCGGTGTCGATGACCCTGTTCCTCACCGCGGACGACATCGCCGTGCTCCTCGCCGCCCGGGTGGTGCAGGGCATCGCCACCGGTGCCGCCATGACCGCCCTCGGCGCCGCCCTCGTCGACCTCAACCCGGCTCACGCCCCCCACCGTGCGGGCGTCGTGACCGGCGCGGCTCCCACGTTCGGCCTGGGACTCGGGGCGCTCGGCTGCGGAATACTCGTCGAGTACGGACCGCACCCCACCCGCCTCGTCTACGCGCTGTTGCTGGCCGGCCTGGCTCTGGCCGCCGTCCTGCTCCTGGCCCTGCCCGAGACCGTGCGGCGCCGGCCCGGCGCGGCGCGCTCGCTCCAGCCCCGGCTCAGGGTCGCACCGCACCTCAGGGCCGACCTGCTCGGGCTGGTCCCGATCCTGGTCGCCAGCTGGGCGCTCGGCGGCCTCTACCTCTCGCTCGGCCCGTCCGTCGCCGTCGGCCTGTTCGGCCTCTCCAGCCACGTCGTCGGCGGGCTGGTGGTCACGCTGCTGACCGTGCCGGCGTCCCTGACGGCGCTCGCCCTGCGCACCTGGCCCACCGCGCGCACGCTCACCCTCGGGGCGAGCCTGCTGCTCGCCGGCACGGTGGTCGCCCTGGCCGGCGTGCTGGAACACTCCCTGATCACCGCGGCCCTCGGCACCCTGGTCGCCGGCATCGGCTTCGGCGGCTCGGCGCTGGCCTCCTTCGGCACCCTGGCCCGGATGGCCGCCCCCTCCGAACGCGGCGAGTTGCTCTCCGTGGCCTTCGTGATCTCCTACCTGTCCTTCAGCGTGCCCGCCGTGATCGCCGGAACCGCGGCCACCCACACCGGGCTGCACGACACCTTCGTCGCCTACGCCGCCACGGTCGCCTTCCTCTCCGCCCTCGCCCTGGTCGCACAAGGGCTCCGCACCCACCGCACCCCGCGCCGGAGGGTCTGCCCACAGGCGTGACCGCCCCGGCCCCCCCTCGGGCACGGCGGCTGCCGAGGAAGGACCGCGACCACGGGCGGCCGGACCGGCGGGCCGCGCACCAGGGTCCGCGCCACGGGGCATGAAGTCGCCCTTCCCGGTCACACGTTGACGGGGCGACAGATCCGCCGCCCACAGCAACCAGGGAGACGCCATGCCGGTCAGGGCCAGCAACGCGCTCACCATCGCCGCGGCGGCACTCGCCGGAAGCGGGGTGGCCGTCACCACCCACATCTGGTGGTCGCACCGGTCCCGGGCCGGCCACGACCGGACCCGCCCCTGGGTTCCGTCACCGGGCGATCCCCGCCCCGAGTCACCCGAGGACCTGCTGCGCCTGCACTGGAGCACGCTGCAATCGCTGGACCTGACTCCCTAGTTCCCCGGACCCGGACGTGGGCGGGGAGTTCCCGGGTATCCGCGTCACGGACGGCCGGACCGGTCAGGTGGTCGGGGCGGTCCACGCGGTCGGAGCGGTTCATCGGTCGGTGGGAGGGACGTGCCGTGAGCATGCGCGCACAGCGGACGGGAGGCGGGCCGGGGCTCCACCGCGCCCCGGCCGGCGTGTCGGCCGAGCGGCGGGCCGTACCCGGACAGGGGTCACCCGGGCAGGCGTCACCCGGCCCGGGTACGGCAGCAGCCCGTCGACGGCGTGTGCCGCCTTCGTGGGGTCCCGCTCTCCGGCGTACACCGGCGTCGATGTGGCATGACGACGTGTCGGACTACGCGGCGGCGCTCACCTACTACTCCATCCTGGCCGTGCTGCCCTCCCTCCTGGTCGCCGTCATCGCCTTCAGCCTGGTCAGCCCCGCCACCGCGGGCGACTTCATCGCGCATGTGACCGCCTATGCCCCGGGGCAGTCCGGTAGCGAACTCGAGGACGTGATGGTCCGGATGGTGCGGCGCAACTCCGCCGCCTGGGTGCTGCTGTGCGCCTGCACGGTGAGCGCCCTGTGGTCCGCCTGCAGCTACCTGGCCGTGTTCCGCCGGGCCCTGCACCGCATGCATCACGTCGCCGACTGTCGCTCCCCCCTGCGCAAGGCGCCCCGCATCGTCCTCACCGCTCTGGCCCTGCTCGGCCTGCTCCTCGTCAGCTCGCTGCTCCTGCTGTTCAGCGGACCGGCCGCCGGGATCGTCGGCGGCCTGCTGGGGTTCGGCGACATGGCCTCCCGGGCCTGGACGCTCCTGCGCTGGCCGCTCCTTCTCGGTCTCGTCGCGCTCCTGGTCGTCATCGTCTTCCACACGGGTCCGGCACCGGCGCGTCTGCGCGGACACGTCCTGCCCGGCGGCGCCCTCGCGGCGGGCCTGTGGCTCACCGTCTCCGCGGGCTTCGCGCTCTACACCTCCGCGCTGAGCACCTACAGCAGGCTGTACGGCTCCCTCGCCGGCATCGTGGTCTTCCTCATCTGGCTCTGGCTGTCGAACCTGGCCCTGCTCGCCGGGGCCCAGTTCGCGGCGGAGTTGAGCAGGGACCCGTCACCTCGCCGGTGACGGGTCGCCACCGACAGGCTCCCGCCCCGTCGAAAGCGCGGACCCCGGCGTCACCGGGGAGGGCATCATGGCCGGCTGAGGTCGACGCGGGTCAGCAAGGGGCGGACGTCCAGGGCCGACGGGGGCTCAGTCGCGGCCGACGGCGAACGCGCCCCGGTGGCTGCGCACCACGTCGGCGTAGACCTTGGCGCTCGGCTTCGGGCGGCGCCGGAACGTCTCGCGGTCGACCTCGTGGAGGCCGAGCTGGGCGCCGTACCCGAAGATCCACTCGAAGTTGTCCATGAGCGTCCAGTGGCAGTAGCCGAGGACGGGTGTGCCCGCGCCGGCCTCGGCCACGAGTCCCTCGATCGCGGCGGGGACGAAGGCCGCGCGCTGGGTGTCGTCCGCGGTCTGGATGCCGTGCTCGGTGACGAGCACCGGAACCCCCGCCACCTCATGGGCGTACCGGACCGCTCCGGCGAGGGAGCCGGGTTCGATCGCGGTGCCCATGCCGTTCAGTTCGCCCTCGACCCGCACTTCGCCGTCGGGGCCGTGCACCACACGTTCGTAGTTCTGCACGCCGATGAAGTCGTCGTCGCGCGCCTCGCGCAGCCAGTGGTCGTACACCGCGGCGCGCTTGGCGTCCCGGCGCTTCTCGCCGCCGGGAGCCGCGACCTCGTCGGCGAGGGCGATGGACACGCCCACCGGCAGGTCGCCCCGGCGCGCCTTGATCGCCTCGCGGGCGGCGCGGTGGGCGCGGGTGAACGCCTCCTGGAACTCGTCCTGCCGGTCGGCGGGGATGACGTTCGCGCTGGCGTAGGTGTCGCTTCCGGCCGCGCGTGCGGCCGCCGCGAGCATGCGAACCTTGAGCGCCTCCGCCTCGGCCGGGAGCTTCGCGCCCGCCTGCAACAGCTGTTCCAGGTTGGGTTCGTTGAGGGTGACGCCGTAGGCGATCCGGTCGCCGAAGCGGGCCATGACCCGGTCGCACTGGTCGGCGAACCGGTCGGCGGCGTCGGCCGCGGTCCATGAACCGGCCGCCGCGAACCAGTGCGGTGCGGTGAAGTGGCTGAACGTCACCAGGGGTGCCAGGCCGCGAGCGAGGCAGCCGTCGACCTTGCGCTCGTAGTGGTCGAGCGCCTCGGCGGAGACGACGCCGCGCTCGGGTTCGACGCGGGCCCATTCGACGGAGAACCGGAAGGCGTTGAGTCCGAGTCCGGCGACGAGGTCGAGGTCCGTCTCCCACTGCTGGTAGCCCCGGCACGCCGGTCCGCTCGGTTCGCGGAACAGTGTGGGTGTGGTGTGTTCGAGGAACCAGGTGTCGCCGGCGCGGTTGTCTCCCTCGTTCTGGTGTCCCGCGGTGGCGACGCCCCACAGGAAGCCGTCGGGCAGGCCGGTGTGGGTCATGGGTGCTCCTTGTGTGATCCGGTGATGCCGGGTGTCGGTGACGCGGTGGGTGCCGCGGTGTGTCGGTGACGCGGTCGCGGTGAACGGCCGGGCTCCGGTCCCGCGGTGAACGGCCGGGCTCGCCGGGCCGTCAGCGCGTCGCCGCGGTGAACGGGGTGTGGAAGGAGTGCCGGCCGGGGCCGATCTCCACGGGCCGGGCGCCCGGCAGGTCGACCAGCGCGGTGGCGCCCGGCGGCACGAGGAGTTCGACGAGCAGCGTGCCGCCCTCGACGCGCCATCCCGTCTCGGCCCGGCCGTACGGCGTCTCGTGCGCGGCCCGTGCCCAGGTGAGGCCGCCGCCGGGGCGGGGCCGGACCAGGAGTCGGCGGTAGCCCGGCTCGGCGGGTGCCAGTCCGGCGACGGTGCGGTGCATCCAGTCGGCGACGGCCCCGAACGCGTAGTGGTTGAAGGAGGTCATCTCGCCGGGGTTGACCCTGCCGTCGGGGAGCATGCTGTCCCAGCGTTCCCAGACGGTGGTGGCGCCCATGTCGACCTGGTACAGCCAGGACGGACGGGAGCGCTGGGTCAGCAGCCGGTAGGCGGTGTCCACGTGTCCGGTGTCGGTCAGCGCGTCGCACACCAGCGGGGTGCCGAGGAACCCGGTGCCGATGCGGTGCCCGCCCTCGGCGACCAGGGCGGCCAGCCGGCGCCCGGCCTCGGCACGTTCGGCGTCGCCCTCGATCAGCCGGAAGGACAGGGCGAGGGCGTACGCCGTCTGGGTGTCCTCCGTCAGCCGTCCGCGCCCACTGTGGAAGCGGCCGAGGAAGGCGTCGCGGACCGAGTCGGCCAGTGCGAGGTAGCGCTCGGCGTCGTCGTTCTCCTCCAGCAGCCGTGCGGTCCGGGCCAGCAGGCGGGCGGAGTGCGCGAAGTACGCCGTGGCGACCAGGGAGGAGGAGGTCATCGCCCGGCCGGGGTCGTCCGCCGGCGCGGCGGGGTCCAGCCAGTCGCCGAACTGGAAACCCTCGCCCCAGATCCGGCCGGGTCCGGCGAGGCGGTCGACGGCGTCCACCCAGTCCCGCATCGAGGCGTACTGGGCGCGGAGCACCTCGACGTCGCCGTAGCGCTCGTACAGCACCCAGGGCACGATGACGGCCGCGTCGCACCAGCCGGCCATCGGCGGATTGCCCGGCGGGATGGGCACCGGAGTGATCACCGGGATGTCGGGGCTGAACACCGGCGGCACGCCGCGCGCGTCGTCGCCCTGGTCGGCCGCCAGGTCGCGCAGCCAGGACCGCAGGAAGTCGCGGACGTCGTGAAGGAAGGCGGCGGTGGGGGCGAAGACCTGCACGTCACCGGTCCAGCCGAGCCGCTCGTCGCGCTGCGGGCAGTCGGTGGGCACGTCGACGAAGTTGCCGCGCATCCCCCACACCACGTTCTCGTGCAGCCGGTTCAGGGAGGCGTCCGAGCAGGAGAACCATCCGGTGCGGCGCAGGTCGCTGTGCAGGACCACGGCGGTGACGTCGGCCGGGCCCGGCTCGCCGGGCCAGCCGTCGATCTCGGCGTAGCGGAAGCCGTGGAAGGTGAAGCGGGGCTCCCACACCTCGCCCCGCGGGTCTCCGCACAGGGTGTAGCGGTCGGTGGCGGTGGCATGCCGCAGGGGGCGGGTGCACAGCTCGCCCTCCTCGAGGACCTCGGCGTGGCGGAGGGTGACCGTGCGGCCGGCCTCGCCGCGGACGCGGATGCGCAGCCGGCCGACGAGGTTCTGGCCGAAGTCGACGATGGTGCGGCCGGTGGGTGAGGTGGTGACGGCGACCGGGGTGAGGGTCTCGGTCCGGCGGACCGGTGGGCTGTCGGCCGGGAAGAGCACGCCGGTGTCGAACTCCAGCAGCCGGACGGGTTCCCACGCGGAGTCGTCGAAGCCGGTTTCGCTGAAGCCGGGCTGTGCGCGGCGGGCGTCGTACTCCTCGCCCTCGTACAGTCCGGCGGCGAGGACGGGTCCGGGGCTCCAGCGCCAGTTCTCGCCGGTGGCGACGGTGTCGGTGGTGCCGTCGGCGTACTCGATGCGCAGCTCGGCGAGCAGGCCGGTGTCGTCGCCGTAGACGGAACGGGTGCCGCCGTTGAAGCCGAGCAGGCCCCGGTACCAGCCGTCGGCCAGGTGGGCGCCCCAGGCGTTGGGGCCCTCGCGGATCAGGTCCGTCACGTCGAAGACCTGGTAGCGGTGGCGGTGACGGTAGCTGGTCCAGCCAGGGGCCAGGACGTGGTCGCCGACCACGCTGCCGTTCAGTTCCAGCTCGTACACGCCGAGCGCGGTGACGGAGAGCCGGGCCGCCACGACCGCTGCCCGCGCGGTGAAGTCGCCGCGCAGCAGGGCGGCTGGTCGGGCCCCGGTCGCGGATGGCTCCGCCTGACGGCGGGGGGCGATGGCGCGGGCGGTCCGGAAGTGGGGCATGTGAGTCCTTGGCGCGGTGGCGCGGGTGGTGCCTGCTGGGAGCGGGGTGGGCGGTGTCGCCCGGGTCGAGCAGCTCGATCATGCGCGCCAAAACCTAGTGAACGCTAGGTCTTGAGTTGCGTGACCTGCATCACGTATACGACCCGGTGACCTTTCGTCGACATGCGACACCGCCGGACCTACGACATGCACATGACACGGCCTGTTCCATGGAGGCGCGGTCGACCCCCCGACACCTGAATGGCCGACCCCCGCAGCCGGGACCTCCTACAGCCCCCGCCCGTCGGCGGAGATGGACCGCATCAGACGGTCGAGATGGGCGCGCATGACCGCGATGAGGTCGAAGGAGCGACCGCCCGCGAGCCACTGCTGGCGCAGGCCGGCGTCGAGGGCGGCGCACTCGCGGGCTATGCCGCCGTGGTCGATGTCCGGCATGAGCTCGCCGCTCTCACTGCCGGCGTACAAGCGCTCGGCAAGCTCCTTCACGCCCTTCTCCTGCCAGCCGGTGAAGAAGTCGTGGGCGGGATGGTCGGGGGCGGTCGCCTCGGCCGCGACCACGACGGCGAGTTCCACCATGCCCGGCATGGTGAGCCGCTGGGCGGTGTCCTCCAGGTGGCAGCGGAAGGCGTCGCGCACCGATCCCGACACCCGCTGCCACTGGGTGTCCATGCGGTCGTGCCAGTACTCGACCACCGCCAGCAGGAGCTGCTGCTTGTCGCGGAAGTGGTGCAACAGGCCGGCGTCGGTGATCTCGGCGTCCCGGGCGATGCGGGCGAGCGAGGTCTTCCGGTAGCCGTCCTGGCCGAAGCGCAGCAGCGCCGCCTCGAGGATCTGGGTACGCCGGGCCCGGCCTGCCGTGTAGCCGCCGCGCGGCCCCCTGGGTGTCGCCATGACAGAACGGTACCGGGGTGGCGTGCGGCGTCGGCGTCGAGCCGGAAGCGGGCGACGTCCTGTGACGTGGGTCACGTCCTGGAAACCTAGCGAGCACTAGGGGTTCGAGCCATCATCGACGTCACGCGACGACGGAGCGCCCCGCTGTCACCTCCCGGTCACCGACGTGTGAACGGCGGGCCCGTTCATCCGCGACCCCGTATCGCCCCCCACATCGCCTCTCACTCCCTTCGGCACCTCCGTGAAAGGAGGGCATGGCGTGACATCGACGTCACCAAGCCCCTCACTCGACAGCGCGCCTCCTGCCGAGACGGGCGGACGATGGACTCTGCGCCTGGTCGCGGTCCTCATCGCCCTCGCCTGGCCCACCCAGCTGCTGGCCGCGGGCGGGATCCTCGGTGCCAACGCCACCGCGAGCGTCGCCCAGAGCTTCCACACCACGCAGGTCGCTTGGTTCGGCCTGACGCTCACCTTGGTGACCACCCTGCTCACACCGTTCGCCATGAAGCTGGGCGACCTGTACGGCAGGCGGCGCGTCATGCTCGCCATGATGGCGCTGGGCGCAGGCGGCGAGGCCCTGGCGGCCCTGGCCGGGGAGTTCTGGCTGGTGCTGGTCGGGCGGGCCGTCGCCGGGTTCTACGGTCCGTTCGGCGCCCTGTCCTTCGCCGCGGTGCGGGACCTCTTCCCGCGCCGGCTGGTCAAGTCGGCCAGCGGCATCATGGGCAGCAGTGTCGGACTGGTGGCCCTCGGCACACCCTTCCTGGCGGGCCGGCTCGTCGACGAGTGGGGCTACCGCGGTGCCCTCTGGTTCCTCGCCGTCGCCACCGCCGTCGCCTTCCTGCTGGTCGCGCTCCTCGTGCCGGAGACCCCGCGGCACGCCTTCGACACGGGCTTCGACTGGCTCGGCGGCCTCGTCCTCGGTGGTGGTCTGACCGCCGTGGTCTATGCCGTCGGCCAGGGTCAGGGCTGGGGCTGGGCGGACGCCAGGACCATCGGCTGGCTCGGGGTCGGCGCCGCCGCGCTGACCGCGTTCCTGTTCGTCGAGCGGGCCAGCGCCCACCCGATCCTGAACCTGGACGTGCTGCGGCGCCGGCCCGTGGCACTCGCCCTGACGGCGGGCGGCCTCGCCCAGACCGTGGCCTTCACGATGCCCGGCCTCGCCATCCTGCTGGCGCTCTTCCCGCACATCCCCGGCGTCTCCGCCGGCCTCGGCTGGACGGCCCAGCACAACGCCGTGGTCAGCGTCAGCTGGAACCTGGTCATGTTCGGCACCGGTCTCTTCGTCAGCCGGTTCCTGCGCCTCCTGGACCCCCGCAGGGTCTGGGCGGCCGGCCTGGTGGTCATGGCGGTGGGCTACACGCTCGTCGGCTTCTTCCACGGCGGCGAGACGGAACTGATCCTGACGTCGTGCGTCGCCAACATCGGTTCGGGCATCGTGGTGGCGACCGGACCGGTACTCGTCGTCGGCGTCGTCTCGCGCGACGAACAGGGCCTGGGCAGCGGCATGCTCAACATGCTCATCAGCCTCTTCGGCGCGATCGTCACCGCCGGCGCGTACGCCCTCCTCAACGCGCACAGCACCGTGGTCGACGGCACCGCCTTCTACCAGGACGCCGGCTACGCCTGGGTCTTCTGGCTCGGCGCCCTCGTCACCCTCCTGGCCCTGGCGCTCTCCCTGTTCATCCCGCGACTGCGGGATCCGGAGACCGACGACGTGACAACGGTCTGAGCGGGGCGGAACGGGCGAGCGGCCCCTGAGGCCGCCCCCGACGTGGGGCCCGCCGAACGGTGGCGGGCCGCCACCGCTCGGCGGGGAACCGGGACGGCGGGGAACCGGGACGGCGGGGAACCGGGACGGCTTGGAACCAGGACGGCTTGGAACCAGGACGGCCGACGAGCGCTCCGACCGGCGGGCGGGGGGGGGCCCCGCCCCCGGGGGCCCCCCCCCCCCCGGGGGGCCGGGCCGGCCCCCGGCGGGGGCCCGGGGCGGCGGCGGCGCCGGCGGCGAGGGCGCCGCCGCGCCCCAG
>NZ_JBIAHY010000002.1:437629-791237 GCF_042870975.1 Streptomyces sp. NPDC006259 | reverse complement strand
GGGGGGGGGGGGCCCGGGGGGGGGTTTCACCCCGTGTGGGTTGCCCCCGCGGGGGGGCCCCGCCCCCCCCCGGGGGGGGGGCGGGGGGGGGGCCCCCCCCCCCCCCCCCCCCCCGCGGCCGGGCGGTGTGCGTCCAGCCGACGTGGTCCGGCTGCCGCTCCGGTGACCCGGCCCGGCGCGCGGCTACGACCATGGCCGGCGGCGGCCCGGACGACGATGCCGACGCCGGCCCGAAGCGTCGCGAAGCGGCGTGGAGCGGCCCGGAGCGGCCGATGCCCGCGGTGAGGGGCGGGCTGCGGGCCGGACACCCAGGACGTCGCCGACGTGGGACGCGTCGGCGCCGACGTCCAGTTGGGAGTGTCGGCGCCGACGGCCGGTGCGGCTCTGTGGGCGACCATTCGGCGTCCGGCGCTGTCCCCTCGTTCAGCCGACGGGTCGTAAGGGGTGGGCGTCCCGAGTGGCGGCCGGTGAAGCGCCCGACCCGGCCTTACCGCAGGGACCGGACTCGATCCGGACCTGACGCGGTCGGGCCGAGGCACGCGCGGCCGACCTCGGGGACCGCGCGGGTGCGACGTACCGGAACCCGATCCGCACCTGGCTCCGCACGCGCCATGTCACCGGCGGCCGCCGTCGACACGGTGGCTCCCGGCTCCGTGCCCCCCACGGCGTCCGGTCAGTCGCGGTCGGGATGCAGCCTGCGGTTCGTGCCGGACCGGCCGATGTCCAGGTCCAGGAACGAGGTCAGCGGGGTGCCGCTGTTCCAGAAGCCGAGCAGATTCACGTCGATGAGGACCAGGTCGTGCCGGGCGGCGAAGTCGCGGGCCGGCCTGGTGAACACGCAGGAGGCCACGAAGACGGGGACATCGGCCCGGTGCTCCGCCCGTGCGGTGCCGTTGAAGGTCTGGAGGTCACGACTGCCGACCGTGCGGTGCTTCGCATAGCGCTTGCACTGGATGACGACACGGCGGCCGTCGGGCAGTCGGCCGGTCACGTCCGCTCCGAGGTCCCCGGCGCCTCCGACGCGCCGGACGTCGGTGCAGCCGTCCCGGCGGCACAACTCGGCGACGTACTCCTCGAAGCGACGGTCGTCCATCGCCCACACCTCGTCCAGCGACCGACGGGCCTGCCGCCGGGCCTCCTCGGCGAGCCTGCTCCTCTCCGCCCGCGCCTCGCGCCGCCCGGCACGCACCAGACCCGTGACGACGACCGCGACCACGATGACGGACAACACCAGCAGCAACACGGTGCCCATGCGTCGAATCCCCTCCCCCGACTTCTTGCGGAGCCGTCTTGTTGCTGCCCCCGCAAGGGCGGCTCCACCCGGCGTCGGGGATATGAGATCCGGCCGATCGGCGTGTCCCGGCGCCACGTCCGGCACCGGGACCGCCGACCGCTCGACTACTGGGCGTAGGTCTCGAACTCGGCGACCTTCGGAGTGCCGGTCGAACCGGTGATCTCGAAGGTGATCTTGCTCAGCGAGGTCCGCGGGAAGGTGATGGCTCCCGCGCCGCTGCCCGAGGTCAGCACGGCCCCGGTGTCACCGTTGACCACCTTCCACGCCCCGATGACGCCCGCCGATCCGGCCGCTTCCCGGATGTTGATCCTGGACACGGACGTGGCGGTGCCCCACTTGATCGAGATGGCACCGGTCGAACCGGCCGGCGACCAGTACGTGCCCACGTCGCCGTCGCGCACGTTGCCGTAACTCGTTCCGCCGCCCTTGCTGGAGCCGTCCGAGCCGGCCCCGATGCTCAGGTTGGTTCCGCCGGGCTGGTTCGGTCCCGAGGTGGGGCTGGTGCTCGCCGTGGGCGTGGCGGACGTGGGCGGTGTGCTCGGGGTCGACGTCGGTGACTGGACGGAGCAGCTGCCGTTCGACACCTGGAGGCCCTTGCCGGCCCCGGCCGTGCGGCTCACGACGTCCGGCACGCACGCGGCGGCGTCGAGGGTGTAGGCGTAGGGGATGCTGACCGTGGTGTTGGACTGCGGGTTGGGTCCGGCGGGCTTGTTGTCGGTGCCGGGGCTCGACCAGGTAACGTTGTCGAAGATGTTTCCGCTGACCTGCCAGTAGCCGGCCGCGTCCGTGTAGAAGGTGCCCAGGACGTCCTTGGAGTCCTCGAAGTAGTTGTTGTCCACCTTCGCGCGCGCCCCGGCACGGGAGTTGATGCCGGACTCGTTCAGGCTCACGTAGTGGTTGTTGTAGATGTGCGCCGTCCCGCCGCGCAGCAGCGGCGTGCGGGAGTCGATGTTCTGGTAGAGGTTGTGGTGGTAGGTGATGTACCCGTTCGAGAGGTCGCTCTCGCTGGAGCCGACCAGACCACCACGGCCCGAGTTGCGCAGGATGCTGTACGACAGCGTCACGTACTGGGTGTTGTCCTTCATGTCGAAGAGGCCGTCGTAGCCCTCCGACTCCCCGCCCGACGCCTCCAGTGTCGTGTGGTCGACCCAGACGTTGCGGACACCGCTCTCCATGCCGATGGCGTCGCCGCCGTTGGAGGTGGGCGAGCCGGACTTCTTCACGTTCTTGATGGTCACGTTCTGGATGACGATGTTGCTGGCCTCACGGAGGTGGATGCCGACCTGGTCGAACACGGCTCCGCTGCCGACGCCGACGATCGTGACGTTGCTGATCTGCTTCAGCTCGATCACCCCGGCCGCGGTGTTGCAGCTGGTCCCCGACACCTTGGCGGTGTTGGCGTGGTTGATCGTTCCCTCGACCTCGATGGTGATCGGGGTGCTGCTGGCGGCTCGGCCGCACAGCGCCGCGTGGATCGCGGTTCCCGTGGTGGCCCGCACCGTCTGGCCGCCGGCTCCGCCGGTGGTGCCGCCGTTCTGGGTCGCGTAACCGGTGGCGGAGCCGGTCGCCGCGGAGGCCTCCGGCATCGAGAGCACGACGCCCACCGCGGCCGCGATGGCCATCGCGGCCGACGCGGCGGAGAGTCGTAGGGCGACTTTTCTTTGCATGGATGTCTCCTGAGTTCTCGGTCCTGCCTGACCTCAAGTTGCTGTCGCACACGGAGCGATGTTGTCGGTGGACCGTCACATCGAACCGTGATGCGCACCCTTCGGTCGACGGGCATGCCGACGTCGCGGGCGGCCCCGTGCCGGATCACCGGCGGCTCGTGCACGAGTCGCGGTACTCACCGCGACGGTCGCTCCCCTGCGGCGGTCCAAGCCTTGGGAAAGCGCTTTCCGTCGGCGACGATAGGGGCCCTGCGGCGGCGTGGCAAGGGTCCGGGAAGGGTGGACCGCGAAGAAGCCGAAGCCCCTGCGACCCCGTTCCGCCACAGGCCGAACGCACTCCACGGCCGGTTGTCGCGTTGCTCTCGTGAACAGTTCAGTCGCGCGTCGAGCCGCTTCCGTCGCGATGGCGCTTTCCAGGCAGGACGGGGCCCGGCTCCCCTCCTCGTTCCCATATGTGAATCTGGGTGATGTACGTGATCAGCCCACGGCTCCGGACGTCACCGTCGTCAGGGCTCTGCTGCGCCGTAGCGACCAGGTCTCGTCAGCGCGCTGCTCCGACGCGGTGACCAGGTCTCGTCAGGTCTCCCGGCCGGGACTCGGTAGAGTCTCCATGGCCTCGGGCCGGCTTCCGGCCGCGCCCGTTCGCCAGGTGCGGGACGGCGTCCCGCACCGCCGACCGTGTCGGGGCCGACGAAGCCCCCGGCGAAGTCCGATGTCCGCGGGAGAACCGGGTGCGCGTGTCCGTGGCGACCGGCGCCGCCTGCCCGCCGTGATCCTTCGTCTCCGGCGCCGCCTTGCCCCCTCGCCGGTCGCCCCGCGCTCCGCGCTCCGCAGCCTTCCCGCCCCGCCCTCCCCGCCTTTCGCGCGCCCGCCGTGATGGCGGGTGAGCCCGAGCACGACAGGTTCTTCTTCCCTTGCCTTCCTCCGCACCGTCCCCGGCCGCATGGCTGCGTGGCTCCCGGCGTCCCACCTGGCTGACCGATCCGAAGGTGCTGCGCACCGAGGTGCTGGCCGGTCTCGTGGTCGCCCTGGCGCTGATTCCGGAGGCGATCTCCTTCTCGGTCATCGCCGGGGTCGACCCCGCCATCGGCCTGTTCGCCTCGTTCACGATGGCCGTGACCATCGCCGTGGTCGGCGGCCGGCCGGCGATGATCTCCGCGGCCACCGGTGCGGTGGCCCTCGTCATCGCACCGCTCAACCGCGAGCACGGCTTCGGCTACCTCGTCGCGGCCGTCGTCCTGGCCGGGGTCGTCCAGATCGCCCTGGGCGCTCTCGGGGTGGCCAAGCTGATGCGTTTCGTGCCGCGCAGCGTGATGGTCGGCTTCGTCAACTCCCTCGCGATACTGATCTTCATGGCGCAGGTGCCGGAGATGACGGACGTGCCCTGGCCGGTCTATCCGCTGATCGCCGCCGGCCTGGCCCTCATGGTGTTCTTCCCCAGGGTCACGTCGGTGGTCCCGGCTCCGCTGGTGTCCATCGTCATCCTCACGGTCATCACCGTCGCGGCGGGGATCGCGGTGCCGACCGTGGGCGACAAGGGCGACCTTCCGTCCGCGCTGCCGGTGCCCGGCCTGCCGGACGTGCCGTTCACCCTCGACACCCTCACCACCGTCGCCCCCTACGCGCTCGCCATGGCGTTGGTCGGACTGATGGAGTCGCTGATGACGGCCAAGCTGGTGGACGAGATCACCGACACCCACTCCTCCAAGACCCGCGAATCCGTCGGGCAGGGCGTCGCCAACATCGTCACGGGACTTCTCGGCGGCATGGGCGGTTGCGCCATGATCGGGCAGACGATGATCAACGTACGGGTGTCCGGCGCCCGTACCCGGCTGTCCACGTTTCTGGCGGGGGCGTTCCTGATGGTGCTGTGCATCGTCTGCGGGCCGGTCGTCTCCGACATCCCCATGGCCGCGCTCGTCGCCGTGATGGTCATGGTGTCGGTGGCCACGTTCGACTGGCACTCCGTCGCCCCGAAGACGCTCAGGCGGATGCCGGCCGGGGAGATCACCGTCATGGTGGTCACCGTCGCCTGTGTGGTCGCCACCCACAACCTCGCCATCGGTGTCGTCGTCGGCTCGGTCACGGCCATGGTCATCTTCGCCAAGCGGGTCGCCCACCTCGCCGAGGTCACCGCGGTCATCGCTCCCGACGGTACGACCGTCGTCTACCGGGTCACCGGTGAACTGTTCTTCGCCTCGTCCAACGACCTCGTCGGCCGCTTCGACTACGCCACGGACGCCGACCGGGTCGTCATCGACCTGTCCGCCGCCCACATCTGGGACGCCTCCTCCGTCGCGGCGCTGGACGCCATCGAGAGCAAGTACGCCCAACGCGGCAAGAGCGTCGAGATCACCGGTCTCAACGAGCCCAGCGCCCGCATCCACGAGACACTCAGCGGCGAACTCGCGGGCAACGGCTGACCTGAGCCGCCGATGCCCGGCGGGCACGGGGAGATCGCGGTCGGACCATGAGGCGTCGACCACCGACGAGACCGACCGGCTGACCGCTGTCGGCCGGCGGTTGTTAGTTGCCGGCTGACGGCTGACGACTGTGTGCTGTCGGCCGTGTGTTGTCGGCTGCGGGACGGCGAACGGCCGAGTACCGCGCGCGTTCAGCATCTCGCCGCAGCGCCCGCACACCTACTGTCCGTTGCCTCGCGTCACCCGTGCGATCACCGGCCTCACCGACATCACGGCCGCAACAGTTGGCGACGCACTGGTTCGCCCCCGGTCGTGCGCTCGGACGCTCGGGACCGCAGGCCGCTGAACAGCCCCGGAACCGGAGCGGATTCGTCGACGACCTCGCTCGGTGAGTGCCGTGCGGTCCCGCCCCGCCGTCACCGTACGACCGCAGGCCACAGTCATGAGCCAACCGCACGTCGCACCGGTCGCACTGTTCGAGCAGCGGCAACGCGGTGAGGGCCGAGTTGGACACCGCGGAGGGTGTGCTCCGTAGTATCACTACGACAAATCGCCGTAGCTGTCGTGGTTCGGCGGCCCGCGGCCTGTCGGGTCCTATCAAGGAGCGTGAACGTCATGTCCGAGACGACGACACAGACAAACGGGGTGACCAGCCAGTACGCGGCACAGGTCGCCGCTGACCTGGAGCGCAATCTCAAGGAGCACGACCGCATCGCCGGTGAGGTGGCCGTGCTCCAGGAGCAGTTGGCCTCCCTGGAGAAGGACCGCGCGGTGCTGCTGAGCGTGCAGCAGGCCCTCGGTGTCGAGTCCGCGTCCGCCGCGCCCGCGGTCGAACACGCCCCTGCGGTACCCGCTCCCCGGAAGAAGACCCCGGCCCGCCCCTCCCGTCGGTCGAAGGCCAGGAAGTCCGAGGCGGCCGCTCCGCAGGTGACCGCCACCAAGACGGCCGCCACGAAGACCGCCGACACCGAGCCCGCCGACACGAAGACCGCCACCAAGACAGCCGCCACAAAGACCGCCGACACGAAGACGGCCGACACGAAGGCCGCGGTCAAGAAGACGGCCGACAAGAAGACGGCATCCCGCAAGGCGGCCCCGAAGCCCGATCAGCCCTCGCTCGTCTCCCTGGTCCGCGAACACCTCGCCGTTCAGAGCGAACCGCGCTCCGCGGCCGAGGTCGCCCAGTCACTGGGTCAGCAGCACCCCGAACGCGGCATCAAGGCAACGGTCGTACGCACCACCCTCGAGGGGCTGGTGGCCAAGAACCACGCCCAGCGCACCAAGCAGGGCTCGTCCGTCTTCTACACCACCCCCGAGGCGTCCGCCCCGGCCACGGGCGCGCAAGAGGCTCCGCAGGAGGGCCCCTCCGCCTGACACGGGCCGAGGACTCCCCCGCTCACCCGGTCCACGAGGTCGCCGTGGTCGTCGCGCGGCGACCTGGACTGCCCGCGTCCACAAGGCGGTTGCCGCCACCCGGACCTCACCGGGCGGACCGGCCCCACCCCCGGCCGACTGTCCTCAGGTCAGGCCGTCCATGGTCGCCGCGAGGGAACGGGGGCGCAGATCCGTCCAGTGGGACTCGACGAAGTCCAGGCACGCCTGTCGGGTGTTCTCGGGGAGGGCGACCGACCATCCGCCGGGCACGTCGGCGAAGGACGGCCAGAGGGAGTACTGGCCCTCGTCGTTCACCAGGACCAGGAACCGGCCTTCGGTGTCGTCGAAGGGGTTGGTGCTCATGCTCGGTGCCTCCTCGGGTCCGGCGCGGGGCGAGGCCGGAGCGGCCCTGAACGCCCCTCGGGACGGGGTTCGGGGGATGGAAAGAAGCAGTCAATTAGGTTAGCCTCACCTAATTGACAGTCAGCTTATCCTTCCGACCTCCCCCTCACAAGGAGACGTTCATGCACCTGGTGAGCGAACGGGAGAACGACTTCGCCGAGTTCGGGCTGCCCGGCGAGCCCGGCACCGAGGCGTTCTGGGCGACGGCGAGGACACCCGCCTCGACGCCCGCCGGTGGCGGCGGCGGTGACTGGACCACCCTGTTCCTGTGGCGCGGTTCTCCGGCGAGCATCGACTTCGAGAGCTGGTCGGAGCCGGTGCCCCTGCGCCGCTGGGGCGCCTCGGACTGCTGGTACGCCGAGGTGCGCATGCCCGCCCGGCTGCGGGTCACGTACCGCTTCCTGGTGGCCGGCGCGGCGTACGCCGATCCGCTCAACCCGGTCGGTGCGGGCGGTGACCGGTCCATCGCCGCGACCCCGGACGCCCCCGCTCAGCCGCACTGGCCCGTCCTCGGCGCCGCCGACGTCCTGCCGCTCCCCCGCACCCGGATCCGTTGGGCCGGCGAGCGGCTCGGCGGGCGGCGCACCGTGCGCGTCCACCCGGTGGGCGGCGGCGGTCCGCTGGTCCTGCTGCTCGACGGGGACGACTGGCTGTATCTGCACCCGGCGACGACCGCGTTCGAGTCCGCCGTCGCCGCCGGCGAGATGCCCCCCGTCACGCTCGTCTTCCTGCCGGCCGGGGACAGGGACGCCGAGTTCGGGTGCGGGCGCGCGCTGTGGGAGGCGGTCCGGGACGAACTGCTGCCGCTGGTGGCGGAGAGCGGCGTACCCGCCGACCCGGACCGGCTCGTCGTCGCCGGGCAGAGCCTCGGCGGACTGAGCGCGATGTACGCGGCGCTGGACTTCCCCGACCTGGTGTCCCGCGTCGCCTGCCAGTCGGGGTCGTTCTGGTGGACGCCCGACGCCGTCGCGTCACGGGATCCGTTGGCCGGTCCGGTCGGCGGCGCCGTCGCCGCGCGCCTGCGGGAGCGACCCGACCTGTCGGGGCTGCGGGTCGCGTTCGACGTGGGGGAGCACGAGACGCGGATGCTGCCCCACTGCGAACTCACCGAGGCCCTCGCCGAGCGGGCCGGGGCGACCGTACGGGTTTCGCGGTCCCCGTCGGGCCACGACCGGGCGGGCTGGCGGCACGCCCTCCTCAGGGACGTCGCCTGGACGCTTTCCTGACCGGTCACCGCGCCACCGCCGAGCAGTAGGCCCGGTCGGCGGCCAGGAGGTTGCGGTGGGTGTCCTCGGCGGTGATGACGCCCTCGTCGAGGACGAGGACACGGTCGGCCGCGTCCAGGAGGGCCGGGCTGCTGGTGATGACGACGGTGGTGCGGCCCCGGCGCAGCTTCGCGACGTTGCGGGCGATGAGCTGTTCGGTGACCGCGTCCACGGCCGTCGTCGGGTCGTGCAGCACGAGGATGTCGGTGTCGGCGGCGAGGGCGCGGGCCAGGGAGAGCCGTTGACGCTGTCCTCCCGACAGGTTCGCGCCGCGGTCGCGGACGGCGTGGTCGAGGCCCTCGCGGTACAGGGCGACGACGTCGGTCAGCAGGGACGCCTCGACGGCCTCCGCGACCGTCCGGCTGGTGCCCGAGGGGTCGATGTTGGTACGCAGGGTGCCCGCGAAGATCTCGGCGTCGTAGGGGTTGACGAGCAGGTGCTCGCGGACGGCCTCGATCGAGAGGTCCGCCAGGTCCTCGCCGCCCACCCGGACCGTTCCCTCGTACGCGTCGGGCGGGACGTGGCCGGCCAGGATCGACGCCAGGTCGGCCGCGGCGCGCGGCTGGTAGGCGGCGATCGCCACGAACTCGCCCGCCCGCACGCGTAGTCCGAGCTTGCGCAGGGCGCCGTGCCGGACGCGGTCCAGCTCCAGGTCCGCGCCCGCGGCGGGTCGGCGGGGTCCGGGCGTCGTGACCGGTGGCGCGGTCAGCACGAGCGCCATCCGCTCGGCCGAGGCGCGGGCGATCATGACGTACTTCGGCATCTCCGAGAACAGCTTGAGCGGTTCCATGATGAACTGCGCGAGGCCTACGGCCATGACGAGTTCGCCGACGGTGATCTGCCCGTCGAAGGCCAGCAGTCCCGCCGTCAGTGTCACCGCCGCGGCGAGGACCGCGTTGAGCGCCAGCGCGGTGCCCGCGTACACGCCGTTCACCCTGGCGACGGTGACCGCCTGGTGCTTCGCCTCCGTACTGACCTTCCGGTAGGAGCGGAAGGCCGCGTGGTTGCCGCCGAAACCGTGCAGCGGGCGCAGGCCGGTGATGAGGTCGGCGACCTTGGCGCCGGCCCGCGCCACCCGGGCCTGCTGTTCCCGGGTGCCGGCGCCGATCCGCCCGGACAGCACACTGAGGGTCGACAGGATGGCGACGGTTCCGACGATCACCAGCAGGCCGAGCCGTATGTCGGCCAGGCCCAGCGCGACCGCCGCGACCAGTACCGCGACCAGTGAACTGACCAGCAGCGGCACCACCTCGATGATGTCGGCGGTCTGGTCGGCGTCCTCGGTGGCGATGGTCAGCACCTCGCCGGACTTGAGGTCCATGTCCCGGGCGACCGGCTGGAGGCCGCACTCCGCGACCTGTACCCGCCAGCGGTGCGCCTCCGTCGTGTTGGCCTTCTGCAGGATGCGCATCCCGAACCGCCAGGACAGCGAGACGATCGTGATGAGCACGGCCAGCGCGGCGATCGACAGGGCGAGCGCGCCGGGGCTCCGGTCCCGCAGCGCGTGTTCGACGATCAGGCCGAGGGCGATGGGGAAGGCGGTCTCACCGGCCTGGTAGAGGCCCATGAGGAGGGTGCCCCAGACCATGGCGCCGACGTTTCGGCGCAGTGCGGTCCGCAGGATGTCGGGCCCCGGGCGGGGTCGCCGTGTGTCAGGAGTTGTCATCGAGGTGGCGTGCAATCGCTTCCGGGGTGCGCAGGGTGAACAGGTCGCGGATGGTGATCACCGGACCGTACTCGCGGCGCAGCAGTCCGATCAGCCGCACCGCCAGCATGGAGTGCCCTCCGAGGGACACGAAGTCGCCGACCGCGCTCACCTCGTCGTCGTCCAGGTCCAGTGCTTCGGCGAAGAACTCGCACACCACGGTCTCGGTCCCGGTGCGCGGGCCGCGCTCCGCGCCCGTGGTCAGCGCGCCCAGCGGCCTGGCCTCGGGCAACGCCTCGGTGTCGGTCTTGCCGTTCACCGTCAGCGGGATGCCGTCGACCCGGGCGTAGTGCGTCGGGCGCAGGAAGTCCGGGAGGGCGGCGCCCACTTGGGCGGCGACCGTGGCGAGGTCGGAGCCGTCCAGCACGAGATAGGCGGCCAGCCGGTGGGCACCGTCGACCTGAGGGTCGGGCTGGGCGACCGCGGCGGCGAACCGCACCGCCGGGTGCGCCGTGAAGGCGGCCTCGACCTCGCCGAGTTCGACCCGGTGGCCGCGGATCTTGACCTGCTGGTCGGTGCGGCCGAGGTACATCAGGTTCCCGTCGGGCCGGCGGATCACCAGGTCGCCGGTGCGGTACATGCGCTCACCGGGTGCGCCGAAGGGGTCGGCGACGAACCGGTGCGCGGTCTGGGCGGGCTGCCCGAGATAGCCGCGCGCGATACCGATGCCCGACACGTACAGCTCGCCGGGGACCTCGTCCGGTACGGGCCGCAGCCACGGATCGAGCACGTACACGTCGGTGTTGTCGATCGCCACGCCCACCACCGGGTCCTGGCATTCGAAGGTGCCGACGCCGAGGGTGTTGATGGTGTACTCGGTGGGTCCGTACAGGTTGTATCCGACCGTCCCCTCGGTCTCGGCGAGCCGCTGCCACAGCGTCGGCGTCACGGCCTCGCCGCCCAGCAGCACCAGGGCCGGCCGAGTTGCGGGGTCGTCCAACAGGCCCTCGGCGATGAGCTGTCGGGCGTACGTCGGGGTGACGTTGACGACGTCGATGCCGTGTTCGAGGCAGTACTCGACCAACCGGGGTGCGTCCCGGCGCAGTTCCTCGTCGCAGATGTGCACCTCGTGGCCGTCGGCGAGCCACAGCAGCTCCTCCCACGACATGTCGAAGGCGAACGACACGGTGTGTGCGATCCGGAAGACGCGGTGGTCGTGTTCGGCCAGCACCGGCTCGAAGACGCGTCGCTGATGGTTGATCAGCATGTTGGTGAGTCCCGCGTACTCGGTCACCACGCCCTTGGGCTTCCCGGTCGATCCGGAGGTGTAGATCGTGTACGCGGGGTGCCGCAGGCGGTTCGGGTCGTCCGGCGCGAACGTCACGAACGGCTCGGCGTCGGGCAGTGGGCGGTCCAGTTCGACGAGGTCGCCGGTCAGCCGGGGCGACACGGCGCTCACGGTGAGGATCACGTCCGGGCGGGCGTCCGCGACGATCGCGGCGATCCGCTCGTCCGGATGGTCCAACTCCAGCGGTACGTACGCGGCGCCGGTGCGCAGCACGGCGAACAGGGCCACGATCGAGTCGGGGGACCGCGGGATCGCCAGCCCGACGGTCGTCTCGGGGCCGATACCGCGCGAGGCGAGCACGCCCGCCACCGCCCGGCTGCGGTCCCGGAGCCGGGCGAAGGTCATGGTCGACCCGTCGGCGACGAGCGCGACGCGCTCCGGATCACGGTCCGCCGCCCGGTCGAACCGGTCGACGACGGTGTCCGTGCCGACGTCGGTGCGCGCCGTCCGTGAGGGTGTCGGCCCCGGCCCCCGCACCGCGCCGACCGGCCCGGTGGAGCGGGCCAGGTCTTCCAGCATCCGCACGTAGTCGTCGAGGAGACGGCGGGCATTCTCGGTGGAGCCGTCGCGGTGCTCCAGCTTGACGGTGAGCCGGTCGCCGGGCGTGACGACCCAGGTGAACGGGTAGTGGGTGGAGTCGTCGGCCTGCACCGAGGTGATGCCGTGCCGGGTGTTCATCTCGGCGAGAGCGTCCAGGTCGAGGAAGTTCTGGAGCACGAACAGGTTGTCGAACAGGGTGTCGTGCCCACTGGCCCGCTGGATCTCGCCGAGCCCCAGGTGTTCGTGCTCCATCGCTTCGACCCTGGCCGCCTGTACGGCCGTCAGGTAGTCGCGGACGGTGTCGTCCGGGCGGGGGCGCGTCCACAGGGGCACGGTGTTCAGCAGCACGCCGACGATGTCGGTCAGCCCCTCGCCCTCCCGGCCGGAGACGGTCACACCGAACACGGCGTCACCGCGGCCCGTGCGGGCGCCGAGGAGGAGGCCGAAAGCGCCGGTCAGCAAGGAGTTCAGGGTGACGCCGTGCGCTCGGGCCGCCTCCCGCAAGACCTGCGACCGTTCGGCGGACAGGTCGCGCACGAGCGCGCGCGGCAGGCCGTCCGAGAGGGCCGGTGCGGGTCCGGCGAGCAGTGTCGGGCCGGGAAGTCCGGCGAGGTGCTCCGCCCAGAAGCGTTCCGCCAGGGCGGGGTCCTTGGCGTCGAGCGTGCGGGCGTGGTCCTCGAAGCTCGGTGTGGCCGGGACCGGCACGAGGGGCTCGCCGGCGACGACGGCCTCGTAGGCGTCGAACAGGTCGCGCAGCACGATCTCGCGGGACCAGCCGTCCCACAGCAGCAGGTGGTAACTCAGCAGCAGCCCGTCGCGGTCCCCGGCGAGGCGTACCACGGTCAGCCGGACCAGCGGCGGCTCCCCGGGGTCGAACCCGGTGTCACGGTCCCGGACGCGCAGCTCCTCGACCGCCGCCTCGCTCGACACCTCGACCGTGCGTACGGCGACCTGGCGGGCACCGCCGAGGACCTGGACGGGGCTTCCGTGGTCGTCGGTGCCGAAGCCGGCGCCGACCACCGGGTGCCGCGCGACGACGTACGCCATGGCACGGGCCAGGGCGTCGGTGTCCAGGCGCCGGTCGAAGGTGAACCAGCTCTGGGCGACGTAGTGTCCGGCCGGCCCCGCCAGCGTGGCCTGGAAGAACAGGCCTCGCTGGAGCGGGGTGACCGGTGCCGTGCGCTCGGCCGTCGAGGAGGCGTCCGCGAGGCGTTCCAGCGCGCTGAGCCAGTGCTCGGTGATCTTGTCGGGGATGCCCTGGGCGAGGGTGAAGGCCGCGTGCAGGCTTCCGGTGGCGGCGTCGGTCCAGGCGTTGACCTCGACGGCGTACGGACTGCTCCGATCGCCGCCCGAGAGGTGCGGGACCTGGGACTCGCCGCCCCGGCCGAGGTAGTTGAACAGCACCTGAGGGCGAGCGGTCAGCAGCGGGGCGGTCTGCGGGTTGAGATGGCGGAGCAGGCCGTAGGCGACGTGCGCGTGCTCGTCGGGCCGGCGTTCGGCGACCTCGCGGGCCGCCGCGACCGGGTCGGTGTGGGCGGTGAGCCGTACGGGGGCGACGGTGGTGAACCAGCCGACCGTGCGGGTGTAGTCGTGGTGCTCCAGCGCCGGCACCCGGCCGTGCGTCTCCAGGTCGATGGCGAGGTCGGTGGGCGACGGCTGGACGCGGGTCAGCGCGGTGCGCAGCGCGCCGCACAGCAGCTCGGTGAGCCCGACGCCGAGTGCGACGGGCGCGGTACGCGTCAGGCGGTCGCTCACCTCGGGCGCGAGCGTCACCGTGGTCTCGCGCGGGCCGTCGACGGCGGGCAGCAGCGCGGGCGCCCGGAGCGTGGTGATCCAGTGCCCGAGGCCGTCGGTGTCGTGGGCGGACCGGGCCGCCAGGGCTTCGGCGTACTCGGCGTAGGGCGTGGTCGGCGACGCGAGGGGCTCGCCGCGCAGGGCGGTGGCCAGGTCGTCCAGCAGGATCAGCCAGGACACCGCGTCGACGGCGAGGTGGTGGACGGTGACGACCAGGGTCCGGTTCGCCTCCAGCCATGAGAACGCGACGACGTCCCCGGACTCGGGATCGAGCCGTCCCGCGGCCTCGTCGGCCACGGCCGTCGTGTCGGTGGCGTCCGTCCGGACGACGGTCACCTCGCGGGCGGGTTCGGTGCGCAGCGTCCACACCCCGTGCTCGACGCGCAGCCGCAGCCGCAGGACGGGGTGCGCGGCCACGACGGCGTCGGCGGCGCGGCGGACGTCGGCCAAGCCGGTGCCCTCCGGGGCCACCAGCGTTCTGGCCTGGGCGAACCGGGCGAGCGAGCCGCCCAGTTCCCGCTGGCGCAGCATGATCGGCGTCGGTGTCAGCGGTCCGTCCTCGCGGTGGGCGGGCGCGGGGGCGACGGGTCGGGGGGGTGCGGTGCGTGTCGCCAGGTGCTCGGCGAGCGCGCGCGGCGTGCGGAACAGGAACACGTCGCGTGGCGTGATCGGCAGGCCGAGCGCCCTGGCCCGGTTGATCACGGTGATGGCGACGATGCTGTCGCCCCCGGCCCGGAAGAAGTCGGTGTCACCGTCCACGGTGGAGCCGGGCAGGGTCTCGGCGAAGAGGGCGACGAACGTGGCGAGCGGCGAGTCGCGCAGCGCGTCTCCCGCCGCCATCGGGGTCTCCTCCCGTGCGGCGCGCGCGGTGAGGGCCTCGCGGTCGAGCTTGCCGTTGACCGTGAGCGGCAGGGCGTCGATCGGCAGCACCCGGCCGGGCACCAGGTGGACGGGCAGTTTCGCGGACAGCAGGCCCGTGAAGTCGTCGGGCACCCGGCCCACGACGTGCGCGACGAGATGGTCGGCGCTGTCCGCCACGGTGACGGCCACGTCGACCACACCGTCCAGTTCCCTGACCGCCGCCTCCACCTCGGCCGGCTCGACGCGGAAACCCTTGAGTTGGACCTGGTCGTCGGCGCGTCCCACGAACCGCAGCTCGCCGTCGAGGGTACGGCGGGCCAGATCGCCCGTGTGGTACATGCGGGAGCCGTCGCCCGTGAACGGGTCGGCCACGAACCGGCCGGCGGTGAGGCCCGGCCGGCCCAGGTAGCCGAGCGACACCTGGTCACCGGCGACGTAGATGGCGCCCACCCGGCCCGGCGGCACGGGGCGGAGCCGGTCGTCGAGCAGGTGGGTGACCAGGCCGGGAATCGGACCGCCTATCGGGCTGACGTCGTCGCCGGGCCCGAAGTCCGCGTCGGTGAGCACCCGGTGGGTGACATGGACGGTGGTCTCGGTGATGCCGTACATGTTGACCAGCTCGGGCGTGCCGGTGCCGTGCCGGTCGACCCAGCCGCGCAGCCGCCCGAGGTCCAGGGCCTCGCCGCCGAAGATGACGCGGCGCAGTGCGGTGACCGGTTCGGTGGCGAGGCGGTCCGCCTCGATGAACTGGTAGAAGGCCGACGGGGTCTGGTTGAGCACGGTCACTCCGCGTTCGCGGACCAGCCGGTGGAAGTCGACCGGGGAGCGGGTCAGTCCGTACTCCGGCACCAGCAGCTCACCGCCGTGGGCCAGCGCGCCCCACAGCTCCCAGACCGCGAAGTCGAAGGAGGAGGAGTGGAACTGGACCCACACGTCGTCGGGGCCGAACCCCATGTCGGCCCGGGTGTTCGCGAGCAGTGTCACCACGCCGGAGTGGGGGACGACGACGCCCTTGGGCCTGCCGGTCGACCCGGACGTGTAGATCACGTAGGCGGGGTCGTGCCAGGTGACCTCCGCCGCCGGCCCGCCCGTGCCCGTCGGGTCGTGCCAGGTGACCTCCGCCGCCGGCCCGCCCGTGTCCGTCGGCGGTTCGTCCCCCCGCACCAGTACGCGGGCCGCGACCCCCGCGCGCGCGAGCAGCCGCGTGAAGCGGTCCCGCTGCGTACGGTCCACGAGGACGGCCTGCGGGGCGGCGTCGCCGAGGATGTACTCCAGTCGTTCGTCCGGGTACGCCGGGTCCAGCGGTACGTACGCGCCGCCCGCGCTCACGATCGCGACCAGGGTGACGACCTGTTCGAGTGAGCGCGGCATCGCGACGGCGACCCGCTTGCCCGGACCGACCCCGGCCGCGCGCAGCGCCGACGCCAACTGGTCCTTGGATCGAGCGAGTTCACCGTAGGTCAGCGATCGGGTGCCGCCGTCGAGACCGCACTGGGTGACGGCGGTGGCCGCCGGGTCGCGGAGCGCGGCCGCGTCGAAGAGGCCGCCCAGCGTCACCGGGGTGACCGGCGTGGGAGGCGCGGCGGGCACCAGCTCGTCGACCGGGGCGTCCGGTCGGGTCAGCAGGCCGGTGAGGGTCCGGGTGAACGTGCTCAGGAGCGCCTGGGCGCTCGCCTCCCGCAGCAGGTCGCCGTCGTGGATCAGGTTGAAGCGCGGCCGGCCGTCGGGCGTGCGCTCGACGACCAGGGTCAACGGGTAGTGCGGGGCGCCCTCGTTGACGAGGTCGGTGATGACCACCGTGTCGCCGGGACGGCGCAGAGCGTCCACATCGGTCGCCACGTCGAAGACGACCAGGGTGTCGAAGAGGGTTCCGGTGCCTGCCTGACGGCCGATCCTGGCCAGGGAGACGTGCTGGTGCGCCAGGACCGCGCCCTGGTGTTCCCGCACCGAGGCGAGCAGGTCCCGAGCCGTGGTGGTCCCGGCCCAACGGGCGCGCACGGGAACCGTGTTGATGAACAGGCCCACCATGTCCTCGATGCCGGGCACGTCCATGTCGCGTCCGGACACCGTGGACCCGAACACCACGTCGGTGCTGTGCAGGACGCCGCCCAGGGTGAGCGCCCAGGCGCTGTGCACGGCCACGCTGAGCGGCACACCGGCCGACCTGGCGGCCGCGTCGAGGTCGTCAACCGGCTCCACGACGGCGTCGGCGAACCGGTCGGAAGGGGTGTGCCCCTCGGCGACCAGTGAGGGGCCGGGAAGTCCGGCGAGCTGCTCCCGCCACACCCGGTCGCTCTCCTCGTCGTCGCGTTCGGCGAGCCGGCGCACGTAGTCGGGGAAGCCGCCGAGTGGATGGACGGTGCCGGGCGCGTGGTACTCGGTGAGCAGTGCGCGGAGCATCGGCGGCACCGACCAGCCGTCGGCGACGATGTGGTGCACGGTCTGCACCAGGACGGTGCGGCCGGAGCCGGCGCGGATGAGCGTGTACCGCATCAGCGGGCCGGTGGCCAGGTCGAACCCGGCGCGGCGGTCCCGTTCGGCGTGGTCGCGGAGTTCGGTATCGGTGATGCCGGGCCTGTCGAGCGTGGTGAAGGGCGCCTCGGCCCCGCTCTCCAGGACGGAGACCACCCGGCCGTCGGCGAGGGCCACGAAGCGCGCGGCCAGGTTCGGGTACAGCGCCAGCAGACGGGTGGCCGCCGTCGCGAGCCGGTCGGCGTCCACCTCGCCCGCGAGGGTCAGGAGTTGCTGCTCGATGTAGGCGCCCGGCGAGTCGTCGTCGAAGACCGAGTGGAAGTAGAGACCCTCCTGCAACGGGGTGAGGGGGAGGACGGCCCGCAGCGCCGGACCGTCCAGGGCGTCGACGTCGGTCTGGGTGAGCCGCACCAGGGGGAAGTCGCTGGGCGAGTGGCCGCCCCGGTCGAGCGCGGCCAGTCCGGTGAGTGCTTCCCGGAAGTGGTCGCCGAGGATCGTGATGTCCTCCTCGGTGAACACCCCGTCGGGCCAGGAGATGGTGGTGACCAGCTCGTAGGCGCCGCCGGGGGCGGGTTCGGCGATCGCGTTGAACTCCAGGGCGCGCGGCAGACGCATCCTGGGATCACGCTTCTCCCCCAACTGACCTGTCGCGCGAGCGAGTTGCCAGTCGTCGGTGGTGCCCGCCTCGAAGCGTCCCAGGTAGTTGAACAGCACCTGGGGTGCGGGCGCGTCGAACCGGGCGCCGGACAGGTGGCGCAGGGCGCCGTAGGGGACGCCCTTGCCGGGCACCCGGGCGAGATCCTCCTTGACCGCCTTGAGGGCGGCGGCCAGGTAGTCGGGGGCGGTGAGGTCGGCCGCCGTGCCGGGGTCCACGGTCACCGGGAAGAGGGTGGTGAACCAGCCCACGGTCCGGGAGAGGTCGGGTTCGAAGCCGGCGGCGTCCGCGACGAACCGGCCTTCACGGCCGTGGCCCTCGAGTTCCACGTGCGCGAACGTCTGGTGCTGTCCGCGTTCGCGGCGCCACCGGGCGAGGGTGACGGCGAGCGCGGTCAGCAGGACGTCGTTGACGCCCGCGTGGAACTTCGCGGGTATCCCGCCCAGCAGCGCGGCCGTGGTCGCGGCGTCGACCGTGACGGTCCGCAGCCGCTCCCGGGCGACGGTGTCGGCCGGGCCGAGCGGGCGCCTGCCCACCGGCTCGTCCGCTCCCGGCAGGGGGCGCTGGAAGTAGGCGCGGTCCGCCTCGAACGCCGTGCGCTCCAGTAGGTGTGTCCAGCGCCGGTAGGAGGTGCCCACCGGGGGCAGTTGGATCGGCGCGCCCGAGGTGAGCTGCCGCCATGCCGTGGCCAGGTCGTCCATCAGAACACGCCAGGACACGCCGTCGATCACCACGTGATGGGCGGCCAGGACGAGTTGGCGTGCCGCGCGGCGCCACACGGCTCGCAGCATCGCTCCGCCCACCGGGTCGAGACCGTCGGTGGCGAGCCTGACGCAGTCGTCGAGCGGCCGGTCGCTCTCCTGCCAGGCCGGGGCGGTCCCATCGGCCTCCGGGATGTCGAAGCTCCAGCGGTCGCCGCGCACCAGCCTGGCGCGGAGCATGTCGTGCCGTGCGACCACGGCGGCGAGGATCTGTTCGAGGCCTTCGGCGGTCAGGTCGGCGGGCGTGTTCAGGACCACCGACTGGGCGAAGCCGTCGATCGCGTCGGTGGTCTCGCCGAGCCACTGCACGATGGGCGACCCCACGACGGACCCGGTGGGGACGTCGCCGTGGTCCACCCGCGAGGTGGACTCGCGGCCGGCCACCGCCGCCAGGGCCCCCACGACGCTGTGGGTGAAGATCTGTCCTGCCGTGACGTGGAGGCCCGCCTCGCGCAGTGCGCTCAGCAGGGAGATCGCCAGGATGCTGTCCGCGCCGAGCTGGAAGATGTCCTGGTCGACCCCGACCTCGTCCCGTCGCAGAACCCGGGCGACGGCGGCGCACACCAGGCGTTCGTTCTCGGTGGCGGGCGGGACGACCGAGCCCGTGCCGGTCACGGGTTCCGGCAGCGCGTTCCGGTCGAGCTTCCCGTTCGCGGTGAGCGGGAACTCGGTCATGACGACGATGTGGGCGGGCACCATGTACTCGACCATGTGCGCGGCGGCCCAGGCCCTGACCTCGTCCGCCCGCAGGTCCTCGCGTCCGGCGGCCGGGATGACGTACCCGGTCAGGTAGGTGCCGCCGACGGAGTTCTTCCTGGCGACGACGCAGGTGTGCCGTACTCCGGGGTGTTCCGCGAGGCCGATTTCGACGTCCTCGATCTCCAGCCGCATGCCGCGGATCTTGATCTGGTGGTCGGCGCGGCCGAGGAAGTCCAGCGATCCGTCGGGGGCGTACCGCGCGAGGTCGCCGGTCCGGTAGAGCCGGGATCCGTCGGTCGCGAAGGGGTTCGCGACGAACCGGGACGCCGTCAGGCCGGGCGCGTCGACGTATCCGCGTCCCAGGAGGAAGCCGCCCACGTACAGTTCGCCGCCGACCCCGACCGGGACGGGGCGCAGTTCGTCGTCCAGGACGTACAGCTGGGTGTTGGGGTTGGCCTTGCCGATCGAGGTCGACAGGCGTTCCGCGGCGCCCCGGTAGATGACGTGCGAGACGCCGATGGTCGTCTCGGCCGGGCCGTAGCCGTGGTACAGGGGGATGTCGAGTCGGGTACGGAACCTTTCGTACAGCTCCGGGGTCAGGACCTCGCCGCCGCACCACACGTGACGGAGGCTGTCGAGGCTGCCCGAGTCGCCCGCGATCTCCAGGAGCACGTCGAGCATGGAGGAGACGAGGTAGGTGAAGGTGACGCGTTGCTCGGCGATGACGCTCAGCACGTGGTGCGGGTCGCGTTCGCCGCCGGGCCGCAGGACCACGAGCCGGGCGCCGGACACCAGGGGCAGGAAGATCTCGTTGACGGAGATGTCGAAGGACAGCGGCGCCTTGAACAGGGACGCGTCGTCGTGGCCGAAGCGCAGGATCTCCTCGACCTGCCACCGCAGGCGCTCGCTGATCGCCTCGTGGCGGATCATCGCGCCCTTGGGGCGGCCGGTCGAGCCGGACGTGAAGATGACGTAGGCCAGGGCGGCGCCGGGCACGGCGATCGCGGGGGCCTCGGTGGGGTGGGTGCCGTACCGCCAGTCGCCGAGGTCGACGGCGAGGGCCCGCGGTTCGTCCCGGTCGTGCCGGCCCGAGTCGTTGAGCTGGACGACGATCCGCGCGTCCTCGATGACGACGGCTCGGCGGGCGGCGGGCCACCGGGGGTCGAGCGGTACGAACGCGCAGCCCGCCTGGAGCACGCCGAGCAGGGCGATCACCATGTCGGCGGAGCGGCCCAGTGAGATGCCGACCACCTGTTCGGCGGTGAGTCCGTCCTCGATCAGGTGGTGGGCCAACTGGGCCGAGTGTTCCGCCGCTTGACGGTAGGTCAGGGAACGGTGCTCGTCGACGACGGCGATGGCGTCGGGCCTGGTGCGCGCCTGTTCCCGGAACATCTCGACGATGGTGGGGCGGACCCGGTCGGCGTGGGTGTCGTTCCATGTGGCGAGCGCTTCCAGCCGTGCCGCCGCACCGGACGGGCCGATGGTGCCGATGGGCCGGTCCGGGAAGTCGGCGAGGTCGTCCAGCGCGAGTTGGGCGTCGGCGGTGGTGACTCCTTCGGGGACGGGGACGGTCCATCCGTGCGCGCCGGCCTCCCGGCTGCCGGGGCCGTCACCGCCGTTGTCGACCCAGCCGAGTATCTCGGTGAACAGGGTGCCGGGGGTCAGGTCGATGCCGTCGGGGCTTCGGCCCGTCGCCCAGTACGTCAGCCCGATGGCGCACGCTTCGGCGATGGTCCGGTCGGCGTGGTCGCCGGTCCGCCGGCGCACGTCGGCCAGCCGTGTGGCGGAGAGCAGTGCGGGACGAGCGCTCGGTTCCGTCATCGAAGACTCAGCTTCCCTTCCACGGGATGAGAGGTGGCCCAAGCCGACCGGGTGTGCCTAACTGCCTTCTCGCCAAGCCCGCCAGAGTCGGGCGTACCGGCCGCCCAGAGCGACCAGTTGCTCGTGAGTGCCCTGTTCCACGACGCGTCCCGCGTCCAGTACGGCGATCCGGTCGGCCGCCATCGCCTGGGTCAGCCGGTGCGCCACGAACAGCGTGGTCCGGCCCGCGCAGGCGGCCAGCACGGCCCGCTCCAGTTCGGCGGCGCCCTCGCTGCCGGCCTCCGCGGTCGACTCGTCGAGGACCACCACCGGTGCCCGGCCCAGCACCAGCCTGGCCAGGGCGATCTGGGCGACCTTGGTGACGTCCAGACGCTCGCCGCCCTCGCCGACCGGGGTGTTCAGCCCCTCGGGCAACGCCTCCACCCACCGGTCGGCGCCGACCGTGCGCAGCGCCTCCAGCAGCGCGGTGTCGGTCGCGTCCGGCGCGGCCAGCCGCAGGTCCTCGGCGAGAGGGCCGGAGAACACGTGCGTCTCCTGCGTGAGGATGCTCACCAGGGCCCGGGCCCCGGCCTCGTCCAGGCGGGCAAGGTCGGTGGACCCGATGCGCACCGACCCGGCCTGCGGGGTTCCGATGCCGGCGATCAGTGCGGCCAGGGTCGTCTTGCCCGCGCCCGTCGCGCCGACCAAGGCGAGCGAACCGCCCGCCGGGATCGTCAGGTCGACGTCCCGCAGGACCGGTTCCTCGGTGCCGGGGTAGCGGAACGTCACCCCCCGCACGGTCACTGGGTACGAGCCCGCGACGGCCGCCGTGACGGACGTGTCGCCCACCAGCCGGTCCTCCGTGGACTCCCCCACCACGCCGACCAGGCGGGTCAGGCTCGCGCCGGACTTCTGTGCCTCGTCGAAGGTGAACATGATCGCGCCCAGCGGGGTGAACAGCCGGTGGAACAGCAGCGGGGCCGCCGCCACCTCGCCCAGGCTGGCGGCGTCGGCCTCCAGCAGGGCGTATCCCACCACGATGATGAGGACGAGCCCGATGAACTCGGCGCGGTTCTCCCGGCCGACGAACCGGCCGAAGAACCGGAACACCTCGATACCGAGTTCGCGCACCCGCCAGGACTCACGGGTGACCTTCTCGCGGAAGGCCTCCTCCAGGCGGTACGCGCGGACCGTGTCGATCCCGTCGAGGCCGCTGATCAGCGCCTGCGCGCGGTCGGCCTGGGCCGTCCGCTGTCCGCGGTAGAGCGGGGCGGACCGTGGGAGGTACCAGCGCAGGGCGAACGCGTACGCGGGCAGGGCGCCGGCGCCCGCCAGGCCGAGCCGCCAGTCCAGTCCGAACATGCCGAGCGTGGCGATGACCACCAGCACCCCGGCCGAGAACACCGTCGGGACGGCCGTGCGGATGCCCTTGGACAGCACCGCCACGTCGTCGCCGACCCGGGACAGTACGTCTCCCCGGCCGACCTGTTCGATCCGGGCGCTGGGCATTCCCAGGACCGCCCGGACGGCGCCTTCCCGCAGCCGCGCGAGCAGCTCCGCGCCCAGCCGGCCGGTCAGGTAGGTCGACCCGGCGGTGGCCGCCGCGCCGAGCAGGGCGGCGGCGACCATCAGGGAGCCGATCGTGACCAGGATCGACCGCGATCCTCCCTCGACGACACTGTCGACGACCCGGCCGAGCAGGAGCACCGGCAGGACCTGGAGTGCCGCCCCGGCCACCGTGGTGAGCACGGTGGCCGCCGTCAGCCCCGGTGCCTCGCGGCAGTGCGCCGCGACCCACCGGGTGGCCTCACGTCCGGTCGCCGTACGCAGGGTCGCCGGGGCGGCGCGCGTCTCGGTGGTGCTCACACCTACTCTGCCGACTTGACGAGTTCGTCGATCGCGTACGGCATGGACAGCAGAGTGCCCTGGGAGATGGCCGCGCCGACCGCGGGCCCCTCGCTGTCCAGCAGGTACGCCACCTTGCCGTTCTTGACGGCGTCCAGGTTGGTGAACAGTGCGAACTTCTTCAGCGCGTCCGTGTCCGCCTTGTCGTTGATGACGAAGACGCGGTCGACGTCGACCAGGTCGATGCGCTCCGGGGAGAGCTTGGTGTAGAAGCTGCCGTCGGCGACCTTGTCGATCTCGGTCCGGTACCGGAAGCCGATGCCGGTCAGCAGGCGTCCGCGGACGTCGGTGGAGGTGAAGGGCGCGACGGAGTTCTCGTACCAGGACAGCGCCACGGCGGTCTCGTCGGCGAACTCGGGGTGCGCCTTCTTGGCCGCGTCGAGCTTGTCCTGGATGCCCCGCACCAGCTTCTCGCCCTCCTCGGCCCTGCCGAGCGCCTTGGCGATGTGCAGGGCGTTGTCCTGCCAGGGCGCGCTGAACGGTTCCTTCTCGGCCTTGGTGCGGCCCACCGTCGGGGCGATCTTGGAGAGCTTGTCGTAGGCGGCCTGGTCGATCTCGGAGTAGACCGCGATGATCAGGTCCGGGCGCAGGGCGGCGATCTTCTCGTAGTGGGGGCCGGAGTCACCGTTCTCCATGATGACCTCGGGCTCGGTGTCGCCCCACCGCTCCTTCACCCAGGGCCACTGGGTGTTGATGTCGGGGCTGCGGCCGGCCGGGTTCGGGTACTGGTCGACCATGCCGACGGGCTTGATGCCGAAGGCCAGGATGGTCTGGTCGTCCGTGTAACCGACGGAGACGACCCGCTGGGGCGCCTCGTTGATTTTCGTGGATCCGAACGCGTGCTCCACGGTGACCGGGAAGGCGCCGGCGGCGGCAGCGGTCGAGGTGGTGTCGCTCGCCGCGTCCTCGTCCGAGTCGGCACCGCATCCCGCGAGGAGCCCCATACCGAGCGTCGCGGCCGAGAGCACCGCCGCGAGTCGCCGCCGGCCGTTCCTGAGGGTCGTTCGATGGAGGAGCATCCGCAATCCCTTGCTCGCGCGCTGTCCGCTGCGCCTCGTGCCGAGGCAGCCGAACCCTATCGATAAGAGTGAGGTTAGCCTAGCCTAAGTATTTCCTCAACTACCCTATCTTGGCGCCCAGTTGGACATGGGTCCGTCCGATCGGCACGATCAGCGGCCGATCCCCCACCGGATCCTCGATCACCTGGGCGCGCAGTCCGAACGCCTCGTCCAGCAGCTCGGCGGTGATCACGTCACGGGGATGCCCCTGCGCCAGGATCGATCCCTCCCGCATCACGATGAGGTTGTCGCTGTAGCGGGTGGCCAGGTTGAGGTCGTGCAGCACCATCACGACGGTGCGTCCCGACTCGTGCAGGTCGTCCACCAGGTCCAGCACGTCGACCGCGTGCGCCAGGTCCAGGTAGGTGGTCGGCTCGTCCAGGAGCAGCAGGTCGGTGCCCTGAGCCAGCGTCATCGAGATCCAGACGCGCTGACGCTGCCCGCCGGAGAGCGAGTCGACGGGACGGTCGGCCAGGTCGGACACCCCGGTCATGGCCAGTGCCCGCGCCACGACGGAGGCGTCGTCCGACGACCACTGCCGCAGCCAACTCTGGTGCGGATGGCGCCCCCTGGCCACCAGGTCGGCCACCGTCAGGCCCTCCGGCGCGACCGGCGCCTGCGGCAGCAGGCCCAGTTTCTTCGCCACGTCCCTGGTCCGGAGCCTGGCGATGTCCTCACCGTCCAGGACGACCGTCCCGCTGGTCGGCTTGAGCAGTCGCGACAGGGTCCTCAACAGGGTGGACTTACCGCAGCCGTTGGGGCCGATGATCGTGGTCATCACCCCTGGCGGGATCGCCACGTCGAGATCGTCGATGACGATCCGGCCTCCGTATCCGACCGTGACCCCGCTGGCCGACAGCCGTGCGAGGCCCTCGGCCACGGGCTCGCTCCGGGTGATGCGCTGCGTGACCACAAGGCCCCCTTTGTTGAGGTTTGCCACACCTTTGTACCAGCAACCGGCCGTCCGCTAACGGAGGTTGGCCCGCACCAGCAGATAGACCAGGAAGGGGCCGCCGACCGCGGCGGTCACCACGCCCACCGGGAGAGTGACCGGCAGTGCCGTACGGGCGGTCAGGTCCGCGCCGATCAGCAGCAGCGACCCCACCAGGCCGGAGGCCGCCATCGGCGGGGTCGGGCTCCTCGTCAGCCGCATCGCGACCTGCGGCGCCACCAGCGCCACGAACGGGACCGGGCCCGCCGCGCTCACCGCCACACCGGCCAGCAGTACGGCGCACAGCAGCAGGACCGCCCGTACCCTGCCGTACCGGACGCCCAGGCCGGCCGCGACCTCGTCGCCGAAGTGCATCGGCTTGAACGGGAACGCGGCACCCGACACGACGACCAGGAGCACGAGGGTGCACCAGAGCGCCACCCAGACCTCGTTCCACGACCGGTTGTCCAGCGAGCCGACCAGCCAGGCCTGGGCGCGGGCGACGTCGCGGATGTCGGCGGAGACCAGCAGCCAGGTCGTGATCGCCTCCGTCACCGCGCTCGCCGAGATACCGATGAGGATGAGCCGCAAGCCGTCGATCCCTCGCCGCCAGGCCAGGAAGTACACCAGCAGCCCCGTCCCGAGGCCGCCCGCGAGGGCCGCCGCCGACAGGCCGATGGAATCGGTGATCGCCCCGGCGGTCCCGCCCGACACCGTCACCAGGAACACCGCGACCGCGCCGGCGCCACCGGTGATGCCGAGGATGTCCGGACTGGCCAGGGGGTTGCGGGCGACGGACTGGGTGATCGCCCCGGACACGCCCAGCGCGATCCCCACCACGAGCCCCGCCAGGGCGCGCGGCAACCGCAGGTCCATGATCACGAACTCGTCCACCTGCTCACCCCGGCCGAGGAGGGTGGCGATCACGTCGGTCAGACCGATGGGGAAGTCCCCCACCGCGATCGACAGGCAGAACACCAGGAAGGTGGCCGCCGCCAGCAGCACCGTGACGCCCGCGATCCAGGGCCGCCACACGAACGACACCGGGCCGAGCCGTACCCCCGGCGCCACAGTCGGCTTCATGTCGGTCCCGTTCACGCGTTCCCGAACTCCCCGCTCCACGCGTTCCCGAACTTTCCGCTTCACGCGTTCCTGAACTTTCCGCGCCACACCAGAGCCGCGAAGAACGGGGCACCGAGCAGAGCGACGACGACCCCCGCGTCCAGCTCGCCCGGCCGCACCACCAGCCGACCCACGATGTCGCAGACCAGCAGGACGATGGCTCCGAGCAGGCCCGCGTACGGCACCAGCCAGCGGTAGTCGGGCCCGGTGAGGTACCGGGCCACGTGGGCCACCATCAGCCCGAGGAAGGCGATGGGGCCGGTCGCCGCCGTCGCCGCGCCCGCGAGCAGGGTGATGGCGGCGATGCCGACGGTTCGGCTCAGCGCGATGTTCACGCCGAGTCCACGGGCCACGTCGTCGCCCAGGTTGAGCAGGTTGACGGCGGGGAGGGTGGTCAGGGCCAGCACCAGGCCGAGGGCGACGAAAGCGGTCACCGGCCAGATGACGGGGAAGCCGACACCGGCCGGCGAGCCCGCGTTCCAGAACCGCAGCGCGTTCAGCGACTTCTGGTCCGACAGCGCGACCGCCGTGGTCATCGCGGCGAGGAACACCGTGATCCCCTGCCCGGCCAGTGCGAGCGTCAACGGGTTGCCGGCGCCCCGGCCGAGGCTCGACAGCCCGAACACGACGACACCGGCGGCGCCCGCGCCGAGGAACGCGAACCAGACGTACTGGAAGGGGTCGGAGAACCCGAACACGGCGATCACCGTCACCACGGCGAACGAGGCGCCGGCGTTCACCCCCAACAGGCCGGTGTCGGCGACGGGATTGCGCGTGTGGCCCTGGATGAGCGCGCCGCCGACGCCGAGGGCGATGCCCGCCACGACGGCGAGCACCGTCCGGGGCACCCGTACGGTCCGCACGATGAGCCTGATCTCGGTGAGCCCCCGGTCGGCGTCCGGCGCCGCGAACAGCCCGTGCCACACCTCGGCCGGGGTCAACGCCCGCGCACCGACGGCCAGTGACACCGTCCCCGCGGCCGCGAGGATCACCACCAGCATGCCCAGACCCACGACCCGCCGCCGACGGGCCTGCGTTGTGCCCCTGGGCGCGGGGCGCTCGACTGCGGTGGTGGCCATGTCGACGTACGTCATCCCTTGGTCTCGCGGAGTTGCCGGTGGTGCCGTGCCCGCCCGACGCGCGCATCGGGCGCGGGCCGGGGGGCCTAGCGGGCGGTGTCGGTGACCTTGCGGGTTTCGCCGGAGGGGGACGCGGCGCCCCGGCCCAGGAGGGAGTCCAGGATCTCGCCGACCCTGATCGCGGTGTTGGACAGCAGCGCCGAGGTGATGCCATGCGTGTGCTCCGTACCGCCCTGGAGGTAGATGCCGCAGTTCAGGTCGGGGTCGGTCGCGATGCGGTAGTCGCGCTCGACCCGGACACGGCCCTCGTCGTCCCGGAGGCAGCGGTCCGCGACCTCGCCCAGCAGGCCGAGCGGGTCGGCGGGGCTGTAGCCGGTGGCGAGGACCACGGCGTCCGCGTCCAGGACGGTCTCCTCGCCGGTGACGAGGGACGTGACGGTGGCACGGACGCCGTCGGGGGTCTCCTCGACGTCGGCGAGCCGGGACACGTTGAGGAAGCGCAGCCGTTCGGTGCCGAGGACCTTCTCCTGGTACGTCTGCCGGTAGAGGTCGTCGATGAGGTCGATGTCCACCACGGAGTAGTTGGTGTTGCCGTGGTAGTCCATCAGCCGGCGTTTGACGTTTTCGGGCGCGGAGAAGTAGTCGTCGACCGCCTCGGCGTCGAAGATCCGGTTGGCGAAGCTGCTGTCGTCGGCGGGGCTGTAGCCGTAGCGGGAGAAGACCGCGCAGACCTCGGCGCCGGGGAAGCGTCGGTGCAGGTAGGCCACGTTCTCGGCGGCGCTCTGTCCGGCGCCCACGACGACGAACCGGGAGGGCGAGGCACCTTCCAGGGAGTCGACCCTGGCGAGCAGTTCGGAGTTGTGCCAGACGCGTTCACCGCGCTTCATACCCTGCGGCATGAGGGGGCGCAGGCCGGTGCCGACGACGAGGTTGCGGGCCCGGTGGACCTCGAGCCCCTCCCCCGTACGGACCGTGACTTCCAGGTGGTCCACGGCTCCGTCCCGGACGGCGGGCGCGACGCCGACGACCTCGTGGCCGTAGGAGACCATGTCCTCGACCCCGGCGGCGGCCCACTCGAAGTAGTCGTGGAACTCCACGCGCAGCGGGAAGAGGCTCTTGTGGTTGATGAAGTCGGTCAGCCGTCCCCGGCTCTTGAGGTAGCACAGGAAGCTGAACTCGCTGGTGGGGTTCCGGAGCGTCACCAGGTCCTTGAGGAAGGACACCTGCATGGTGGCGTCGTCGATCAGCATGCCGCGGTGCCAGCCGAAGTTCGGCTGCTGCTCGAAGAAGTGGGCGGTGACCGCTTCCCGCGAGCCGGCCCGGGCGTTGTGCTCGCCGAGCGCGATCGCCATCGCGACATTGGACGGTCCGAAACCGATACCGATCAGGTCGTGGACCGGTGATGCGTCATCAGGAAGAACCCGTGGCATGTCTCTCCCATCGTGCGGGGCAACCGCCTGTACGGCGTGGGGAAACGCGAGGCGGGCACACCGACGGCGCGAACCCGCTGAACTTAGGTGAGCCTAAGCTAATGAAAGGCGGCTGTCGATAGGGCGGAACATCTCCCCGGCGCGGGCGATACCTCCTCAACTGGCGTGCCCTGTACACCCGTTGAAAACTAAGGTAAGCCTTGCTTTGCTGCTCCGGTACACCCCTGCCCTGAGGAGGAACCCCATGCGGGTCGTCATGTTCGGTTACCAGACCTGGGGGCACCGCACCCTGCGGGCCCTCCTGGACTCCGAACACGACGTGGTCCTGGTCGTGACACACCCCAGGAGCGAGCACGCGTACGAGAAGATCTGGAGCGACTCGGTCGCCGATCTCGCCGAGGAGCACGGCATCCCCGTGCTGATCCGCGACCGGCCCGACGACGAGGAGCTGTTCGAGCGCCTCAAGGAGGCCGACCCGGACATCATCGTGGCCAACAACTGGCGGACCTGGATCCCCCCGCGCATCTTCGCCCTGCCGCGCCACGGCACACTCAACGTCCACGACTCGCTGCTGCCGAAGTACGCCGGCTTCTCACCGCTGATCTGGGCCCTGATCAACGGCGAGACCGAGGTCGGCGTCACCGCGCACATGATGAACGACGAGCTGGACGCCGGTGACATCGTCCGGCAGGAAGCGGTACCGGTCGGACCGACGGACACCGCCACCGACCTCTTCCACAAGACCGTCGACCTCATCGCCCCGGTCACCATCGGCGCGCTCGGCCTCATCGCGTCCGGGCGGACCGAGTTCACCCGGCAGGACCGGTCCCGGGCGAGCTTCTTCCACAAACGCTCCGCCGAGGACATCCGCATCGACTGGAACTGGCCGGCCGAGGACCTGGAACGCCTGGTCCGCGCCCAGTCCGAGCCGTACCCCAGCGCCTTCACCTTCCACCGGGGCAAGCGCTTGGAGATCCTCGCGGCGGTCGTGTCCGAGGGCCGGTACGGCGGTACTCCCGGCCGCGTCTTCTACCGCGAGGGCGACGGCGTGGTGATCGTCGCCGGGGCCGACGCCCGCACCGGCCGCAATCACGGTCTGGCCATCACCCGCGTACGGACCGAGGACGGCCGGGAGTTGGCGGCGACGGAGTACTTCACCTCCATGGGCGGCTACCTGACCGGCCGGCCCTGACACACCCCGCCCCTGACACACCCCGCGCCCCACTCCCCGACCCGGACCGGGTCGGTCGGACGTCCGACGACCGATCCGGCGACCGGACGACCGGGCGACCTGGCGACCTGGCGACCTGGGCCGGCGCCGCGCGCCACCCGCCGCTTCCCGCACGTCGACCGTGCCCGCAGAAGCCGGTCGCAGGCTCACCGCCGGCGACCGGCCAGGGCCCGCCCACGCCGGCGGCACCCCCACGCCGCCCGTCGGACGGCTGTCACCAGGGCGGGGATCGATCATCGCGACGGTGGGGCGGCGCCGACGTAAGCTGTGCTCGGCACAGACACGGTGGGGGCTGACATGCGGGTGGAGAAGGCACGGAGTTGGGGGTCGGCCCTCGATTCCGTCGTGGTGTACGCGCAGGGCGCCCTCTGTCGCCGCCTGGCCCGGGGCTGCGTGCCGGCGGACGGCCGGGTGCGGGTGACGGGACTGCCCCGCTCGCTGGACCCCGGATCGCTGCGGGCGCGCGTCCTCGGTGTCACCGGGGTGCGTGTCGTCGAGGCCCGCGTGGAGATCGGCGCCGAACCGCCGGACGCCGGCGCCCCCGACGCCCTGCGGCGTGAGGTGGAACGGCTCACCGACGCGTACGCGGCGGCGCGGGGACGCCGGGACCGGCAGCTGGATCTGGTCCGGGAGATCGCGGCTCTGCACCCGGTGCCGCCGGCCCGCAAGCGCGACGACCCGCACCGCCGCACCCCGGTCGACGCCTGGCTGGAACTCGCCGACTTCGTCGAACACCGCCTGACAGGCCTGCACGACCGTCTCACCGAACTCGACGAGGCGCTCCGCCTCGTCGAGCACGAACTCACCCTCGCCGCCGACAGACTCGCCCGCGCCTCCACGGACACACCGTCGGCGCACGTCGAGACGACGGTGTCCGCCGTCCTCACCCTCGTCGGCGGCACCGGCGACGAGGAGACGGAACTGGAACTGGAGTACGGCGTGCCGGGCGCCGTCTGGGTGCCGGCCTACCGTCTCAGCCACCGTCAGGGCGAGGACAGCGGCCGCCTGGTGCTGCGCGCCTCGGTCGCCCAGCGCACCGGCGAGGACTGGACGGGCGTACGCGTCGCCCTGTCCACCGCCGACCTGCGGCGCCGTACCGATCTGCCGAGACTCCGCTCGATCCGGATCGGACGCCGCCAGCCCGCTCCCGCCCCCTCCGGCTGGCGCGAACCCCCGGCAGGGCTCGCCGGCCTGTTCGCCGGATACGACGCCCCCGGCCCGCGTCCGGCCGCCGCCACCGAGCCCGCCGCGGTGGGGGCCGGCTTCGCCCCTACTCCTCCGCCGCCTCCCCCCGCCTACGGCGGACCGCCCCCGGTGCCCGCCGCGCCCGGCGGCGCTCCGGCCGCCGCTCCGATGCCCTTCGGCGGTGCGATGCCCCAGGTCGCGCCCCCGGCCAGGTCGCGCCCGGGCGGCGCACCGCGTACCGCCGCCCGGGCCTTCACGGGCCCCGCCGCCAAGGCGCCCGCGGCTCCGGGCCAGGCCGCCGCACCCCCGCCGCCGCCCGCTCCGCCGGTCGGCCCGCCGCAGCCGAGCGGCGCCGAACTCGACTACGCCGCCCTGGTGCTGTGCGGTCCCGACGAGCAGGGCGATCGCCGGGGCCGGCTGTTCCCCGACTCCTCCTTCGACCCGGTGGCGGCCGAGTACCGCCGCCGCGCCGAGGCGGTGACCGCGCTGCCGCTGCCCGGCCACGCCGTTCGGCCCCGCGAGTCGGCGGGCTCCTTCGACCACCGCTTCGACGCCGCCGCCCGCGCCGACATCCCCTCGGACGGCACCTGGCACACCGTCGCCGTCGGCGAGATCCCGGTCGGCCTGCGCACCGAGTACCTGTGCGTGCCCTCCGTGGAGCCCACCGTGTACGCCACGCTGGTGCTCTCCAACGCCACCGACCAGGCCCTGCTGGCCGGCCCGGTGGAGGTCACCCTCGACGACGACTTCCTGCTGACCGCCGCGCTGCCCACCCTCGCGCCCGGCGGTGTGCGCCGGGTGGGACTCGGGCCGGCCGAGGGCATCCGGGTCACCCGCCGTACCCACCTGCGCGAGTCGACGTCGGGGCTGCGCAACAACATCACCGTGCTCGACCACCGCGTGCACGTGGAGCTGGCCAACCGACTCGCGCGGCCCGTCGCCGTCGAGGTGCGCGAGCCGGTGCCGGTGACCTCCGACCCGGATGTCCGGATCGAGGAACGGGCGGACTGGACGGCTCCCGAGGACGGAGCCGGGTCCGACCGGCACGCCCCGGGCACCCGTGTCTGGCGGGTGACCCTGCCCGCCGGCGGCACCGCCGCCCTCGACGGCGGCTACGAGATCCGCATCCCGGCCGGCAAGGCCCTGGTCGACGGCAACCGCAGGAGCTGACACACCCATGCCCACGGCCCCGAAGCCGATCGCCCTCCCCGTCACCGCCGTCACCTGCCTGGAGGACCGCGCCCACCTCGAACGCGCCGCCGTACTCGATCTGCGACCCGGCGTCCAGCGGTTGCGGCTCGGTCCGGTCAGCGCGCTGGCCGTCGACCGCACCCTGCACGCCGAACTGACCGCCGATCACCCCGCCACCGTGCTCGACGCGCGAATCGTCCGCGAGTGGACGCCGCGCGGGCCGTCGCCGTCCCCCGACGACGACTCCGACCTCCGCCGGCGCGTGCACGCCCTCGAAGCGGAGCAGCTCGCCGTGGAGCAGCGCCGCGACCGCCTGCGGTCCCGCCTCGACGTGCTCGGCCGCCTCGCCGCCGACCTGCTGCGGGAGATCGGCGAAGGCGCCGGTTCGGGAGAGAGCGAAGGACCTCGCTGGGCCCGCGAACTGGACCGGGTGGACGCCGAACGCGACACCCACGGCGAGCGACTCCGCGCCGCCGAGGCCCGGCTGGCCGGCCTCGCCACCGAACTCGCGGAAACGCGGCGGGCCTCGGAACTCGCGGAGAGGGAACCCGCGGAACTGGTCGCGCACATCGAACTGACCGTGGAAGCCGCCGTCGCCGGTCCGGTGGGACTCCGTCTGAGTCACCTCGCCCCGTGCGCGTTGTGGCGGCCCGCCTACCGTGCCGTGCTCGACGGCGACTCCCTCAGGCTGGAGACCGACGCCATGGTCTGGCAGCGCACCGGCGAGGACTGGACGGACGTACGGCTGACGTTGTCGACGGCCCGCTCCGCGCTGGCCACCGAACCACCGCGGCTGCGCGAGGACCGGCTGACGCTCAAGGACCGCACCGCCGCGGAACGCCGCACCGTCGACGTGGAACTGCGCGAAGAGGAGATCGGGGACCTCGGCCCGGCTCCCGTGCTCGGCCTGCCGGGAGTCGCCGACGGCGGCGAGACCCGGGTGCTCGGCGCGCCCGCCCCGGTCTCAGTGCCCGCGGACGGCCGCGCCCACCGCGTGCCCCTCTCCTCCTTCAGCACGCCCGTGCGCAGCGAGTACGCGTGTGCGCCCGAACTGTCGCCGCTGGTCACCCAGGTGGTTCGGTTCGACAACCGGTCCGGCCACGTTCTCCTCGCCGGACCCGTCGACCTGGTCCGGGGCAGTGGGTTCACCGGGCGCGGCACCCTGGACTTCACCGCCCCCGGTGCCCCCGTGGAGCTGGCTTTCGGCAGCCGCGACGACTACCGGGTGGTCCGGCACGCCGAGGAGTCGCACGCCTCCCCCGGCCTGACGCAGCGGACCGTGACCACCCACACGGTCCGGCTGCACCTCTCCCGCTTCTCCGCCCCCGCCGAACAAGCCGGACAAACGGTCGCCGTGCGGGAGCGCATCCCGGTGTCCGAGGTCTCGGCGGTGGAGGTACGCCTGCGTGAGGAAGCCTGTGCCCCGGCGCCCGACTCGGTGGACGCGGAGGGCATCGCCCACTGGAACGTCGTCCTGCCTCCCGGTGGTCGCCGCACGGTCACCCTGGTCTACGAGGTGTCGGCGAGCGCGAAGGTGGCCGGGCTGTGAGGACCACCCGGATCATGCGAGTGCGGACACCGTCGGCCGCCGACCGCGTCAGCAGCGCGTAGCGAGGGGCATGCGAAAGGGGCCCGGCATCAGCCGGGCCCCTTTCTTTGGTAGCGGGGACAGGATTTGAACCTGCGACCTCTGGGTTATGAGCCCAGCGAGCTACCGAGCTGCTCCACCCCGCGTCGGTTCTGCCACTCTACACGGCGACCCGGGCGGGCTGGAAACAGGGGGTCAGCCGCGGACGATGTTCTCCGCCTGGGGGCCCTTCTGTCCCTGGGTCACGTCGAAGGTGACCGCCTCTCCCTCCACCAGCTCACGGTAGCCGTTGCCGGAGATGTTGGAGTAGTGCGCGAAGACATCGGGGCCGCCGCCGTCCTGGGCGATGAATCCGAAGCCCTTTTCGGCGTTGAACCACTTCACGGTGCCGCTGGCCATACTGCTGTGTCCTTCGTTATCGCCGGCGGACGCCGGCTGGAATGGGTGCGGGCGGCGTCCATGATCATGGACGTCGTCCCAGACCCGTTCTACCCCACCAAGGGCCCTCCAATCCGCACTTGGCGCTCAAAAACTTCTCCATCGTGACCACTTCTCGACAGAGGGAGGGCAAGTCACTGCACGTACTCACGCAACTGCCGTCCGTGAGAGGCGGCAGCCTCCGTCACCGCCTCCGCGGGGCGTTCAGAGGCCGCCGAACTGCCTCGCACGACCGGCCGGTTCCCGACGCGCGCCCGCTCTCGTCCCGAGGTCGCCCGACGAAGACCCGCCGAGAACCCGGGCGGGGGCCAGGACCCCAACTGCGGTGCGTCTACCGCGTCTTGAGGAATCTCACGGCCCGGCCGCCCGTCCCGCCCGGCAACGGTTCAGTCCACGGTCGTCACCGTGCCGGGCACCTTCTCCGGACGGGTGAGCGCGGCCCCGAAGTCGCCCTCGACCTCCGCCTTCTCGGCCGCGTTCGGGTACGGGTTCGTGCACGCGACACCGGCGCTGGAACCCGACATCAGGCTGGTGCAGGGGCCGGGCTTGCGGTCCGGCAGGCCCAGGATGTGGCCGAGTTCGTGCGCCGATATCCGCACCGTGTCGTAGCCCTGGTCGACGGCCTGCCGCCCGATGTAGACGGTGCCGTTGCCGAGCGAGGTGGTCAGGGCGCGGGGCCAGCCGTTGTCGGCGATGACGCGGATGTTGGCGCGTTGCCCGGCGGCGGCGGGGCGCAGCTCGACGTTGTCCACGCTCGCGTTCCAGATCGCCGCGCCCCGGTCGACCGCGGCCCTGAACTCCGCGGACGCGCTTGCGTCGTAGGTGACGACGCGGGCCGCGAGCTGCTGACCGGCGGGGGCGTTCGCGTGCGCGTGGGCCGGGCCGCCCAAGAGGGTGACGGTCGCCGCGAGGGCGGCGGCGAAGGCGGGGGCGTAGGTGCGTGAGTGCATGGTCGACCTCCTGTGGGGAAGGTGGGCGTGCTCATGTCACATGCTGACGGGTCCATGCCCATGTCCCGCGACCGTGAATCCGTCAATCGGCGCCGCGCCGCTCGCACGAGGCCCTCCCCGCACGTGCGGGGAGGACGGGGATCCTGCGGGGCCTGTTCCGGGTGGCCGTGGGCCTGTTGTTCGTGTGGCTGCCGACCCGTTGTTCCTGTGGCTGTAGGCCCGTTGTTCCTGTGGCTGTAGGCCCGTTGTTCCTGTGGCCGTGGGCCCCTTGCCGCCGGTGAGGCCGCCGCCACGGTCCTCGAGGCGTCGGGACACGACACCGGCCCGGCGGGTGACCGGCCCTTCTGGCGCGCCGGGGTGATCGAGGTGACCCGCGGGGTACGACCTCGTCCTCCTCGGGATCTCGACACACAGGTCCGCCTCGCTCGACCCGGGCGCGAGGGCGTCCGCCCACTTCACCAGGGCGGCGGGACGGTGTCCTCGGCTCGCGGAAATCGTTTCGCGACCACCGGGACGCGCCCCTACTGTGGCGCGGTGACAAGGACTCGGATGATCGTTCTCAACGGTGGTTCCAGCTCGGGGAAGTCGGGGATCGTGCGGTGCCTCCAGGCCGTCCTGCCCGATCCGTGGCTCGCCTTCGGCGTCGACTCCTTCGTCGACTGCCTGCCCGCGAAACTCCAGGCGTCCGAGGCGGGACTCGAGATCGCGGCGGACGGCCGCGTGAGCGTCGGGGCGGAGTTCCGCGCGCTGGAGGAGGCCTGGACCGAGGGCATCGTGGCGATGGCCCGCGCCGGGGCCCGGATCGTCGTGGACGAGGTCTTCCTCGGCGGGGCGACGTCCCAGCAGCGGTGGCGGAAGGCCCTGGGGGACGTGGCGGTGCTGTGGGTCGGCGTCAGGTGCGACAGCGCGGTCGCCGCGGGCCGCGAGATCGCGCGAGGTGATCGCGTCCGGGGAATGGCCGCGTCGCAGGCGGACGCGGTCCACCGCGGGGTGATCTACGACCTGGAGGTGGACACCACTCACACCGAGTCCCTGGAGTGCGCGCGCGCCATCGCCGCCCGCGTCGGCTGACCGACGGAGCGGCCCCGCATCCCCGAACGTCCGGCCACGGACGTGCGGGGGTGCGGGCGTCGGACCGGCTCGGCTGTTGCCGCCATCGGCGGGAAGGGCAGGCCCGGTGGGCGGGTCGGCCGACGGGTCGGCGGGTCGATGGCGGATGGGGTGGCCGGTGGTGGGTGGGTCCGCCGATGGGCCGGGGGGCCGATAGGCCGGGGGGCCGGGGGGCCGGGGGGCCGGGGGGCCGGGGGGGGGCCGCAGGGCCGGGGGCCGCGGGGCCGGGGGGGCCGCAGGGCCGGGGGCCGCGGGGCCGATAGGCCGCAGGGCCGGGGGCCGCGGGGCCGATAGGCCGCAGGGCCGGGGGCCCATAGGACGGGGACCGATAGGCCGGCGGGCCATAGACCGGGGCCGTCGATACGGTCCCCGCTTCCGTCGGTCGGCGTCGTGGGCCACGGCCGACGGGCGGCCGGTTCCGTGGCGGGAGCCGCCGGGCCCGTACCGGCCGTGTTGCACGGTCACGGCTGTGCGGCGACCTCTACACTGCGATCACTTTGGTGCGAATGTCACCCATTTGTCACTATTTCCGCAGATCCAATCGCCCATGTCTCTCTGCTGCCCGAGGAGGCGCCCCGTGACCACTCTCCCCCGACGCGGCGTACTGAAAAGCCTGCCGCTCGCCGCAGGAGCGGTGTTGGCCGCGTCACCGACCAGCGCTCGTGCGGTGTCGCGCCGGGAGGACGAGCACGTCTTTCCGCAACCGGAGACGCGCAGGACCCCGCCGCGGCGGAACTGCCTCACCACGCAGCTGACGGTCCGGTTCAGCGAACAGGTGCTCCCCGGGGTCGGCACCGTCCTCGTCCGCACCTACGAAGGGGGTGTTCCGGGACCGACCTTGCGGGTGCGTCCCGGCAACAACCTCGAGATCACGCAGATCAACGCGCTGCCGCCGAACACCGCCGCAGGGCACGAGGACATCAACGTCCCGCACCACTTCAACACCTTCAACCTGCACACCCACGGCATGCACGTGGACCCGACGGGCGAGGCGGACAACGTCTTCCGCGCCTTCGAACCCGCCGAGGAGCCCGGGGGCACCACGAGCCACCGCACCCGCCTCACCGTCCCGGCCGGTCATCCCGCCGGCACCTTCTGGTACCACCCCCACCATCACGGATCCACCGCCACCCAGGTCCTCAACGGCATGGCCGGCGTGATCATCGTGGAGGGCGACGTCGACGAGGTGCCGGAGATCGCCGCGGCCCGTGACGTCGTCGTCTGCGTCAACGAACTGCGCCTGGAGCGTGGGCGGGTACCGGACCTGACGTCGGAGGGCGCCTTCGAGGGCATCGCCCCCACCTTCCTCGTCAACGGCGCCAAGAACCCCGTCCTCACCATCGCTCCGGGAGAGGTCCAGCGGTGGAGGATCGTCCACGCCGGAGCGCTCACCCCGCTCTCGCTGCGGCTGGACGGGCACGCGATGCACAGGATCGCCCAGGACGGCATCACCCTCATGGCCCCCGTCGCGTCCTCCACGGTGGCGCTGCCCATGGGAGGACGGGCGGACGTGCTGGTCCGCGGCGGCGAACCCGGCACGTACGAACTCATCACGGACGGCGTCGACAGGCCCTTGATGACCCTGGTCGTCACCGGCCCCGCCCGCGACATGTCACTGCCGGCCGCCCTGCCCGGACGCGCCACCGACCTGCCCGAACCCACCCGCACCCGTCATGTGGCCTTCCGCAGCTACAGCAACGTGTTCTCCGGCGCCTTCCCCAACGCCTACCGCATCCTCGGCGACGGGGAGACACCGCACGCCGACCCCTCGGCGGGCCAACGGGACCTCGCCTGGGGCCGGTTCTCCCCCGATTACGTCAACCACCGGATCAGGCTGGGCGAAGTGGAGGAATGGACCGTCTCCAACGGCTCGCACAGCCATCATCATCACCCCTTCCACCTGCACACCCACCACTTCCTGCTGACGGCCGTCGACGGCCGCCCCCTGGCCACCCCCGTCTGGCACGACACCCTCGCCATCCCGCCCCGCGGCACGATCACCTTCCGGCTGCGCGCCGAGGACTTCGTCGGCCGCTCGATGCTGCACTGCCACCAGCTCCAGCACGAGGACCAGGGCATGATGCAGATCGTCGAGTACGTCGGCTGAGCCCGGCCGTACCCCGCGTGGCCGCCGACGGTGGTGGATCCGGCGAGAACCTGTCACCAAGCTGTGAAGAATCCGGGAGACGCTGGAGCAGCACTCCGCAGCATCGCCGATCATCGGGGGAAACCACGCCATGAGCACCGTACGCAGAGCCGCCGTCGTCCTCGTCGCCCTTTCCGCGGCGGCACTGACCGCCTGCGGCCCCGCCGGGGACGACGCGGCGGGCGGGACCGGCACGACACCGGCCGCGAAGCCGTCCGCCAGTCCGTCCGCGAAGCCGTCGACGGGCCCGTCCGGGGCGCCGTCGGCGTCCGCGTCCCCCGCCGGTGGCCCGTCCGGCGGTGGCGGCGCCTCCGCGGCCGACCACGACGTCTTCCCGTGCAGCACCTACGACGTCACGTTCACCGCGAGTCTCGCCGAACCGACCACCAGCAGCTACCTGTTGAAGGTCACCAACAAGAGCGGGAAGGCGTGCCGGGCCCTGGGCCACCCGGTCGTGACCTTCGGCGCACTGGACGGCCAGGCCACGGCGCGCGGCGAGGCCCCCGGCATCGAGGACGCGCTCAGGCTCGAGCCGGGCCAGTCGGCCTACGCCGGCCTCATGGGCGGCGCCGACGACGGCAAGGGCAGGACGGTCGGTTCGATCGCGTTGACCATGAACACCGAGTCCGACCTCGAACAGACCCCCCTCAGCGCCTCGACCCCCGGCTTCCACGTCTCGCCCGACGTCAACTCCGTCACCCCGTGGATGAACAACGTGGAGGACGCGCTCAGCCTGTGACCGGGTCGGGGTCCCCCGCCCCGTCCGGGAGGTACGGCCCTCCCGCGCTCCGCCGACAGTCCCGTCCCGCGGAGCACGGACGGCCGCCCGCGGTGTGCTCAGCCGGCCGGCCCGGTGCCCCGCGCCGCTGTGGTCCCGCATACCGTCGACGGTCGTACCCGCCTCGTCGCCCGCGACCGCCGGCGGCTCGCCGTCGTCCTCGGTCGGGCGGAGACCCAGGGTCGGCCACCACCGCGACCCGGCGCCGGGGCCGTCCTCGACCGGGCGACGCGGTCGGAGGTCCCCGAGGCCCTCGACCGGTACGTGGACCGGCGGATCGGGCGCACGACGCGCGTGCAGGCCGGTTCCGCACGGGCCGACGAGGAGTACCACCTTCCCGACGGGCCCGAGGACCTGGCGCGCAACGCCCGCCTGGTGTCGTACGCCGCCGAGAACAGGTCCGGTCCGCACGCGCCCCTCTGGGCAGCCGACATCCTCGCCGGGGACACGCCCTGATGACTGGTCCCCCGAACGGTGCAACCATTCCGCCGACCGGACTGTCTCAGCTGATAACAGTCACACGCACCCCTAGGGGGACATCATGGTGCGAACCAGAACGGTTTGGGTCGCCGCCGCTCTCATGACCGCCACGCTCGGCGCGGCCGCGGTCCCGGCCCAGGCCGCCCCGGCCGCCGCCGCGCGCGCGGCCGTCGTCTGCCCCACCGGATGGGGCAGCGTCGACAAGGCGTACACCGCCGGCACGATGGCGCCGGTGCGCAACGCCCGCACCGGCCGGCACGACTGCTACGACCGGCTCGTCATCGACGTGCCGGGCGCGGCCGCCGCCGGACTCGGCTACTCGGTCCGGTACGTCGACGCGCTCTACCAGGACGGCTCCGGCCGCTACATCCCGGTCGGCGGCGGGGCGATCCTGGAGGTACGGGTGAGCGCGCCCGCCTACGACCCGGACACCGGCGCCCCGACGTACCCGGCGCGAGCCGCCCAGCCGCTGCCCGGTGTGGACCTCACCGGCTACCGGACCTTCCGCGACACGCGGTACGCCGGCAGCTTCGAGGGCGAGACGCAGATCGGGCTCGGGGTCCGTGCGCGGCTTCCCTTCCGGGTACAGCGGCTCGACGACCGCCTCGTGATCGACGTCGCCCACAGCTGGACCGCCACCCGCTGACACCGGCCCGCTCCACCGCCTCGGTGTCGCCAGGTCCCTCGCGGGCCGACGGCGCCGGGGCACGCGGTCGGCTCAGCCACGCCGGGAGGAGGGTTCGGCCTCCTCGTACAGCCGGCCCGCGGTGGCGACCAGTTCCTCCCGTTCCCGCGCCGAACCCACCATGGGCGGGGACCCCTTGAGCGCCACCTGCGCGCTCTCGGGCAGGAACCGCACCGTCAGCAGTCCGATGGCGCCCGCCGCGATCAGGTAGTAGGCGGGCATCAGGTCGTCGCCGGTGACCTCGATGAGCGCCTCCGTAACGAGCGGAGTGGTGCCGCCGAACGCGGCGACGGCGAAGTTGAAGCCGATACCCATGGCGCCGTAGCGCACGGCCGTCGGGAAGAGGGCGGGCAGGGTGGCGGCGCTCGGTGCCGCGAAGCCCGCCAGGAGGGTGGACAGGATCAGCACGCCGAGGATGGGCGGCCAGGTTCCGTCCGCCTTGATCAGCAGGAAGGACGGGACGGCCAGCACGATCATCGCGGCGGCCGAGACGCCGTACACCGGGCGGCGGCCGACGCGGTCGCTGAGCCTGCCGATGAAGGTGATCAGCAGGACGATCCACACCATGCCCACCAGCACCAGGACATCCGCCGAGCTGCTGGAACGGTGCAACGTCTCGGTCTGATAGGTCGGCAGGAATCCCGTGACCATGTAGTTGGTGACGTTGTAGAGGAGCACGAGTCCGGCGCAGATCAACAGCGCCCGCCAGTGGTTGCCGATGATGGCGCGGAACTCGCTGCCCGCCGATTCCTGCGCCAGGGTGTGCTCGTGTTCGTCGAGCTGCTGTTGGAAGGCGGGGGATTCCTCCAGCTTGAGCCGGATGTACAGGCCGATGACGCCCAGCGGTCCGGCGATCAGGAACGGGACGCGCCAGCCCCAGTCGAGCATCTGCGCGTCGGTCAGGGCCAGGTTCAGGACGGTCACCAGGGCGGAGCCGAGGGCATATCCGACGAAGGTGCCGAAGTCCAGCCAGCTGGAGAGGAAGCCGCGGCGTCGGTCGGGTGAGTACTCGGCGACGAAGGTGGTCGCGCCGCCGTACTCGCCGCCGGTGGAGAAGCCCTGCACCATGCGGGCCAGCAGGAGCAGGACGGGAGCGGCCAGGCCGATGGTGGCGTAGCTGGGGATGAGGCCGATGGAGAAGGTGCCGGCCGCCATCATGATCATGGTGGCGGCGAGGACCTTCTGCCGTCCGATCCGGTCGCCGAGCGGGCCGAAGACCAGTCCGCCGAGCGGGCGTACCAGGAAGGCGGCGGCGAACGTGGCGAAGGAGGAGATGAGCTGGGCCCCGGGGGACGCGCCGGGGAAGAAGACCTTGCCGATGGTGGCGGCGAGGTAGCTGTAGACCCCGAAGTCGAACCACTCCATACAGTTGCCGAGCGCGGACGCGCCGACCGCGCGGCGCAGCAGCGGACCCTCCACGACCTGTACGTCGTCCTCACGGAAGGCCCGTTTCTCGCGCCTGAGCCTGCGGACGAGGTCCGTACGGACCTGGACGGGCAGGTCGGCCGGAGTGCCGCCCGGTGGCGGGGAGCCTTCGGAGAGTACGTCGGCCACGGTAGCCAGGCACCTTTCCTCGATCGCGACATTTGGCACGTATGCGCAGTCTGGCCCTGTGGACACACCGGCGCACGTCGTGCTGCTGCCCGAGACCGGGGACGTCATACCGGCGGATGTCGTGACACGCGTCTCCTGATCCTGATCGGCCCGCCGTGGCCTGAGGAATCGGACCCGCTGCGGGGCCACCGGTCGTCGCCTTCGCGCGCGGCGCGCGTTCGCGGAGACATGGGACCGCCTCGAAGGGGCATTCGAATTGACGCGTGACACACACCGACAGACCGCGGCCCGTTCGACCCGTTCGGTCCGCCACACAGTCAACCGGGAGTCCCCATGGCGAGTTACGGCAGCCGCTCTGCCGCGTCCACCGGATCGCGCACCAACGGCCTGGCGATCGCGAGCCTGTGCTGCGGCGTCATCGGCCTGTTCATCCTGAACATCGTCCTCGGCCCGCTGGCCATCATCTTCGGCGCCATCGCCCTGCGCCAGGCCGCCGCCAGGAACGGCGCCGGCATGGCGAAGGCCGGCGTCGTCCTGGGCATCGTCGACGTCGTGCTCTGGATCGTGCTGCTCGCCGTCGCCGCCAACGGCGGATACGGCTGGTACGTCGGCGGCTGACCAGGCCCGCCGCGTCCGCGCGGGGACGGGTGCGAGGCACCGGCCGGGCCCACGGCGTCCGACGAGGGACGCGGGGTCACACGGCCGTGGTGTCCGGCAGCGCGTACTCGTCCCTGCGGCCGCACATCCCGAAGCCTTCGCGCCGGATCGGCGCGGCCTCGTACGCGGTGGCGCCGCCGAGATACGCCGGCTCCCCCGCCGCCAGCGCGTCGAGCTGGGCGCCGGTGCGTTCGGCGGCGGCCAGCGCGCCCGCCCGCCACAACGCGCGCCACACCGGCACCCTCTCGCGCACCAGCCCGGCCGCGGCCCGCTGGAACGCCAGGAACGGCTTGTCGTCCCCGGCGACGAGAGCCTCCCTCAGGACGAGATACCCCTGTACCGCGAGATCCCGGCGCCGGCGCGCGGCGACGGCCACCTCCGCGCCGGTGCCCGGCGGGAGCGCCGATGCGGCCGCGTACCGCTCCGGATCGGCGAGCACCTCGGGCGGGAACGTGAAGACGGCGTCCCCGGCCTCCGGCAGGCCGCTGTTCTGCATCAGCACCGTGACGCGCAGACCCCCGCCCTGCACCATCCGGTGCACGGTGCCCGGCGTGAACCAGGCCACCGATCCGGGTTCCAGGGGAATGTCCCGGTAGCCGTCGGGACTCAGGGTCTGCACGGCTCCCCGGCCACCGGTGACGACGTACGCCTCCGTGCACACCAGGTGCAGATGGGGGCTGCCGCCGCACACGCCGTCGGCCGCCTCCCAGTCGTAGGCGGTCAGGTGCGACAGGCCGACGGCACCGGGCAGCGGGTGCGGCGGTACGGGCCCGGAATCGCTCACCGCGACACATCCTTCGCCTGAGAAAGCGGTTGCGCCGACGAGCCTAGGGCAGCGGCCATGTCAGGACAACCACGGGCGCCGGTCTCCTGGCGCGCGTCGGCCGGCGAAGGCGTGGAGCCCTCGCCGGCCGGTGGGCACAATCGCTCAACCGGTCGTGCAGGCGGTGCCGTTCAGGGTGAAGGCGGTCGGTGCCGCGTTCGCCGTGGCCTTGGTGCCGATGAAGCCGACGGTCACCGTGCCCGCGACGGGAATCGTCGAGGTGTAGGACGCCGCGGCCACGCTCACCTTGCTCCCGCTCTGGGTGGGGGTCCCGCCCCACATGTTGGACACCGTCTGGCCGTCGGGGAAGGAGAAGGCGAGGGTCCAGCCGTCGACCGGCGCGGCACCGGTGTTGCGGACGGCGATCTCGCCCTGGAAGCCGCCCGGCCACTGCCCCACCACGCGGTAGCCGACCGCGCAGGCGGCGCCCGGGGTGCCGCCGTCCTTGTCGGTGGTGACGTTCACCGTGGCCGAGCGCGCCGATCGGTTCCCGGCCGCGTCACGGGCGTAGACCGCGAAGGTGTACGCCGTGTCCGGGGCCAGGCCCGTCAGCGTCGCGGTGGTCGTCGTGGACGCGGCGACCTTCGTCTCGCCGGCGCCGCTGATCCGCACGACGTCGTAACCGCTGACGCCGACGTTGTCCGTGGCCGCGCCCCAGGTGAGCGTCGCGGAGGTGGCGGAGACGGCGGAGGCCGCCGGGGCGCCGGGGGCGGTCGGCGCCTGGGTGTCGCCGGGGCCGGTGCCGCCGAAGACGGTGGCTTCCTCCGCGGTCTGGGCGATGCCGTTGACGCCGTTGAAGATGCGCTGGCCCCAGGAGCTGAGACGGGTCGGGTCGAAGTCGACGGCGAGGTCGAGGACCGGATCGGTGTTGCCGCTCCAGGACCAGGCCAGGTAGCCGAGGTCGAGCCGTTCGGCGGTGGCCATCATGGTGTCCTCGTCGGGGTCGCCCCACTGGTCGGCGGGACCGCCGAACTCGCCGATGAGGATGGGGAGTCGGGCGCTGACGAAGGCGTTGAGGTAGTCGGTGATCTCCGCCGCGGTGTCGAAGACGCTGTACATGTGGATCGAGAAGATCAGGTTGCCGGTCGGGTCGGCGTCGTAGACGGACCGGGCGTTGGCGCGCATGACGCCCTGCCAGTCCTGGCCCCAGTTGGGGGCGTCGACCATGATCGTGTGCTGGAGGCCGGCGGCGCGCAGTTTCTTCACGGCGGCGATCGTCGGGTCGGTCCAGCCCTCCGGGGCGGTGTTGCCCCAGGGCTCGTTCCCGATGTTGACGATGACGTAGTCCTCCTGGCCGGCCAGGACGCCCTTCAGGCCGATCCAGTAGTCGGCGGCGTGGTCGAGGGTTCCGGCGGCCGCGTCCTCGCCGTAGCCGGTGGTGTCGTGCACCTCCAGGACGCAGATGAGGCGGTTGGCCTTGCACTGGCCGATGACGGAGGCCACGTCCTCGGGGGTGTTCCTGGTCCAGCGGTGGCCGTCGGAGAGGACGACGCGGACGGTGTTGGCGCCCAGCGCCTTGATGTCGGCGAGGGACTGCGTCTCGCCGGGATACCAGGTGTGGGCGTGGTTGACGCCGCGCATGACGAAGTCGTTGCCGTTGCCCTCCAGCAGTCGGCCGTCGCTGATGTGCAGGCCGGTGGCGAGGGCGTGGGGGGACTCGGCGGCCTGCGCGCCGGCCGGGGCCAGGAAGCCCAGGACGACGGCGAGGGCGAACAGGGCGGCCAGGACGCGCGGACGCGTCGGCGCGGACGGGCCGGCGGGGGCGGGCAGGAACCTCTTCCGGGTCGTGCTGCGTGCTCTTCTCACTGCGACTCCAGGAGTGAGCGCCAGGAACTCAGGCATCGGGAGGATGGGTGGGAGCGCTCCCATGAAAGCCACTGCGACAAGTACACGTCAAGGTGTCGCGCACAGACCGTCGGCCACCCCGTCGCTTCGACGGGGTGGCCGACGGTCCGATGGGCCCGCGCGCCTCAGCGGGTCACGACGTGCCGCTCGTCCGGCACACAGTGGGTCATCGTCAGGCCCTCCACGTCGCGGGGCGGGTTCTTGCCCAGGTGGGCGAGCCGGTCGCGGTCCTCCTCGGTCAGGTCCTGGCTCGCCAGCGGCTCCAGGTCCGCCACCTCCTCCGGGGTGATGCCGAGGCCCTCACCGATCCGGAGCCCGAGGTCGTTCTCGACCAGGAGGAAGTGCCACACCATGCGCTCCTGGACCGGCCGGTCGCACTCGGCGAGGGCGGACGTCAGGTTCTTGACCAGGTCGTCGCGCTCCCACTGCTCCATCAGGAGATAGCGCTGCCCGGCCTGCTGGTAGTCGTTGGTGCGCGGAATCCGCTTGCGGGTGAGCCGACCGCGGATCTCCGGCCCCTGCTCGTCGTGCGTGGGGTACTGGGCCTCGCGCAGCCCGCCGGTGATCGAGGGTTCGTAGTTGACGCTCGGGTTCTCGCCGCCGCCGTCGACGTGGTACGTCATCTGCCCGTCGCGCTGGTTGGTGCGCACGTCCGCGTTCTTGGCATGGTTCACCGGCAGTTGGAGGTAGTTGGGGCCGACGCGGTGGCGCTGGGTGTCGCTGTAGGAGAAGGTGCGGCCGACGAGCATCTTGTCGTCGGAGAAGTCCAGGCCGTCGACGAGGACCCCGGTGCCGAAGGAGATCTGCTCGTTCTCGGCGAAGAAGTTCTCCGGCATCCGGTTCAGCACCATCTTGCCGACCGGCTTGGGCGGGAACTCCTGCTCGGGCCACGTCTTGGTGTCGTCGAGCGGGTCGAAGTCCAGCTCCGGGTGGTCACCGTCCTCCATCATCTGCACGAGCAGCTCCCACTCGGGATACTCACCGCGCCCGACGCTCTCGTACAGGTCCTTCGTCGCGTGGCCCAGGGAGTCGGCCTGCACGTTGGCGGCGTCCTCCTCGGTCATGCTGCGCACGCCGACCTTGGGCATCCAGTGGTACTTGACCAGCACCGTGCGGCCCTCGCCGTCGACCCACTTGTACGTGTTGACGCCGAAGCCCTGCATGTGGCGGTAGTCGGCGGGGATGCCGCGCGGGCTGAACAGGTTGACCAGCATGTGCATGGCCTCGGGGGTCTGCGACATGAAGTCGAAGATGCGGCGCGGCTGCTGTTCGAAGGTGACCGGGTCGGGCTTGAGGGCATGGATCACGTCGGGGAACTTGATCGCGTCCCGGATGAAGAAGACTCCCAGGTTGTTGCCCACGAGGTCCCAGTTGCCGTCCTCGGTGTAGAACTTCACCGCGAACCCGCGGGGATCGCGGGCGGCCTCGGAGGAGTCGCGTCCGCCGATCACCGTGGAGAAGCGGACCGCCAGGTCGGTGCGCTTGCCGCGCTCCTGGAAGAGCTTGGCACGGGTGTACCGGCCGATCGGCTCGTCGCCCCAGGTGCCGTACGCCTCGAAGTAGCCGTACGCCGTGACGCCGCGGGCGTGGACGACGCGCTCCGGAATGCGCTCCCTGTCGAAGTGGCTGATCTTCTCGAGGAACTGGTAGTTCTCCAGCGTGGCGGGGCCGCGGGCGCCGACGGTGCGCTGGTTCTGGTTGTCGTGGACCGGGTGCCCCTGCCGGTTGGTGAGCACCTTCCGGTCGTCGCCGCGATCGGACCCCTGGCTCGCTACGTCCGTCATGTACATGCGCTCCTTCGCATTGGTTCCCCGCGGTCACGGGGTGCGGGGCTGCCGGGCAACCACCGCCGGATGTCGTGGAACGGTCCGGGTACCCGGTGGGCCGGGACGAGTCATCCGTGTCAGCTTGGGGCCGCGCGCGGGGCGCTGCATCCCGAACCCCGCCCGGGAAATCGTTGGACAGCCGTCGCGCCCGTCACCTGGAATGAGCGGCATGTGTGCGGTGAAGATGCGCCCGGACGAACTGGACCTGGACCCGGCGCTGGTACGGCGGCTCGTCGCCACCCAGTTCCCGCGCTGGGCGACGCTGTCCGTGGAGCGCCTGGCGTCCTCCGGCACGGAGAACGCGATGTTCCGGCTGGGCACCGACAAGGTGATCCGGCTGCCCCGGCATCCGGGAGCGGTGGAGAACGTGGCGCACGAGCAGCGCTGGCTGGAGCGGTTGGGGTCGCGGCTGGCCGCCCCCGCGCCGGTGCCGCTGGAGCAGGGGGCGCCCGGCGAGGGGTACCCCTGGCCGTGGTCCGTCTACCGGTGGCTGGACGGCCGCAATCCCGTCGTCGGCTCCCTGGAGCGACCCGATCCGCTCGCCGCTGACCTGGGGGCGTTCGTCGCCGAGCTGCGTCGGATCGACGCGCGGGGCGGGCCGCCGGGACCTCGGGGCGGGCCGCTGGCGGAGCGGGACGCGCCCACTCGCTCGGCCGTCGCCCGGTTGGCGGGCCGGATCGACACCACCGCGGTCACCGCCCTCTGGGAGGAGGCGCTGCGCGCGCCTGTCCGCACGGCGCCGCCCGCGTGGGCCCACGGCGATCTGTCACCGGGCAACGTGCTGGTCGCGGACGGCCGACTGGCAGCGGTGATCGACTTCGGCACCGTGGGCGTCGGGGACCCCGCCGTCGACCTGATCGTGGCCTGGAACCTGCTGCCGGCACCGGCCCGCGCCACCTTCCGTGAGGCGGTGGGCGCGGACGACGCCGAGTGGGCACGCGGCCGGGGCTGGGCACTGTCGATCTCCCTGATCCAGTTGCCGTACTACTGGGAGACCAATCCGCCGCTGGCGGAGAACTCGCGGCACGTGATCAAGGAGATTTTGGCGGAGGCGGAGGCTGAGGCGGCGGCTCAGACGGCGGCCGAGGCAGCTGGGTGACGGAAGCGGGGCGGGTGCGGGGTGCCGCGGGTGACGGCAGGGGGTACCGGAGCACCGGGTACGGAAGGCCTGACGTGACGGACGCGCGCCCGGAACACCGGACGGCGGGACCGTGAGGCGCGGGGGCCGGGGCGGCAGGCTCTCCGGGTAGCGCCGGGGGTGGCGAACCGGCGATCGCAGGCCCTCCGCGTGACGCCGGTCGCGCCGGCCGCTCAGGGACTCCGCCCCGCCCGGCGCGCCTACTCCTCCCCGTCGTAGGCCCTCCGCAGGGCGGCGAGGTCGAGCTTGCCCATGGCGAGCATGGCCTTGGTGGCGCGGCCGGCCTTCTCCTGGTCCGGGGCGGTGAGCATCTGGATCATCTCGGTGGGGACGACCTGCCAGGACACGCCGTACTTGTCCTTGAGCCAGCCGCAGGGGCCGGGCTGGCCGCCGCCCTCGATGAGCCTGTCCCAGTAGTAGTCGACCTCGTCCTGGTCGGCGCAGTCGATCTGGAAGGAGATGGCCTCGTTGAACGTGAACTGCGGGCCGCCGTTCAGGCCGACGAACTTCTGGCCGTTGGCCGTGAACTCCACGGTGATCACCGAGCCGGCGGGGCCCGGGCCGGCCTCGGTGTAGCGGGCGACGGCACCGACACTGGAGTTCTTGAAGATCGTCGCGTAGTGGTGGGCGGCTTCCTCCGCCTGGCCGTCGAACCAGAGACACGTGGTGAATCCGTCGGTGGTCATGAGTTCCTCCGGGAGCGCGAGAGTGCGTGGAGCGCGGTCAACAGTGTCGACCGGTACGGCCCCCGGAACTCATCGCTCGGCGGCGTCCGGATTCCGGATCGGGCACGGAATCGCCCACGGAACGACTCACGGAACGCCCCGGAGAGGCCCTGGACCGGAACGGACCGGCCGCCGTGAACCGTCCGTCCGGCATGGTCCTGACCGGCAGGCATGGCCCGGTCGCCGGCATGGCCCGATCTCTCCGCCATGGTCCGATCTCTCCGCCATGGCCCCGTCTCGGCGCCATGGCCGGTCCCGCCGGTGTCGCCCGTCCGGCCCGGCCCTCTGCTGTCGGCGAATCTGCCCAGGGCAGGGAAATCCGCCGCGGCCGTGGTCGCCGGCCGAGAGTGGGTGGCGCGGCGGGGGCACCGCCGCACTCCCCCTCGACAAGGAGCGCCCATGTCCCGATTCTCCGCCGGCCCCGCGCCGGTCCCGCTGCCACGGGCCGAGGAGGGCGACACTCCTCCCAGCCGCTTCGACGACCAGCTCGCGGCCCAACTGCTCAACCAGCGCGTCGTGTTGCTCGGCACCCAGGTGGACGAGGTGTCCGCGAACCGGATCTGTGCGCAGTTGCTGATCCTGTCGGCCGAGGACCCGCGCACCGACATCAGCCTGTACATCAACAGCCCCGGCGGCTCGGTCCACGCGGGCCTGGCCATCTACGACACGATGCGGCTCATCCCGAACGACGTCTCGACGCTGGTGATGGGATTCGCGGCCAGCATGGGGCAGTTCCTGCTGAGCGTCGGTACGGCGGGCAAGCGGTACGCGCTGCCCAACGCGCGCGTCATGATGCACCAGCCGTCGGCCGGCATCGGCGGCACCACCGCGGACATCGAGATCCAGGCCGAGAACCTGGAGTTCACCAAGCGGACCATCGAGCGGATCACCGCAGAGCACACCGGTCAGAGCGCCGAGACCATCTCGCGGGACGGTGACCGCGACCGCTGGTTCACGGCCGAGGAGGCCAGGGAGTACGGCATCGTCGACCGGGTCGTGGAGTCGCTGGCCGACATCCGCCCCGTCGCCTCGAAGCGACGGATGGGGCTGTGACATGGGGACGTACACGATTCCGAACGTGGTCGAGCGGACCCCGCAGGGCGAGCGGTCCTACGACGTCTACAGCCGGCTGCTGGCCGAGCGGATCATCTTCCTCGGCACCGAGATCGACGACGGCGTCGCCAACGTCGTCATCGCGCAACTCCTTCATCTGGAGTCGTCGGCACCGGAGAACGAGATCGCGCTCTACATCAACTCCCCCGGCGGCTCGTTCACTTCGCTGATGGCGATCTACGACACGATGACGTTCGTCCAGGCGCCCATCGCGACGTTCTGCGTCGGCCAGGCGGCCTCCACCGCGGCCGTCCTGCTGGCGGGCGGGGATCCCGGGCGGCGCTTCGTCCTGGAGCACGCGCGGGTGCTGCTCGGGCAGCCGGCCAGTGGCGGGCGGCAGGGCACGGTGTCGGACCTGGCGCTCCAGGCCAAGGAGATGGTCCGCATCCGGGCCCAGGTCGAGGAGGTGCTGGCCCGGCACACCCACCACGATGTCGCCACCCTGCGCGCGGACATGGACCGCGACAAGGTGTTCCCCGCGCACGAAGCGGTGGCGTACGGCCTGGCCGACGAGGTGCTGAGCCGGCGCCCCGTGCGGGTGTGAGGCACCGGCCCCGAGGTGCCGTCAGGCGGCCAGGCAGAGCCCGTTGTGCGAGGACGTGGTCGCCGTACGGCTCGGCCGCGGCGTCCGGCCGGTGATGCGGACCAGGTCGTCCTGGGCGCGGGCCAGCAGGTCGCCGAGGCTCAGGCCGAGCGCGCGGGCGGCTGCCGCCAGGACCTCCGAGGAGGCCTCCTTGCGGCCACGCTCCACCTCCGAGAGGTAGGGCATGGAGATGCGGGCGGCGTCGGAGACGTCCTTCAACGTGCGTTCCTGGGCCTGGCGTTCACGGCGCAGGACATCGCCGACCAGGTCGCGCAGGAGCGGTTCCCTGGCGGTGGGCGGCCGGTCGGCGGGGCGGGCGGTCCCCGGGCGCTCGGCCGAGGGGCGCAGCGGGATCACGCGGGCGTGGTTCGACGCTTGGTTGCTCACCTTCCCAGCCTAGGAGCAGCGGCCGCGTCGGGAAGGGCCCCGGCGTTCCGCCCTCAGGGAAATCGCGGCCGCCCCCGGCCGGGCACGGGGCACACCGCCCGGCACGGAGGTCACCGGCCCGGCGCGGGGTGGGAGGACTGGTGCCGGAGGGTGCCGTCCGTGGAGGGTCTCGCCATGGAGACCGCTGTGGTGCACGCCGCAGCGGGAGTCCGGGCCGGCGCTGCCTCGCACGCCGGGACCGGCGTCACCCCGCCGGACCGCCGACGGGAGCACGCGGAGCGAGGCCGGCAGGGATCAATGGGAGCCGGCCCGCGACGCCCACTCCGCTGACGTCACCCTGCGGCGTCGCGAACAGGACGTCAGGTACCGGGCGCCGCGTGTGCCGGGGGGGGTGGTGGGAGCGCCCACCCCGCATTGCCCGCACAGGCCGGCCCTGGCCCGGCGGGCGGCGGGCGGCGGGCGGCGGGCGGCGGGCGGCGGGCGGCGGGCGGCGGGCGGCGGGCGGCGGGCGGCGGGACGAGCCTGCCACTAAAATTCGTGGCATTCGGTGGGCATGGGTTCGCCGTGTCGGGGTATTCGCCGGACGAGCGGGCTTGCCGTACTCGGTCCGTTCACCGACCGGGTACGAAGGACGTCCGACCGTGACTTTCGTGGGAGAGGCAATGCACACCGCCGTGATCGGGTCGCAGGCACAGGTTGTCGAGGACACCGCCGGGACCAGCACGGGCGGCGCACCGCTGCCGGGGATCGCAGATCCCCGCCGCGTGGCCCCCCGCGACGCACGAGAGCTGTCGCGTCAGTTCTTCCGGCGGCTGACGGAGCTGGAGGAGGGCACGCACGAGTACCAGTACGCGCGCAACACCCTCATCGAGATGAACATGTCACTCGTGCGGTTCGCGGCCGGGCGGTTCCGGGGCCGCGGGGACGACATGGAGGACGTCGTCCAGACGGGAATGATCGGCCTGATCAAGGCCATCGACCGGTTCGAGATCTCGCGCGAGGTCGAGTTCACCTCCTTCGCGCTGCCGTACATCGTGGGCGAGATCAAGCGGTTCTTCCGCGACACGACCTGGGCCGTGCACGTACCCCGGCGGCTCCAGGAACTGCGGGTGGAGCTGGCCAAGGCGCGCGACGAACTCGCCAGCCGCCTCGACCGGGAGCCGACCGTCGCCGAGCTGGCCACCCTGATGAACCTCGCGGAGCACGAGGTGATCGAAGCGCAGATCGCGGCCAACGGCTACAACTCCTCCTCCCTGGACGCCGCCCTCACCGGCGACGGTCCGGAGGGCGGCGAGGCGGTGCTGGCCGACTTCATCGGCGTGGAGGAGGACGGTCTGCGGCTCGTCGAGGACTTCCACTCGCTCGCCCCGCTGATGGCCGAACTGAGCGAGCGCGACCGGCAGATCCTCCACATGCGGTTCGTGGAAGAGGCCACCCAGGCGGAGATCGGTGAGCGGCTCGGCTGCTCCCAGATGCACGTCTCCCGCCTCATCAAGCGGATCATCGCCCGGTTGCGCGAGGGGATGCTGGGAGAACTCGGCTGCGCCTGAGGAAGGCCGACCGTGGGGCCGCCCGGCCCCACGGTTCAGTCCGCGGTGACCGCGAGGACGGCGCGGACGCGCTTGCCGACGGGGATGCGGTCCGCGGTGACCTCCGCGGTGATGGCGTGCACGATCTCCAGGCCGTGCCGGCCGATGCGCCGGGGGTCCTTGGGAAACCGCCTGGGCAGCGCGTCGCTGCTGTCGTAGACGGCGACCGTCACCGACGTGTCCGTGCCCTCCAGCTCCAGGATGTAGGGGCCGTTGCTGTGCCGGTCGGCGTTGGTGACCAGCTCGCTGACGACCAGCAGCACGTCGCCGCCGAAACGGTCGTCCATCCCCGCGCACCATTCCGTCCTCAGCTGCTCGACGAAGCGGGCGGCGAAGTCGCGGGCCTCGGCGATGCAGCCGGGTTCACCGGTGTAGTGCGCCGCTCGGCGGAGCGGCTCCACGGGTACGTCGAAACCGGTCGGTATCACTGCCCCGTCCAGGTGCTTGATCATGCTGTTCTCTCTCCGAGGCCGGACTGGCCGGACGCTACTGCCCCGGTGCTCGTACCCCGAAGTCGGCCGCGCAGTCCCCCGTCTTCGGCTCGGCTTGCCCGGGCTGCCTCACAGCACGGATGAACTGGCCGAAGACCGTGCGGGGGCCGGGGGCGAACCGCCCTGGGACGTGGTGTCGGCCGCCTCGGAGGGCCTGGAGTCCTCCGCCCCCGGTTCGCTCGACGAGCCCGGCGGTTCCGGTGACGAGGGCGGCTCCGGTGACGAGGGCGGCTCCTCGGAAGCGGGGGGCGGCTCCTCGGAGGAGGGGGGCGGCGCGGGGCTGGACGAATCCGGCGCGTCCGGGCTCCGCGGGGTCGAGGGAGAGGTGGACGGCGAAGTCGGCGCGGTGACCGTGGCCGACGGTTTCGGCGGCGCCACCGGGGGCTTGACGGGCCGGTCCGCGGTGCCGGTGTCGCCGCGGGGGCGGGCGAACCAGCGGTCCTCGTCGGGGTCGTAGAGGACGAACATCTTGACCACCGTCGGGGCCGGGGTGACCACCACGACGTTCGCGGGCTGGTACGACGGCCAGGAGTCGCCGACGCGCTTCGGGGTGGTCTGCTGGGCGACGGGCGGGGTGAGCGGGTTGCCGCAGGCGCAGCGCACGCGCGGCACTCCGTGGGCGTCGATGAGGACGGCGGTGCCGGACTGGAGGACGGCCTGGTAGGGGTGGGCGGCGCCGTCGCGGTAGCCGTGGTTGGTGACGCGGGTGTCCATGCGCAGCTGAACGGGGGTGAGGGAGCGCAGGTAGGCGGGGACCTCGGCGGGGTCGATGCCCGGGACGGACGCGAAGGCCCGGTTCCTGTCGGGCGCCGCCCCGAGCGCCTTCACCTGCTTCTCCACGTCGCAGGCGGCCACGGAGCGGGTGCCGCCGTACAGTCCGGGGGCGCCGCCGTCGACGCCCCGTACGGCGTTGGCGGGCGCGGAGGCGGTCGCCGGGCCCGTGGTGGTGGGCGGAGGCGAGCTGTCCGTGGCCGTCGATCCGGTGAAGGGGTCCGGGCCGGTCTTGCCCGCGGCCTGGAGGAAGACCTCGCTGTCGCCGCCACCCGGGCCGCCGCCCGGCCCATTGCCGCCGGAGCGGGTCGTCAGGACGATGGCGACGGCCGCCGCGACGACGAGGGCGGTGGTCAGCAGCGCGATACGGGACGCGGACCGCCACCACGGCCGACCGGGCCCGGGCGCGCCGCCGGACGGGGCCGGGCCGCCCGAGGACCCGCCGGGAGGTGGTCCGGGCGGCCCGGAGGGAGGCTGCGAGGGGCCGGACAGCGGGCCGGAAGGCGGGCCGGAGGGGCGGCCGGAGGACGGCGGTTCGACGCTCACGAGCACTCCCGACGTGGGTCTCCGCGGCGCACTGCGTGCCGACGTACGCCGCTTGGTCCGCAATACTCCTATTGTGCGCTCTTGTGACGGTTGGCCCGCAAGTGGACGCGGACGGCCCTCTCCGCAGGCGCGGCCGGCCGACGCTGCCTAGCGTGGCGAGGGTGAGCCACACCCTCCCCTCCGGCCAGGCGCTGTCCCGTCACGGCTGGGTGCAGGCGGTCGCCACCGCGCTGGCCGCACTGATCACCATGGGGATCGTGGCCGCGCTCGGACTCTGGGCGGCCGGTGCCACCGGTCTGCCCGCCGGGGCGTACCCGAGGGTGGTCGCGGCGACCGTCGTCACAGCCGTCGGGGGCTCGATCGAACTCTCGGGGGACGCCGGCGGGATCGCCGGCACACGGGCGGGCCTCACGGTGATCCCGCTGTCCGTGACGCTCGCCGGTGCCCTGGTGACGGCCGCCGGGTTCCTCCGTCCGCTGCGGCACCGGGCGGTCGCCTCCGCGGCCGAGCTGGCCGGCTGGGCGGCCCGCATCGCCGTGGTGTGGCTCCTCGCGCTGCTGGTCGTCGCCCTCACCGCCCGCCGGACGTTCGCGCTGTCCGTGGGCGACGACACGCTGCACGACCTCGGTGAGGTGTTCGGCGTGACGCCGAGGGCCGGTTTCACCACCGACGTGCCGCTCACGATGCTGTTCGGTCTCCTGTGGCTGGTCGGTGTGCTGGCACTGGCGCTGCTGGTCTCCCGAGGGGCTCCGCTGCCGCCGCGGCTGCTGCGTTTCCAGGAGTCGGTGCGGCCGACGGCGTACGCGATGGTCGTGCTGCTGCTCGCGTGCGTCGCGCTGGGTGTCGTCATCGCGCTCGTGACCGCGGCGACCCGCGGCCGTGCCGCGGAGACCCTCGCGGTGGTACTGCTCGGCATGCCCAACCTCGTGTGGCTGGCGTTCACCGTCGGGCTGGGTGCCACCTGGGAGGGCCGGGTGGAGGGGCCGTTCGGACTGCCGATGCCGCACGTCCTGGACGAGGTGCTGCGCGGCTCGGACACCGCCACGCTGAACCTGCGCACGCTCACCGAGCAGGACGGCCGGGTGTGGTGGCTCGTCGCCGTGGACGCGGTGCTGCTGCTGGCGGCGGCGTTCGTCATGGCGGCCCGCTCTCCGGCCCGGACGCCGGCCTGGCGGCACGCCCTGCACATGGCGGTGGGGCTGGTGCTCGCGGTGCTGATGATCGGCCTCGTCGGCCGGGTCTCCGCGCACTACGGCCTGACGCTGCTCGGCATCAGCGACCTCGGCGGCACGGATCTCGCCGGTGACCTCTTCCTGCGCCCCGAGCTGTGGTCCGCGCTGGGCCTCGCCGCGCTGTGGGGACTGGTCGCCGGGTTCCTGGGCGGACTGGCGGCACGGGGAAGGAGGGGGCGGGGCAGGGTGGGCGACGGCCACCGGTAGGCGCGACGGCGACCGACCCGACAGCCCGTCGACGTCCGGATCGGCCCGGCACCCCGAAGCCGCACCGGACCCTGTCTCGCCAGAGTCGCACCGGGGCCGACCTCGCCCCTCAGTCCCACCCGGCCTGCGGGCCGCACCGGGCCCGCCGGGCCTTCCGAGACGGACCGGCGCATCGACCCGGCCCACGCCAGGACGTGGCGTACGCAGGCGAGAGGGAGCACCGCCTCGGCGCACGACCGCCCTCCCCGACCGCACCGCCCTCGGCGCACGACCGACCGCACCGACCGCACGCTCCCACCGGCCGGAACGCGAACCCCTCGCGGGCCCCGCCCACCGGCGGAACCACAGCGGGCCCGCTCCCTCCCGGAGGCGGCACCAGACCCGTGCCCGGCAGCCGTACTGGGCACGATCGCCGCCTCTTGGGGCGCGTCGGCCCCGCTCCGGCGAGATCGCGTCAGGCCCACCCGCCCCCCGGTCCGAACACCGGGGCCGCCCAGCGGGGCGGGGGCTTGGGCCGGCCGTCCTTTCCCGGCGCCGCCGCCACCCTGCGGTCCACCTCCGTCGGCGGGTGTCGCCGAGGCGGGCCGCCCAGCAGCGACGTCCTCAGGGCGGCGACGAACCCGAGGCAGGTGGCGTGACGGGCGTCGGGGGTCTTGGCGAGGGCCTGTGCGAAGACCTCGTCGACGGCCGGCGGCAGATCGGGCCGGGTCGCGGTGAGCGGGGGCGGCTCGTCGTACTGGTGGGCCCACAGCAGGGCCATGTCGTCCTCGCGGCGGAACGGCGGGTGGCCCGCGAGGGTCTCGTAGACGACGCAGGCCAGGCCGTACACGTCGCAGCGGCCGTCGACGGGGCGGCCGGAGATCTGCTCGGGAGCGACGTAGTCGAGGGTGCCGACGAACTGGCCGACGGTGGTGAAGCCGGTCAGGGACAGCGACTTCTTGGTCAGGCCGAAGTCGGTGAGGTAGACGTGCTCGGGATGGTCGCTGTCGGTGCCGCGGTCGACGAGGATGTTGCCGGGTTTGACGTCCCGGTGGACCAGGCCGTGCTCGTGGGCGGCGTCGAGGGCGGAGGCGACCTGCGCGGCGATCCTGGCGGCGGTGGCCGGCGGCAGCGGTCCGCCGCCGTCGAGGAGGTGGCGCAGGTCGCTGCCGGCGACGTAGCGCATGGCGATGTACAGGAGCCCGTCGGTCTCGTCGGCCTCGAAGACCGGCACGATGTGCGGGTGGTCGATCGCCGCGGCGACCTGCGACTCGTGCGTGAAACGCCTGCGGAAGGTGTCGTTGCGGGCGAGTTCGGGCGCGAGCAGCTTGAGCGCGACGGTTCGTTCCAGACGCAGGTCCCGGGCGCGGTAGACGACGGCCATGCCACCGCGTCCGATCTCGCGCTCGATGCGGTAGCCCGCCACCTGCCGCCCGATCAGGTCGGAGGGCCGGCCGGAGAACAGGCTCGTCTCGCGGCTCATCGGATCTCGCTCATCGGGCTTCACCGTCGGGTGTCACGACGCGGGTCGGGGCGTGGCCGACGTCCGGGCCGTCGTCCTGGGCCGCGGCGGGCGGGTCGTCGGCCGCGTAGGTGCTGAGCCGGGTGCCGTCGCCGTACGCCCAGCGGGACCGGGCGGGGTCGTAGAGCCAGACGGACTCGCCGTCGACGACCACGCCGATCCGCAGGCCGTGGGTGCGACGGCGGAAGGTCTCGCCGTCGAGGCCGCCCGCGGCGAGTTCCTCGACGGCGGCCAGGTAGCGCGCGAGGGCCTGTTCGCTCCGGCCGAGCAGCGGACGCGGGTCGGCCGTGGCGGCGAGGGTGTCGTCCGGGAGGGGCGGGTCCTGGGGTACGGCGACGAGGTAGCGCCCGTCCACCCAGGCCGACCAGCCGTTGGAGCACAGGACGTGCCCCCAGTCGCCGCGCCGCTCGACGAGCCGGACGGGCAGCAGCGGGTCGAGGGGCATGGTGGGCCGGGCGGGGTCGGGGGCCTCCCAGGCGGGCATGCCCTGCTGGGGGACGACGTGCGTGGGCCGGAAGCCGGGGGTCGTCATCGCGGGCCCGCTTCCGCGTCACGGCGGGCTGTCGCGGGGTCCGTTCCGACGCCACGGCGGGTCGTCGCGGGTCCGCTTGCACGTCCACGTCGGGTCATCGCGGGCCTACTTCCGCATCACGGCCGGTTCGTGCCGGCGCAGCAGCCGGGTGACGGCGTATCCGAACACGGCCGAGAGCACGACGAGCATGCCCACGTCGAGCAGCCAGACGCCCGCCGAGTGCGCGAACAACGGGTCGCCGGTGAGGTCGCCGGGGACGATCCGCCCGAGGTCGAGGGTGCCGGCCATCGCGCCGAACGCCCAGCGGGAGGGGATGAGCCAGGCGAGCTGTTCCAGGCCCGGCACACCGTCCAGCGGCAGCAGCGCGCCGCAGAAAACGACCTGGACGATGGCGAGGAGCACCAGGAGCGGCATCGTCACCTCTTCCTTGCGCACGAGCGCGGAGACCACCAGGCCGAGCATCATCGCGGTGAAGGCGAGCAGGGCGACGGCGACGGTGATCTCGACCAGTGGGGGCATCAGCACGCCCTTGCCGCCGGGGGCGTGGAGATCCACGCCGAGCAGGGCGACGAGCGTCAGCACGACCGCCTGCACGACCGTGATCGCGCCCAGGACCACGACCTTCGACATCAGGTACGCCGATCTGGACAGGCCGACGGCGCGTTCGCGCTGGTAGATCACGCGTTCCTTGACGAGTTCGCGTACGGCGTTGGCGGCGCCGGTGAGGACGCCGCCGACGCACAGGATCAGCAGCGCGTTCATCGCGGTGTCCCGGGTGAGCTGACTGCCGGCGAGGGCGCGGGCCATGGCCCCCATCACGAACGGCAGGGCGATCATGATGGCCAGGAAGGTGCGGTCGGCGCTGAGCGCCGCCGTGTAGCGGCGGACCAGGGTGCCGAGCTGGGCACCACGGCTGCGCGGGCGCGGCGGCGCGGGGACGACGACCGGGTCGGAGCGGGCCAGCAGGGGCTGGGCGCTGGAGTCGACGACGTACTGGCGGTGCAGGGGCGAGGCCGCGTACTCACCGGCCCAGTCGCGGTGCCGGTCCCGTTCGAAGGCCTCGAAGGCCTCGGGCCAGTCCACGAATCCGAAGAAGGCGAGGGCGTCGTCGGGCGGGCCGTAGTAGGCGATCCTGCCGCCGGGCGCGAGGACGAGGAGACGGTCGCAGACGTCGAGACTGAGGACGCTGTGGGTGACGACGACGACCGTGCGGCCGTCGTCGGCGAGGCCGCGCAGCATGTGCATGACCGAGCGGTCCATGCCGGGGTCGAGTCCGGAGGTCGGTTCGTCGAGGAAGAGCAGCGACGGCTTGGTCAGCAGCTCCAGGGCGACGCTGACGCGCTTGCGCTGGCCGCCCGAGAGGCTGTGCACGTGCTGGTCGGCGCGCTGTTCGAGGCCCAGCTCGCGGATGACCTCGTCGACGCGCGCCCGGCGTTCGGCCTTGGCGGTGTCCTGCGGGAAACGCAGTTCCGCGGCGTAGGTGAGGGCGCTGCGGACGGTGAGCTGGGCGTGCAGGATGTCGTCCTGCGGGACCAGGCCGACGCGTTGGCGCAGTTCGGCGTAGTCGCGGTAGAGGTCGCGGCCGTCATAGACGACGGTGCCTCGGTCCGCGGGGCGCTGTCCGGTGAGGGCGCCGAGGAGGGTGGACTTGCCGGCGCCGCTGGGTCCGACGACCGCGAGCAGGCACTTCTCCCCGACCGGGAACGACACGTGGTCGAGGAGGATCTTGCGGCCGTGGTCGACGGCGACGGTGAGGTCCTGCACGTCGAGGGTGACCTCGCCGGTGTCGACGTACTCCTGGAGTTCGTCGCCGACCAGGCAGAGCGCCGAGTGGCCGATGCCGACGATGGCTCCGGGGCCGAGCGGGGCTGCCGTGACGGGCAGGCCGTCCAGGTAGGTGCCGTTGTGGCTGCCGAGGTCGGCGATCTCGTAGCCGCCGTCGGGCAGGGCGCGCAGTTCGGCGTGGTACCGGGAGACGACGAGGTCGTCGAGGACCAGGTCGTTGTCGCGGGCGCGGCCGATGCGGACGGTGCGGCTGGGCAGCGGGTGCACGGTGGTGGGGCGCCGGAACGTTCCGGTCAGGGCGGGTTCGGCCACCGCGGAGGGGCGTTGCGGGGCGGGCGGCGGGCGGCCCGTCAGAACGGCGCACGGGCCGTCGTCCGGGCTGCCGAAGCGGAGGACCGTGCCGGGGCCGATGCCCCACTCGTGGACGCGGCGGCCGTCGGCGTAGGTGCCGTTGGTGCTGTCCTCGTCCGCGAGGGTCCAGTGGTCGCCCTCGGGCCGCAGCACCGCGTGGTGCCAGGAGACGCGGGCGTCGTCGAGGACGACGTCGCTGAGGGGGTCGCGGCCGACGCGGTAGGGGTGGCTCGGGGTCATGACCGTGGTGCCCGTCTCGGTCTCCAGCACGAGTTCGGGGGCAGTGGACGTGCCCGGCCGTTCCGCCATGCCGGAATTCTATCGATTCGCACCCTGATGCGCCGTGTGGGGGATCCGGCGGGGCCGTCCCGGCGGCGGGCGGCCCCAGCCGATCCCCGTCACCGGCACCCTCGGCCGACCGTCCGTGGGCGACCTTCAGCCGACCGGCATCGTGGACGGCCTCCTTCAGCCGACCGGCATCGTGGACGGCCTCCTTCAGCCGACCGGCATCACGAGCGGCGGAATGGTCCGCTGCATGCGCAGGGCGTCGACCGACTCGGCGAGCAGCTCGTACTCGGTGGTCTCGTCGCTGGCGGCGATCCGTACCAGCCGCCCGCCCGCGAGTTCCTCGGCGACCAGTTCCTGCCGGTCGACGTCGGCGCACCAGGCCCGCAGCAGGCGGGGGACGTCCGGGACGGTGTCGGAGACCGGGACGAGGGCGCTGGGCGGGATGCGCGTACTCTCCGGCTGCGGGTCGAGCCGCTCGGCGATCCAGGAGGCCCGGTCCCTCAGCCACCACAGGGCGAGGGCCAGCGTCGGGGCGCGGTAGGTGCCGAGCGGTACGCCGATGCGGCGGCCGTCGCACACTCCGTACGCGGTGACATGGCACAGGAATTCGTCGTGCACGTCCTTCTCCCCGTCGCTCGCTGCCGGTGCGGGCCTCGCTTTCCGTGCGGCTCCTGTGGGGTGAACTGCCCCTGACGTTTGAGTATGTTGACTACTGAAACAGTGTCACCATGCTTTTTTGGCCAGTCTCTTGGCATATTCCCCGCCGTTCATGGCCGAAATGCGGCGGGCGTGACGGGACGACGTCATTACCCGAGGGGTAATCGACCCGCCGACCGGGTGCGGGCAAGGTGGTCACACCGGATCGGCGACGACCGAATCCGGGTTCTGACCAGGATCGACGACCTCTTTGGGGATGATTTCCGATGACCGTTCGGACCGACCGCTACCAGAACGCCGTCACCCGCTATTTCGAGGCGTGGAACGCCCGCGAGCCCGAGACCCTCGCGAAGACCGTCGCCGAGGCCTGGGCCCCGCGGGGCAGCTACACGGATCCCCTCGCCGACGTCCGCGGTCCCGAGGGAATCACGGCGCTGATCGCGGCCGCGCAGGCGCAGTTTCCCGGCTTCGCCTTCCGGCTCACCGGCAGGGTCGACGGGCACCACGACACGGCCCGCTTCTCCTGGGAGCTGGTGAGCGAGGCGGACGGCTCTGCGCCGGTGGCCGGGTCCGACGTGATCACACTGGACGCCGACGACCGCATCCTCTCCGTGCTGGGATTCCTCGACCGGATGCCCGCAGGGGCGTGACCGAGGAATTCCTCCGCTCGCGGCGGTCATTCCCGAGAAGGCCGGAAGATCGCCGCGGGTGGGGGACGCCGTGACCGACCGCGGAAAGGGGGAAGCGGAATTCACCGCCCTCCCGTCCGGGAGCCCCGACAAGGACGGCGGGGCCCAGGTGATCCGGCCGGAGTCCGTCCATGACTTCGGCATCCGCGGACCGGTCAGGATCCGCGGAACCTCGACGGAGATGCGTTCCGGAATTCGTTCATGGCCCTCGGGGGCGTCGTCCACGAACTCCCCGTCGGACCGGAGTGCGCGAGGCCGTCGGAAAGAGGAGGGCGAGGTCGTCACCGTCCGCCCGACGGATCGGCTCAGCCGTTGATCACCGCGTCGATACGGGCCAGCTCGTCCGCTGCGAAGTCCAGGTTGTCCAGCGCCCCGACGCTGTCCTCGATCTGCCGGGCGCTGCTCGCGCCGACCAGGGCGGAGGTGACCCGGCCGCCGCGCAGCACCCAGGCCAGGGCGAGCTGGGCCAGCGACTGGCCGCGGGACTTGGCGATGTCGTCGAGGGCGCGCAGCTTGCCCACCAGTTCGCCGGTGAGCGCGTCGGAGTTGAGGAAGGGGCTGTCACTCGCGGCCCGCGAGTCCTCCGGGATGCCGTCGAGATAGCGGGCGGTGAGGACGCCCTGCTCCAGCGGGGAGAAGACGATCGAGCCGACCTGCAGCTCGTCCAGCGCGTCCAGCAGGCCCTCGCTCTCGGGACGGCGGTCCAGCATCGAGTAGCGCGGCTGGTGGATGAGCAGCGGGGTGCCCAGCTCGCCCAGGATGCGGGCGGCGTCGCGGGTCTGCTCGGCCGAGTAGTTGGAGACGCCGACGTACAGCGCCTTGCCCTGCTGGACCGCGGAGTGCAGGGCGCCCATCGTCTCCTCCAGCGGAGTCTCCGGGTCGGGGCGGTGCGAGTAGAAGACGTCGACGTAGTCCAGCCCCATCCGCCGCAGGCTCTGGTCCAGCGAGGACAGCACGTACTTGCGCGAGCCCCACTCGCCGTACGGGCCCGGCCACATCAGATAGCCGGCCTTCGTGGAGATCACCAGCTCGTCGCGGTACGGCGCGAAGTCGGCCTTGAGGAACTCGCCCAGCGCGGACTCGGCGGCGCCGGGCGGCGGACCGTAGTTGTTCGCCAGGTCGAAGTGGGTGATGCCGAGGTCGAAGGCGCGGCGCAGGATGGCCCGCTGGGTCTCCGCGGCACGGTCGGGCCCGAAGTTGTGCCACAGTCCGAGCGAGAGCGCGGGGAGCTTCAGGCCGCTGCGTCCGGCGCGCCGGTAAGGCATGTGCGCGTAGCGGTCGGGGTGTGCGGTGTACAACGCGACTCCAGGAGGGGTTGGCACGGAAGATCGGTGCACGGCAACCGTAGATCGGTTCACCGGACCGTCACCCACTCTCGCCCCGCCCGCGGGCAGTGGTCCAACAGAAGAATCCGATGGAATTCAGCGGATAGGCTTCTCAATCATGGAACTGCGCCACCTCCAGCACTTCGTCGCGGTCGCCGAGGACCAGCACTTCACCCGAGCCGCCGAACGCCTGATGGTCTCCCAGTCGGGCCTGTCGGCGTCCATCCGCGCGCTCGAGCGGGAGCTGCGCGCGCCCCTGTTCGTCCGTACCACCCGACGGGTGACGCTGACCGAGGCCGGCCGCGCCCTGCTGGCGGAGGCGGAACGGATCCTGGCGCAGGTGCGTGCCGCGCACGAGGCGGTGGCGGCCGTGCAGGGCGTGGTGCGCGGCACCCTCTCCGTGGGCACCGAGCAGTGCATCGCCGGAGTCCATGTGGCGAGGCTGCTGGCCGCGTTCCGGCGGCGCCACCCGGAGGTGGAGATCCGGCTGCGGCAGTCCGGCTCGGGCGCGCTCGCCGAGGAGGTGGCCGCCGGACGGCTGGACCTGGCCTTCGCCTACCGCACCCAGGCCGACAGCGACCAGCTCCGTTCGGCGTCGCTGACGGGCGAGCCGATGTACGTCCTGTGCCATCGTGACCACCGGCTCACCGGCGCCGCCGCCGCGTTCACCCCGGCCGACATCGCCGACGAGGTCTTCGTCGACTTCCACCCCGACTGGGGCCCGCGCCGCGCCACCGACGCGGCCTTCGCGGCGGCCGGGGTCCGCCGCACGGTCTCGCTGGAGGTCAACGACGTGCACAGCCTGCTCGACCTGGTGGACGAGAACCTCGGCATCGCCGTCGTACCACGCCATTTCCGGCACAAGCGGGAGGCGCTCACCGCGCTGCCCCTCAAGGGGACGGGCGAGGTGGTGTACGAGACCGTGGCCCTGCTGCCGCCCTCCCAGGCCACGAGCCCGGCGGCACGCGCGCTGATGGCGCTGCTGGAGACGGAACGCGGCGGATAGGGGTCCGGGTCGGGGTCCGGCGAAGAGGCGGCGCCGGGGCGGCGGGTGCGCGATGGTGGACGTATGCATGCGAAGGACATCCTCATCGACGGCTACGGCCGCGTCCGGGAAGAGGTCCACGCCGTCGTCGACGGCCTGGACCCCGACGACCTCGACGCCCGCCCGAGCGCCGACACCAACTCGGTCGCCTGGCTGGTCTGGCACCTCACCCGCGTCCAGGACGACCACGTGGCCGACGCCTTCGGGCTCGATCAGGTGTGGCTGTCACAGGACTGGGAGAAACGGTTCGGCCTGGACCTGCCACGCCGGGACACCGGGTACGGGCACAGCTCGGCCGAGGTCGCCAAGGTGCGGGTCACCGACGGCGACCTGCTGACCGGGTACCACGACGCCGTCCACGCGCAGACGCTCCAGGCGCTGCGCGGGACGGGCGCGGCGGACCTGGAGCGCGTCGTGGACGAGCGCTGGGACCCGCCGGTCACCCTCGGGGTACGCCTCGTGAGCGTCCTGTCCGACGACCTCCAGCACGTCGGACAGGCCGCGTACGTGCGCGGGCTGCTTCAGAGCGCGGCCGCGTAGCCCGGCAGGACGACGTCCTCGATGAGGGCCTCGCGCTCGTCGAACGGGATGAACGCGCTCTTGAGGGCGTTCACCGTGACGGTCCGCAGGTCCTCGACCGTCCAGCCCGCCTCCTCGACCAGCAGCGACATCTCCCGGGTCATCGTCGTCCCGGAGACCAGACGGTTGTCGGTGTTGAGGGTGACGCGGAAGCCGAGGTCCTTCAGCGCGGTGATGGGGTGCTCGGCGATGGAGGTGGCGGCGCCGGTCTGGAGGTTGGACGTCGGGCACATCTCCAGAGCGATACGGCGGTCGCGCACCCAGCCGGCCAGACGGCCGAGCTTGCCGTCCACGATGTCGTCGGTGATGCGCACACCGTGGCCGATGCGCTGCGCGCCGCAGACCTGGAGGGCCTGGTGGATGCTGGGCAGGCCGTGGGCCTCGCCGGCGTGGATGGTGAAGGGGACGTTCTCGCGGCGCAGGTGCTCGAAGGCGTCCAGGTGGTCGGCGGGCGGGAAGCCGTCCTCGGCGCCGGCGATGTCGAAGCCGACGACGCCTGCGTCCCGGAAGGCGACCGCGAGGTCGGCGGTGGCGCGGGTGCGGTCGAACATCCGCATGCCGCACAGCAGGGTCCCGACGCGGACGGGCGTGCCGGCGGCGGTCGCCTTGGCCATACCGGCCGCGAGGCCTTCCTGGACGGTCTCGACGACCTCGGGCAGGGTCAGGCCGCCGTCCAGCATCAGCTCGGGGGCGTAGCGCACCTCGGCGTAGACGACGCCGTCCGCGGCCAGGTCGAGGACGTACTCCTCCGCCGTGCGCAGCAGGCCGTCGCGGGTCTGCATGACGGCGAGGGTGTGCTCGAAGGTCGCTATGTAGCGGACCAGGTCGCCGGAGTTGGCGGCCTCGAAGTACCAGGCGGCCAGTTCCTCCGGGTCGGTGGTGGGCAGGGTGTGGCCCACCGCCTCGGCCAGCTCGACGACCGTGGCGGGGCGCAGACCGCCGTCGAGGTGGTCGTGCAGGACGGCCTTGGGGAGCCGGCGGAGGGTGGCGGCGTCTACGCGCGTAGCGTTCATGGTGCGACTTTCCTAGAGCGGGGCGGTGGGGCGGGGTGCGATGGGGGCCGGTCGGGTCCGCGGGGTCAGCCGGCGGGCTGGAGCAGGTCCCAGCGGTTTCCGTACAGGTCCTGGAAGACGGCGACGGAGCCGTACGGCTCGTGACGGGGCTCCTCCAGGAAGGTCACGCCGGCGGCGCTCATCCGGGCGTGGTCGCCCGCGAAGTCGCCGGTGTGCAGGAAGAACCCGACCCGGCCGCCGGTCTGGTCGCCGACGCGGGAGCGCTGGGCCCCGTCCTTCGCCCGGGCCAGCAGCAGGCCGGTGGCGTCCTGGTGGTCGCCCGGCCGCACGACGACCCAGCGGGAGCCGTCGGGACGCGCCTCGTCCTCGACCAGACGGAAGCCGACGGCCTCGGTGTAGAAGCGGATCGCCTCGTCGTAGTCGTCGACGACGAGGGTGACCAGGGCGATGCGACTCATCGGGGCCTTTCCGGAGCGGTGATTAGCGGAAGAGGTTATACGTAAAACCTTACGGGCGCCAGTCGCATCCGGAGGGACGGGGTCCGCAGGTCCTCGGAAGGGCCCGGGGACCTGGGACTCGCGTCCCGTGCCCGGTCGGGACCGGAGACCGAGGTGGGCGGGACGAGCGGGTGGCCGGCGTCCTGGGCATGGAGATCATCGAGCCGCTTCGGCGGCCCTCGGCGGCGCGGGCTGGACGTTCTCGACCGGCTGGACCGGGAGATCGACGTCCCGGGTGGCCACGGCCGGGCCGGACGGGGTGCCGTGTCTCCTCGCGCCGTGGTGCGTCCGGGACCGGGAGTGTGTCCGTGGCTGTCGACGCGGCTCACCCGTCCCACCGGCCGCGATCTGCGGGACGGCACCCGGGCCCGGCCGGCCTTCGGGGACACACGGGACGTGGTTCCTGCGCGGCGCGGGATCGCTTCGTCGGCGGCGCGGCCTGACGAAGCGGCGGACCGGTCGAGCGGTGCCGGCCGTACGCCGGCTACCTGTGACCGGCTGTCGTCGCACATGTCCATGGTTGCCGGGGCGGGCGGTGACGAAAACGCACGGAATACATCAACGCTGGGGGCGCCCAGATGCCGGCGGACCGGTCCTCAGGCTGGGTTCGACGTACCTGTGACGACGTCCACGGCGTGGCGGCGGTGGGCGGCGAAGAGGGGGAGGGCGACCTGGGGGTCGCGGGCGCGCAGGGCGGCGGCCAGTGCGTGGTGCTCCTGGGGGATGCAGCCGAGGTAGCCGTCGGTGCTGAGGCCGATGCGGGTCAGCAGGAACAGGTGGACCTGGCAGCGGATGGCCTCCCAGGCCGCGGTGAGACGCTGGTGGCGGGTGGCGGCGAAGACGGTGTCGTGGAAGGCGATGTCCAGGCGGACCATGTCGTGCGGGTGCGTCGTGTGCTCCATCACGTCGGCCGCCTTCTCGATGGCGGCGAGGTCCTCCTCGGAGGCGTGGGCGATGACCTGCTGGACGGCGAGGTCCTCCAGCGCGCCGCGCAGACTGTCGAGTTCGGCGACGTCCTCGGCGGACAGCGTGGTGACGACGGTGCCGCGGTGCCAGGCGCAGTGCACGAGTCCCTCGCGCTCCAGTACGCGCAGAGCCTCACGCACCGGACCTCTACTGACCCGCAGAACGCCGGAGAGTTCGACCTCGCGCAGCGGTGCCCCGGGGGGGTAGACGCCGCTGAAGATCGCCTCCCGGATCCGGTCGGCGACCTCGTCGGCCAGTCCGCGACGGCGGGCGGGGGCCACCGCGTCCATGACGTGCATCTGCTCCATGTTGCAATGTTAACATTCCCGTGTTTGTCTTAATGTCAACATTGAGACAAGTGGGTAGCCGGTCATCCGGCCAGAAAGGAGACGGTTTCCATGAAGGTGTTCCAGATCGGTGCCGCTGGAAGTGTCGGCAGGAGGCTCGCCAGTCTGCTGTCCGAGCGCGGTGACGAGGTGACGGGCATGCACCGCAGCCCGGCCCAGGCCGACACGATCCGCGCGACCGGGGCGACGCCGGTGACCGGCGACCTGATCGCCGACTCCGTGGAAGAGCTCGCGGACAAGCTCGCCGGGCACGACGCGGTGGTGTTCTCGGCCGGCGCCCACGGAACCGGCATGGACAAGACCACCCTCATCGACGGCAAGGGCCTGGAGAAGGCAGCCGACGCGGCCGCGCTCGCCGGGGTGACACGGTTCGTCCTGGTCTCGGTCTTCCCCGATGCGCTGCGCGGCGGCGCGGCCGGTGAGGGCTTCGAGCACTACATCAAGGTCAAGAAGAGCGCCGACGTGTACCTGGCGCGCACCGATCTCGACTGGCTGATCGTCCGCCCCGGAACCCTGCTGGACACCCCCGGCAGCGGCCGGGTCACCGCCGGGCCTGCCGTCGAGTACGGCGACGTGCACCGCGACGATGTCGCCGCGTTCATCGACGCGGCTCTGCACGAGCCCGCCCTCAGGCGCGTGGTCGTCGAGCTGACCTCCGGGGACACCCCCGTCGCGGACGCGGTCGCCCGCCTGGCCGCCTGAGCCCGGCGCCACCTACCCCCGCATCCCCTACCAGAGAAGGACAACCACCATGACTGCGATCGATTCCTACAGCCACGGCGTCTCGGGCGAGCGCGAGTTCGGCTTCGCCCAGGCCATCAAGGTCGACCACACGATCTACGTCTCGGGCCAGCTCTCCCATGACGACGAGGGCAACTTCCTCCACCCGGGCGACTTCGAGGCCCAGAGCGAGCAGGTCTTCACCAACTTCGAGAAGGTCCTCGCCCACTACGGTGCCACCCGCAACCAGGTCGTCTCCGAGACCCAGTACATCGTGGACCTGCCGAAGTACAGCAACGCGATGGCGGCCGCCAACCTGGCCTACTTCGGCGACCATCGCCCCACCAGCAGCACCATCGGCGTGGCGTCGCTGTTCTTCCCCGGCCAGCTCATCGAGACCGACTTCGTCCTCGACACCCGTCTGCCCGCCTGATGGCAGCCGCGTACCGGAATTCCGTCTTCACCAGCTCTGCGGACCGGACATGGGCCGTCGTCCGGCAGTTCGACGGCCTGCCCGACTGTCACCCGGCCATCCGGGCGAGCGAGATCATCGGGGGCGGCACCGGGCTCACCCCCGGTGCGGTCCGCCTCCTCACCGGGGTGGACGGCAGCACCTAGCGGGAACGGCTCGTGGGCCCGGACGAGGTCGACCGGAAGCTGACGTACGAGATCGTCGAGGCACCGCAGCCGGTCCGCGGCCACCGCTCGACGCTGCACGTCCAGCCCGTCACCGACACCGGCGGCGCCTTCCTCAGCCGGCACGCCACCTTCGTCCCGGCCCAGGGCACCGCCCACCGGGAAGCCGACCGCGGTCCTGGAAGCGGCCTACGCCCCTGCCCTCGCGGGCCTCCACACGGTCCTCGCCCGACACCGGACGGCAGCCGCCCCGTCCCGATGCCACCGATCACGAAAGAGGCACCCCGCATGAGTTCCCTGTTCACCCCCCTCACCCTGCGTTCCCTGTCGATACCCAACCGCGTGTGGATGTCCCCGATGTGCATGTACTCCGCTGCCCCCGAGGGCGAGGAGACCGGGGTGCCGACCGACTTCCACCTCACCCACCTGGCCCCCCGTGCCGCCGGCGGCGCCGGTCTGGTGATGGCCGAGGCCACCGGCGTCCGGCCCGACGGGCGCATCAGCCCCTGGGATCTGGGCCTGTGGAACGACCGCCAGCAGGAGGCGTTCACCCGCATCACCGAGGCGATCAAGTCGCACGGTTCCGTCCCTGCCATCCAGCTTGCGCACGCGGGCCGCAAGGCGTCCGTCGACAAGCCGTGGCTGTCCGACCGCTACCTCTCCGAGGAGGAGAACGGCTGGCAGCCCGTCGCCCCCAGTCCGGTCGCGTACGACGGACTCGCCGTCCCGCACGAGCTGACCGTGGACAAGATCGGGCAGCTCGTACGCGACTTCGCGGACTCCGCGCGGCGCGCGCTGGCCGCCGGATTCCAGGTGGCCGAGGTGCACGGCGCCCACGGCTACCTGATCAACTCCTTCCTCTCCCCGGCCTCCAACCACCGCACCGACGCCTACGGCGGCAGCTTCGGGAACCGCATCCGCTTCGCCCTGGAGGTCGTCGACGCCGTCCGCGCCGTGTGGCCCGAGGACCTGCCGGTGTTCTTCCGCACCTCGGCCACCGACTGGCTGACCGAGAACCCCGAGGACACCCGCGAGGGCTGGACCGGGGAGGACACCGTCCGCCTGGCCAAGGAACTCCAGGCCCGCGGCGTCGACCTGCTGGACGTGTCCACCGGCGGCACGGTCCGCGACGCCAAGATCGTCGCCGGGCCGAACTACCAGGTGCCCTTCGCGGAGCAGGCCCGCAACCAGGCCGGCATCCCCACCGCAGCCGTCGGCATCATCACCGAGCCGCAGCAGGCCGAGGACATCATCACAGGCGGGCAGGCCGACGCCGTCTTCCTCGGCCGCGAACTGCTCCGCAACCCCTCCTGGGCCCAGCACGCCGCGCTCGCGCTCGGCGCCGAGCCGACCTGGCCCGACCAGTACGCCTACGTCGTCAAGCGACGCAAGCGCTGACCTCCCCACCCCGTACAGATGCAGCCTCCGCCGCGCTCCCCTCACCAGAAAAAGTTCAAGGTGTCCGTCGGCGTCGTACGCAAGACCCTCGACCCCACCCCGTAGAGCCCACTTCCTATCGGCGGGTTACTTGTTCCCCGGTGTCTGGGCCAGGACTTCGGGGCCGGGACAGCGCGGCGTACGGGTTCTTCCGGGTGCGACCGCGTGAGGTGCGGGCCTTGGCGGGAGGAGCGCGAGCTGCGCGGGCGGCAGATGATGCGCGAAGGAGTGTGGGCCGCGGGACGGCACCGGCGCCTCCCGCCGGGTGCGGCGGTGGTCAGCCCGCCCTGCCGTGGGCCTCGTTCAGACGGTCCAGTTCCCCGGCCGTGAGCCGCAGGCTCCCCGCGGCCACGTTCTCCGTGAGGTGCTCGGGGTCGCCGGTGCCGGGGATGGCCAGGACGTGCGGCCCCTGGGCGAGGGTCCAGGCCAGACGGATCTGCGCTGGGCTCGCCTCGTGGGCACGGGCCGCCGCCAGGACCGCCGTGTCGTGGGCCGCCGTGGCGCCCCGCGGGCCGCTGTCGCCGGCGATGGCGTAGAACGGGACGAAGGCGATGCCTTGTTCACCGCAGAGCCGCAGCAGGTCCTCGGTGCCGGGCGACCGGTGGCCGAGGCCGTAGCGGTTCTGGACGCCGACCACCGGGGCGATGGCCTGCGCCTCGGCGAGGTGGCGGGACTCGACGGCCGAGATGCCGAGGTGGCGGACCAGGCCCGCCTGGCGCAGTTCGGCGAGGGCGCCGAAGTGTTCGGCGATCGAGTCCTGACCCATCCGGCGCAGGTAGACGAGGTCGAGGTGGTCGCGGCCGAGCTGGCGCAGGTTCTCCTCGACGTGGCCGCGGAGTTCCTCGGGGCGCGCCGAGGTGCCCCACTCCCCCGACCGGTGACGGACGGGGCCGACCTTGGCGGCGATGAGCAGGTCGTCCGGGTAGGGCGCGAGCGCGCTGTTGAGGAGTTCGTTGGCGGAGCGCAGGGAGGAGAAGTAGAAGGCGGCGGTGTCGATGTGATCGACGCCGAGGTCGACCGCCTTGCGCAGGACGGCGATCGACCGGTCACGGTCGCTCGGTCTGCCCAGGTGGAAGGCGGCGTCGCCGGTCAGCCGCATCGTGCCGAAGCCGACGCGGCCGACGGTCGTGTCGCCCAGTTTCCAGGTGCCCGCGGCGTGCGCGGAGATCCTTTCCGAGGTCATCGGCGGAGTCTCGCACACGCCGACCGGGTCAGCAGGAGAGATTGCCGCCCGCGGAGACGCCGAGTATCTGCGCGAACTGCTGGTACTTGGTCACCCGGCTCTGCACCTGCGCCGGGTTCTTGCCGTCGCACTCCAGGGAACCGTTGATGGAGCGGATGGTCTGGCCGAAGCCGGCGCCGTTGACCATGGCGTTGTGGGGGGTCATGGTGCCGGGGCCGTTCTGGGTGTTCCAGTACCACAGGGCCGTCTTCCAGGCCACGGCCGCGTCGTTCTGCACCAGCCAGGGGTTGTTGAGGAGGTCGATGCCGAGGGCGTCACCCGCGGCCTTGTAGTTGAAGTTCCAGCTGAGCTGGATGGGGCCGCGACCGTAGTAGGCCGCCTGGCCCGCCGGGCAGCCGTACGGTTGGCTCCAGTCGCAGTAGTGCGGGTAGTTGGCGGTGTTCTGCTCGACGACGTGCACCAGTCCGCCGGTCTCGTGGCCCACGTTGGCGAGGAAGGCCGCCGCCTCCTGCTTCCTGGTGGTGTCGCTGCCGGTGGTGGCGAAGCCGGGGTAGGCCTTGAGGGCCGCGGTCAGACCGCTGTAGGTGTAGAAGGAGTTCCGGCCCGGGAACATCTGGTTGAACTGCGCCTCGGTGACCACGAAGGTGCCGACCGGCGTCCCCGGGCCGTTGTCGCAGGCGTACGGCTCCCAGTACCAGGTGCTGATGACGGGGTCGTAGCCCGGGTTGTCGTGTTCGGCGATGTAGGCCCTGCCGTCGGTGTAGCGGACGATGTCGCCGGTGCGGTAGGCCTTGCCGGCCACCCAGTTCGGGTAGCTGGAACAGGCGGCGGCGGACGCGCTCGTGGCCGGCAGGAGCACCGGTACGGCGCTGGAGAGGACGAGTGCGGTCACGACCGCGGAGATACGACGCCTCGACACGGGATCAACTCCTTCGCGGAGCACGGCCGTCCCCTGCGCAGGGCAGGGCGGAGCAGGGCCTGGCGCGCGTGCCGGTGGGACCGGTCACGGCTCGGGGGCGGCCGTGGTGGGGGGTGTGGAGGCATACTCAACCGCTTTGGTCTGTACCAGTCAAGGGTGTAGACCACTTGGCCCGGGCGGACGGGTGGCCGGGCGGGTGGCCGGGCGGGTGGCCGGGTGAAGCGCCCCGGCCACCCCCGGCCACCCGGGCTCCCCCGGCCACCGCCGCTCTCTCCCGCGACCGGAGTGCCCCTCCCGTCGTCGGCTCAGCTCAGCGGCTTCTCCAGCACCGCCTTGCGGTGGCTGAAGGTCTCCATCGAGTACCGGCCGTGGTAGTTGCCCATGCCGCTCTCCCCCACTCCGCCGAACGGCAGGTCCGAGACGGTGAGATGGGCGAGCGGCAGGCCGTGGCCGAGGCCACCGGAAGAGGTCTCGGCGGCGATGCGCGCACGGGTCTCCTCGGACTCGGAGAAGACGTAGAGCGCGAGCGGCTTGTCGCGGTCGTTGATGAACGCGATGGCCTCGTCGAGTCCGTCGGCGGTCACGATCGGCAGGATCGGCCCGAAGATCTCCTCCCGCATGACGGGCGAGGCGGGGTCCACGTCGGCGAGGACGGTCGGCGCGATGTACTTGTCCGTGCGGTCGCTGTCCCCGCCGACCACGACGCGTCCCGAGCCGAGCAGGCCGGTGAGCCGGTCGAAGTGGCGCTCGTTGATGATCCGGCCGTACTCGCCGGAGGTCCGCGGGTCGGCGCCGTGGACCTTCTCGACGGCCGCGGCGAGGAGGGGTTCCAGGGCGGCGGCGGTCCGGGGGTCGGTGAGGACGTAGTCGGGGGCGACGCAGGTCTGGCCGGCGTTGAGGAACTTGCCGCGGGCCAGCCGGTCGGCGACCACGGCGAGGTCGGTGTCGCGGTCGACGAACGCCGGTGACTTGCCGCCGAGTTCGAGAGTGACCGGGGTGAGGTGTTCGGCGGCGGCGCGCATCACGATACGGCCGACGGTGCCGTTGCCGGTGTAGAAGATGTGGTCGAAGCGCTCCGCCAGAAGGGCCGTGGTCTCCGGGACGCCGCCCTCGACGACGGCGACCGCGTCGGTGTCGAGACAGGCGGGCAGCAGCCGGGCCAGCGCCGCGGAGGTGGCCGGGGCCAGCTCACTGGGCTTGACGACGACGGCGTTGCCCGCCGCGAGGGCGCCGACGAGCGGGGCGAGCAGCAGTTGGGCCGGGTAGTTCCAGGGGGCGATGACGAGGACGACGCCGAGCGGGTCGTACTGGGTCCACGCGCGGGCGTCGGGGCCCAGGTGCGCGGGGACCGGCGCGGGCTCGGGGCGCAGCCAGTCGTCGAGGTGGTCGAGCGTGTGGTCGATCTCTCGGACGGTGAAGTCGATCTCGGTGCGGTAGGCCTCCGTGGCGCTCTTGCCGAGGTCGGTGTGGAGGGCCGCGGCCAGCTCGTCGCCGCGTTCCGTGAGCATCTCGCGCAGGCGGCGCAGCTGTCCGGTCCGCCAGGCGGCGGGCTTGGTCCGGCCGGTGCGGAAGGTGGCGCGCAGCCGGGCGACGACGTCGGCGGGCTGCTCGGGGGTGGCGGTGGTCACGGTGCCTCGCTGGTGGTGCGCGGGCTTCTCAGCCCTGGACGGAGGGGGCGAGCGGTCTGCTCGGTGTATATGCCAACCTTTCGCGTACCAAAATACATTCCCCGGCTCGACGGCCCCTCGCGCCGGCGCCGCCGCCACACACGTGTCGCCCGGCTTCGCCGGAGAGGTCGATGTCGGTGTCGCCCGGAGGCGGACGGGGACGGCCGCAGTCCGTGCGGAACACCTCGACGGGGTCCGTGGTGGCCCAGGCCGTCCGGCCGTCCCGGTGCGGGGCCTCGACCGGGCGGATCCCGCCGAGGTACCTCGCCCTCGCTCTCGGCGTACGGCGGCCCGTCGGCGATCGACGTCGCCGCCCGCCGTGCGCCGTTCCCCGTGAAGACGTCCGTCCCGACGGGCCGCGGCGCCGTGGCCGTCTCCGGGCCGTGCGCCCGCCGGCGAACACCCGGCAGTACTTCCTGACTGCCGCCGTGGCGCGATCCGCGGCTCGCCGTGCCGCCGCGATGCCGTTCGCCTCCCACCCGAACGGCACGCCCCCTGAGGGAACCCCCGCGCGGCGCCCCGGGGAGAATCCCGTCCATGACCGCACCGCACCCGCTCGTCGCCCGTGCCCGGCACCTCGCGGACACGCTTCTCGCCCCGCACGCCGAGGAGGTGGATCAGTCGGAGGTCCCCGCCGCCCATCTCGCGGAGATCCGGCGCTCGGGCCTGCTCGGGCTGCACGCGCCGAAGGAGTACGGCGGCTCGGCGGCGCCCGCGTCCGTGGTGCGGGAGACGGCGGAGATCCTCGCGGGGGCGTGCTGCTCGACCTGGTTCGTGCAGACACAGCACCACACGCCGGTGCTGACGCTGGCCAGGAGTGGGGGTCCGGTCCGCGAGCGCCTCCTCGGCCCTCTGGCCCGCGGTGAGCTGCTGTCGGGTGTGGCGTACGCCCATCTGCGCGCCCATCCGCGGACGCCGGTGCGGGTGACGCGGGAGGGCGACGGGTGGCGCTTCGACGGCCGGGTCCCCTGGTACACGGGGTGGGGGCTGAACGACGTGATGCTGCTGGCCGGTGTGACCGACGCCGACGAGGCGCTGTTCGCCTTCGCCGAGGCGCGGGAGCAGCCGGGGCTGCGGGCGTCGGCCCCGATGCGGCTGACCGCGCTCACCGCGGCCCGCACGGTCTCCCTGGAGCTGGCGGGGTTCCACGTGCCGGAGGAGGCGGTGGCGCTGCGGACGCCGTTCTCGCGGTGGGCCGCGACGGACCGCCCGAAGACGGTGGCCGCGAACCCGGCGGTGTTCGGTGTGACGGAGTCGGCCCTCGCCCTGCTGGACGAGGACACGGCGGCTCCCCTGCGCGCCCGTCTCACCGAGGTCCGCGACCGGGCCTACGCGTCGGCCGACCACCCGGTCCACCACGAGCACCTGGACGAGCGTCTGTCCCTCAGGATCCGCGCGTACGAGGTGCTGCACGCGGCCACGACGGCGGCGGTGGTGGCGGGCGGCGGCCGTTCCCTGTCGCTGACGAGCCGGGCCCAACGGCTGGCGCGGGAGGCCCTGTTCCTCATGGTCCAGGGCCAGACGCAGGAGTCCCGCGGGGCGCACCTCGCCGCCCTGCTGCCCTGACGCCTGTCCTCGCACTTCGGTCTTCGCACTCCCGTCGACCGCCCGACCGCCCGGCAGGCGGGAAGGTGACGGCGGGGGCCGGAGTCGCGGTCAGCCGGCGAACGGTACCTGCACCGGGGCGTCCTTCTCCCCCGCCGGATGCGTCCACAGCCCGTCCGCGGCCAGCCGTGGCAGCACCCCCTCCCCGAACCAGTAGGCCTCCTCCAGATGCGGATACCCGGACAGCACGAACTCCTCGATGCCCAGCGCCGCGTACTCCTTGATCCGGTCGGCGACCTCTGCGTGGCTTCCGACCAGCGAGGTCCCGGCGCCGCCGCGGACCAGACCGATCCCGGCCCACAGGTTGGGGTGGATCTCCAGGCCGTTGCGGTCGCCTCCGTGCAGGGCGAGCATCCGCCGCTGTCCCTCGGACTCGCTGCGCGCCAGGCCGGCCTGTACGGACTTCACGGTGGCGGGGTCGAAGCCGGCGAGCAGCCGGTCGGCCTCCGCCCAGGCCGCCGCGGAGGTGTCCCGCGTGATCACGTGCAGCCGGATGCCGAACCGCACGGTCCGTCCCTGCCGGGCCGCGAGCCCCCGGATCCAGGCGATCTTCTCGGCGACCTGCGCGGGCGGCTCTCCCCAGGTGAGGTACACGTCGACGTGGCGGGCGGCGATCTCCCCGGCGATCGGTGAGGAGCCTCCGAAGTACACCTCGGGGACGGGGTCCGGCACCCGCGCCAGCCTGGCGTCCTCGACGCGCAGATGCTCGCCCTTCAGGTCGACGGCCTTGCCCTCCCACAGCTCCCGGACTATCTGGAGGAATTCGCCGGTACGGCGGTAGCGGTCGTCCTTGTCGAGGAAGTCGCCGTAGGCGCGCTGCTCGTGGCTCTCGCCGCCGGTGACGACGTTCAGCAGGAGGCGTCCGCCGGTCTGCCGCTGGAAGGTCGAGGCCATCTGCGCGGCGAGGGTGGGCGAGACGAATCCGGGCCGGAACGCGACCAGGAACTTCAGCCGCTCGGTGTGCTGGCTGACCATGGCGGTGGTCAGCCACGCGTCCTCGCACCACGCGCCGGTCGGCGTGAGCGCGCCCTCGAAGCCGAGGTCCTCGGCGGCGCGGGCGATCTGGCTCAGATAGCCGACCGTGGGGGGCCGGTCCCGTCCGGAGGCGGTGGCGGGGGTGCCGTGACCGCCGCCGACGACATGGCGGCTGTCGCCGTTGGTGGGCAGGAACCAGTGGAAGGTGAGGGACACGTGGGGTCTCCGATCAGCGATGTCCGTCGGGAGCCGGCCTAGAGCAGGCCGTGGCGGGGCGGGCGGGTCCCGTTGAGGACGTACCGGCCGATGTGCTGGAGCTTCCAGCGGGCGGGGTCGTGCAGGGTGTGGGTGCGGGCGTCGCGCCAGTGCCGGTGCAGGTTGAGGGTGTGCAGTGCCGAGCGGGTGCCGCCCACCTCGAACAGGGCTCCCGCCACCTCCACGGCGGTCTGCGCCGCCTGCACCTTGGCCGCGGCCACCGCGACGGACGCCTCGGCGGCCGTGTCGTCGGTGAGGTGGGCGTCCGCCGCGTCGACCGTGCGGGCGGCCTCCCGCAGCAGCGCCTCCGACGCCCTCACCTGTACGGACAGTTCGCCGAAGCGCTGGATCAGCAGCGGATCCTCGGCGGCCGTCTCGACGCCGCTCTCGAACCACGGCCGGCTCTTGGTCCGCACGAACTCGGCCGCCTCCGCGAGCGCGCCCGCGGCGAGACCGGTGTCGATGGCGGCGTGCAGCAACTGGGCGACGGCGCCGTGGAGTTGCGGCCCTTCGAAGGTGAGGTGGTGGGGCAGGACGCGGTCACCCGGCACCGGCACGCCGTCGAGACGGACGGTGCCGCTGGCCGTCGTGCGCTGTCCCATGCCGTCCCAGTCGTCGACGACGGTGAGGCCGGGGGCGTCGGCGGGCACGTAGGCGACGTGCAGCTTGTCGTCCTCGGCGCGGGCCAGGACCGGGATCCAGTCGGCGAAGAGCGCGCCGGTGGAGTAGTGCTTGACGCCGGTGAGGGTGTAGGAGCCGTCGGGCCGCGGAGTCAGGCGGGTGCGGATGTCCTGGACGTGCCGGGTGCCCGCCTCGGACTGGGCGTTGCCGAAGCGGCGGCCGGAGAGCAGTTCGGCGAAGAAGAACTTTCGCTGGTCCGGCGTCCCCTGACGGCGGATCACATTGACGTAGGCGAAGTGGCTCTGCGGAATCTGCGCCAGGCTGCCATCGGCGGTGCCGAGCAGCCGGAGGATCTCCGCGAGGGTCCGCGCGCTCACGTCCGCGCCGCCGTGCTCGGCGGGGACGGTGACGGCCAGCAGCCCGGAGGCGGAGAGCCGGTCCAGCTCGGCCCGCGGCAGCCGCCGTTCGGCGTCGCGCTCGGCTGCTCCGGCACGGAACTCGTCGGCCAGGGCGGCGGCGACGGCGAGGGCCTCGGCGTCGCCGGCGATCACATGGGCGGTCACGGTGGCCTCAGCTCGCCGCGGCGAGGTACGGCGTGCGGCCGAGGACGGTGGAGAACTGGTCGACGACCTGGCCGAGCGCCTCGGCGGCGGCCGGGGCGACGGTCAGCGAGCCGTCCTCGTGCGCCGTGATGTCCTTGTCGAGGGTGAACCAGCCCTGCACGATGTGGGTCGCGCCCATGGAGTTCAGTACGGGCCGCAGGGCGTAGTCGATGGCGAGGACGTGGGCGACAGAACCGCCGGTGGCGAGCGGCAGCACCGTCTTGCCGGCGAGCGCGTACTGCGGCAGCAGGTCGAGGAGCGCCTTGAGGACACCGGAGTACGACGCCTTGTAGACGGGCGTGCCCACGACGACGCCGTCGGCGCGCGCGAACAGCTCGGTGGCCTCGACGATCGCGGGGTGGCGGAAGTCGGCGCCCAGGAGGGCCTCGGCCGGGACGGTGCGCACGTCGAGCGGGACGACCTCGTGGCCCTGGGCGATCAGGCGCTGGTCGAGGTGGCGGAGCAGCCGACCGGTGCGGGAGGTGGCGGAAGGGCTGCCGGAGACGGACAGGACGGTGGCCATGGGTCCTCTTTCGGGAGGGGGCGGGGGCGCCTCGGTGTGCGAGGCGCCCCCGGAGCGGGTCAGGAGTACCAGGTGGGTTCGGGCAGTTCGCCCTCGAGGACCCAGCGGCCGACCTCGCGCCGCTTGTAGGCGACGGGGTCGTGGAGGGTGTGGGTGCGCACGTTGCGCCAGAAACGGTCGAGGCCCTCGGAGGTGGCCGTGGAGCGGGCTCCGGTCACCTCGAAGATGCGGCTGGAGATCTCCAGGGCGACGTCGGTGGCGCGTGCCTTGACCGCGGCCACCCGTACCTCGAAGTCGCCGCGGGTCTGGGCGGTCACCGCGTCGGGGTCGTCGTGCAGCTTCTGCCCTTCGGCGGCGACGGCGTCGGCGAGGGCCTCGACCGCCCAGAGCTTGGCGGTGAGGTCGCCGTAGATGTCGATGACGTAGGGCTCGTCGACCGCCCGCTCGTGGCCGCCGTGCAGCCAGGAGCGGGCCTTGGTGCGGGTGTAGGTGGCGGCCGTCTCCAGGGCGCCGCCCGCGATGCCGAGGTAGAAGTTGACGAACACCAGCTGGATGGTGGGGACGTTGAGGGTGTTGTAGGTGCGCGGCTGGAACACCTTGTCGACGTAGCCGGCGGCCGAGGACCAGGGGGTGCGGACCCCGTCGATGGTGACGCTGCCGCTCTCGGTGAGGCGCTGGCCGATGTTGTCCCAGTCGTCGTGGAAGGTCAGACCCTCGCTGTCGGAGGGCACGATGGCGAAGACGTGCTGGTCGGTGCCGTCGAGGACGCCCTCCAGGACGGTGACGTCGGAGACCCTGCTGCCGGTGGAGAAGGACTTGCGGCCGGTGAAGACGAGGTCGTCGCCGTCCTCGGTGACGGTGACGTCCTTGTCACGCGGGTTGACGGCCCCGCCGAAGAACCAGCGGTTGCGCGCGGCCTCGGCCTCCACGTGCTCCCACTGCTCGCGGGTGCCGACGAGGCGGGCGGCCCAGTTCCACAGGTAGTGGTAGCCGAGGAGCTGGCCGATGGAGCCGTCGGCCTTGGCGATCTCGCGGACGACGCGGTAGGCGGTGGGCCAGCGCTCGCCCCCGCCGCCGTGCTCGGCGGGGCCGAGCAGGGTGACCAGGCCGGCGTCCTTCAGGAGCTGGACCTCCGCGTGGGGGGCGGCGCCCGCGCGGTCGCGCTCGGCGGCGTCGGTGGCGAGGACGGCGGCCACCTCGGCGGCGCGGGCGATCCACGCCTCGGCGGTGGTGGGGGCGGGGTGGGTCTGCCAGTCGGCGGGCGTGACGGTGCTCATGCTCGGTGACCTCTTTCGCTGTGCGGTGCGGAAGGCGTGGGGGCGATCAGGCGTGGGCGGGAACGGACTCGGCGTCGGTGTCGGGGAGTTGGGCCTCCAGTTCGCGCACGAGGGGCAGCACGCGTTTGCCGAAGTACTCGACCTCCTCGTGGTAGTGGAGGAACCCGAGGAGCAGCAGGTCGACGCCGAGCCGGCGGTAGGCGACGATGCGTTCGGCGATCTGCTCGGGCGTGCCGATGAGGCCGGTGCGGAATCCGTCGTTGTACTGGACCAGGTCCTCGAAGGAGGAGTCCTGCCACATGCCCTTGCCGTCGGCGGTGGACTGCCCGGCCTGCTTGACGGCGGCACCGAAGCCCTCGACGGCCTCGCTGTCGGCCTTGGCGACGATCTCGCGGAGGGTGGAGCGGGCCTCCGCCTCGGTGTCGCGGGCGATGAGGAAGCCGTTGAGGCCGAACTTCGGTGCCGCGCGGCCCACTTCGGCGGCCGACCGGCGGACGTCGGCGATCTGCTCGGTCACCCCGTCGAAGTCCTTGCCGTTGGAGAAGTACCAGTCGGAGACCCGGCCGGCCATGGCGCGGGCGGCGGTGGAGTTGCCGCCCTGGAAGATCTCCGGGTGGGGGCGCTCGGGTGTGTTGAGGGGTTTGGGCTTGAGGGTGAAGTCGCGCAGCCGGTAGAAGTCCCCGGCGAGTTCGGTGTGGTCCTCGGTCCAGATCTGGCGCAGGGCGCGGATGAACTCCTCGGAGCGGCGGTAGCGTTCGTCGTGCTCCAGCCACGGTTCGCCGAGGGCGGTGAACTCGCCCTTGAACCAGCCCGAGACGACGTTGACGGCGAAACGGCCGCCCGAGATGTGGTCGGCGGTGGCGCCGAGCTTGGCCAGCACGCCGGGGTGCCACAGGCCGGGGTGCACGGCGGCGATCACCTTCAGACGCTGCGTGGCGAGCAGCAGGGCGAGGCTGAAGCTGGTCGACTCGTGCTGGTACTCGGCGCCGTAACTGGCCATGTAGCGGACCTGGCTGAGGGCGTACTCGAAACCGTTGTTCTCGGCGAGGACGGCGAGTTCGCGGTTGTAGTCGTATCCCCAGTCGGTGCGCTGTTCGATCTTGCTGGTGACGAGTCCTCCGCTGACGTTGGGGACCCAGTAGGCGAATTTCACGGGCGTTGCGGGCATGCGGAACTCCTGGTGCGCGGATGCGTTTTCGGGCACGCCGAATTCACGCTGCGCAAGGGAGAGCGGTGAATTCGAGCGGTGCTGCGACGACACGGCGAACACCTGCGGTCAGGGCAGGTGGCGCGGTGGGAAAGAGGTGCGGCGGATCGGGGAATCAGGCCGCGGCGCGACAGGAGGCGCTGGAGACGCGCGCGAGGTCGACATGGCGTCGCCGCGTGAGGTCCAGTCGCATCTTCATGCCGTCGATCGTGGCAGCCGCCGGTCTCGGCAGTCAAGGAGAACCCGACCGGTCTCGTATCGCGGACCATTGAATTTCACGAAGGCGTGACAGGGAAACCCTTGAACCGGTGGGGAATGGGCCCGCATTCTTCCGGGGTGCGGACAGAACAGCTGGAATACATCGCGGCGGTCACCCGGCTCGGTTCGCTGCGCCGGGCCGCCGAGGAACTGCGGCTCTCCCAGCCCGCGTTGAGCGAGACGGTGCGCAACCTGGAGCGCGAGCTGGGAGTGGACCTGCTGGAGCGCAAGCGGTCGGGGGCGACGATGAGCGCCTCGGGCCGCGAGCTGCTGCCGCACATCGTCGGGGTGCTGGAAGCGGTGGACCGGCTGCGCGCGGCGGCGGGCGAGCGGCACCGGATCAGCCGCATGGTGCGGGTGGGCACGGTGAACGCGGCGACCGTGCCGCTGCTCATCCCGGTACTGCGGGAGTTCCGCGCGGCGCATCCGGTCACCCAGGTGGAGGTGGTGGCCGCCCAGCAGACCGACATCCACCGGACCCTCCTGGAGGGCGGGTTCGACCTGGGGCTGGTCAACCATCTGGAGGGCGACGACATGCCCGCCGACTTCGAGTCCACCGAACTGCTGCGCGGACGGCCGGTGGTGTGCGTACGGCCCGACAGCCCGCTGGCCTCGCTGGCGTCGGTCACGGTCGAGGACCTGCTGGGCGTGCCGCTGATCGGGATGCGCTCCGGCTATGTGATGCACCGCTATGTGCACCGGCTCCTCGACGGGCACGGCCCGGCCTTCGCCTACTCCACCGACGGTGCGGAGATGGGCAAGCTGATGGTCGCCGAAGGGCTCGGGGCGACGGTCCTGCCCGACTTCAGCGTGGCCGGGGACCCGCTGGAGCGGCGCGGGGCGATCACCTACCGGCCCATCGGCGGCGACACCACGCGGGTGCTGCTCATGCTGCGGAGGCGGCGCGCGGACTCCGTGCCGCAGGCGGCACGGGACCTGCACGAGGCGTTCGTGCGGACGGCGCGGACGCTGGTCGCGGCCGGCGCCCGACCGTAGGGTGCGGCCGGCTCCGCGCGGTCAGTCCTCCTCGCCCGCCGGGACCACGACGAGGAAGGCGTCCGACTTCAGATCCATCACCACGGTCGCGGGCTCCCCCTCGGCCCGCAGCCTGGCCGCCGACTCCTCCGCCGGCCACGATCCGCGCGGAGCTCCAGCGGGGAAACGCTCCAACACCTTCGCGCCCATAGTGACTGACACCTCCGGCTTCGATACGAATACGTCCTTGTCCTACGCCTGCCCGCTGTCGCGGCAAGCATGTTCAAGAAGCGTCCACCCGGGTGACACACGGCGGTCGGGACCGAGCCGGTGCGGCGGTAGGGCGAGTGCGCCTGGCGGAGCCGGTGCGGACGTCGGGCGAGTGCGCCTGGCGGAGCCGGTACGGACGTCGGGCGCGTCCGCCCACCCGTCCGCCGCAGCCGGACGCCGACGGGATACCGGCCGGTCGATGGCGCGGGTCGATGGCCCAGGCGGTGGCCCGGTTCGGTGGCGCCGACGGTTGAGCCGGCCGCGCCGCATCCCACCTCCGGTCGCGCGCCGTTCCCGCACTCGTCCCGCTTCCGGTCGTGCCCGGTGGCCACGCGGTCGGCGAGGCCGCCTCCCGGGATCACTCGATCGTGCGTTCACGGACCTCGCCGCATCCGTCGGCCGCCCCCGCGGGGAAGCCATGGTCAGGGGGCCGTCGACGCGAAGGGCCCGGAACTCATGACCGCACACGGCCACGGCCGGGAATCGCTGCGCTGTCTGGTCACCGGCGCCACGGGGTACATCGGCGGCCGGCTCGTCCCGGAACTGCTGGCGGAGGGCCATCGGGTGCGCTGCCTGGCCCGCTCACCGCAACGGCTGCGCGACCACCCGTGGGCCGGGCGGGCGGAGGTGGTGCGCGGGGACGTCACGGACGGCGCGTCGGTCGCCGAGGCCATGCGGGGCGTCGACGTCGCCTACTACCTGGTGCACGCGCTGGGCACGGGCCGGGACTTCGAGGCGACCGACCGGCGGGCGGCACGGATCTTCGGCGAACGGGCCCGCGCCGCCGGGGTGCGCCGCATCGTCTACCTCGGGGGGCTCACCCCCGCCGGTGTCCCCGAAGGGGAGCTGTCGCCGCACCTGCGCTCGCGCGCCGAGGTGGGCCGCATCCTGCTGGACTCGGGAGTGCCGGCCACGGTGCTGCGGGCGGCCGTCGTCATCGGCTCCGGCTCGGCCTCCTTCGAGATGCTCCGCTACCTCACCGAACGCCTGCCCGTCATGGTCACGCCGAGCTGGGTGCACACCCGGGTCCAGCCCGTCGCCGTCCGGGACGTGCTACGTGCCCTGGTGGGCAGTGCCCGTATGCCCGAGTCGGTCGTCCGGGCCTTCGACATCGGCGGGCCGGAGGTACTGACGTACCGCGACATGATGATCCGTTATGCCGCGGTGGCGGGTCTGCCCCGCCGGCTCATCCTCCCGGTGCCGGTCCTCACCCCCCGTCTGTCCAGCCACTGGGTGGGCCTCGTGACACCCGTGCCCGCCTCCATCGCGCGGCCGCTCACCGAGTCGCTGCGCCACGAGGTGGTGTGCCGGGAACACGACATCGCCCGGTACGTGCCCGAGCCGCCCGGCCCGATGGGCTTCGACGAGGCGGTACGGCTGGCGCTGCGGCGGGTCCGCGAGGCGCAGGTCGTCACCCGCTGGTCCTCCGCCTCCCTGCCCGGCGCTCCCAGCGACCCGCTGCCGACCGATCCCGACTGGGCGGGCGGCAGCCTGTACACCGACTGCCGGGAGGTGGCCGTGCACGCCTCCCGTGAGGCCCTGTGGCGGGTGATCGAGGGCGTGGGCGGTGACAACGGCTGGTACTCCTTCCCGCTGGCCTGGGCGGTCCGCGGCCGGCTGGACCGGCTGGTGGGCGGGGTGGGACTGCGCAGGGGACGGCGGGACTCGGCGCGGCTGCGGGTCGGCGACTCCCTGGACTTCTGGCGGGTCGAGGAGATCGAGCCCGGGCGGCTGCTCCGGCTGCGGGCCGAGATGCGGCTGCCGGGTCTGGCCTGGCTGGAGATGTGCGCGGAGACGGACGAGGCGGGCCGGACCCGCTACCGCCAGCGTGCCCTGTTCCATCCGCACGGGCTGCTGGGGCAGGCCTATTGGTGGAGCGTCTCCCCTTTCCACGCGGTCGTCTTCGGTGGGATGGCGCGCAACATCGCCCGGGCCGCGGCGGCCGAGGCGCCGGGGGCGGGGGCCGGTGTCTGATCGCTCCGCCACGGGGGCCTCACGCCCGGGCATCCGCTGAACCCTCGCCCCGGCCGGCGGCGGCCGACGTCGAGAGCGTCTCGGACGTCCTGTTCGGGGCCGATCCGCGGCCGCGCGACCGTCCGCCCTCGCGGGCGGCGCGGGTGAGGGCCTGCGAGGCGGTCCTCGGTTCGCGCGTCACAGGACGGTGGACGTCGCCGCCCTCGCCGCGCGGAACCGTGCGACACGGAGGTCGTCACCAGGTGCGGCCCGCCGCCAGCAGGAGGTCGCGGACGCGGGTCACGTCGGGGTTCTCCACCGCTCCGGGCCGCTGGACGAGAAAGGCCGTGTTGATGGGCGGGTCCTCCGGCTCGTACAGGGCGACGAGGGCGCCCGAGGCCAGCTCGTCGAGGCAGAGGTAGCGCGGCAGCACGGTGAACCCCGCGCCCGCGACGACCGCGGCCAGCACTCCGCGCAGGTCGGGCACGGTCACGGCGGCCGGGCCGGCCAGCCGTCGGCCGAAGACGTGCCGCCAGTAGCGGCGGGCGATCGGCAGATCCTGCGCGTAGGTGACCAGCGGGACCGGATGCAGGGCCGCGGGCAGGTCGGCGGCCGGCCGGTCCCCGAGCCGCTCGGCCCAGACGGGCGCGGCGACCAGCACGAACTCCTCGTCCGTCAGGGGTGTCGAAATCAGGGTGCGGCCTCGCGGACGGGTCGTGGCGATGACCAGGTCGTGCCGGCCGGTCCGCAGTTCGTCGAGCAGCGGCTCGGTCAGGCCCGTCGCCACCCGCAGCCGGACGCCTTCGGCCGCCAGCGGTGCCAGCACGGGCAGCACCCGGGTGCACAGCAGCTCCGCCGGTCCGGCGAGGTGCACCGGGTCGGCGCGCCCCGTCGCCGCCGGTGCGGGACCCGCCACCGTGGCCAGTTCGTCCAGCGGCGCGGCGATCCGCGCGGCCAGCGCGTCGGCGACGGCGGTCGGGGTGACACCGCGCGGGAGCCGCTCGAACAGCTCCCGCCCGGCCTGTCGCTCCAGGGTCCGCATCTGGGTCGTCACGGTCGGCTGCGACAGTCCGAGCAGTTGGGCGGCGCCGGTGAACGACCCCGCGCGGTAGACCGCGAGGAAGGTCCGCAGCAGGTTCAGGTCCAGGTGATGACTTTGTTCCACGGTGCGGAGTATTCCCTGCCTGCCATCGGAGTTCGCATACCTGACATGGGAATGCTCATTGGTTTCCTATGAGACGACCGCCTAGGTTGGGATCACCGACCACGATCCATCCGCACCTGACGCCCGCATCCGGAGCGTCGGGGACGACACCCCGGAGACAGACCACCATGGCAAAGATCCTGTTCGTGATGACCGGCGCCGACCACTGGACGCTCGCCGACGGCACCCCGCACCCCACCGGTTTCTGGGCCGAGGAAGCCGTCACGCCGTACGAGGCGTTCCGCGCGGCGGGCCACGAGGTGGTCGTCGCCACGCCGGGCGGTGTGGTCCCGCCGGTGGACAAGGGCAGCCTCGCCGCCGAACTGAACGGTGGGCAGGAGGGGGCCGACCGTGTCGCGGCCGGGCTCGCGGCGATGACCGAGCTGAAGCGGCCGGTGCGTCTGGAGGACGTCGACCTCGCCGACTACACGGCCGTGTTCTACCCGGGCGGGCACGGCCCGATGGAGGACCTGGCCGTCGACGCCGTCTCCGGCCGCATCCTCGCGACGGCCCTGGAGTCCGGTACGGCCCTCGGCGTCGTCTGCCACGGCCCGGCCGCCCTGCTGGCCGCGGTGAAGGAGGACGGAACCAACGCCTTCGCCGGCCGCCGCGTCGCCGCCTTCACCAACGACGAGGAGATGCAGGCCGGCCTCGGCGACAAGGCCAAGTGGCTCCTCCAGGACCGGCTGACCGAGGCGGGTGTCGACGTACAGGTCGGCGAGCCGTGGGCGCCGCACGTGATCGTGGACGGCAACCTCGTCACCGGCCAGAACCCGGCCTCCTCCGGCCCGCTCGCCGCCGAACTGCTCAAGAAGCTGGGCTGACCCTCGTCCGTCGGCCGGCCCTCCGGGATCCCGCCTCGCCGCGGTCCCGGGCGTCCACCGGCCGGCGGTCCGGCGACGTCCGCGACCAGCACCACGCGTTCCGGCGGGCCGTCGCGGCGCCGCCGACCGCGCGCCGCGGGACCCCCGCCGAGCGGCCTCCCCGCGCACGGCGTTCCGCGGGCGCGGCGCGCGAGGGGCGTCCTGGCCGGCCTGGCGGGCCCCGCCCCGACTCAGGGGCAGGTCCTCGCCGCTCGCCGGAGTCACCCGCGACGGTCCGCCTCCTGACCCGCCGTGCTCCCCCTGGGCCACGGCACGGTGCGCGGGAGGCGCCGGTCACCCGTTCACCGAGGCGGGCACCCGGTGCCGGGCGCCAGGCCGCAGAACGCCGCTCAGATCTGTGTGTCACTGGTCAGCGGCCTGGGGACATGCCGGACGCCCAACGCCTCGCGGGACCGGAGGACGTCCATCCGGGACGCCGTCCACCGCCCTCCCGGGCCTGGGGTACACGCGTCCGGACGCCGTCCACCGCCCTCCCGGCCTGGAGGACACGCATGCCGGACGTCCAGCGCCTGCGGAACTGCCGATCCCGAATCGCGGGTGCGCGGGGATCAGCCCGGTCCACGGGGTCCTCACGCCCGTGACAGCAGGGCCAGGGCCTCTCCCAGCCCTGCGGGCCGGGGCAGCCCCGGCGTGGGGCGTCCCGCCCACCCGGGTCCGCCGAGCACCACCGTCGGTCCGCGCCGCGCCCCGGTGACGCCCCATCGCATGTCCGCGACCTGACGGGCGAGCGCCGGACTCGCCGTGGAGCGAGCCTGCGCCCACAGAACCACCGCTACGGGGCCCAGGCGGTGGACCGCCGCGACGAGTGCCTCCGCGGGGACGGCCGCCCCGAACATGCGGGTGGACAGGCCGAGTTGACGCAGACCGGCGTCGAGCGCCTCCAGCGGCAGGGCGTGCTGCTCCCCGGGCACGCAGGCCAGCACCACCGGCCCGGTGGCCGCCGGGCGCCTGTCCGGCGCGGGCCGCCCGGCGGCGCGGCGCAGCGTGGTCGAGACGTGCCAGGACAGCAGGTGCTCGACCGCCACGTACCGGTCGCCGGACGACGCCCACTTGCGGCCCACGGCATGCAGGGCCGGCACCATCACCTCCTGCCAGGCGACGACGAGCCCGTGCCGTTCGACCGCGGCGGCCAACCGCCCCTCCACTGCGGGCGCGTCGAGCCGTACGGCGGCACGGGCGAGGCCCCGGCACTCCTGACGGACGTCACCGCCCAACGGGAGCGCGCCGGCCGCCCGGGAGCGACTCGACGCGACGTCGGCCGTCCGAGTCGGAGCATCGGCGCCCGCCCGCGCCGCCCTGGCGGCCTCGGCGGGCGGCACACCCGCCGACGTGAGCCGGCACATGGCCTCGACCACGGCCACGTCGTCCGGCCGCCATCGGCGGTGCCGACCGCTGTCGCGGGACACTGGCCCGAGACCGTAGCGACGGTCCCAGGAGCGCAGCGTGGTGGGCGCGACGCCCAGTCGGCGGGCCAGCGTCCCGGTGGTCAGGCCGACGTCGTCAGGGCTCGGGGACTCGGGCATGAGGCGACGATACGGCGCCGCAGGAACGCCGGGTGAGGCGTGCCCGCCCCCTCACGCCGGACGGTGGAGGCCGTGGCGGTTCGCGGCACCGACCCGCCCGCACCGCGTGCCGCCCTCAGCTCTACACATAAAGGATAAATAAGCGCAGAATGAACTTACGCGGCGCTTACCGCATACCGCGCCAGACGCGGTCAGGCCTGCAAGTCGAAGGAGATGAGCCATGGCCAACGTCTCGCACTCCAGAGGCGACATGTCGACTCACCCGGATGTTTCCGAGATGCGCACGCGGCACGACCGCATGCTCGGCGGTCGCGACGTCGCTCTCGTGGACGGACCGGTGTTCCTGCTCGGTCTGTACTGCGCCGTGTCCCCGTGGATCCTCCACTACACGGCCGGCCAGCCCGCCCTGGCGACGCACAACCTGATCGTCGGCATAGCGATCGGCCTGCTGGCGCTCGGGTTCACCGCGGCCCCGGCCCGTATGTACGGCCTCAGCTGGGCCATGTGCGCGCTCGGCGTCTGGATGATCGTCGCCCCGTGGGTGGTCGGCGACAGCCCGGACGCCGGCGTCATCGTCAACAACATCGTCATCGGCGCGCTGGCACTGATCCTGGGGATGGTCTGCGCCGGTACGGCGGCGAAGAGCGTTCCCAAGGCGTGACCGCCCGCACGAGGAAGGCCGGAGCACCGGCGACGGAAGGCGGCCCGGCCGGGCCGCCTTCCGTCGTCCGTCGTCCGTCGTCCGGGTCGGCCGCCGCCCCGGCTCCGCTCAGTCGGAGGGCGCCGGCCGTGCCTCCCTCGGCAGGGCCCGGCCGGTCTCCAGGAGCGACTTGAGACCGGACAGCACCGCGGGCCAGGCCTGCGAGATGTCGGCGAACTCGCCCTCGTCCGCGAGGTTCTCATGGGTGACGGTGAGTCGGACGGTGTCGGCGCCGGGGTGCGACCGGATCTCGAAGGTGACCCGGGAGTGCCGTTCCGGGCGGCTCTCGTCGTCGGGCGCGGCCCAGGTGGTGACGAGTCGGGTCGGACGCTCGCTCGCCACGACGGTGCCGACGACGTCGGCCGTACCGGAGCCGTCCGTGCGCACGTGCTCCCAACGCGAGCCCGGCCGCCAGTCGGAGACGTTCGCGTGTCCCCAGTAGGCGGCGGTCAGGTCGGCGTCCGTGAGGGCGTCCCAGACCCGCTCGGGCGTGCCGGCGATGTACGTGACGTAGACGAAGGCGGGGTTGCCTGCCATGGCCCTGCCAGCCGCGGCCTCCTCGGCTCGCCGCTTCACCTCGGTGAGGACACGCAGCCGCGGGCGCTCGAACTTGTCGATCCACCGCTCCTGGATGTCGTGGAGCGGGACCGGGTTGAGGTAGTGCAGCTTCTCCCTGCCCCGCCGCACCGTCGCCACGAGGTGGGCCGCCTCCAGGACGGCGAGGTGCTGGGTGACCGACTGGCGGGTCATGTCGATGTGCTCGCACAGCTGCCCGAGGGTCTGCCCTGCCCGCTCGTGCAGCCGGTCCAGCAGCCGCCGCCGCGTGTCGTCGGCCAGCGCCTTGAACACCTTGTCCACCGCGGAGTCGCTCTGTGATCGCACACCCCACGTTATGCAGCCAGAGACTTGCACGTCAACGGCGGTCGGGCACCTCCGCGGCGTACCGCGGGGGCAACAGACCCGACACCACCTCGGGCGGCCAGACACCGTACGGCGGCAGCACCCGCACGGTCGCGCCGCCGGGCGGCCCGGTCTCCGTCGGCGTACCCGCGGAGGCGGGCGGTGGGGTCGGCCCCGGGATCCGCTCGACGAAGGGCGGGAGGTCCTGACGGCACCGTGCCCCCCGCGGTGGCAGCGCGCCGGTGCGGAAGTAGCGCACCACGTGCCGGCTCACGCAGGCGCTGGGGTTGTCCAGCGCGGTGTGCCCGTACCCGTCGAGCGTCAGCAGGCGCGCCCCGCCCAGTTCCGCGGCCATCGCCCGAGCCGACCGGTAGGGGGTCGAGGGGTCGTGGGTCGTGTTGACCACCAGGACCGGGTGGGCGGTCGTCCGGTTCCACGGACCGGTGTACGTCCGCGCCGCCCTGGCCGGCCACGCGGCGCAGGGCTCGTCGGCCCAGACCCACCAGCTGCCCATCGCCCCGGCCTCCGCCACCGCCCGCCGCTCCAGTCGGGGGTAGCGGTCCGGCGAGCGCGGGTTGGGACTCTCCGCGCACATGACCGCGATCGACTGCTCGAAGCCCGGGTACCGCGCCGGGTCCGTCGCCACGGACCCGGGATCCACGGGCGCCCGGCCGCCCCACAGTCCCTGGAGCGTGTCCGCGATCCCGGCCCAGCCGGGATGCACGGTGTAGAGCCCGCCACGCACCTCGCTCACCGTCCGCGCGTACGTCCACCCTCCGACCGGCCGGTCCGCCAGACGCCGCAGCAGGGACCGGTACTTGGCGCGGGTCGCCGCCGGGGTGCCCGCCGAGAAGGCGCACCCCGTCACGCGAGCCCGACCGCAGTGGTCGAGGAACTGCTCCAGCGTTCCCGCCGAGCCCAGGTGGGAGCCGAGCCGCAGGAAGGTGTTCAGTTCCGGCTCACCGGTCGCGCCCCGGTCCATCCAGGCCCGCGGGTCCACGTTCCCGTCGACCACGAGACGCCCGACCCGCTCGGGGAACAGGTTGGCGTAGGTGGCGCCGAGCAGTGTGCCGTAGGAGACGCCCCAGTAGTTGAGCCGCTCCTCCCCCGTCGCACGGCGAAGCAGGTCCAGGTCGCGGGCGGTGTCGGCGGTGGAGACGTGGCTCAGCAGTTCCGGGTCGCGGCGCTCGCAGCGCCGGGCGAGGTCGGCGTACGCGGCGCTGAACGCGCGCTGTTCCCGCTCCCCCACCGGGAAGGGCGGCACCTGCTTCTGCCAGGCGGCGGCCTCCGCGGTGGTGGTGAAGCAGCGAACGGCCGTGCTCGCGCCGACGCCTCGCGGGTCCCAGCTGACGATGTCGTAGCGGTCGCGCAGTTCGCGGGGGAACTTCTCGTACAACTCAGGCAGTCCTACCGTGCCGGGACCGCCCGGACCACCCGGATTGAAGAACAGCGCGCCCGCCCGCTCGGCGGGTCGGGCGGCCCGGTGCCTGATCACGGCCAGCTCGATGGTGCGGTACCGGGGGCGGGTGTGGTCGAGGGGCACGTTCGCCACCGCGCACTCGAACGCGGCCTGCGCCTCGTCGGCACAGGGCTTCCACCGCAGTACGACGCCGCCGTCACCGCCCGGCCCGCCCGCGGCCGCCGGGCCGGGCGCTCCCAGCAGCAACACCAACGCCCCGGCCGCGGCGCTCGCGACCCCTCCGCGCGGCATCCGTACGACGGTCCGTGGCATGGGCGGGCCCTTCCCTCGCGGCTGACGGGAGCCGGGCCCTGCACCAGCGGCCCCGCAGCCATACCACCGGCGAGCAGACGCGCGGGCAACCGACACGCGTCCGAACGGGCGGTACGGCAGCGCCGCACGGCCGTCGGGCGCCTCGGCGGATCAGCAGCAGGCGCCCGCGGCGGCGGGTTCCTTCCCGTCGGCCTCGGACGGGCCCGCGCAGCAGGTGCTGTCCTGCCGCCTGGCCAGGGATGCGGCGTCGGCCTTGACGACGTACACCTCCCAGGGCTCCCGGCCGGGGCCGTGCACCCACACCTTGTCCTGGAGGGCGTAGCAGCAGGTGGTGTCGTTCTCCACGTCGGTCGCCAGGCCCGCGTCGCCGAGGCGGGTAGTGGCGGCGCGGACCGCCTCGACGCTGTCGACCTCGACGCCGAGGTGATCCATGCGGGTCGCCTCGTCCGTGGCGCCCTCGATCAGGACGAGCTTGAGCGGGGGTTCGGTGATGGCGAAGTTGGCGTAGCCGTCGCGGAGTTTGGCGGGTTCGGTGGCGAAGAGTCTCGTGTAGAAGGCCACCGACGCGGCGAGGTCGGGGACGCGCAGGGCGAGTTGCAGACGGGACATGGGGAACTCCTTGTGTGGACGGGGACGTAGCGCACCCGGTCGGCGAGGACGTCGGCGAGGGGCTGGAGGTAGCGGTCGGCCCAGTCGCCGCCCGAGGGGCAGGAGGCGCCGTCCGGGCGCACCCACCCGGTCGGGGCCGACGCGGTCACGGGATCCCCTTTGTTTCGACATCCGTCGATCTGTTGTGCGGTCAGCGTGGCACCTACTTCGACGGACGTCAACATAGATGGACGTCTAATTTCGCTCCGCAGGCGTCCGTGTCACTCCCCTGGCCACGCTGGTTAGACGTGTGTCAACATAGACAGATGTCGAATGTCGAGGCGCTGCCCCTCCTGGAGCCCGAGGTCACGGAGTCCGTCGCCCCCTGCTGCCCCCCGCTCACCGAGCGACCGCTGACCGCGGACGAGGCGACGAGGACCGCCCGGATGTTCAAGGCGCTCGGCGATCCGGTGCGCCTGCGGCTGTTCTCCCTCGTCGCCTCGCACGAGGGCGGGGAGGCCTGCGTCTGCGACATCTCCGACGTCGGCGTCTCGCAGCCGACCGTGTCCCACCACCTGAAGAAGCTCAAGGAGGCGGGGCTGCTCACCTCCGAGCGGCGGGGCACCTGGGTCTACTACCGGGTGGAGCCCTCGGTGGTCACGGCCATGGGGCAGATGCTGGGCACCCTGGGCTGATCGGACCGAGCGGGGCGCGGGCGGGACACGGCAATCGGGCCCACCAGGGCCGGTCCGACGACCCCCGCCGACGAGCTGCGCGCCGACGGATCCCGCGACCGGGTCCGGCGCCCTCCCCGCGAGGTGTCCGTCCAGGGCGCGCCCGACGGCGCCGCCGGCCCGATGTCACCGCCGGGCCGGCGAACGAGGTCGACGAGGTGAACCAGTGGGCGGCCGCGGGCGTCACGGAGCTGACGTCACGCGCGACTGATGCCGCCGTGAGACAGGAGAGACCCCCGATGTCCGACAAACCTTCCGTGCTGTTCGTCTGCGTGCACAACGCGGGCCGTTCCCAGATGGCCGCCGCGTGGCTGGCCCATCTGGCCGGAGACCGGATCGAGGTCCGTTCCGCCGGCTCCGATCCCGGCGACGACGTCAACCCGGCCGCCGTCGAGGCCATGCGCGAGGTCGGCATCGACATCTCCGCCGAGGTGCCCAAGAGGCTCACCGTCGACGCCGTGCAGGAGTCCGACGTCTGCGTCACCATGGGGTGCGGCGACACCTGCCCGATCCTCCCCGGCAAGCGCTACCTGGACTGGCGGCCGGCGGACCCGGCGGGCCTGGGCGTCGAGGCCGTACGCCCCATCCGCGACGAGATCAGGGTGCTGGTCGAGGACCTCGTCGAGCAGATCACCTACGGCACGTACACGTAGGGCGTCGTCGTGGTCAGGGGCGCGAAGCCGAGGCGTTCGAGGATGGGCCGGCTCTGGTCGGAGGCGTCGACCTGGAGGTAGCGGTAGCCGCGGTCGGCGGCGATGCGGGCGCGGTGGGCGACGAGGGCCCGGTAGATGCCGCGGCCGCGCCAGGCCTCGGCGGTGCCGCCGCCCCACAGACCGGCGAACCGTGTGCCGGGGAGCAGCTCCATGCGCGCCGAGCTGACCGGCTCGTCACCCGCGAGGACGACCAGGGCGACGACATGGTCCGGGTCGGTGGCGAGGCGGTCCCGCATCAGGTCCCGCAGCCAGGCGGCGTCCTTGCCGAACGCCTTCTCGTTCGCCTCGGCCATGAGGTCGACGCCCGCCATGTCGGTGACCGGCACGATGCGGAGTCCTTCGGGAAGTCGCGCGTCCACGAGTTGCTCGGCGGTCTCGCCGATCATCAGGGTCTCCTCCGGCTCGGCCGCGAACCCGGCCCGCACGAGCCGGTGCGGAAGATCGGCGGGCCGGTCGTGGCCGTAGACCTTCCACTCGAAGTCCCGGCCGAGCCCGCCGAAGTACGCGATCTGCTCGGCGATCGCCTCGTCGGCCTCCGCGGCGGCGTCCAGACCGGACCACACGACGCCGTTCCAGCCGCCCTCGGAGCCGACGTGGCGGACCACTCGCCCGACGCGTTCGACGCGCGCGCCGGGGCTTTCGGGGAGGGCGCCTTCGCGCATGTCCCGGTCGTACAGGTCGAGTACCGCGGCGTTGTCCATGGGCACACTTCAGCATCACCCCCGTGCGTGATCAAGGGAGTTACCGGTGGGCGGCGTCGCCACGCGGTCCCCCCGCCACCGGACAGGCGCCGGACCGGCCGCGAGTGCGGGCGGACGGTTCGGGCGGACGGTCCGGGCGGGTGCGGACGCCGTTCCCGTGGTCATGGGGTCATGGCGCGGGGATGAACGGGACTTCAGTGGCTCAGGCAGAAACCGCCGGGCCGGAACGGCCGTAGGCGCCCTGGAACGGGACCCACGGCCGTGCGGCGGTCCCGGTCAGCGCTCCGCGCCCGGCCGGAACCGGCGGTAGAGGACCGCTCCGCCCAGAACCAGCGCCGCGGCGCCCGCGAGGCCGGGGACCGTGGCGTCGCTGCCCGTGTGGGCGAGCGCCGACATGGCGTACGGGGCCTGTGCGACGGAAGCCGGCGGCACCACCGTCGGATCCGAGTGGGACGCGGCGGGCGGGGTGTGCCGCGTCGGCGGCTCCGGCTTCGGCCCGGTGGGCGGCGCCGGCCCGTCGTCCGAGGTGTTGACGGACTCGTTGCCGAACACCGGGTTGGCGATGCCGACGACGTCGACGGTGTTGCCGCTCACGTTCGCCGGGAGGTGGACGGGCAGCTGGACGCCGTTGCCGGAGACGACGCCCGGCGAGTCCAGCGCGCCGCCGTGGGCGCTCGCGCCGCCGCCGTTCTTCGCGGGCGCGGCGGTCGAGCCCTTGTTGGCGCAGGCATTGCCCGCGGCCGGGTTGAGGAGTCCCACCACGTTCACGGTGTTGCCACAGAGATTCACCGGAACGTTCACCGGCAGCTGGACGCCGTTCCCGGAGATCGCTCCGGGCGAGCCGGCCGCGGTCGCGTCCGCCGCGGAGTCGGCGAACGCGGGCATCGCCACGGCCAGCGCGCCCGAGGCGGCGGCGACGGCGATCACACCGTTTCGGGTAACCCGTCTCATGGGGTCCCTGCCTTCCAGACATGGTCGCGGGCGTTCGCCCGCACCCCGTAGAACGCGGCGGCACCTCCCGAGTTATGGCCAAACGGTCTTTCACCCCAATGGGTGCCACTCCGATCGAACTGGCGGTAAAGCAGACAATGTCGTTGCCCTCCGCGCGGGCGGCGGTCCGCCCGGCACCGCGCACGGCGAGCCGTACGAGGGCCGCGCACGACGGGCCGTACGAGGGCCGCCGGGCGTCCGGAGGCGGGTCCCGCGGAGCCCGCCTATCGTGGGCCGGGGCGCCGGTCCCCGGTCCGCAGCAGGGCGTCCTGGGAGGCATCGATGCTGGCCAAGCTGGAGACGCGACCCGCACGGCGACGCGGCACCCTCGCCGCGGCCGCCGCGCTGACCCTGCTCGGCGCGGCGCTGCCGACGACCGCGACCCCCACGCCGGACGGCGACCGTCCCCCGGACCTCTCCCGGTTCCACGACCAGAGGATCAAGTGGGGCAGGTGCACGGGCGACGGCATGCCCGACGACCTCCAGTGCGCCAGGGTGACCGTGCCCGTCGACTACGCGCGCCCCAAGGGCGCCACCCTCGACCTGGCGCTCGCCCGCTACCGCGCCACCGGCGACAAACGCGGCTCGGTGGTGCTGAACTTCGGCGGTCCAGGCGGCCCGGGGGTCCCCGAACTCGCCTATGGAGGCAAGGAGTTCATGGATCTCACCGACGGTTACGACGTGGTGGGCTTCGACCCGCGGGGCGTCGGCCGGTCCTCCCCCGTCAGCTGCGGGGACGCCGAAAACGACGCCTACGCGGCCGTCGACGACGACCCGGACGACCTCGGCGATCCACGGGCGCTGCTGGCCCGGCTGAAGAAGGCCGCCGCCGCGTGCGCCGAGCACTCCGGTCCCGTCCTGCCGCACATCGGCACGGTGGACGCGGCCCGGGACCTGGACGTGATCCGCGCGGCCCTCGGCGACAGCAAGCTCAACTACCTCGGCTTCTCGTACGGCACCCGGCTCGGCGCGGTGTACGCCGCGCAGTTCCCCGATCGGGTGGGCCGGCTGGTCCTGGACGGCGTGGACACACTCACCGAGCCGCTCTCCGAGCAGGGCATCGCGGGCGCCCGGGGTCAGCAGGTGGCGCTGGACGACTTCGTGGACTGGTGCGTGAAGGACATCGCCTGCCCGTTCGGGCAGGACGCGCGCGCCGCCCGCGAGGACGTGCGGCGGCTCGTGCGCTCCCTGGACGAGGACCCGGTGCCGACCGACTTCGGCGCGGCCTTCACGGGGCAGGACCTGGTGGGCGCCATCGGGCAGGGGCTGTACAGCAAGCAGTTGTGGCCGTCCCTGGAACGCGCGCTGGCCCAGCTCGTCGAGAGCGGGGACACCAGCGGTGTGATGGCGTTCGCGACCGGCGGCCTGTCCCTGCCGGTGCGCGATCCGGGGGGCGGCGATCCGAGCGGCGGCCTGGTCGCCGAGGAGGAGATCCCCCTGGACAATCTGCCGGCGGCACTGATGGCGATCAACTGCGCCGACGATCCGGACCGCCCCACCGCGAAGCAGATCACCGCCGACCTGAAGCGGCTGCGCGCCGACTACGAGAAGGCGTCGCCGGTCTTCGGCCAGTACCGGCTCACCCAGGTCCTGATGTGCTACGGCCGCCCGAAGGGCACGGACTACATACGCGACGAGGTGAAGGATCTCGACACACCGAAGATGCTCCTCGTCGGCACCCGCGGGGATCCGGCGACGCCGTACCGCTGGACGGTGGAGACGGCGGAGCGGCTCGGGCCGTCGGCCGTGGTGCTCGACAACCGCAGCGAGGGCCACACGGGGTACGGCTCGTCGAAGTGCGTGCACCGCAAGGTCGACGACTTCCTCCTGTACGGCTCCCTGCCGCCCAGCGGCAGCTCCTGCGGGGCCGACGACGACGACCGATGACGCCACCTGCCGCCGCTGCGGCTGCCGCTCGTGGACGCGGGCCGGCGCGGCCGGGGCGGCACGCGCCGGGCGGGAGGGTTGCCTCGGGCGTGCGGCCGCCGTACGCCGGTACCGGTGAGGCCGCCGGAGTCGTGCGGCGCGCGGGAGGGCGGCCGACCCGAACGGTGTCGGCCGGCGGTGTGCGGGTGTGCCGACGGGGCGGTGTCAGCCGGCGGTGTGCGGGTGTGCCGACGGGGCGGTCACGAAGGCGTCGATGGCCGCCGTCAGTTCGGCCGGCTTCTCGACGGGCAGTTCGTGACCCGCGTCGAGGATGCGGACGGTGGCGTCGGGATAGGCCTTCGCCATGCGCAGCATCTGCTTCACCGGGAGCTGGACGTCGTGGTAGCCGTGGATCATCAGGGTCGGCGTGCGGATCTCGCCGACCCGGTCCAGGACGTCGAACGCCCGCATCGCGCCGTACAGCGTCATGACCACCTCGCGCGGAGTGTCCGCCGAGGACCTGATGTAGGCGCGGACCTCGTCGCGCGGGTAGCCGGGCGCGAAGGCGCGCTGGATGTTCGTGGCGACGAACAGCTTGTACGGGACGAGGGTGGAGGCGGCCATCAGCAGGCCTCTGCCCCGGTTGTACGCCATCCGGCCGATGGAGTTCACCAGCACCATCCGCTCGACGCGCTCGGGGTGGGACAGGGCGATGGTCTGCGCGATCATCCCGCCCATCGAGTGCCCGACCAGCACGAACCTCTCGACCGCGAGGTGGTCGAGGAGGGCGAGGACGTCGTTCGCCAGCTCCTGGACCGTCTTCACACCTGCCCCGGCACTGTCGCCGTGCCCGCGCAGGTCGAGCCGGACCACCCTGCGCGTCTTCGAGAAGTGCGCCACCTGGTGGTCCCACCGGTGCCGGTTCGCCGTCCAGCCGTGGACGAACACCAGAGGCACCCCGCCGCCGTCGCGCGGCCCCTCGTCGTCGTACGTCAGTCTCGCGCCGTCGACTTCGAGCTGCGGCATGGGTGCCTCCTGCGTGAACGACCGGTTACTGACGCGTACGGTAACCGGCCGACGGGGTCGCCGTCACCGTCGTTCGCCCAGGAAGTCGAGGATGTGCCCGAACACGTCGAGGGCGGCGCCCCGGCCGAGGAACGTGTCCAGGTGGCCGTAGCCCGGTATCTCGGTGTACCGGACGTCGAGCTGGGGCTGACGGCGGGCGAGGACCTGGTGGCAGAGTTTCTGCGAGTCGAGCCACAGGCCGTTCTCACTGCCGGCGAGCAGCAGGACGGGCGTGTCGATGCGGCCGGCCGCGTCCAGGGCGTTCCGCGGCAGCGACCGGTAGCGGCCGTCGGTCTCGTGCCAGCGGACCACGCTGCGGGCCAGCTCGATACGGCGCAGGTGCGGCAGGATCCACAGCGGCGCGGGGCCGAGCAGTTCGGCGAGCCGGTCGTGGGTGGCCTCGGAGAGGTTCTCGTGCACGAAGAGCGAGGCGCCGCTCCCCCAGGCCGAGTGGTGCAGCATCTGACAGGTCGGGTCGGGGCAGGACGCCTTGCGGGAGGCCAGGGCGAACAGGGGGGTGTACTTCGAGCGGAGGCCCACCTTGCGGAAGTCGACCGGGATGTGGTCGATGCGGGACTTGAGCAGCTCCCCCGCCACCGACATGCGCAGGGAGGTGCGGCCGGACAGTTTCGGGGTGAGGAACACGCCCTGCGAGACCACGCCGGCCAGGCCGGGGACGAGTCCGGCCGTCATCGACAGGGAGAGCGTGAGGGAGCCGATGCAGTGGGCCACCACGAACAGCGGGCGGTCACCGACGCGTTCGCGGATGTGCGAGACGGCGGCCGGGATGTCGTACAGGGCCACGTCGTCGTAGGTGTAGCGCTGTCCGGTCTCGTTGTAGGGCAGCCGGCAGCTGCCCCGCCAGTCGAGGAGCCAGGGCTCGTAGCCGTCGTCGAGGAGGGAGTCGACGAGGTTGCGGGTCTCCGGGAGCAGGAACATGTCGGCGGAGGCGGTGTGGCCGTGCAGCAGGAGCACGACGGGGCGGCCGCTCTCACCGGGATCGACGCGGGTCAGGCCGAGGCGGACTCCGTCGGCCGCGCGGAAGGGGATCTCCTCCACGCGCGCCGGGTCCAGGCGGTGGCGCAGGGGGCGCAGCGCGGTGGTGGTCCTGACCCTGCGGAGCTGCCGCCGGGGCGCGGGGGTCGTCCTGAAGATCATCGGTGACGCTCCGTGGGGTTCGGGGTACGGCGCAGGTCGAGCAGGTCCGCGGCGGCGCGGACGAAGGGGCCGGCGAGTCCGCGCCCCATCTCCAGGCCGAACCACGCCAGCCAGGTCAGTTTGGCGGCCCGCTTCTCCTGGCCGGTGAGGTGCGGGGCGACCTTGATGCCGTCGATCTGGTCGCGGACGTAGGAGTCGGCGGGCACGACGACCTCACCGGTGAACGTGGCCGGTTCGCCCTCGCGGCCGAGTTCGATCGTCAGGGCGCGGGTCTGCCGCCACAGGTCGCGGCGGGCGCGGGCGTACTTGTGGCCCTCCAGCCACCACTGTCGGCCGTCCGCGTCCCGCAACCGGAGTCGGTAGCGCAGAAGTTGGTGCTCGAGTCCGTGCTGCTGCGGAATGCCCTCCTCGGGACGCACCCAGAGGTCACCGTGTACGACGGTGAGGGGCTCGGCGTGGGCCGCCGGGCAGGTGATCGCGCCGGAGACGTCGACCCGGCGCTCCTTGACGAGCTGGTACATGCTCGCGATGGACAGGGTCAGCGCCATCGAACAAGGGCTGTCGGCGGTGTCGCCCGTGCGGCGGACCCGGCCCTCGGTGGTCTCGGCGAACCACAGATAGGGCTGGTCCTCCTTCCGCGGCAGCCGGGCGAGTCCGTCTCCGGCGAGCTTCTCGAACGTCTTCAGCTGCGCCTGCGCGTCGTAGCGGGCGGCCGGTGTCAGGCCCAGGGCCTCCACCAGGGCGTCGGTGCGCTCGGCGGCGGCCGCCGGTCCCTTGAGGGTGGCCTCGCAGAGTTTCAGCGCGGTCGGGCTCTGCAACACCCTGGCGAGGAAGGCGAGTTCGGGGACCGGCTCGGCCTCCAGGCGGTCCAGGGTGCCGGTGCGCCACTCGTCCCAGTCCTCGACCCGGACGTGCATGCCGCCGAACGCCATGTCGCGGACCACGTCGTCGAGCGTGTTGGGGACACCGGTGAGGTGGTAGTCGAAGCCCCACGCGTCCGGCTCGCAGACGACGGCCACCGCGACCCGGCTGACCCAGTCGACGGGCGCCGCGTTGAGGTAGCGGAACGCGGGCACGGTGCGGAAGCGGCCGAACGCGGAGATCAGACCGCTGCTGAGGTCCTGCGGGTTGTAGGCGCCGGTCCTGGTGTGGCCGCCGATGCCGCCGGGGCGCAGCGCGGAGACGATCAGCCCGTGGTCGCGGGCGCGGCGCAGGGCCGTCTCGGCGGCCCACTTGGACTGGTCGTAGCCCGCGACGAGGCGGTCGACGTGGGCGAACGGGTCGTCCTCACCCATGGAGCCGATGCCGACCTCGTTGAAGACGGCGATCGAGGAGATGTGGTGCAGCGGCTTGGGCCGTCCGGTGGCGGCGAGTTCGGCGAGGGTGAGGGTGCCCAGGACGTTGCTGGCGCGCAGCGACTGGTAGCCGCGCAGGAAGTCGACGGCCGCCGCCACCCCGACCACGCTGTCCAGCTCGTGGGCGAGGGTGTGCCACAGCTTGTCGGACAGGCCGAGGCGGGGGCGGCGGATGTCACCGGGCAGCACGGTGACACGGCGCCGGACCTCCGCGTTCCACGGCAGCCGGTACGTGCGCAACTGCTCGGCGAGCCGGGCGGTCGCCGCCTCCTCGTCGGCCCCGCGCACCAGGCAGTACACGTGGGCGTCGCTGTGCCGCAGCAGGTCGAGCAGCATGTGGCTGCCGAGGAAGCCGGTGGCCCCGGTGAGCAGGATCCGCCGGGGCGGCAACGGCTCGGGCGAGCGGAGGAAGGGGAGCCGGTCGGCGAGCGCGAGGTCGGCCAGGATCTGGTCGAGGTCCTCGCGGCGGGCGGTGCCGTGCGGGTCGTCCGCGAGGTCGGGAAGCGGGAGGGTGGTGACGGGGGCGGGGTCCGCGGGTCGGGGTGACCGGACGGTGAGGCCGCCGGCCGGCGCGGGGGCAGGGAGGCCGGCCGGCGCGGGCGTCGGAAGGCCGGCCGGTGCGGGGGCAGGGGTGCCGGCCGGTGCGGGGGCGGGAGGGACGGCCGGCGCGGGCGTCGGAAGGCCGGCCGGCGCGGGCGCCGGGAGCTTCTCGGCTTCGGCGGTCCGGGGGGCCGGCAGGGGGACCGGGTGGCCGCCCCGCTCCAGCCACCGCCGGGCCAGGCTGCTCGGCCGGGCGTCGGCGAACACGTCGTCGAGGTCCAGCTCCACGCCCAGATCGCGCTCCAGCTCCGCCGCGAGTTCGACGGCGTGCACGGAGCTGCCTCCGGCGTCGAAGAAGTCCGCGTCGGCGTCCAGGTGCCCGTGGGGCAGATAGCGCCCGGCCGCGACGGCGATGGCCTCGGTCAGGCCGTCGAGGTCGAGGGCAGGAGCGCCGGGGACGGGAGCGCCGGAGGCAGCGGCGGTGGGGACAGGGGCGCCGGTGACGGGAGCGATGGGGACAGGGGCGCCGGAGGCAGGGGCGCCGGTGACGGGAGCGTCGGAGCCCGTCACCGGGGCGGTTTCGTCTGCGGCGGGCTCCGGCCCGGCCGGTTCGGCCGTCATGACCAGCGCCAGCAACTCGCTGACGCCGAGCCCGCTCCCGCCCCGCTCGATCGCCTCCGCGGTGGCCTGCCCGTCGTTCGTCCGCCGTCCCTCGTCCGACCGCCGGCCGGCGGTCGTCCGCTGCCCCTCGTTCGTCCGCCGGCCGGCGTTCGCCGCCGCGTCCTCGTTCATGTCACGCATGAGAGCCCTTCACGATGTGCACGGTCCTTGTCCCTACTGCCGGAGCCCGCGCGGGCGCCGCCTGCCGTCCGGCGGCCGTCAGTGTTCCCAGGAGCGGAACGCCCGCAGATGGTCCGGTGTGGTGACGGTCTCCAGGAGTTCGTCGTCCGGGTCACCGCCGCCGAGCGCGGCCACGATCCGGCGGGCCGGGGCGTTGCGCGGGGTGCGCTCGGCCGTGAGCCGGACCTTGGTGCAGCCCAGTTCGTCGGCGCGGTCGGCGAGCCGGGCGAGGAGCCTCTCCTCCACGCCCCGTCCGAGGGCCCGGCAGCTCATCAGCCAGGCGAGGACGTCGAGTCGGTCGCCGTCGGCGCGGACGGCGAGCAGACCGATCTGGCCGTAGTCGCCGAAGCGGTCCTTGGCCGAGGCGGTCCACACCTCGCCGCGGCCGCGCCACCGGTCGAGGTCGCCGCCCTCCGGCGAACGGGCCCGCAGGGTGAACTGGTTGGTGCGGCGCACGAGTTGCTCGGCCCGGCGCACGTCGCCCTCACCGAGGACCCGGACGTCGACCTCCAGGTGCAGCTGGGCGAGGAACTCCTCGAAGCCCGCCTGTTCGCGGACGGCGTCCCGTTCCCGTTCCTGGTCGTAGAAGCGGGCCCGCTGAGAGTCCTCGGCGGTGGCCGGGGCGGGGACCGAGGGCCACAACCTGGCCAGGAACTCCTCCAGCCCGGCGGCGGGCGGGCAGGTGACGGACAGCACCTGGGGCAGTGCGGCGCGCATCCTGCCGATCTCGGCGGGGTTGTCGTCGAGGAACAGGAAGCTGTCCACGCCCAGGTCGAGAACGCGGGCCGCCTCCGCGAGGCGGGTCGGCTTCGGGCCCCAGGCGGCGGAGAGGACGCTGAAGTGTTCGGCCTTCAGGAGGCTGTCGGGACGGTCGAGGACGGCGCGGACGGTGTCCTCGTCGTTGTTGCTGACGAGCGCCAGCAACGCGCCGGCCTCCCGCCATCCGAGGAGGCGGCGCGCGAGGAGGGCGCGCGGCCCGGTCAGGTCCACGGCGTCCGGGCCGATCTCGCCGGCCACTCCGCCCCACAGCGTCTCGTCGCCGTCGACGGCGATCACCTTGGGTGCGGGCCGCAGCACGGCGCGGACGGTCTCGGCGAGGCACAGGGCGACCGCGGCCTGGAAGGGCGGGGTGAAGGGGAGGTGGGCGAGGCGTTCGGTGCGCTCGTCGAAGCGTTCCGCGACGGCGTGCCGGCGGGTCCAGTCGTCGGGGCGGAGCACCGCGATGCCGGGCAGTTCGTCGAGTTCGTCGGCGATCTCGCGCTCCCACCGGGTGAGGCGCTCGTCGGTGCGGACGGCCGGCGCGAAGCCGACGATCAGCGGCTTGCGGGTCCGTTCGGCGAGGGCCCGCAGCGCGGCCGGGTACTCCGAGCGCAACTCGGCGAGGAGCACGTCGTCCACGGGCCCGAACCGTTCCAGGTCGGCGGCCCGCAGGAGGACCGCTCCGACTGCCGTGTCGGGGTCGGCGAAGACACCGGAGGGGTCGCGCAGGGCGGCGAGGACCTGGTGGTACGGGGCTTCGGCGACCGTCGGCCCACCGTGCGGCGCCCCGTCCGCGATGGCGGTCGCGCACATCAGCGGGAGGTTGCCGAGGGCGAAGGTGGCGGCGAGGGCCAGGGAGCGGGCGGGCGCGGCCTCCACTCCGGTGGGAGCGGCCTCCTGACGGTCTGGGGCGGTTTCCTCACGGGCCGGCGCGGCCCCCTGGCCGGCCGGCGAGGCCTCTTGGCGGGAAAGCCCGGCGTCCTGCCGGGAGAGCCCGGTCTCCTGTCGGACGGTCGCGGCCCCCTGCCGGACGGGCGCGGCCCTCTGCCGGACGGGCGCGGCCCTCTGGTGGGCGACCGGTGTCGTGGCGTCCCGCGCCACCTCTCCCAGCAGTGCCACGAACTCCTCGCCCAGCCCGGCCGTGGCCGCCGCGTCGAGGATGTCCAGGCTGTGGTCGAGGCGGATCCGGCCCGCGTCGGGGGTCATGGTGATCATCAGGTCCAGGTCGGAGTAGCCGGTGCCGGCCGGCAGGACGTCGAGGTGGCCGAGGCGGCCGCCGTAGCGGACGTAGTTGAAGTAGACCTCCACGAGCGGGGCCCCGGCACGGTGCAGGCCCTGCCGGGCGAGGGTGGCCAGTACGTCGGAGAACATCGCGCCCCTGGCCAGGAGCCGTTCCATGCGGCTGCCGGTGCGCCGCAGCACGTCGGCGACGGGTTCGCCGGTCCGCGCCTCGGCGGGGAACGGCACGGGGACGCCGTAGAAGCCGACCGCGTCGAAGGCGTCGGCGTGGATGCGGGTGTCGACGGGGACGGCGAGCACGAAGCGTTCGCGCTGCCGCTTGCGGGCGAGCAGCACGGTCAGGGTGCCGAGGCAGAAGGCGGCGGGCGTGACGGCGAGGCCGCTCGCGGCGGCTGTCACGCGGTCCATGAGCCCGTCGGGAAGCGTCACCGTGACGCTGCCTGCACGGTACGACCGCTGCGCGGGGCGTGGGCTCGACAGCGTCAGGTCGAGCCGCTCACTGCCGTCGAAGGCCTCGCGCCAGTCGTCCGTGGCCGTGCCCTCGCCCGACTGCTGGGCCTCGACGAGGAGGTGGACGTCGCGGTTGGTGGGGTCGGCGCCGAGCGGGGTGCCGGACAGTTCGGCGTCGATCTCGCCGGCCACGAGGAGCAGCGACTGGAGGTCGCTGACGGCGTGGTGGGCGCCGAAGACCAGGATCTGCCCCTGTGCTCCGCCGTCCAGCAGCTCGAAGCGCCACAGGGGAGCGGTCGCCAGGTCGAACTCCGGTTCCAGCAGCGTCCGCAGGCGCTCGGCCGCGTCCGGGTCGTCCGGCACGGGTGTCCATCGCAGCAGCGGCTCCACCTCCCGGGTGACGTGCAGCCGGCGTCCGTCCGTGCCGGTCCGGACGGCGGTGCGCAGGGCCGCGTGCCGGGCGGCCAGGCGGTCCACGATCGCGGTGAGCGTCTCGCGGCCGACGGGGGTGGTGAGGCGCACGGCGAGGCCGACGGCGTGGGCGGCCTGCGGCATGTCGGGGCGTGCGCTGCGCAGCAGACGTACGACGTCGCGGGTCGCCGGGTGCGTCTCGGTCTCGGGCACCTCGGCGGCCGGTTCGGTGACGCGCCGCTCGGCCGCCCGCTCGGGCAGGGCCGCGGCCAGGGTCCTGGCCAGCCCCTTGACGTCGGCGGCGGCGAACATCTCGGCGGTGGGCAGTTCGACGCCCAGTTCTCGGGCGAAGGAGTTGCGCAGCCGGACCAGCATCAGGGAGTCCAGGCCGAGTTCCTTGAGCGCGCTGCTCGCGGAGGTGTCGACGACGCCGCCGGAGACCTCGCCGACGCGGGCGCGGACGTACGCCTCCAGCCAGGTGACGCGGTCCGCGTGGGAGGTGGCGGCGAACACCTTCCGTACGAGGCCGTCCGTGTCACCGGTGCCGGTGGGGGCGGTGACGAGGTCGGCGAGGATCGGGCGGGCGCGCACGGCGTCCGGGGAGAGCGCGAGGAGTTCCCAGTCGAGGGCGAGCGGGGCGAGTTGGCGACGGCCGCTGTCCAGGACGCGGTCCAGGAGTTCGCCGCCCTCCTGCGGGGAGAAGGCGACGAGTCCGGAGCGGCCGGTCTCGGCGGCGCGGGTGCCGGACTCGGCGACCATGCCGACGCCGGACCAGGCGCCCCAGTCGAGGCTGAGCGCCCGTCGTCCGGTGCGGGAGAGGTGGTGGGCCCAGGCGTCGAGGAAGGCGTTGGCCGCCGAGTAGGGGCTCTGTCCGGGTGAGCCGAGCAGGCCGGCCGCCGACGCGAACAGCACCAGGTTCCCGGCCTCGGGGGCGAGTTCGGTGAGCAGGGCGGTGCCGAGCACCTTGGGCGCGAGGACGCGCAGGACGCGGTCGTCGGTCAGGTTGGCGACGGTGGCGTCGTCGAGGACGCCGGCCGCGTGCACGATCGCGGCGATGGGGCCGGCTTCGCGGCGTACGGCGGCCAGGGCGGCCGTCAGGCCGGCGCGGTCCGCGACGTCGGCGCGGGCGAGATGCACGCCGATCCCGCGTTCCTCCATGGAGCGGATCCAGCGCAGGGCGTCCGGGGCGGGGGTGCCGCGGCTCATCAGGGCGAGGCGGCGGGCGCCGCGCCGGACGAGCCGCTCGGCGACGACGCGGCCGAGGCCGCCGAGGCCGCCGGTGATCAGGTGGACGCCGTCGGGGGTGCCGGTGGGCCCGCCGTCGGTGTCGGGGCGGGTGCGGGCCAGGCGGGGGACGAGGCGGCCCGACGCGCGCAGGGCGACGAGGCGCTCGTCGTCGGCGTGGCGCAGCTGCGTCCACAGGGCGTCGGTGCCGCCGGTGGGCGGCAGGTCGACGAGGGTGACCGACAGTTCGGGGTGTTCCTGGGCGACGGCGAGGCCGAAGCCCCAGGCGAGCGCCTGTTGGGGATGGGCGACCTGGCCGCTGTCCCCCGCGGCCTGGCTGCCGCGGGCCACGACGAAGAGGCGCGGGGAGCGGCCGCGCGGGCGGTCGGTGAGGGCGCGGACGAGGTGGAGGGTGCCGAGGCAGCACAGGCGGGCCGCTTCCTCGGCGGTCGGCACGTCGGTGACGGCCGGGGCGTCGAGCGCGGTGAGCTGCACGACGTGCGTGGGAAGGGAGTCGGGGTAGGCCTCGTCGAGGAGGCGGGCCAGGTGTCCCGGGTCGGCGAGGTCGAGGACGTACCGGCCGGGGCTTTCGGCGGTGAAGTCGGTTCCGGCGCGGGCGACGACGTGCGGCACCTCGGTGCCGAGGCGGTCGAGGAGGTCGTCCGCGGTGCCCGTCGCGTCGGCGAGGACGAGCCAGCTTCCCCCGGTGGGGCGTTCCCGCGCGGTGGGACGGGGCTGCCAGCGGGTCTCGAAGAGGGCGCCGTCCAGCGGGGAGAGCGCGGCCAGCCTGAACTTCTGCGCCTCCAGGACGAGTTGCCCGTCGTCGTCCCACAGGCACAGGTCCAGGCAGGCGGTGTCCCCCTCCACCGCGCGCAGTTCGCAGCTCACCCACACGGGTGTGGTGCGCCGTCCGGTGTGGCGGACGCGGCCGAACCCGGCGGGCACGAACGCCCGCCCCTCGGGCGCGTCGCCGGGCAGGGCGGCGGTGTGCAGGGCGGAGTCGAGGACGGCCGGGTGGAACAGGTGGCCGGCGGCCGGGCGTTCGGCGAGCCGTGCGAGCGCGGCGGTGGCACCTCGGCGGCCGAACTCCAGGTTGCGGAAGGCGGGACCGTACTTGATGCCGAGGGCGCCCAACCGGTCGTACACGGCATCGAGTCCGACGTCCTCCTGGCAGCTCGCGCGGATGTCGTCCAGGCGGGGTTCGGGGACGGGTGGCGTGTCGAGGAGCAGCCTGCCGGTGACATGGCGTTCCCAACGGCTCCGTCCCTCGGCGGCCGAGGCGACCGTGAACTCGCGCACACCGTCCTCGGCGGGGCGCACCACGAGCTGGATCCGCACCGGGCGGGCCTCGTCGAGGCGCAGGGGCTGGACGAACCGGACGTCCGCCAGGCGCACGTCGGCGCTGTCCGTGACCGCCTGGGCGGCCTCCAGCGCCATGTCGAGGAAGGCGGCGCCGGGCAGCCAGACCTCGCCGGTGACGCGGTGGTCGGTGAGGTAGGAGAAGCGGCCGTCCCGCAGGTCGACCCGGCTCTCGAAGAGGTGCCGGCCGGGCTCGTCGCTGGCCTCCACGTGCGTGCCGAGCAGGGGTGAGGCGCCGGTGGCGGTGGCCGGGGCGGGGGCGAGCCAGTGGCGCTCGCGGGCGAAGGCGTAGGTGGGCAGGGAGAGGCGGCGTCCCCGGGGGAAGAGGGCCGTCCAGTCCGGGGCGTGCCCGGCGGAGAACAGTTCGCCGATCCGGCGCAGCAGCATGGCGTGGCCGTCCTGCTGGCGGCGCAGGGTGCCGATGCCCACCGCGTCGACGCCCGCCTCGGTCGCGACGGCTTCGACGGCGGCGGTGAGCGAGGGGTGCGGGCTCAGCTCGACGAAGTAGCGGTAGCCGTCGTCCAGCATCCGACGGACCGTGTCCGCGAACCGGACCGGTCGGCTCAGGTTGGCGAACCAGTACGCCGCGTCCAGGCGGTCGCCGTCCACCGGTTCGGCGAGCACCGACGAGTACAGCGGGGTGTCGGTGCGGGTTCCCCGGACGCCGGAGAACCGGTCGAGGAGTTCGTCGCGGAGCGGTTCCATGAGCGGACTGTGGGAGGCGAACGGCGTCGACAGCCGGCGCACGGTGACGCCCCGCTCGGCCAGGTGCCGGCCCAGCTCGGCCAGGGCGTCGGCGGCACCCGAAACGGCGGTGGAGCGGGCGCTGTTGAGGGCGCCGACGAACAGCCGTCCCTCGTACGGCCCGAGCAGGTCCGCGACGTCGGTGTGCGGCAGGTCGACGGCGACCATGCCACCGTGTCCCACGAGCGGCACGACCGCGTGGGCGCGGCCCGTCACCACCGTCACGGCCTCGTCCAGGGTGAGCGCGCCCGCGCTGTACGCGGCGGTGATCTCGCCCAGGCTGTGGCCCACCACGGCGTCGGGGGTGACGCCGAGGGCGCGCCAGGCGGCGGCCAGGGCCGCGTTGACGGCGAACAGCACCGGCTGGAGGTACTCGGTGCGCTCCAGCGGGGAGAACTCCTCCGGGGCCCGCAGCACGTTGAGGACGGACCAGCCGACCTGCCGCTGAACGGCGGCGTCGATCCGGGTCAGCTCCGCCCGGTAGGCCTCCGAGTCGGCGAACAGCTCCAGTCCCATGCCCGGCCACTGGCCGCCGTGCCCGGCGAACAGGAAGGCGACCTTGCCGCTCCGCTCCTCGCGGGGCGGCGCCAGCGGCGCCCGGCCGGACGCCAGCGCGTCCAGTACGGTGCGCAGTTCCTCCCGGTCGCCGGCGACGACGGTGGCCCGCCGTTCGAAGTGGCCGCGGTGCCGCGCCAGGGTGTGGGCGACGTCGGCCAGGACGGTGTCGCCGGTGACGTACGCCGAGAGCCGCGCCGCCTGTCCGCGGACGGCGGCCTCGCCGCGGCCGGACAGCACGAACAGGTGCTTGCCGTCGCCCGTCCCGGCCGGTGTGCGCGGCGCGGTTTCGGGGGCCTCCTCGACGACGACGTGTGCGTTGGTGCCGCTGATGCCGAAGGCGCTGACGCCCGCGCGCCGCACCCGTTCCGCGGTCGCCGGCCAGGGCCGGGCCTCCTGGAGGAGTCGCAGTCCGCTGTCGTCCCAGTCGACGTGCCGGCTGGGGGTCCCGGCGTGCAGGGTGGCCGGGAGGGTGCCGTGGCGCAGCGACTGCACCACCTTGATCAGTCCGGCGACGCCCGAAGCGGCCTGGGCGTGACCGATGTTGGACTTCAGGGAGCCCAGGTACAGGGGGCGGTCCTGGGGGCGGGAGGCGCCGAAGACCTCGGTCAGGGCGTTCGCCTCGATCGGATCGCCGAGAGTGGTTCCGGTGCCGTGCGCCTCGATGTAGTCGATGTCCTCGGGTGCCAGTCCGGACTGCTCCAGGGCGCGCCGCAGTACCAGTTCCTGGGCGGGCCCGTTCGGCGCGGACAGGCCCTGGCTGCGGCCGTCCTGGTTCACGGCGGTGCCGCGCAGCACGGCCAGCACCTCGTCGCCGTCGCGCAGGGCGTCACCGAGCCGCTTCAGGACGAGCAGGCCGGCGCCCTCGGCCCAGATCGCGCCGTCGGCGTCGTCGGAGAAGGAGCGGCAGCGGCCGGTCGCGGACAGGCCGCGCAGCCGGCTGAACTCGACGAAGGTCTGCGGGGTGACCATGAGGGTGACGCCGCCGGCGAGGGCGAGGTCGCACTCCCCGGAGCGCAGCGCCTGCGCCGCGAGGTGGGTCGCGACCAGGGAGGACGAGCAGGCCGTGTCCACGGTGAGGGCGGGGCCGTGCAGGCCGAGCGCGTACGACAGCCGGCCGGAGGCGACGCTCAGCGCGGACCCGGTGCCGACATAGCCGTCGAGCTGGTCGAGGCGAGTACCGGCCAGGTATTCGCTGCCGAACATGCCGATGTAGACGCCGGTGGTGCTGCCCGCGAGGTCACCGGGCACGATGCCGCCGCGCTCCAGGGCCTCCCAGGCGGTCTCCAGCAGCAGTCGCTGCTGGGGGTCCATGGCGGCGGCCTCCTTCGGGGTGATGCCGAAGAAGCCCGCGTCGAAGGAGTCGATCTCGTCGAGGAAGCCGCCGTCCCGGGCGTAGGACTTGCCGGGGGCGTCGGGGTCGGGGTCGTACAGGGACTCCACGTCCCAGCGGTCGGCCGGGAAGGGGCCGACGGCGTCCCGGCCGTCCGCGACGAGCCGCCACAGGTCGTCGGGGTCGTGCACGCCGCCGGGCAGGCGGCAGGCCATCGACACGATCGCGATCGGCTCGTCGGCGGGGGCGGTGGCGGTGGCGCGCGCCGCCCGCGCGGGAGCCGCCCCGCGCCGGGTTCCGCCGAGCGCCGTGTCGAGCAGGTGGCGGGCGAGCCGGTCGGGGGTGGGGTGGTCGAAGAGGAGCGTGGCCGGCAGCTTGGCGGCGAGGCGGGCTGCGATGCGGTTGCGCAGCTCGACCGCGGTGACCGAGTCCATGCCGAGGTCGCGCAGCGGCTGGTCGGGCCGGACGGACTCCGCCGAGCGCAGGCCGAGGGCGCGGGAGGCCTCCTCGCGGACGAGGGCGAGGACACGTTCGGCGCGTTCGGCCTCGGGCAGCGCGGCGAGCCGTTCGGCCAGGCCGCCGCCCTGTCCGGCGGTCCGCGGCGCGGGCAGCAGGGACCGCCACAGGGCGGTCCCGCTCACGTGCTCGCGCAGGCGCGGCAGGTCGAGCGACCAGGCCACCAGGTGGGGCGTGCCGCGTCGCAGGGAGAGTCCGACGAGGTCGCGGCCCTGGTCGGGGGTGAGGGCGCGGTGGCCGAGGCGGGCCATCCGCTCGAGGTCGGCGTGTTCGGCGGCGAGGCCCTCACCGGCCCAGGCGCCGAAGGAGACGGAGGTCGCGGGCAGTCCCCGGGCGCGGCGGTGGTGGGCGAGCTGGTCGAGGAAGACGTTGGCGGCCGCGTAGTTGCCCTGCCCCGCGGCGCCCAGGACGCCCGCCGCCGAGGAGACCAGCAGGAACATTTCCAGCGGCAGTCCGGCGGTGAGCCGGTGCAGGTGGGCGGCGCCGTCGGCCTTGGGGCGGAGCACCCGGGCGAGCCGCTCGGGGGTGAGGTCGGCGATCACCCCGTCGTCGAGTACGCCCGCGCAGTGCGCGATCCCCCGCAGCGGGTGCTCCGCGGCGACGCGGGCGAGCACGTCCGCCAGGGCGTCGGCGTCGGTCACGTCGCAGGCGGCGACCTCGGCCTCGGCGCCGAGCGCGGCGAGTTCGGCGACGGTCTCGTCGGCACGCGGGTCGGCGGTGCCCTGACGTGAGGTCAGGAGCAGTCGGGGCACGCCGTTCTCGGCGAGGAGGCGGGCGATGTGCCGGCCGACGGCTCCCAGGCCGCCGGTGACGAGCACGGTGCCGTCGCTGGGCAGGGCGGTGCCGTCGGCGGCGCGGGCGCGGATCAGCCGGGGGGCGAGCAGCTCGCCCGTTCGCCAGGCCAGTTCCGGCTCGTCGGTCTGCGCCACGGCGGCCCGTAGGGCGTCCGCGCAGTCGGGAGTGTCGATGTCCAGGAGGGTGAGTCCGAGGTCGGGGTGTTCGGTGCGGGTGCTGCGGGCCAGCCCCCAGAGCACGGACTGGGCGAGCGCCGGGACGTCGTCCCCCTCACCGGCCGCGATCGCGCCCCGCGTGACCCAGACGGTCCGCGCGGGCGCCCGCCCCGGCGGGAGGGCGAGGAGCGCCTGGAGTTCGGCCAGCGCGACGGCGGCCGACTCCCGTGCGGCCGCGGCGGGGTCGCCGTCGGCGTCGGGCCGCTCCCAGAACCGCACGGCGACATCGGCGGCCGCCTCGGTCACCCGGACGCCGGCGGACGTCAGCTCGCGCGCGGCCTCCACGTCCCCCGTGACCGACCACTCCCCCCATGGGGCCTCGGCCGCCCGCGGAACGGCCGTCCAGGCCACCTCGTACAGGTGCCGGGCGTTCTCCGAGCCGCTGCCCAGGTCCGCCGGCGCGGCCGCCCGCAGCCGTACGTCCTCCAGGCGGCCCGCCGGGAAGCCTTCGGTGTCCCAGAAGGTGACGTCGAGGGTCAGGTCGGTGGCCGTGCCCGCGGTGCGGCGGACGGAGACGATCAGGTCGTCGGCGCCGCCCTCGAAGGTGCAGCGGCCGACGGCGACGGGCAGCAGCACGCGCTCGTCGGACGCGTCGAGCACCGCGGCGACGTGCAGGGCGGCGTCCAGCAGCGCCGGGTGGACGGGGTACGGGTCGGACACGTCCCGCGCCTCGGCCGGCAGCGACAGCCGGGCGAGCAGTTCGCCGTCGCCGGTGCGGACCGCCTCCCGTACGCCCTGGAAGGCGGGGCCGTAGCCGAGGCCGACGCCGGTCAGCCGCTCGTAGGTGTCCGGCGTCCAGGCCGGGGCCGCGTCCCGCGGCCAGAGCGGGCAGCGCTCCCCCGTGGGCCCGGCCGGCGCGGCGCCGGACGCGGTGGCGTGCAGGGTCCAGCCCGTCGCCTCCCGTCCGCGCGGGCGGCTGTGCACGGTGACCTCGGTGGCGGGGCCGTCGACGACGACCTCGACGGAGACCTCGACCGTGCCGGCGGCGGGCAGCACGAGCGGGGTGAGCAGGAGCAGGCCGCAGACGTCGGCGGGGGCGTCGGGGCGGGCCGCGGTGAGGGCGGCGCGGCACAGTTCGAGCAGGGTCGTGCCCGAGACGACGGTCCGGCCGTACACGGTGTGGTCGGGCAGCCAGTCGGCGGTGGCCGGGGACCACTCGTCGCGGAAGGTCCAGCGGGTCTCGTCGGCCGACCGGAGCTGGACGCCGAGGAGCGGGTGCGCGGCCCGGTCGAAGAGCCCGCCGGTGGCGGAGGTGCCCTCGGGCTCGATCCAGTGCCGCCGCGCGTCCCAGGCGTACGTGGGCAGTCGGGCGGGCGGCGTGTCCGGCGTGAGGCGCCGCCAGTCGACGGTCCGGCCGTGGACGTGGAGTTCGGCCGCCGAGCGGTCCAGGCAGGCGCGGGCGTCCGCGTCCCGGCGCAGCGAGCCGACGGCGACCAGGTCGTGGCCGCTCTCCTCGCCGATGGTGCGCAGGGCGGTCAGCAGGGCCGGGTGGGGGCTCAGTTCGACGAAGCAGCGGTAGCCGTCGGCGGCCATGCGCTCCACGGTGGGCGCGAACCGGACGGGTTCGCGCAGGTTGGCGTACCAGTAGCCGGCTTCCAGCTCCTCGGTGACGGGCTCGGCGGTGACCGTCGAGTACCAGGCGACGGACGCCGGGTAGGTGGTGACGCCGTCCAGTTCGTCGAGGATGTCCGCGCGGACCGGCTCGACCAGCGTGCTGTGGGAGGCGTAGTCGACGTCGAGGCGGCGGACGAACACCTGCTCGCGGTCCAGGTCGTCGAGGAGCGCCCGCAGCGGCTCCACCTCGCCGGCGATCACGGTGGAGCGGCCGCTGTTGACGGCGGCGACGGACACCGTGCCGTCCAGGCCGGCGAGACGCTCCTCGACCTCGGCGTACGGCAGGGCGACGACGGCCATCGAGCCGCTGCCGGAGAGGGCGGTCAGGGCCTGGCTGCGCAGGGCCACCACGGCGGCCGCGTCGTTGAGGCTGAGGGCGCCCGCGACGCAGGCGGCGGCGACCTCGCCCTGGCTGTGCCCGATCACGGCGTCCGGGCGGATCCCACGGGCCCGCCACACGGCGGCCAGGGACACCATCACCGCGAACAGCGCGGGCTGGACGACGTCCACGCGGTCCAGGGGCGGCGCGCCGGCGTCGCCGCGCAGGACCGCGGCGACGGACCACTCGGTGAAGGGGCGCAGGGCCCCGTCGCAGCGGTCGAGTTCGTCGGCGAACACCGGGTCGTGCGCGAGGAGGTCGCGGGCCATCCCGGACCACTGCGAGCCCTGGCCGGGGAAGACGAAGGCGACCTTGCCGGCCGGGTCGGTCTCCCGAGGGCCGGCCGTGGTGGCGGGGTCGGCCTCCCCCGCGGCCAACGCGTCGAGGGCGGCGAGGAGTTCGGTGTCGTCGGCGGCCTGGACGACGGCCCGGTGCGCGAAGTGGGTGCGGTGGTGCGCGAGGGTCGCGGCCACCTGCGGGAGCGGGGTGGCGGAGCGGTCCCGCAGGGCGGTGGCGAGCCGGGCGGCCTGCCCCTGCAACGCGGGGGGTGTGCGGGCGGAGAGCGGGAACAGGACCGGGGCCGGGAGGCCGGCGAGGGCCGCGGCCGGGTCGGAGCCGGCCGTCGTACGCGCCTCAGGAGCCTCCGTGCGGGCCTCGGACGCCTCCTCCAGCACCACGTGCGCGTTGGTGCCGCTGATGCCGAACGCGCTCACGCCCGCCCGGCGCACCCGGTCCGCGCGGCGCGGCCAGGCCTGCGCGTCGACGGGAACGCGCAGGCCGCCGCCCTCCCAGGCGATGTGCGGGGTCGGCGTCCCGGCGTGCAGGGACGCCGGTATGCGTTCGTGGCGCAGGGCCAGGACGGTCTTGATGACGCCGCCGATGCCGGCCGCGGCCTGGGCGTGTCCGATGTTGGACTTCAGGGAGCCGAGGGCGAGGGGCCGGTCGGCGTGGCGGCCGGGTCCGAAGACGGCGGCGAGGGCGTTTCCCTCGATCGGGTCGCCGAGCGGGGTGCCCGTGCCGTGCGCCTCGACGTAGTCGATGTCCTCGGGGCGCAGTCCGGCGGCGTCCAGCGCGGCCCGCAGGACGCGCTCCTGGGCGGGCCCGTTGGGGGCGCTGAGTCCCTGGCTGCGGCCGTCCTGGTTGAGGGCGGAGCCCTTGACGACGGCGAGGACGCGGTCGCCGTCGCGGCGGGCGTCGCCGAGCCGCTTGAGCAGCACGAGCCCGCAGCCCTCGGCCCACACCACCCCGTCCGCGTCGGCGGAGAACGGGCTGCACCGCCCGGACGGCGACAGTCCGCGCAGGCGGCTGAACTCGACGTGTCCGCGCGGGGTGACGAGCAGCGTCGCGCCGCCCGCCAGGGCGAGGTCGCACTCGCCGGCCGCGAGGGCCCGCGCCGCGAGGTGCAGGGCGACCAGGGAGGAGGAGCACGCCGTGTCGACGGTGACGGCGGGCCCCTGGAGGCCGAGCGTGTAGGAGAGGCGCCCGGAGGCCACGCTCGCGGCGGAGCCGGTGCCCACGTGTCCGTCGAGCTGGGCGAGGGAGGCGGCGCCGAGGTAGCCGCTGTCGTAGAGGCCGACGTAGACGCCCGTGGGGCTGCCGTTCAGCGTGTCCGGGACGATGCCGGCGCGTTCGAGGGTCTCCCAGGCGGTCTGGAGCAGGATCCGCTGCTGCGGGTCCATGGCGGCGGCCTCGCGCGGGGAGATGCCGAAGAAGGGGGCGTCGAAGCGGTCGATGCCGTCGAGGAAGCCGCCGCGCAGGGTGTAGGCCTTGCCGGTGGCCTCCGGGTCGGGGTCGAGGAGGCCGTGGGTGTCCCAACGGCCCGCCGGGACCTCGGAGATGACGTCCTGGCCCGTGTCGAGCAGCCGCCACAGCGCCTCGGGGTCGTCGGCGCCGCCGGGGAACCGGCAGGCCATGGAGATGATGGCGATGTCGTCGCCGAGGGGCCGCGCGGCCACGCCGTCGCGGGACCGTCCGGCGGCGGGGTCGCCGTCCCCGGTCCGCGCGGGGGCGTCCGCGGCGAAGAGGGCGTCGGTGAGCGCCGCGATGGTGGGGTGGTTGAAGACGAGGGACGGTTCCAGGGGACGGCCGACGCGCTCGGAGAGGTCGACGCCCAGGGTCACCAACTGGCGTGATCCGAGGCCGAATTCGGCGATCGGGCGGTGCGGGTCGACGCTCATCGGGTCGAGGCCGGCCGCCTCGGCCACGGCCGACGCCAGCCAGGCGCGCACGTCCTCGGCGGTCGCCGGGGACGGCTCGGGGTTGCGGGGCAGAGACGCGTTCGCAGGCATCTGGGAAGGTCCTCGTGAACTGGGTGCGCGGCGGACTTCCGGACGCCGTGGCGGGCGCGGCCGGAAGGAAGGGTTTGGTTCGACGGCCCCGAGGCGGTGCCGCCGGCCCGACGGGCGGACCGGCGGCGTCCGTCGTCAGCCGGCGGCGGGTGCGCCGACCACGGAGAGGGTGCCGTCGAGATAGGCCGTGCGCGTGGCACGGCGCTGGATCTTGCCGCTGGAGGTCTTCGGAATGGTGCCGGGGTGGACCAGGACGACGTCCCGCACGGGCAGACCGTGGGCGTCGCCGATGGCACCGCGGATCAGGTCGATGATCTTCGCGGACTCACCGGCGGACTCCGCGGCCACCTCGGCGACCAGGACGGGCTGTTCCCCCTCGACGCCGTCCCCGGCACCGCCCTCGGCGGCGCTGCCGGAAGGGCTCTCGACGGAGAACGCGGCGGTGCAGCCGGGACGCAGTGCCGGATGGGCCAGTTCGGCGGAGAGTTCGAGGTCCTGCGGGTAGTGGTTGCGTCCGTCGACGACCATCAGGTCCTTGAGCCGGCCGGTGACGAACAGCTCGCCGCCGCGCAGGAACCCGAGGTCCCCGGTGCGCAGGAAGCGGCCCTCGTGGCCGGGCAGGGTGGCGCGGAAGGACTCGCGGGTGGCGAGGGTGTTGCGCCAGTAGCCCTTGGCGACGCTCGCGCCCGACAGCCAGATCTCGCCGACCTCGCCCTCGGGCCGTTCCTGCTGCCGCTCGGGGTCGGCTATGGCGACGGTCCAGCCGTCGGCGGGGCGACCGCAGCTCACCGCGGCGGCGTCGCCGGTGCCCGTGTCGGTCTCCAGGAGGACGGGCGGCGTGTCGACGAGGCCGCCGCTGACCATGAGGGTCGCTTCGGCCAGTCCGTAGCAGGGGTAGAGGGCCTCGGGGCGGAAGCCGGTCGGGGCGAAGGTCTCGGCGAAGCGGCGCAGGGTGGCGGCGCGCACCGGTTCGGCGCCGTTGAAGGCGACCTTCCAGCCGCTGAGGTCCAGGCCGTCGAGGAGTTCGGGCCGGGCGTGCTTGAGGGCGAGTTCGTAGGCGAAGTTGGGGGCGCCGCTGGTGTGCGGGCGGTAGCGGTGGATGGCGGTCAGCCAGCGGTCGGGGCGCTGGAGGAAGTGCAGGGGCGAGAAGAGGGTGGTGGTGGCGCCGAGGTACAGCGTGTTCAGCACCGGTCCGATGAGGCCCATGTCGTGGTAGACGGGCAGCCAGCTGACGAACAGTTCGTGGTCGTGGGCGTCGAGCACGTCCGCGGTGTGGCCCATGCGTTCGGCGATGACCCGCTCGTTGTCGAGCAGGTTGCCGTGGGTGACGACGACGCCGCGCGGGGCGGAGGTGGAGCCGGAGGTGTACTGGAGGAAGGCGACGGAGTCGGGGGTGAGGTCGGGCTCCCGCCAGGACGCGGCCGTCTCGTCGGGGATGTCCTCGGTGACGAGGCGGGTGATCCCGTCGAGTTCGGGGAGCTGCTCGGCCATGGTGGCGAGGGCGGCGATCACTTCGCGTCCGCCGAGGATCACCTTGGCGTCGGCGTCGGCCATCAGGCGCTTCGTCCGGGTCAGGGCACGGTGGTTCTGCGAGCGGCCCTGCGGGGGCACACCGGGTACGGCGACGACTCCGGCGGAGAGGCAGCCCAGGTAGGCGCAGACGAACTCGGGGCCCGGCGGGTACAGCAGCATCGCGCGGGACCCGGCGAGGCCGCGTTCCTGGAGCCAGGCGGCGACGGCCCGGGATCGGGTGGCCAGGCGGGCGTAGGAGATCTCCTCGATCTCGCCGTCCACGTCCCCCGTGGCGAGATAGCGGTATGCGGTCCGGTCGGGCTGGTTCGTGGCGTGCGTGGTCAGCAGATCGACCAGGGAACGGGCCATGTTGACGAGTCTCACCTGTCTGGGGATAGGCGAGGGAACTGGAGTTCGAGATTCAGCCGACGCGTCCGCGCCGACGCGGACCCGGGACCGGTCCGGCCTCGTCGCCGTACCGTCCGTCTCGATCGTCCACCCGAGCAACCAGGTGATGGTCCGTCACCGGTTCCTCGTCCCCCCGTACAGCTTGCTACCGACGAGTAACACCCTAGCAAGGCACCGGGTACGAACAGGTCGAATCCGCGTAAACCTTGTGTGTCGAACGGAGTTGGCGCTTCCGCGCACACGTTCGCACCTCGGGGGAACCCTACGGGATCCGGCACGAGGCGGCACCTTCCGCACCCGCCCTCGACCACGGCTCCCGCACGGCCCGCGCCTCTCCGGCACCCACGACGGGGCCGGCCGCCGCACGGCGCGCACCGCCGCTCCCGAGCACGTCCGCCCCACTCCTCCCCCGCACTTCGCCACCGGGTCGCCCCGACGTCCGTGCGCACCGCTCACCGCACCGCCCCCGGACGGCGCCCCGACCGACGCCGACGGCATCGCGGGGTCCTGCGCCACCGAACCCCCTCACCCGGTCGGCGTACGCTACGCGTGATCGTCGGCCGGGAGGGAGCGAGCGCGTGGGTGAGCCGCTGGGCGTGGCCGTGCTGGGCGCGGGGCACATGGGCGCCGATCACGTACGTCGTCTCGACCGGGTGGTGAGCGGGGCCAGGGTCGCCGCCGTGGCCGATCCCGACGCCGACCGGGCTCGGGAGGCCGCCGCCGGTGCCGAGGGGGCCTCGGCGCACACCTCGGCCGAGGCCGCGCTGGACGCGCCCGGCGTGGCGGCCGTCCTGATCGCCTCGCCGGGACCCGCGCACGAGGAGGCCCTGCTCGCGGCCTTCGCCCGCGGCCTGCCGGTGCTGTGCGAGAAGCCCATGGTGCCGGACTCGGCCGGAGCGCTGCGGGTGCTGGAGGCGGAGGCCCGGCTCGGCCGGCGACTCGCCCAGGTCGGGTTCATGCGGCGCTACGACGCCGAGTACCGCGGGCTCAAGGCGCTGCTGGACGACGGGCGGCTCGGCCGGCCCCTGATGCTGCACTGCACCCACCGCAACGTCTCCTCGCCCCCCGGCTTCACCAGCGCCATGCTGATCGACAGCTCGGTGGCGCACGAGATCGACGCGGCCCGCTGGCTGCTCGGCCAGGAGCTGACCGCGGTGACCGTGCTGCGGCCGCGCCCCTCGTCCGGCGCCCCGCCGGGCCTGCGGGACCCCCAGTTCGTGGTGTTCGAGACCGACGGCGGCGCCCTGGTCGACGTGGAGGTGTTCGTCAACTGCGGCTTCGGCTACCAGGTGCGCTGCGAGGCCGTGTGCGAGGCGGGCAGCGCGCGCATCGGCGACGACCGCGGAATGCTCGTGACGGCGCCCGGCTCGGCCGGCACGGAGGTGCCCCGGGACTATCTCGTCAGGTTCGCCGACGCCTATGACCGCGAGGTGCAGGCCTGGGTCGACGCCACCCGGCGCGGCCGGGTCACCGGCCCGACCGCCTGGGACGGCTACGCGGCCTCCGTCGTCGCCGAGGCGGGGGTGCGGGCGCTGGAGGACGGCACGCGCGTGGCCGTCGATCTCGCCCCGCGCCCCGCCCTGTACGGCTGACGCGGTCCGGCCTCACACGTTGCCGAGCAGCGCGTGCAGACTCTCGTCGACCGCAGCGCCCACGTCCTCCTGGCCGGCGGCGACCACGGCGTAGCTGCGCAGCAGGAAGCGGCGCAGCGCGGCGGTGTCGAACTGGAGCAGGGCCAGTCCGAACGGCGAGTGGAACTCCACGACCGTGCGGGACCGGCCGCACGGCCAGAGGTGCACGTCACCGCGGCCGGCCGGCCCGTCCAGCCCCTCGGCGAGCAGCGCGCGGCCGAACGTCCAGGTGACCGCCTCGCCGTGCAGGGAGACCTCCGGCGGGAAGTCGAGGTGCACGGCGAGGGGGTCGGCGCGGAGGTAGCGGAGCGTGGCGGGGACGGGCAGTTCCTGCTCCTCGGCGGTGATGAGCCGGGCGCGGGCGGGCTGTTCGACGGTGAGGTGGGTGAGATCCATGGGCGGTCTCCGCAGCGGTGAGAGGTCGGCCTTTTCGGCGTGGTGCTTGTAGGACCCCGGAGAGGCCGATCGCATTACGCGAAAGCCCCGTCAATTATTGTGACCTGCGTCACGCCGCACCGTTCGGCCGCCGGTTCCCCGCCTCCCCGCGGAACACACGACCGTCGAACAGGTGAGTGATCACCACGGAGTACCCCCGAACGTCCCTCAAGTCACGTATTCCGTCTACGTCTTGCCTCTGTCACGGCGTACACCATAAGGGCCCCTTGAGCTGCGCGTGAAGACTGTGGCATATGCCAGATGCATCACCGGATCGTGTGTTGCCAAATCCCTTACACCGCGTCGCGGGCTGTGCCAGAGTCGTCACGGCCCCTTCGTCAGTCCGGCCGTCCCGTCCCCGCATCGGAGTGCGTCATGCCGTCCCCCCTCTCCGCGGACCGCCCAGCCGCCCAGCCGTCGGGAAGCGGCCAGGTCGACGCGCTGATCACGCAGACCCGGCGCCTCAAGGGCGAGGTGGACGCCGTGCGACGGGACGCGCAGGAGGACGCCGCGGACCCGCGGGGACGCTGGCAGCGGGCACTGTGCGATCTGGCGCTCCACCAACTCGACGACCTGGACGCGCACCTGGCCCAACTGCGGGACGGCCCCTCGCCGGCCCCACGCGAATCGCTGCTCAGCCGCGTCGGCAGCGCCGAGTGGAACCTCCTCACGGACGAGGTCGTCTGGTCCCCGGAGCTGCACGCGATCGTCGGCCGCGACCCCGCCGCTCCCCCGCTCACGCTCGACGAGCTCCCCTCCCTCGTCCACGACGAGGACCGCCCGCGCCTCACCGCCATGGTCACCGGCTGCCTCGTCGACGCGAGGCCCATCGACGACGAGTTCCGGGTCGTACGGCCGGACGGCGAGGTCCGCACCGTGCACATGATGGGCGAGCCCGTGCTCGACGCCGGCGGCAGTACCACCTCGATGTGGGCCGTGCTGCGGGACGTCAGCGCACTGCGCCGCAGTCGGCGCGCGGTGCGCGAGACCCGTGACTCGCTGCACCCGGCACGGGCCGAACACCGGCTCGCCGCCGAGCCGCGGGAAGCCGCGCCGGCGTCCTGGCACGGCTCCCTGCGGCTCCCGCGCACGCCCGGCACACTCGACCTCGCCGCCCGGCACCTGCCCGCCGCCACGAGTTCACCGATCGGCGGCACCTGGTTCGACGCCCTCGAACTGCCCGACGGAGACACGCTGTTGGGCGTCGGCGGACTCACCGGGCACGGCCCGGACGTCACCGCCGCCCTGGCGATGACACGCGGCGCGCTGCGCGGCATGGCGATGTCCGGCGCCGGTCCGGCCCAACTGCTGTCCTGGCTCCATCGGTTACTGGAATCCGACGGCCCGCCGCCCCTGTGCTCCACCGTCTGCTGCCGCTACCGGCCCGACACCCGCACCCTGACGTGGGCGCAGGCCGGACATCCCGCCCCGCTGCTGTTCCGCGACGGGACGGGGCGCCGGCTGGACGCACCGGAGGGCGCCCTGCTCGGCACCGCCTCCGACACCGCCCACGGGCAGGCCGAGGCGACCCTGGAGGAGGGCGACCTGCTCCTGCTGCACACCGGCGGACTGGCCCCCGCCGGTGGCGCGGACACCGCGGACCGCCTCCTGGACCTGGCCCCGCGCCTCGCCGGGCCGGGCACCGCACAGGACTGCGTACGGCTGATCGTGGCGGAGTTCGGCGACGGCGGCCGCGAGGCCGACGCCTGCCTGCTCGTCGCCCGGGTCGCCCGGTGACCGAGGAACCGATGACCGTCGGCTCGCCTAGGCGTGCGCGGTGGTGCCCCTGCCTCCCCTCGGCTTCGGCAGCGCCTGCCGAATCTCCTCGCGCAGTTCGCTGATCCGCGGGTAGCTCGAGTACTCCGCGGTGAGCCGGTACATCTCGCGCAGCCTGTCCCAGGTGCGGCGGGAGGAGTTCGACCCCATCGCCATCAGGGCCAGCCGCGCGTACCGGTCGGCCTGCTCCGGGTCGTCCCCGATGAAGCAGGCCGAGGCCATGGACAGATGGTCGAAGATCTTCGACCGCTCCCGTCCGTCGACCCGCAGGGCGAGGGCCTTCTGCGCGTAGTACTGGGCGTGCACGGCCGCCCCCGGCTCGAACTCGGCGAGCGTGCGATAGGCCAGGGCCTGCATGCCGTACAGATCCTCGTCCTTGAAGGTCTGCATCCAGGACGGCGTCTCCGCGTCGATCCGCCCGGAGACGAACAGGTCCTCCGCCTGCCCGAGCGTGCGGCGCATGGCCTGCCCCTTGCCCATCGACGCCTGGGCCCAGGCCTCCACGGTGTGGAACATGGCCCGCGTCCGCGGCAGCACCGCGTCGCCCGAGCCGGACTGGGCGAGCTTCATCAGGTCCAGGGCCTCGTCGGGCCGGCCGAGGTGCACCATCTGACGGGCCGCCCTGGACAGGGCCTCCCCCGCCCGGGGCCGGTCACCGCCCTCCCGCGCGGCATGGGCCGCGATCACGAAGTACTTCTGGGCCGTGGGTTCCAGGCCGACGTCGTGCGACATCCAGCCCGCGAGGACGGCGAGGTTGGCGGCGACGCCCCACAGGCGCCGCTGGAGGTGCGGTGGGTGACGGTAGGCGAGCATGCCGCCCACCTCGTTGAGTTGGCCCACCACGGCCTTGCGCTGGAGCCCGCCGCCACGGGCGGCGTCCCAGGCCCGGAACACCTCCACCGAGCGCTCCAGTTCGTCGACCTCCTCCGTACCGATGGGGGCCGCCTCGTAACGGTCGAACCCGGCGGAGTCGGCGTGCAGGAGGGGATGGTCGACGACGGAAGCGCCGGCGGAGGGGGTGGGGTCGGTGTGCAGCCAGTCGTGCATGGCGCTGCTGAGTGCTGATCCCGCGGCGAGCGCGGCACCCGCGCCCACCAAGCCGCGTCGGTTGAGCATGAGGTCCATTCCCGTGAATTCGGTGAGGACCGCGGCAGTCCGTTCGGGCGCCCACGGCACACCGTCGGGGTGCTGCGCACTCCCGTCGCGTGGCCGTCTACCCGCACGCCCGTGCCGGACCAGACCGAGGTCCTCGATGGTCACGACACGGCCGAGACGCTCGGTGAACAGAGCCGCCAGCACCCGCGGTACGGGATCGCGCGGGATCTCTCCCATGTCGATCCACCGCCGCACCCGCGAGGTGTCGGTCGACAGCTGGGGGTGGCCCATGGCCGCCGCCTGCCGGTTGACCAGTCTCGCGAGTTCCCCTTTGGACCAGCCGGCCAGGCCGAACAGGTCCGCCAGGCGGGTGTTGGGTTGTCCGCTCACGTAAGCCCCCAGGTTCTCGGCTGAGTTGACAGTAGCCCCGCGCAAGTTGCCGGGCGACTATTCGCCAGGGTTCGCCAGGGTGCGCCAGATGGTGTGCCACTGGGCCACAGGTGTCAGGTAGGAATGCGCCACCCCGACCCGGTCGCCGAGGGACATTCCCCAGGGTGTATCCGGGAGACCGGGCCGGGCCGCGCACTGACGTCGCAGGCACACGAAGGGATCTGTTTCGCCCATGTACGCAGCATCGTCCTCCGTGTCCGCCCCGCCCCGGTCGCTGCACTCCCGCCCGGGCGGCGGCGGCCCCTACCTCGACCCCGCCCGGCCGGCGCCTCCCGTGCTCGGCGCGGGCCGCGGCGCCCGGCGCCCCTCGGGGCCGGGCACACAGCCCGTCAGCGGGAGGCTCGACCTGTCCGGCCCTCAGGGCGCCCAACTCCGCACGGCGATCGCGTCGGTGCACCGGATCTGCCCGGAGTTCGCCCCGGTGCAGGTACTGCGCCGCAGCGGCCGCTCCGTTCTCCTGGTCGGTACGACGGGACGCAGCACGGCCGTCGCCAAGTGTTTACTGGACCACTCCCCCGTGTGGGCCGAGCGGATCCGGCACGAAATAGCGGCGTACCGCACGTTCGTCCGGCACCGCCCCCCTGTGCGGGCGCCGAGACTGATCGCGGCGGACCCGGACAACTGCACCCTCGTCATCGAACGGATGCCGGGACGGGTGGCGGCCCTCCAGCGGCATCCCACGGAGGCCCCACCCCGCGCCGACATCCGCGCGGCGCTCGGCGCGATCTGCCGGCTCAACACCTGGCGGCCCGCGGCCGGCACCTTCGACGCCCCGCTGGACTACGCGGCCCGCATCTCCCGCTACCACGAGCTGGGGCTGCTCACCGACCGGGACCTGGGGGACCTCCAGAAGCTGCTGCACGGCATCGCGGCGACCGCGGGCCGGCAGGGCATGGGCCAGTTCTGCCACGGCGACGCCCTCCTGTCCAACATGCTCCTGTCACCGGCCGGTCCAGTGCTGGTGGACTGGGAGCACGCGGGCTGGTACCTGCCGGGCTACGACCTGGCGACCCTGTGGTCGGTCCTGGGCGAGGCCCCCGTGGCGCGCCGTCAGATCAGCCAGATCGCCCAGTCGGCGGGCCCGGCCTCGCGCGACGCCTTCCTGGTCAACCTGATGCTGGTGCTGACCCGCGAGATCCGTACCTACGAGACGGCCGTGCAGCGTTCGATGCACGACTCGGCCCCCGCGGGCACGGGACCGGCCCACCCGGGTGCCGCGCCGTCCGGCGAGGAGCAGCGGCTGCTGCTGCGGCGGTTGCACGACGACTGCCAGATGGCCCGCCGGGCCGTCCGGGCGGCGGTCGGTACCCGCTGAACGGTCTCCGCCGGTCGACGGGTTGTCAGAGGAGAGAGGTCCGTGGTGCGCCGGAGCGGCGGCGCACCACGGACCTTCGTCCGTGCGGGCAGGCACCTCCACGGGCAGCGGACCGTCGGTGGGCGCGAGTGACGCCCGGGGACGACGGGGCCACCCGCCACGAAACTCGCCCGACCCCCGCTGACGTGGGAAAGCGCCGGGCGGTGGGCATGATTGACGGATCGTCGGCAAGCCGGTACCACGGAGTCACGTCCGGCCCCGCACGCCCCGCCCGCCCGCTCGTCCCAGGAGGCCGCATTGCGAGGATCCGTCACCCACCCCAGACCCGCACGCACCCCCGGTCCCCCACGCACCCGCAGAGCCGCCGGCGCCGTAGCCTCGGCGGCTCTGCTGTTCCCGCTCCTCGCCGCGTCCCCCGCCCCGGACGCCGCGGCGCGGTCCACGGCCGGGCTGCAGCGGGCGTTCGCCGCCGCGGCCGCCGAGTACGACGTGCCGCAGAGCGTGCTGCTTGGCGTCTCCTACCTCCAGTCCCGCTGGGACGCGCACGGCGGCGCGCCGAGTGTGACCGGCGGCTACGGTCCGATGCACCTCACGGACGCCCGCACCGCCCTCGCCACGGCCCCGCACCACAGCGAGGGCACGGAGGATCCGCGCGGCGACGACGCCCGCGCCGCCCTGCGCCCCGAGGCGCCGCTCCCGGCCGGCGCCGAACTCCCGGCCCGGCTCCGCACGCTCCCCGAGGCCGCGGAGCTGACGGGGCTGAGCCCCGAGGCACTGCGCACCGACCCGGCCGCCAACGTGGCCGGCGGCGCCGCCCTGCTGGCCGCCGCACAGCGGGCTCTGGGCGAGCCGCTCACCGCCGATCCGGCGGACTGGTACGGCGCGGTGGCGCGTTTCTCCGGCGCCGACGACAGCGCGACGGCCGCCGCGTACGCGAACGACGTGTACGACGTGATCCGCGCCGGCGAGGAACGCACCACGGACGCCGGCCAGCTGGTGGCGCTGGCCGCGCGGCCGGGGCTGGCGCCCGACACGGGGCAGCTGCGGCGGGCGGGCCTGCGGACGGCGTCCTCGGCCGGCACCGAGTGCCCGGGGTCCGTCAGCTGCGAGTGGATCCCGGCGCCGTACGAGCAGTTCGGCGACAACGACTACGGCAACCACGACCTGGGCGACCGCCCCGCGTCGCAGTCGATCAAGTACATCGTCGTGCACGACACCGAGGGCGGCTGGGAGGGGGTCCTCGACCTCGTCCAGGACCCCGCGTACGTGTCCTGGCAGTACTCGCTGCGTTCCACCGACGGCCACATCGCGCAGCACGTGAAGGCGAAGGACGTGGCCTGGCACGCGGGCAACTGGTACGTCAACGCCAAGTCGATCGGCCTGGAGCACGAGGGCTTCCTCGCCTTCCCCGACTCCTGGTACACGGAGGCGATGTACCGGTCGTCGGCGCGCCTGGTGACGTATCTGGCGGGGAAGTACGGCATCCCGCTGGACCGGCAGCACATCCTGGGGCACGACACGGTGCCCGGCCCGACCGCGGCCACCGTGCCGGGCATGCACACCGACCCCGGCCCGTACTGGGACTGGCGGCACTACTTCGAGCTGCTGGGCCGTCCCTTCAAGGCCACGGCGCGCAAGAACGCCGGGCTGGTGACGATCCTGCCGGACTACACCGCCAACCAGCCGGTCTACACGGGCTGCACGGCCCAGGGCGAACCGTGCGCGGCGCACGGGTCGAGCGCGGTGCGGCTGTACTCCGACCACGACGAGAACTCGGCCCTGATCAAGGACGTCGGTCTGGGCACGACCCCGACGACGGGCGTGAACGACCTCTCCTCACGGGTCTCCACCGGCCAGCAGTACGCGGTCGCCGACCGCTACGGCGACTGGACGGCGATCTGGTACCTGGGCCAGAAGGCCTGGTTCAGGAACCCGGCGGCCCAGCCGACGGCGGTGCCCGCGAACGGGCTGGTGGTGACCCCGAAGGACGGTGTGGACAGCGTGCCGGTCTACGGACGCGCCTACCCGGAGGCGTCGGCGTACCCGGCGGGCGTGCCCGTCCAGTCGGTGTCGCCGCTGTCGTACCGGCTGCCGGCGGGACAGCGGTACGTGGTCGGTGACAAGGTGCCGGGCGAGTACTACTACGCGGTCACCTTCGGCACCGACTCGCACCAGGTGGTCGTCGGCAAGGACCTGTACTACGAGATCCAGTACGGCCACCGGGTGGCGTTCGTCCGGGCCGCGGACGTACGGCTGTCGACGCCCACGGTCTCGGCGCCGTAGGCCCGCCCGGTCAGCCCTGCTGGAAAAGCTCGGCCGGGAGCGGCTTCAGCAGGGCGTACAGGTCGTCGGTGATGGGCCGGTCCCAGGCGGCGATGGTGACCAGGACATGGTCGCTGCGGTCGAACTGCACGCAGGAGATGCGGCTCTCGGAGAGCTTGAGGCGGCGCACGATGAGGAGGTTGTCGCCCTGCATCACCGGCATGTCCTCGGTGCCGACGACGGTCACCTCCTCGTCGTTCTCCAGGGCGAGGAGCAGTTGGGCCACCTCGAAGGGGACCTCGTCCTCGGCGACCTCGCGGGCCGGCGAGCCCTCGGGGAGGTTGCCGATGATCATCGCGGGGCCGCGGCCGCCGAAGAGGTCGTAGCGCAGGAAGACGCCCTGGCAGGAGCCGTCGGGGGCGGGCAGCAGGCCGGCGCCGAGATTGCCGGGCCAGTCACCCGGGTCCATGGCCAGGACGTCGAAGTCGGGCCCGGCGGGCGTGGCACTGCGGCGGCGGAGGAACGACATGGGGCCATGGTACGGGTACGGGGGCCCCCGGCGTCGTGCGGGCGGCCGCCTGTTACCGGTGGGTTGTGCGGCTCTCCCCCGGGCGCGGATCCCGCTGCCTGCCCCGCGGCACGGTCGTCTCCGCTCGTCCCCGGGCGCACGCGTGGCCGGCGAATCGTGCCGGGACTTTCAGGGCCTGTCGGGCCGCGAGGCCCGCTTGTGGCGTTCGTGGTGGCGGGCCACCCGGGCCCGGTTGCCGCAGGACGGCCGGCACCACTCCTGCCGCGGGTGGTCCTTGAGGAAGTAGCGCACGCAGCGCGGGGCGTGGCAGGCGCGCAGGCGCTGCCGGTCGGGGCCGGTCAGGAAGGCGATCACGGCCTGGGCGAGGGCGGCGGTGAGGTCGCCGCCGTCCGGCACGGGCCGCAGCCGGACGCCGGGATCGGCGCCCCGGGTCCAGTGCAGGACGGGGACGGTGGGCCGGCGGGCGGCGGCCGTGTTGAGGCGGTCCAGGGCCTCGGGCACCGGCAGCAGCCGGGCCGCGTCGGCGGGGCTCGGCGCTCCGGGCCGCACCGCGTGCGCGAACAGGGCGCGGACGGCGGCGCGCAGGTCGCGTACGGCGGTGAGGGCGGGGGCGTCGGCGGCGTAGCCGGGGGTGACCGGAAGGTCGTCGGCGTGGGCGCGGATCCAGGTGGTGAGTCCCGTGGGGTCGGTGAGGTCGTCGGCGATCCCGCCGTGACCGTCGTGCCGGACGGTCAGTGCGAGGTCGAGGGCGAGGCGGGTGTCGCCGGGGAGCGCGTCCTGCATGCCGCTAATGATAGGGCCGGAGCCATCCATTAGCAGGCGCGGCTCACTCCTCCGCGGGCGCCGGTGGCACCACCGCGACCGGGCTCGCGGCGTGCAGCAGCACCGCGTGGGTGACGGAGCCCAGCATGCGGGCGGGTGCCAGCAGGCGTCGGCGGTGGCGGCCCACGACGACCAGTTCGGCGTCGCGGGAGGCGGCGACGAGATGGCCGGCCGCGTCGCCGGGGGCCGGGTACGGCTCCACGGGGACCCCTGGGTGGCGCTCCCGGTGCTGGGCGAGGAAACCGTCGACGAGGACGCGCGTCTCGTGTTCGACGGCGTCCTGGTCGACCTCCGGGGGGAGGAGGTCACCGGGGGCGGCGGCCCAGGTCTGCGCGGGCCAGGGGTAGGCGGCGACCACCTGGAGGCGGGCGTCGCGCAGCGCTGCCTCGGTGAAGGCGAGGGCGAGCGTGGCGTCGTCGGGGCCGTCCACGTTCAGACCCACGACGACCCGCGGGCCGGGCTCGGGCGGCGGGCCCTCGACCTCGCGGCCGGGCCGGGGCACGATCACGACGGGGCACTCGGCGTCCCGTGCGGCGGTCATGCCGTTGGAGCCGAGCAGCAGGCTCGCGAAGCCGCCCCGGCCCCGGGAGCCCAGTACCAGCAGTTCGGCCTCGGCGCCCAGTTCGGGCAGCAGCGCGCCGGGCGCCCCGTCGAGACCGACGTACTCCACGTCGGTACCGTCCGCGGCTGCCTCCAGGCGGGCGCGGGCGTCGGTGAGGACGGCGTCCTCGTCCGGGGGCGGGGGCATGATGAGGGGCGCGCCGGGCTGAGTCCACGCGGCGTAGTGGCGTACGTGGCACACGCGCAGCGCCGTCCCGCGTCTGCGGGCGGCGTCCACGGCCCAGTCGAGGGCCCGCAGACTCCCCTCGGAACCGTCGACCGCCACGGCGACCGGCAGGGTGCTCATGGTCCTCACCTCCGGGACACGACCTCCGACCTGCTGGGGCCAGCCTGGCTCAGGTGCGGTCCCCGGCCGGCTCTCACCGGTCGCGTGTCCGGAAAATGACGGCCGACACCGCCGGTTCGGCTCGTGGCGGCGGCCCGTCGAGGCGGCTCGCCACGGCCGTCGGGCCGGCCCGGCGTGGCCTCAGGTCAGGTCGAACTCGCCTTCACGTGCCCCCGACACGAACGCGCCCCATTCGGCGGGCGTGAAGATCAGGGAAGGGCTCTCGGGGCGGCCGCTGTTGCGCATCGCGACGAAACCCTCGACGAAGGCGATCTGGACATCCCCCCGACCCCGGCTGCTGGACTGCCACTCGGCCTTGCTGAGGTCCAGCTCCGGCTTGTCCCAGCCCGTGAACGGCTGCTGCTGGATGGTGCTCTCGGCCACGTCCGTGCTCCTCCCGGTTCGTCGTCCGCGGCCAGCCTAGCGATCGGTTCCTGGTGCCGACAGAGCACGTGAGGGGGACCTTTCAGGACGGCGGCGGCTCCGCTCCCACCAGCCACATGGAGAAGAACTGCGAGCCGCCCCCGTAGGCGTGCCCGAGGACCCTGCGGGCCCCGTCCACCTGGTGTTCGCCCGCCTGCCCGCGGACCTGGAGGGCCGCCTCCGCGAAGCGGATCATGCCGGAGGCGCCGATGGGATTGGTGGACAGCACGCCGCCCGACATGTTGACGGGCAGGTCCCCGTCCAGCTCGGTCGCTCCGGCCTCGGTGAGTTTCCAGCCCTCGCCCTCGGCGGCGAAACCGAGGTTCTCCAGCCACATGGGCTCGTACCAGGAGAACGGCACGTACATCTCGACGGCGTCGATGTCCCGGCGCGGGTCGGAGATCCCGGCCTGCCGGTAGACGTCGGCGGCGCAGTCCTTGCCGGCCTGCGGGGAGACGGCGTCCTTCCCCGCGAACAGGGTCGGCTCGCTGCGCATCGCGCCGCCGTGCATCCAGGCGGGCCGGCGGGGCGAACGGGTCGCCCCCGCGCGGTCGGTGAGGATCATGGCGCAGGCGCCGTCGGAGGACGGGCAGGTCTCCGAGTAGCGGATGGGGTCCCACAGCATGGGCGAGGCCTGGACCTTCTCCAGGGTGATGTCGTGCTCGTGGAGGTGGGCGAGGGGGTTCTTCAGGGCGTTGCGGCGGTCCTTGTACGCGACGAGGGAGCCGATGGTGTCGGGCGCGCCGCTGCGCCGCATGTACGCGCGCACGTGCGGCGCGAAGAAGCCGCCCGCCCCGGCCAGCAGGGGCTGCTGGAAGGGGATCGGCAGGGACAGGCCCCACATGGCGTTGGATTCGGACTGTTTCTCGAAGGCGAGCGTCAGTACGGTGCCGTGGACGCGCGCCGCCACCAGGTTGGCCGCGACCAGCGCCGTCGATCCGCCGACGGAGCCCGCCGTGTGCACGCGCAGCATGGGCTTGCCGACCGCGCCGAGGGCGTCGGCGAGGTACAGCTCGGGCATCATGACGCCCTCGAAGAAGTCGGGCGCCTTGCCGAGGACGACGGCGTCGATGTCGGCCCAGGTCAGCTCGGCGTCGTCGAGGGCGCGCCGGGCGGCCTCGCGCACCAGGCCGGCGATGGAGACGTCCCGCCGGGCGGCGACGTGCTTGGTCTGGCCGATCCCGACCACGGCCACGGGCTCCTTGCTCATCGCGGATCCCCTTCGAGTACGGCGACCAGGTTCTGTTGCAGACACGGGCCGGAGGTGGCGTGGGCGAGAGCGCGGTCGGACTCGCCGCGGTGGATGCGGGCGGCGGCCTCGCCGATGCGGACGAGTCCGGCGGCCATGACCGGGTTGGCGGCGAGCGCGCCGCCGGAGGGGTTGACGCGCACGTCGTCGCCGAGGTCCAGGGCCTTGCGCAGGACGACCTCCTGGGAGGTGAAGGGGGCGTGCAGCTCGGCGGTGTCGACGGGCCGTTCGAAGGCGCCGGCCCGTTCGGCGGCCAGGCGCGTGGAGGGCGAGTCGGTGAGGTCGCGCACGCCCAGGGAGTGGGCCTCGACGCGGTGGTCGACGCCCCGGATCCAGGCCGGACGCTCGCACAGCTCGCGGGCCCGGTCGCCCGCCGCGAGGATGACGGCGGCGGCTCCGTCGCCGATGGGCGGGCAGTCGCCGGTGCGCAGCGGCCGTACGAGGTGGTCGCCGTGCGGGACCGGGCCGCGGAGCTGGGCATGGGGGTTGGCGGTGGCGTCGGAGCGGCTGCGCGCGGCGATCGCGGCGAGGGACTCCTCGTCGGTGGAGCCGGCGTCGATGAGGGCCTGGGCCTGGAGGGCGGCGAGGGCGACGGAGTCGGGCCAGAGGGGGGCGACGTAGTACGGGTCCAGCTGGCGGGTGAGGACGTCGCGGAGCGGCCCCGGCGAGGACTTGCCGTAGGCGTAGACGAGCGCGGTGTCCGCGTCGCCGGTGAGCAGTTTGGTCCAGGCCTCGTACAGCGCCCAGGCGCCGTCCATCTCGACGTGGGACTCGGAGATGGGCGGCCAGGCGCCGACGCCGTCCAGTGCCAGGGTGAAGGAGAAGGCTCGGCCGGCGAGGTAGTCGCTGGAGCCGGAGCAGGTGAAGCCGATGTCGGCGGTCTTCAGGCCGGTGCGGTCGAGGACCTCGTGCAGGACCGGCATCAGCATCTCGACCTCGGACAGGTCGTCGGAGGTGCGGCGGTGATCGGTCTGGGCGAAGGCGACGACGGCGATGTCCCGGGATCCCGCGGATGCGTGGCGCGTCACAGCAGCTCCTTGTAGGTGTCGTAGTCCGCGTCGGGTTCGCCGGTCGGCCGGTAGTGGTCGGGGTAGCGGGCGCCTTCGGTCCAGACGGGTTCGACGCGCAGTCCCATGCGCACCTGGTCGTAGGGGATGCCGCCGATCCGGCCGTGCAGGGCCAGGTCGGCGCCGTCGAGGGCGATGTGGCCGTAGACGTAGGGGACCTCTATGTCGAGATTCGCCGTGTGAGCGGCCTTGATGTTGACGATGCAGAAGGTGGTGACGGTGCCGCGGGGGCCGACCTCGACCTGCTCGGCGGTGGGGACGCCGCAGGTGGGGCAGGCGCCGCGGGGCGGGACGTACACCTTGCGGCAGGAGGGGCAGCGCTCACCGACCGTGCGCCGGTCGGAGAGGGCGGTGATGTAGGCGGTCTGGGCGCGACCGGGTGAGTAGGTGTAGTCGAGTCGGGCGGCGGCGACGATGCCGGTGACCGCGTCCTCGAACTCACCGCTGTGGCCTGTCGGTTCGGCCGGATCACCGTCGTAGGGCTCGAAGCAGGCGATGTCGGTGATCGCCCCGACGCGCTCCTGCGCCCAGCGGACGCGGACGCGCAGGCCGGTGTGCACGGTGTCGGGGCCGGGGGCGTCGAGGACGTGCAGGAGGGCGGTGTCGGCGCCGTCGAGGCGGACCAGGACCCAGGCGAAGGGGGAGGCGAGGGGCTGACCGCGGCGAGGTTCGTGGTTCCAGGCCCAGGTGGTGACCGTGCCGGTGGGGGCCACTTCGACGAGGTCGCGGAGTTCCTCGGCGGTGACCGGGTCGTACTCGACGGGCGGGACCAGGGTGCGGCCGTCGGTGGTGCGCACGCCGAGGACGACGCGGTCGCGCAGGCCGCTCAGGAAGGCGCTCTGGACCGGGCCGAGGGATCGGGTGAAGGGGAACTCGACGACCAGGGGAGCTTTGAGGACTTCGGGCACGGGGACTCCCTCGTTAGGCACGCTTGTAGACGGGTGACCGCTTCTCCGCGAAGGCGCGGGCGCCTTCCTTGGCGTCGGCGGTGGCGAAGACCGGCCAGCCGCGGGCGAGTTCGGCGGCGAGCCCGTCCGGTTCGGTCATCTGGGCGGTCTCGTACACCGAAGCCTTCACGGCCTCGACGGCCAACGGGCCGCAGGCGTTGACGCGTTCGGCGATTGCCAGGGCCTTCTCCAGGGCCGTGCCGTCGGGGACCACATGGCCGATCAGCCCGATCGCGGCGGCCTCGCGCGCGGTGTACGGCCGTCCGGTGAGCAGCATCTCCAGGGCGTGGGTGCGCGGGATCTGGCGCGGCAGACGGACGGTGGAGCCGCCGATGGGGAACAGTCCGCGACGCACCTCGAAGAGGCCGAAGGTGGCGGACTCGCCGGCGACACGGATGTCGGTGCCCTGGAGCATCTCGGTGCCGCCGGCGACGCAGTACCCCTCGACGGCGGCGATCACGGGTTTGCGAGGGCGGTGGTGGCGCAGCATCGCCTTCCAGTGCAGGTCGGGATCGGCCTGGAGCCGGTCGCGGTACCGCTCGCCCGCCATGCCGTCTCCGGCGAGTGCCTTGAGGTCCATGCCGGAGCAGAAGGAGCCGCCCGCGCCGGTGAGGACGACGGAGCGGACCGAGTCGTCCTCGTCCGCCTCGATCCAGCCGTCGTGGAGGCCGACGAGCATGGCCGGTGAGAGCGCGTTGCGTGCCTCCGGCCTGTCGAGGGTGAGCACGAGTGTGGCGCCTTCGCGCCGCACGGTGAGGTGTTCCGTACCGCCCACGGCCGTCTCCCGTCTGCCTGCCACGTCCAGAACGAGAACAGGTTGCAGGAGTGGTGATGGCACTTCAAGGGTTTTCTGACAGACAGTCAGATTTCTTGGTGCGGGGCCTTCCCACTTGAGGCGCCCTTTGCTCTGATGACCGGCGACCGTCACTAGAGCCAGGCCCGGTGCGAGGTCAGGAGGAACGGTGGAGTACAACCTTGCCGACCTGTTCGAGTCGGTCGTCGACGTGGTACCGGACCGCGAGGCGCTGGTGTACGTCGATCGGCCGGGGACGGGCGCGGAACGCCGGCTGACGTACGCCGAGCTGGACGCGGCGGCCAACCGGATCGGCCATCACCTTCTCGACAGCGGCGTCCGCCCCGGCGAACACCTCGGACTGCACCTCTACAACGGCGTCGAGTACCTCCAGACCGTGCTCGGCTGCCTGAAGGCGCGGATCGTGCCGGTCAACGTCAACTACCGCTACGTCCAGGACGAGTTGGTCTACCTCTACCGGGACGCCGACCTGGTCGCGCTGGTCTTCGACGCGGAGTTCACGGAGCGGGTGGCGGGGGCTCTGCCGCGGGTGCCGCGACTGCGGCACGCGATCCGGGTGGGGGCGGGTCCGGACGCCTCCCTCACGGCCGTTCCCTTCGCGGACGCCGAGGCGGGCGGTTCCCCGGAGCGCGGGTTCCCGGCGCGCTCGGGGGACGACCAGTTCATCATCTACACCGGCGGGACGACCGGGCTGCCCAAGGGGGTGATGTGGCGTCAGGAGGACCTGTTCTTCGCGGGGCTGGGCGGTGGGGCGCCGACCGGGGAACCGGTGCGCGAGCCGGCGGAGCTGGCCGAGCGGGTCGCGGCCGGCGGGTCGGGGATCACCTTCTTCCCCACTCCCCCGCTGATGCACGGAACCTCCACGCTGACGGCGTTCGTCGGCTTCCACTTCGGCCAACGCGTGGTCCTGCACCGCAAGTTCGTGCCCGAGGAGGTGCTGCGGACCGTGGCGAAGGAGAAGGTCACGAGCATCTCCCTGGTGGGCGACGCGATGCTCCGACCGCTCATCGACGCGCTCCAGGGCCCGATGAAGGGCACCGACTGCTCGTCGGTCTTCAGCGTCTCCTCGTCGGGGGCCATCATGTCGGACACGGTCCGCGCGCAGTTCCGGGCGCTCATGCCGAACGCGATGCTGCTGAACAACTTCGGCTCCTCCGAGTCCGGGTTCAACGGCACGGCGACGGACGACTCGGGGCCCGAGCGCGGCTTCCGCGTCCGCGTCAACCCCCGCACCCGGGTGGTCGATCCGGTCACCCGCGAGCCGGTGACACCGGGCGAGGTGGGCCGGGTCGCCCAGCACGGCCACGTGCCCCTCGGCTACTACAACGACCCGGCGAAGACGGCCGAGACCTTCTTCGAGAAGGACGGCGAGCGCTGGGTGCTGCTCGGCGACATGGCCACCGTCGACGAGGACGGGGTGGTGATCGTCCTGGGCCGGGGCTCGCAGTGCATCAACACCGGCGGCGAGAAGGTGTACCCCGAGGAGGTCGAGCAGGCCCTCAAGGCGCATCCGGACGTGTACGACGCCCTGGTGGCGGGCGTGCCGGACGCCACCTGGGGCAGCCATGTGGCCGCGGTCGTCCAGTTGCGCACGGGAGCGCCGCGCCCCTCCCTCCAGGACATCCAGACCCACTGCCGTACCCGCCTCGCCGGCTACAAGATCCCGCGCCAGCTCGTGGTCACGGAGTCCGTCCGCCGCTCACCGAGCGGCAAGGCGGACTACCGGTGGGCACGGGAGGTGGCGGTGGCCGCGGACGGCTGACGGACGACAACTCACGGCTGACGGCCGACGGCTGACGGCGGGGCCGGAGGTCAGCCCCGTCCGGCCGTCGGCCGGGGTGCCCCCGTGCCGGCCAGGAAGGCCTCCGTGCGGCTGGTGAACCAGCGCGGGTCGTCCAGCCACGGGTAGTGGGCGGCACCGGGCTGCACGGCGAACTCGGCGTGCGGGAAGGCGTCGGCGACGATCCGGGCCAGTGCGGGGCGGGGGCCGCCGTCCACTTCGCCGGCGAGCACCAGTACCGGGGCGTCGACGCGGGCCAGGGCGGCCCGCAGGGCGGGCGGGTCGTAGGCGGCGGGGTCGTGGAAGCGGCCGGCCGCGTCCTCGTCGGTCTGCTCGTCGGCGGCGGCGGCGTGGGCGCGGGCGGTGTCGTCCCAGCGGCCGTAGAAGAAGGCGTCGACGGCCGCGAAGTCGACGTCGACGTCGTCCCTGCCGGTCAGCCATGCCTCGAACGCGGGGAAGGCGGTCGCGAACCAGGGCTCGTTCGCGCGCAGCCGCGCCGCAGCGATCCGTTCCTCGGGGGTGGCGGGCCGCCCCAGGGCCCAGGGGATGGCCGTCACGAGGACGAGCCGGGCCACCTGCCGGGGATGGCGGGCCGCGTAGAGCATGGCGAGGCTGCCGCCCGCCGAGTGCGCCAGGAGATCCATCCGCTCCAGGCCCAGGTGGACCCGGAGCGCCTCGACGTCCTCCACCTGGCGGTCGCAGCGGTACGTCGCCGGGTCGGCCGGGGCCGCGGAGCCGCCGGTGCCGCGCAGGTCGAGCAGGATCAGGCGGCGGTGGGCGGCCAGGCCACCGAGGTCGCCCAGGTACCGGGAGGCCCGCATGGGGCCGCCGGGCAGGACGACGAGGGGCTCGCCCTCCCCCCGGACGTGGTAGGCGAGGGCGGTCCCGTCGGGTGCGGTGAAGATCGGCATGCGCAGATCCTCGGTGCCCGGCGGGTCCGCGCGCAACGCGTCACCGGAGGTCCGGAAAGTGCGGCCCGGCCCCTTGCCTCCCCGCCGTACGTCTGGGTCAATGATCCGTGGGGGATCGACCGAATGATCGGTCGCCCGGATTGGCGCGGTTGGCGAGGGAGGCGTCCGTGGCGGATGCGAGGGACCTGCGGGACGAGGGCGAACGGCTCGGTCTGGACGCGCTGCGGGCGCTGCAACTGGAGCGGCTGCGGTCCTCGTTGCGGCACGCCTACGCCCATGTGCCGTTCCACCGTGAGTCGTTCGACAAGGCCGGTGTCCACCCCGACGACTGCCGGGACCTCGCCGACCTCGCCCGGTTCCCCCTCACCACCAAGGCGGACCTGCGCGAGCACTACCCGTACGGCATGTTCGCCGTGCCGCGCGAACGGATCCGCCGGATCCACGCCTCCAGCGGCACCACCGGCCGGCCGACCGTCGTCGGGTACACCGAGAACGACCTGTCCCTGTGGGCGGACCTGGTGGCCCGTTCGATCAGGGCGGCGGGCGGGCGTCCCGGCGACACGGTCCATGTGGCCTACGGATACGGCCTGTTCACCGGCGGACTGGGCGCCCACCACGGCGCCGAACGGCTCGGCTGCACGGTGGTCCCCGCGTCCGGTGGCATGACCTCTCGCCAGGTGCGGCTGATCCAGGACCTGCGGCCGGAGATCATCATGGTGACCCCGTCCTACCTGCTCACCCTGCTCGACGAGTTCGAGCGGCAGGGCGTCGATCCGCGCGGCACCTCCCTGCGGGTGGGGATCTGCGGCGCCGAGCCGTGGACGGAGGAGATGCGCCGGGAGATCGAGGCACGGTTCGCGATCGACGCGGTCGACATATACGGCCTGTCGGAGGTGATCGGCCCCGGAGTCGCGCAGGAGTGCGTGGAGACCAAGGACGGGCTGCACATCTGGGAGGACCACTTCTACCCGGAGATCGTCGACCCCCTCACGGGCGAGGTGGCGCCCGAGGGCGAGGAGGGCGAGCTGGTGTTCACCTCGCTCACCAAGGAGGCGATGCCCGTGATCCGGTACCGGACCCGGGACCTCACCCGGCTGCTGCCGGGCACGGCGAGGGTGTTCCGCCGGATGAGGAAGGTGACCGGACGCAGCGACGACATGGTCGTCCTGCGCGGCGTCAACCTCTTTCCCACCCAGGTGGAGGAGATCGTGCTGCGCACGCCGGGGGTCGCCCCGCACTTCCAGCTGCGGCTGACCCGCGAGGGCCGGCTCGACACCCTCACGGTCCGCGCGGAGGCCCGGCCCGACGCCACGCCCGAGGACCGTGACACGGCAGCGCGCTCGATCGCGGCGGCCGTGAAGGACGGTGTCGGCGTCTCGGTCGCCGTCGAGGTCGTGGACCCCGAGTCGTTGGAGCGGTCGGTGGGGAAGATCCGGAGGATCGTGGACCTGCGCCCGCGCGGGTAGGGACGGGCCGGCGCCCCCGGGACACGCACTACGCGCCGGAACAGCGGTCCGGCAGCTCACACCTCCCCCGGACACACGCTAGGCGCCGGAGAAGCGGTCCCGCAGCTCCCGCTTGAGGATCTTCCCGCTGGCGTTGCGCGGCAGCTCGTCCACGAACACCACCCGCTTGGGCGCCTTGAACGCGGGGAGCTTCTGGCGGACGTGGTCCATGAGTTCGTCCTCCGTCACCTCGCCGCGGGCGACCACGACCGCGGTGACGGCCTCGATCCACTTCTCGTCGGGCAGGCCGATCACGGCGGCCTCGGCGACGGCCTGGTGCGTGTACAGGGCGTCCTCCACCTGGCGCGAAGCGACCAGCACGCCACCGGAGTTGATGACGTCCTTCACCCGGTCGACGATCGTGAGGTATCCGTGGGCGTCGCGCACGGCGAGGTCGCCGGAGTGGAACCAGCCGTCGCGGAACGCGGCGGCGGTCTCCTCGGGCTTGTCCCAGTAGCCCTCGCACAACTGGGGGGAGCGGTAGACGATCTCGCCGGGCGTGCCGTCCGGCACCTCCGCGCCGTTCTCGTCGACCACGCGCGCGTCGACGAACAGGACGGGACGTCCGCAGGAGTCCATCCGGCCCCGGTGCTCGTCGGGGGCGAGGACGGTGGCGAGGGGGCCGATCTCGCTCTGGCCGAAGCAGTTGTAGAGGCGGAGCTTGGGCAGGCGCTCGCGCAGCCGTTCCAGGACGGGGACGGGCATGGCCGACGCCCCGTAGTAGGCCTTGCGCAGTCCGCCGAGGTCGCGGGTGCCGAAGTCGGGCCGGTCGGTGAGGCCGATCCACACGGTGGGCGGGGCGAAGAGGCTGTCGACGCGGTCCGTCTCGATCAGGTCGAACAGCCGGTCGCCGTCGGGTGCGTCCAGGATGACGTTGGTGGCGCCCACGGCGAGGTACGGCAGCAGGAACACGTGCATCTGCGCCGAGTGGTAGAGGGGCAGCGAGTGCGCGGGGCGGTCCCCGGCGCTCAGGTCCAGGGCGGTGATCGCGCTGAGGTACTCGTGGACCAGGGCGCGGTGGGTCATCATCGCGCCCTTGGGCAGGGCCGTCGTACCGGAGGTGTACAGCAGCTGGACCAGGTCCTCGCCGCGCGGTTCGGGGCCGTCGTACGCGGGGGCGGCGGCCGACAGGGCGAGGAGCGAGTCGTCGGCGTCGCGCAGCGGCAGCGTCCGTACGCCGTCGGGCAGCCGGCCGGCGAGGCCGGGGTCGGTGAGCACCAGGGTGCTGCCCGACTGGCCGACGATGTACGCGAGGTCGTCGCCGGTGAGGTTCTGGTTGACGGGGACGTGGACCAGGCCGGCCCGGGCGCAGGCGAGGAACGCGATCAGGTAGGCGTCGGAGTTGTGGCCGTAGGCGCCGATCCGGTCGCCGGGGGCGAGGCCCTGGCCGAGCAGGGCGCTCGCCGCGCGGGAGACGACCTCGTCGAGTTCCTCGTACGTCCAGGTGCGGTCGCGGTACTCCACCGCGACGCGTGCGGGGGTGCGTCGGGCGCTGCGGCGCAGCACCCCGTCGACGGTGCTGCCGTGTCCGGGCGTCATGGCACATGATCCTCGGCGGGCCGCCGGAGCAGGTCAAGTCACCGGCGGGGCCGGGCCGGCGCGCCCGTCCAGCCGGCGGCCGCGCCGTGCGAGCGGGGCCCGCCCCGTTCCCGTCCCGGTTCGACGAGCGTCCTGACGCGGCACATACCCGCTGGTACCCTCAACCGCCCCTTCCTCCAACGATGTTGAGAGGCACGATGCGCACCCGCCCGAGACGAATCGTCGTCGCCGCCGTCGCCCTGCTCACCGCCGCCACGGGCACGCTCCCGGCGACCGCGGCCGACCGGCCCGACGACCGGAGCCGCAAGGAACACCCCTCCGCCGGAGGCCTGTCCGCCGTGGTCCGCTACACCGAGTACGGCATCCCGCACATACTCGCCCGCGACTACGCGGACCTCGGCTTCGGCACCGGCTGGGCGCAGGCCGCCGACCAGGTCTGCACCGTCGCCGACGGCTTCGTGACCGTGCGCGGTGAGCGTTCGCGGTACTTCGGCCCCGACGCGGCGACCGACCTCTCGCTCTCCTCGGCCGCCAAGAACCTCTCCAGCGACCTCTACTTCCGCGGGGTACGCGACACCGGCACCGTGGAGCGGCTGCTCGCGCGGCCGGCGCCCGCCGGTCCGAGTCGTACCGCCAAGGAACTGATGCGGGGCTACGCCGCCGGGTACAACGCCTGGCTGCGGCAGAACCGGATCACCGATCCCGCCTGCAAGGGCGCCGCCTGGGTGCGGCCGGTCACCACGCTCGACGTGGCCGCCCGCGGCTACGCGCTCGCCGTCCTCGGCGGCCAGGGCCGGGCCGTGGACGGCATCACGGCCGCGCAGCCGCCCGCCGCCGCGTCCGACGCCGTCCTCGACCCGGCGCGCACCGCGCGTGCCGCCGCCGAACTCCTCGCGGCCGACTCCGCCGACATGGGCTCCAACGCGGTGGCGTTCGGCGGTGCCACCACGGCGAACGGCCGCGGACTGCTGCTCGGCAACCCGCACTACCCGTGGCAGGGCGGCCGCCGCTTCTGGCAGTCGCAACAGACCATACCGGGCGAGCTGGACGTGGCCGGCGCCTCGCTCCTGGGCACGCCGACCGTGTCCATCGGCCACAACGCGCACGTCGCCTGGAGTCACACCGTGGCCACCGGCGTCCCCCTCAACCTCCACCAGCTCACGCTGGATCCGGCCGACCCGACGGTCTACCTGGTCGACGGCGCACCCGCACGCATGACGAAGCGCGCGGTGACGGTCGCGGTCCGGGGCGGCACCCCGGTGACCCGCACCCAGTGGTGGACGCGCTACGGACCGGTGGTCACCTCCCTCGGCAGCGGCCTCCCACTGCCCTGGACGAGCACCACGGCGTACGCCCTCAACGACCCCAACGCCACCAACCTCCGCAGCTCCGACACCGCGCTCGGTTTCGGCCGGGCCCGCGGCACTTCGGACGTCCTCGGCGCGCTGCGCCGCACCCAGGGCCTCCCGTGGGTGAACACGATCGCCGCCGACTCCCGCGGCCACACCCTGTTCACCCAGTCCCAGGTCCTCCCCCGCATCACCGACGAACTGGCACAGCGCTGCTCCACCCCGCTCGGCCGGGCCACCTACCCGGCGTCGGGCGTGGCGGTCCTGGACGGCTCGCGCGGCGACTGCGCGCCCGGCCGTGACGCCGACGCCGTGGAGCCCGGCATCTTCGGGCCGGCCGCGCTGCCCACCCTGCGGGACGCGCCGTACGCGGAGAACTCCAACGACAGTGCCTGGCTGGCCAACGCGGACCGGCCGCTCACCGGTTACGAGCGGGTCTTCGGCACCGTCGGCACCGCGCGGTCCCTGCGCACGCGAGGGGCGCTGGAGGACGTGGCGGCGCTGGCCGACCGCGGCGCTCTGACCGTGCGCGACCTGCAACGGCAGCAGTACGCCAACCGGGTGCCGGCCGCCGATCTGGCCGCCGCGGATGCGGCCCGGGCCTGCGACGCGCTGCCGGGCGGCACCGCGACGGGCAGCGGCGGCCAGGCGGTCGACGTGAGCGGGGCCTGCGGGGTGCTGGCCGCGTGGGACCACAAGGCCGACACCGGCAGCCGGGGAGCGCTGCTGTTCGACCGCTTCTGGCGACGGTTCCCGGCGGCCCGGCAGTGGAAGGTGCCGTTCTCGGCGGCCGACCCGGTGGGCACCCCGCGCACCCTCGACACGGACGCGCCGGCCTTCACCACCGCCCTCGCGGACGCGGTCGCCGAACTGCGCGCGGCGGGCATCCCACTGGACGCCCCGCTGGGCGCGCACCAGTTCGTCGTCCGGGGCGGCGCACGCCTCCCCGTGCCGGGCGGCACCGAGTCCCTCGGCGTCTGGAACAAGGTCGAGTCCGTGTGGGACCCGGCCGGCGGCGGCTACACCGAGGTGACGACCGGCTCCAGCTACCTCCAGGCCGTCGGCTGGGACGGCGGCCGCTGCCCGGTGGCCCGGACCCTGCTGACGTACTCCCAGTCCTCGGACCCCGGCTCCCGCCACTACGACGACCAGACCCGGTTGTTCTCGGCGGAGAAGTGGGTGACGTCCCGGTTCTGCGAGAAGGACATCCTGTCCTCGCCGGCCCTGCGGGTGGTCCGGGTGGGTGAGTACGGATGAGCCTCACGGCCGGTGCCGCTCAGAGCGGCCTGGTGCGGCCCTCCCAGTACGGCTCCCGCAGCCGCCGTTTGTACAGCTTGCCGTTGGGGTCGCGGGGCATCTCGGCGATGAAGTCGATGCTCCGGGGCCGTTTGTAGCCGGCGAGGCGGTCGGCGCAGTGGGCGAGGAGGTCGGCGGCGAGTCCGGGTCCGGGCCGGTGGCCGGGGGCCGGTTCGACGACGGCCCTGACCTCCTCGCCCCAGTCGTCGTGCGGGATGCCGAAGGCGGCGGCGTCGGCGACGGCGGGGTGCGCGAGCAGGGCGGACTCGATCTCCGCGGGGTAGATGTTGACGCCGCCCGAGATGATGAGGTCGATCTTGCGGTCGCGCAGGAACAGGTAGCCGTCCTCGTCGAGGCAGCCGAGGTCGCCGACGGTGAAGAAGTCACCGATGCGGTTCTTGCGGGTCTTCGCCTCGTCCTTGTGGTAGCTGAAGGCGCCGGTGCTCATCTTCATGTAGACGGTGCCGAGTTCCCCGGGCGGCAGCCGGTTGCCCTCGTCGTCGAAGACGGCGAGTTCGCTGATGGGCCAGGCCTTGCCGACCGTGCCGGGCTTCTTCAGCCAGTCCTCGGCCGTCGCGAAGGCGCCGCCGCCCTCGCTGGCCGCGTAGTACTCCTCCACGCACTCGCCCCACCACTCGATCATCGCCCGCTTCACGTGGTCGGGGCAGGGCGCGGCGCCGTGGATGGCGTGCCGCATGGAGGAGACGTCGTAGCGCGCCCGCACGTCGTCGGGGAGGGCGAGGAGGCGGTGGAACTGGGTCGGGACCATGTGGGTGTGGGTGCACCGGTGTGCGTCGATGAGGCGGAGCATGTCGCGGGGGGTCCACTTGTCCATGAGCACCAGCCGGTGACCGATGTGCAGGGACGCCCCCGCGAACTGGAGCACGGCCGTGTGGTAGAGCGGCGAGCAGACCAGGTGCACGTTGCCGTCGAAGGGCCTGATGCCGAAGATGCCGAGGAAGCCGCCGAGGTACGCCTCCTCGGGCGGCCTGCCGGGCAGCGGACGCCGGATCCCGCGCGGGCGCCCCGTCGTACCGGACGTGTAGTTCATGACCCAGCCGAGGGTGCGGTCGCGGGGTGCCGACTCCGGTCGTCCTTCGAGGAGTTCGTCGTACGGCCGGAAGCCGGCGACCTCGCCGACGGCGTACCGGTGGGTGGCGGGGAGGGCGGCCTCGTCGGCGGCCCGGCGCGCCTCGTCGGCGAAGCGCTCGTGGGCGAGGAGGACCTTCGCGCCGGAGTCGGAGACGATCCAGGCGATCTCGGGGCCGACGAGGTGGTGGTTGACGGGGACGAGGTAGAACCCGGCCTGGCTGGCCGCCAGGTACGCGGTGAGGAACTCGGGCGAGTTGGGCAGGACGACGGCGAAGGCGTCGCCGCGTTCCATCCCGGCCGCGCGCAGACCGTGGACGAGGCGGTTGGCGGCGGCGTGCAGGCGTCCGGCGGTCCACTCCTCGCCGTCCGGCGCGATCATCACCGTACGGCCGGGGTCCTCGGTGGCCTGGGCCCAGAAGCCGGTGGGCGGTGTGCTCGTCACTGACCGCTCCTTCCTGCGATGCGGTTGACGCGGTCGACGGCCTGTTCGAAGCCGCGGGTGAGGTCGTCGAAGACGGCACGGACGCCGCGGACCTCGTTCATCCGGCCGACGATCTGCCCCACGGGGGTGCCGAGCAGCGGGTCGACCTCGTACTTCTGGATCCGTGACACGGCCTCGGCGACGAGCAGGCCCTGCAGCGGCATCGGGAGGGGGCCGGGCCCGTCGGGGGCGTCCCAGGCGTCGGTCCATTCGGTACGGAGCTGACGTGCGGGTTTGCCGGTGAGGGCGCGGGAGCGGACGGTGTCGCCGGAGCCGGCCGCGAGGAGTTTGCGGGTCAGGGCGGAGGAGTGCAGGTCGGCCTCGGCGGTGGTCAGCCAGAGGGAGCCGAGCCACACGCCCTGGGCGCCGAGGGCGAGGGCGGCGGCGATCTGCCGTCCGCTGCCGATGCCGCCGGCGGCCAGCACCGGCAGCGGGGCGACGGCGTCCACGACCTCGGGGGTGAGCACCATGGAGGCGATCTCGCCGGTGTGACCGCCGGCCTCGTAGCCCTGGGCGACGACGATGTCGATGCCCGCGTCCCGGTGCTTCAGCGCGTGCCGGGCGCTGCCCGCGAGCGCGGCGACCGGCACGCCGCGTTCATGGGCGCGGGCCACCACGTCGGGGGGCGGGGACCCGAGGGCGTTGGCCAGCAGCCGGATCGGGTAGTCGAAGGCGACGTCGAGCTGACCGCGGGCGACGTGCTCCATCCAGCCGGTGATGCGCCAGCCCGCCGCCTCGCCCTCGGCGAGTTCGGGCACACCGTGCTTGGCGAGGGTGTCCCGTACGAACCGGCGGTGCCCTTCGGGGATCATCGCCTCGACGTCGGCCTCGGTCAGTGTGCGGTCGTTCGTGGCCTCGGCCTTCTTCGCGGGCATGACGACGTCCAGGCCGTACGGTCTGCCGTCGACGTGTGCCTCGATCCAGTCGAGGTCGCGCCGCAGATCGTCGGGGGCGGTGTAGCGGACCGCGCCGAGCACGCCGAAGCCGCCGGCGCGGCTGATGGCCGCGGCCACCGCGGGGAACGGTGTGAAGCCGAAGACGGCGTGCTCGACTCCCAGTTGGTTGCTCAGCTCCGTCTGCATGGGCGCAGGATGCCGCAGGGGTCCGGACGACGGAAGAGATTTTCTGATACTCCGTCAGATTGACTGGCCCTCGATCCTTCAGCGGGCCACGTCCATCCGCTGGGTGCCGATGACGGACAGCAGCCGCAGCGCCGCCTCCGACGGCGAGCCGGGGGCGGCCGTGTAGATGACGACCCGCTGGTCCCGGTCGGTGATGTCCAGGACGTCGCAGTCGACGGTGACGGGGCCGACGAGGGGATGGTCGAAGGTCTTGCGGAGGGTGGGCCGGGCGGTCACCTCGTGAGCGGCCCACAGCCGGGCGAACTCCTCGCTGCCGTCGACGAGTTCGGCGATCAGCTCGGTCAGTTCCGGGTCGTCGGGATAGCGCGCGGCGGCGGCGCGCAGATGCTGGGCCGCGGTCCGGGCGAACTCGTCGGCGTCCGACACGCCGTACAGCCGCCGTCCGCCGCCCGGCTGCTGGAGGAAGGCCCGCCGGACGACGTTGCGGTCGCGGCGCGACAGGGCGGAGAAGTCCTCCATGAGGGCGGCGGCCAGGTCGTTCCAGGCGATGACCTCGTACGTCGCCGACAGCACGAACGCCGCGGCCTGCGGCAGCCGGTGCAGCAGGTCGACGATGCTCTGCCGCACCTCGCGCGAAGGGCCCGACGGCGGACCCTGCGGGGTGCCCGCCAGGTGGTGCAGGTGGTCGCGTTCCGCGTCCGACAGACGCAGTGCGCGGGCCAGTTGGGCGAGCACCTCACGGGACGGGCGCGGGCCGCGGGCCTGCTCCAGGCGCGTGTAGTACTCGGTGGAGATGTACGCCAGTTGCGCGACCTCTTCCCGGCGCAGCCCCGGCGTGCGACGGCGCTGCCCGGCGGGAAGGCCCACGTCGGCGGGGGCGATGCGCTCACGTCGGGTGCGCAGGAATTCGGCCAGCTCTCGTCGGTCCACGCCTCCAGTGTGCGCGGGACCCGGCCGCTCATCCAGGTACCGGCGGTGCCTGGATGGGTTCGGCGGCCGGGCGCAGGCTCGTCGGCATGACGAACACGACGCACATGACCGACGGCACCACCGGCACGACCACCTCGGGGCTGCTCGCCGACAAGGTCGCCTTCATCACCGGCGCGGGGCGCGGCATCGGCGCCGCCGCGGCGCGGCTGTTCGCCCGGGAGGGCGCCCGGGTGCTCCTCGCGGCCCGCACGGAGACCCAGCTCAAGGCGGTGACCGAGGAGATCAGGGCCGCGGGCGGCACCGCCGACCACGTCCACTGCGACCTCGCGGACCCGGCGAGCGTCCGCGCCGCCGTCGACCGGACGGTGGAGCTGTACGGCAGGCTCGACGTCGCCTTCAACAACGCGGCGACGATCCAGTCGCCCGGGCCGATGGACCAGCTGACCGAGGCCGAGTTCGACCATGTGTACGCCGTCAACCTCAAAGGGCCCTGGGTGGCCATGAACGCCGAGATCGCCGCCATCCGGGCCACCGCGGGCAGCGGGGCCATCGTGAACACCTCCAGCGTCGGCAGCCTCATGGGCAACCCCGCCCTGCCGGCCTACGGGGCGGCGAAGCGGGCGCTGAACAGCCTCACGGCCTCGGCCGCGATGACGTACGGGCCGGAGGGCATCCGCGTCAACGCGATCGCTCCCGGCACCACGATGACCGAGATGATCGACGCCTGGGAGCAGGCCTCCCCCGGCATCGTCGACCAGCTCAACGCCCAGACCCCGCTGGGCCGCGGCGCCCACCCCTCGGAGGTCGCCGAGGCCGCGGCGTGGCTGCTGAGCGACCGCGCCTCCTATGTCACCGGGACGGTGCTGCGGGTGGACGGGGGCATGCGGTCCTGAAGGGCACCGCAGGCCCTCATCCAGCGGGTTCCTCCAGCACCGCCATCGCCGCGTTGTGCCCCGGCACCCCGCTGACCCCGCCCCCGCGCACCGCGCCGGCACCGCACAGCAGCACGTTGGCGTACCCGGTCTCGACGCCCCAGCGGCCGACTCCGTCCCGCGCGTAGGGCCAGGCCAGGTCCCGGTGGAAGATGTTGCCGCCGGGCAGGCCGAGGTCGCGGTCCAGGTCCAGCGGGGTCTTCGCCTCGATGCAGGGGCGGCCGTCGGCGTCGGTGGCCAGGCAGTCGGCGAGCGGCTCGGCGAGGTGCGCGTCCAGTTGGGCGAGAGTGGCCCTGAGCAGGTCCTCGCGTACGGCGTCGTTGTCCCGTTCGAAGAGCCGGGCCGGGGTGTGCAGGCCGAACAGGGTGAGTGTCTGGTAGCCCCGCTCGACCAGGTCCGGGCCGAGGATCGTCGGGTCGGTCAGCGAGTGGCAGTAGATCTCCGACGGCGGGGCGGTGGGCAGGTCTCCGGCCGCGGCCTGAGCGTGGGCGGTGGCCAGCTGGGCATAGCCCTCGGCGATGTGGAAGGTGCCGGCGAAGGCCTCGCGCGGGTCGACGCGGGTGTCGCGCAGCCGGGGCAGCCGTCGGAGCAGCATGTTCACCTTGAGCTGGGCGCCCTCGGCGGGGTCCGGCGGGGCGTCGCCGGTGAGGGCGGCGAGCTGTCGCGGGGAGGCGTTGACGAGGACGTGCCGGGCGGCGGCCACGCCTTCGCCGTCGACGGTGCGGTAGGCGACCTCGGCTCTGCGGCCGTCGGTGTCGATGCGCACGGCCTCGTGCCCGGTGGCGAGGACGGCGCCCGCGCTGCGGGCGGCGTCGGCCAGCGCGTCGGTGAGCGCCCCCATCCCGCCGACGGGCACGTCCCAGGCTCCGGTGCCGCCGCCGATCACGTGGTAGAGGAAGCAGCGGTTCTGCTTGAGGGAGGCGTCGTGGGCGTCGGCGAACGTGCCGATCAGCGCGTCCGTGAGGACGACGCCCCGCACCAGGTCGTCCGCGAAGTACTCCTCGACGGCGACGCCCACCGGTTCCTCGAAGAGCATCCGCCAGGCATCCTCGTCGTCGACCCGGCGGCGCAGCTCCTCGCGGCCGGGCAGCGGTTCGGTGAGCGTCGGGAAGACCCGCTCGGCCAGCCGCCCGGTCATGCCGTAGAAGCGTCGCCAGGCCGCGTACTCCCGCTCCCCGCCGGTCAGCCGCGCGAACGCCTTCCGGGTGCGGGCCTCGCCCCCGCCCACGAGCAGCCCGGTCGCCCGCCCGTCGCGCTCCACCGGCGTGTACGACGAGATGGTGCGCCTCCGGACGCGGAAGTCCAGCGCCAGATCCCGCACGATCTTCGACGGCAGCAGGCTGACCAGGTACGAGTAGCGGGACAGCCGGGCGTCCACACCGGCGAACGGCCGGGTGGAGACGGCGGCGCCCCCGGTGTGGCCCAGCCGCTCCAGCACCAGCACGGACCGCCCCGCCCGCGCCAGATAGCCGGCCGCCACCAGCCCGTTGTGACCACCACCGACGATGACGACGTCGTAGGCGCGACGTCCGGCGTCTCCCGCGTGTACAGGCATGGGTTCTTCGTAACACGGGAGGATCGAGGCGGGCCAGGGTGCGGTTGGCAGGTCCCCTCGCGGGCGCATGCTCCCCGGCCGCCCGGCCGGACGGGACCGGGCCGGTCCAGCGCTTCGCGAGGGGTTGGAGGATGCGCCTCCTCGGCGGGCGGACGCCGGGGCGGGCCGGGGTGCGGAGGGGGTTGTCCGGCGGGTGCGGGTCAGCCCCTGAAGATCCGCTCGGCCCGGTCGCGGTGGGTGGTGTGCAGCTCCCAGTGGAGGGGGGAGATCTCGTCGGCCGTGGCCCGTGGCTGTCCGTAGAAGGTGGGCGTGCCGATCGTCGCGTCGATGCCGATGTGTGCGGCCTGGATGCCGGTGCCGACCAGATCCTCGTGCAGGTCGATGACCCACTCGCGCAGGGCCGCGGCGGCGGCGCAGAGGTCGGCGGTCGGCGGTCGGCGGTCGGGAGTCGATGGAGCGGGCGCCGGTGGTGAACAGCAGAGTGCCGGTGCCCGCCTCGCGCATCGCCGGCAGGACCGCCTCGGTGGCGGCGACGGCCTCCTGGAGCTGGCACTCGACCTCGTGCCGCACCTGTGGCGCTCCGGTCCCGGCCGGGGTGGTCGTCACGGTGGCGTCGAGCGCCTCGACCAGGGAGTACTCCAGGACGTTGACGGGGCCGAACCTGGCGGCGGCGTCCTTGAGTGCCTGAGAGAGTTCCCCACGGTCGAGTACGTCCGCAGGGAAGGCGGCGGCCGTGACGCCCTCGGCGGTGAGCCTGCCGACGAGAGCGTCGAGCTTCTGACGATCACGGGAGATCAGGGCGACCTCGAAGCCCCGAGAGCCGAAGGTGCGGGCGATGGCCGGACTCAGTGGGGAGCCGGCTCCGACTATGGCGATGCTGGTCATGACAGGTCCTTCCAGTGACCGTTGAGGCTGAGCCGTGGTGCCGGCGCTCGGTGACGTGGGTCGGGCACGGCGCCCGACGCCCGGTGGGACCGGCTCAACCGGCGGGGTGCGGGACGGCTTCGGGGAAGGGGCCGTACCGGTTGGCGCCCGGGGTGCTGTCCGCCGTCATGCCCACGAGATAGACGATCGGGCCGACGACCGGGATCAGGGCGATGAGCATCCTCCGGCCGGACCTGCCGGTGTCGTGCAACCGGCGGACCGAGACGGTCAGCATGGGCACGACGAACGGGAGCAGGAGGACGTTCACCAGCGGGACATCGATCGCGAGGCTGGTACCGGCGATCACCAGGGTGGCGATCACGTACAGCACCGAGAACCACCAGTACTCCGCGCGCCGGGCGCGACCGGAGAACGTGGCGTACTTGGCAGTGAGGCACGTGCGTACCGCGTCGGTGAACGACATGCTGGTCACAGGGGATCCTTTCGCAGAGGCGTCATGCGGAGCGGACGGGAGCGGCGGGGATGCGGCGGCGCCGAGGGCCGGCGCCACCACCCCCACGGCACGGACCGCGGCATGAGGGAAAAGTGGATAGGTCTATCCACTTCACGGACGCAATTCGGATAGGGTGCTCCGATTCCGTGCGACCACCGTAGCACTGAAAGTGGATAGGGCACTCCGATTGTTAGACTGGCCGCATGACTACAGGCGTCCCGCACTCCGACGGTCCCGGCGCCCAGCCTCTGCGCAGTGACGCCGAGCGCAACCGGGAGCGCATCATCGCCGCCGCACGCACGGTGTTCGCGCGGGACGGCCTGAACGCCTCCATGGCCTCCGTGGCCCGCGAGGCGGGTGTGGGAATCGCCACCATGTTCCGCCGCTTCCCCACGAAGGAAGAACTGGTCGACGCCGTCTTCTCCGACCGCATGGGGGCTTACGCCGACGCGGTCGCCGTCGCCCTGGACGACTCCGACCCCTGGAAGGGCTTCGTCGGCTACATCGAGACCGCCTGCGCCATGCAGGCCGCCGACAGCGGCTTCGCCGACGTCCTGACCATGGCCTTCCCCACCGCCAAGGTCCTGGAACAACGCCGCAACCAGGCGTACGAGGGCATGCTCCGCCTCATCGACCGCGCCAAGGCCACCGGCCGTCTGCGCGAGGATTTCGACCCCTCGGACCTGGTACTGATCCACATGGCCAACGCGGGTGTCGTCAACGCCACCGGCGAGGCCGCCCCCGACGCGTGGCGACGCGTCGTCGCCCTGCTCGTACAGTCCCTCGAGACCCCGGCACGCGGCCCCCTGCCCGCCCCACCCGGACACGAACCGCTCTACAAGGCCATGCTCCGCGCCGGCCGGGACACCTCCACGCCGACACCGGGAAGGACCGACTGAGCCTCGGGATCCCTGCCGGGACGCGGCAGGACGGCACAGCGGACGACCCGTGCCGGGCGCTCGGGTCTCCGCGGTCCGGCGCGGAGGCCGTCCGGCGCGGGCACGCTCAGGGCCGCGAGCTGGATGCGCGGCGGTGCCGGCGAGGGCGGCGAGCGCCTGCTCGCAGAAGGCGATCACCGGCGCCGCGTCGTCGCCAGTCGGTATGCGGATCTTCCGACTGGCGGCGGCACACCCTCTGTCAGTCGGTCATGGCCTCGCGCACCAGCGCCGTGTCGACGAACTGTTCGAAGCGCACGATGAGTCCGCCGCGGACGACGAAGTGGTGGGCGACGCGGACGTCGACGGGCTTGCCGGTGGCTTTGTTGGCCGCGGTGTAGCGGGCGAGGACGACGACGTTCTCGCCGTCGACCACGTAGGTGTCGTCGTGGGCGGTCCAGCCCTCCCAGTCCCGGCCGAGCTTCTCCATCACGTTCGACGTGACGCCGTCTGGGGTGCGGTAGGTGCCGGCGAGGGGGAAGCCGGCCATCTCGGTCCACTCCACGTCGGGTGCGAGCGTGGCGCGCAGGGCCTCCAGGTCGCCCGCGGAGGAGGCCAGGTACTGCCGGCGGACGACGTCGGCGGGGGCCGTGGAAGTGGCGAAGTCGCCCATGGTCAGCCCCACTTCATCTCGCCCTTGGCGACCTTGGCACCGATCTGCGCCGCGATCAGCATGCCGTTGTCCGGGTGGCGCCGGACGAGCGCCTCGGTCAGCGCGGCGCCGTCGGCCGCCTTGCCGAGTTCCTCCTCGAAGGCGACGAGGTAGTCGCGGGTGGCCCTGATGGCGGAGGCGTCGGCGGCCGTCCCGGGCAGGCGGTGGCCGGGGACGACGAGCCGCGGGTCGAGGGCCGCCATCTCGTCCAGCAGCTTGATCCAGGCGGCGCGGGACTCGGGGGTCGCGGTGTCGGCCACCCAGACGTGCTCCTGCTGGAAGAGCAGGACACCGCCGAGCACGGCGTGGGACTCGGCCTGCCAGAGGTAGTGCCGGTCGGGCAGCTCCTCGGAGCCGCCCTTCAGTTCGAAGCGGTGCCCCTCCAGGGTGAGGTCACCGGTCAGCGGCTCCAGATCGACGAGGCGGGTGGGCAGGTTCGGGCCGAGCGCCGCCCAGGCCTTCAGCTTGCTCTCGTAGGAATGCCGGATGTGCTCGACGACGATCGGGGTGGCGACGAACCTCGCCTCGGGGAACGCGTCCGCGAGGACCTCGGCGCCGAAGTAGAAGTCCGGGTCGCCGTGGGAGACGAAGACGGTGGTGAGCTGCCTGCCGGAGTCGAGGATCTCGGCTGCCAGGCGGTGGCCGTCGGCGCGGGTGAAGCCGGCGTCGACCAGCAGCGCCTCGCTCTCGCCGGTGACGAGGGTGGCGGTCTTGTTCTTGCTTCCGGCCGGGAAGTCCAGGTCGAGGACCTTGAAGTCGAGGGTGTTCATGCTCGGGGCTCCTTGTCGCGGGGGGGGGTGGGGGTCGGGACGGGGGGGTTCAGTGGGCGACGAGGCGTTCGTCGACCTCGCGGGCGGTGGCGTGACCGTGCGGGAGCGGGTGGCCGTGCGGGAGCAAGTGGCCGTAGGCGAACGGGGGGCCGTGCGCGAGCCCATGGCCGTAGGCGAACGGATGGCCGTGCGCGAGCGGGGTGACGGAGTCGCCGTCGACAGCCGGCGGAGTGGGGAATCCGGTGACCCCGAACCGGGCCGCGCGGCGGAGACCGGCGCGGGCGGCGGTCCGCGCCCCCGGCGCTTCGAGGGCGGCGACGACGGCATCCGCATTGAGCCCGGCCGCCCGGGCGAGCGTCCGGTAGGTGAGCGCCTCCGACAGGCTCGGTCCGTCGACGGAGAAGGCGTGCCGCACGGCCGTGGCCGGCTCCGCCGCGCGGTCGGGGGCCACCTGTCGCACGGGTGCGACGCCACGGGCGGCGGCCCCGGAGTCCAGGGCGAACGAACCGTCGGCGACCGAATCCCCGTACAGCTGGCCGAACGTGGCGCCGGTCGGCTCGGCGATCCCGGCGTCGGCGCCCTGGACGTGGCCGAGCGCCCGGATCGGCACCCTCCCCGGCCCGGTGGAGAGACCGCCGGAGACGATCCCGATCGGCAGGTCGGGGTGGCGCGAGGTGATCTCGCGCAGGGTCGCGGTGCCTCCTCGCGGCCGGCCGCGACGGGCGTCGAAGACGTGGACGTGCTTCATCGATGACCTCGGCAGAGAGAGCGCCCGCGGACCGCGAGCGATTCACCTGACGAAACAGTAGCTGACTCGTCAGGTAATTCCGCGCTCATGTGGCCTGAGACACATGAGCGTGGCCGATGCCCATGAGACCCGCCTCGCCCCCACTCCGCAAGTCAGGGAAGCCGCGGCAGCATGTCCCGGGCTGTGTGGCTGAGGATGCGCAGATTCTCCGCGAACCGCTCGCGGTCCGCCGCGGGGAGGGGCTCCACGAAGTTCCGCTTGATGTTCTCCAGGTGGACCCGCGCGGCGCGTACGGCCGTCTCCTCCCCCAGCGGGGTCAGCCGCACCAGCTTCCCGCGCCGGTCGTCGGGTGATTCCGCGCGCGTCACGAGACCGGCCGTCTCCATGCGGTCCACCAGCCGGGTGGCGCCGCCGGTGGTCAGGACCTGCTCCTGGGCGATGGCCCGCATGGACAACCCGGGCTCGCCCGCCCGCCCGAGGATCAGCAGCACCTCGAAGACCAGATGGCTGATGCCGCACTCCACCTCGAGGGCCCGGCCGAGGAGGTACTCCAGCCGGTTCGCCGCCCCCTGGAGTCGCCCGAAGGCGAGAATGAGCGCATGGTCGGCGGCCTCCTTCGCCGTCCTGATCTCCGGCTCCTCACCCACGGCCGCGCCGCCCCTCTCGTCGTCCCGGCACCACCGTACCGATCAGGTACGTGTCCTCTCACCCCTTGACGGCTCCGGAGAGCCCGCCCTCGGTGAAGCGGTCGCACAGGAAGGGGACGGCCCCCTCGCCGCTCAGGGGAGCGGGCGCGCTCCCGGACACGGCCAGGGCCTCCTGACGCCCGGTTCGCCTCGCGATCCCGAGCCGACAGGAGGCCCCTCATCGAGCCGTTCAGTTGATACGGACGATCTTCCAGAACTGGTCGTCGATGTTCAGATCGTTCCACTGCACGACTGCCGCGCCGTTGCTGGTGGAGGACTGGGCGACGGCGGCGTTCAAGCCGCTGCCCACGTTCTTGAGTTTCTGGAAGCCGTTGCCCGCGTCGGTGAGGGTCCACTTCTGTGAGTTCGTGGTGGACGGGGTGTTCTGGACGACGGCGGCTCCGGCGGTGGTGGAGCCGCTTCGGATGTCCAGGTTCAGGTTGCTGTTGACGTTCCTGATGGTCCAGGCTCCGCCGCCGGCGGACTGGAAGGTGAACAGCTGGCAGGAACAGGCCGAGTTCTGCCACTGATCGGTGGCCGTACCGCCGGCGGTGGAGCCCTGCGGGATGTCCAGGTACTTCCCGCTGTTCTTGTTGACGAGGACGTACTGCCCGGTGCCCAGCGGGGGCAGAGCGGTCTGGGTGACGTTCCAGCGCTGGCAGGCGCAGCTGGTGCCGCTCCACTGGCCGGCGACGGCGCCGGGGGTGGTGGAGGCGTTCGGGATCTCGAGGTGCTTGCCGGTGACCCGGTTGGTGAGGTCATAGCCGCCGGCCGGGCTCGGAGCGACGGCCCACTCGTGGTCCAGGGTGCCGTTGTCGTCCCACTGGAGGACCTTGGCTCCGTCGGCGGTGGACTGGTTCTCCACGCCGAGGACCTTGCCGCTGGCGACGTTGAGGATCTTGAAGTAGCCGGAGTTCTGCTGCACGAAGCGCCACCGCTGGTCGGTGGCGTTGTCGGCGTTCTGCTGGGTGGCGTGGGTGCCGTTGGCGGTGGAGCCGCCCGCGATGCTCAGCATGAGCTTGCTGCCCGCGTTCGACACGGTGTAGGTGGCACCGTCCGAGATCCCGCCGCCGAGATCGATGGTGCCGTAGGTGACCGGGTTGGAGAGGTTGCTGCCTCCGTTGCCGCCACTGAGCACGAGCAGGCTGTGGCCGTCGGGCAGGGGCAGCATGCCGCGGCTGTAGCCGCCGGCGACCTGGGAACCGATACGCGTCCAGGTGTTCGCGGCGCCGTTCTGGGTGTTGAGGAACAGGTCGCCGGTGCTGTAGGCGCCGACGACGAGCGTGCCGTTCGGCCCGCCGGTGGGCAGCCACGTGATGTACGGGGTGCTGGCGGGGACCACACCGTCCGTCGACCGCAGGGGGATGCCCGTGACGGAGTCGAAGGCCTCCGGGTCGGCGGAGATCTTGTAGTAGACGGCGAAGTTGCCCGAGGGGGAGCCGCCGTACTCGTAGGTCATGACGTAGGTGCCGTTGGGCAGCTTCGCGACGGTGGGCATGCCCGGGCGCTGGCTGTAGGTGGGCATCGCCACGTCGTCCACGACCGGACCCCAGCTGCGGAGGTCCGTGGTGACCTGGTGCACGATCTTCTGGCCGTGGTCGGGGTCGCGCTGGTCGGAGTAGTAGACGATCAGCTTGCCGTTGGCGTGGAGGAAGAGCGGTTCCCACACGGGGGTGTTGCCGTTCGTGTCGTACGCCGGGCCTCCGGTGGCGATGTTGCTGACGAAGGTCCAGGTCTGTCCGCGGTCGGTGCTGGCGTAGACGTCGATCTTGATGGCCGAGCGGTCGGAGGGGACCGAGGCGCCGGCGGCCAGGATGGTGCCGGCCGGGAAGCCGCCCACCGCCGTGGGCAGTTCGAACAGCTCGGGCTCCCAGCGCATGCCCCAGCCGTTCTGGGTGTCGGCGACCTCGGAGATCTTCGACCAGGAGTTGCCGTTGTCCGTGCTGCGGTAGATGGGGAGGACCGGCGTGCCGGAGGTGTACTGCTCGAAGGTCGCGAGGAGGGTGCCGTTGGCGGAGCCGTTGTGCTGCATCCGCACCGCCCGCGGGTAGAGCGACCCGGGTGAGGGCGCGCCCGAGGGCGGGGTGTACATCGTCTGCGAGGGACGGGCCAGGGCGTCCGCCCGGCCGGCGGGCATGACCATGGTCATCACCGAGACGAGCAGGATGAAGGCCAGGGAGAAGGAGGAGACGGGTCGGGAACGCGGAGCGGCGCCGGGTCTGGCGCCTGTCTGCGCAGGGGACATTGCGGCTCCCAGGGAAGGTGTGTTTCGGTGTCCGCCGGCTCGGAACGGCTCGGAGTGACGCGGCGGAGGTCGTTGGGCGCGTGGCCCGGGCAACAGCCGGGCGACGCTGCCGAGCGCTGCTCGCGCGCGGGGGTGCGGCGCGGCAAGCGCGGAAATCTCGGAGGTGGAGCGCCCCGGCGGGTGGGTGCGCCGGAGCAGTGGCACGGGGCGGGGCGGGTGGGTGCGCCGGAGCAGTGGTACAGGGCGGGGCGGGTGGGTCAGAGGGCGGACGGAGGCGCGGTGGAACCGCGGACGATCAGTTCGACGGGTGGGTCGTTCGCCGGCGGCAGTTCGGTGTCGGGCCGCTCCATGGCGTGGAGGAGGAGCCGGATTCCCTCGCTCGACGCCGCCTCGAAGGGCTGACGGACGGTGGTCAGGGGCGGGGAGACGTAGGCGAAGACGGGGTTGCCGTCGAAACCGACGACACTGACGTCTTCCGGCACACGGCGCCCGCTCTCCCGCAGGCCGTGGATGAGTCCGATGGCCATCTCGTCGCCCGCGGCGAACACCGCGGTCACCGAGCGGTCCGAGGCCAGCCCGAGGCCCGCGGCATGGCCGGAGGCCGCCGACCAGTCGCCGTTCAGCACGGGCGGTTCATGCGCGCCCCGGGCCGCCAGCGCCGCCCGCCATCCCTCGATGCGGTCCTTGGTGGCGTACCACCGGCGCGGACCGGCGAGGTGATGGACGGTCGTGTGGCCCAGGTCCAGCAGGTGTTCGGTGGCCGCGCGGGCCAGCTGATGGGCGCCCACGCCGACGGTCAGCGTCCGGGCGGCGGCGAAGGCGGGCGGCGCACCGATGAAGAGGACCGGCACGTCGACGCCGAGCGGGACTTCGCCCTCGACGATGGGTTCGGAGACGACGATGCCGTCCACGCCCTGCTCCAGGAGTGATTCCAGCGCGCCGGCGATGCTCCGCGGGTCGCCGTCCGGGGTGTTGACCACGCGCAGCGCGTAACCGGCGTCCCGTACGGCCTGTTCGATGCCCACCAGCAGGGAGGCGGTTCCGTATCCGGCGGTGCCCAGGGCAACCACGCCGATGGACCGGGTACGGCCGGAGGCCAGTGATCTGGCCGCGTGGTTCAGCCGGTAGCCCAGTTCCTCGGCGGCCGCCAGGACACGCCGACGGGACTCGTCGGACACGTACGGCTCGTTGTTGAGCACACGGGAGACCGTCTTGCGGGAGACTCCGGCCAGCCTGGCCACGTCCTCACTGCGCGGCGCGGAGGAGTGCGCACCGCGCTCCGGACCTGTCGTCATGGGTCTCCTCATGGCCGTGTGTTCTCCGTCGAACGAGGTCAGTTTCCTGACCGCGCGGTCTGACCGCGCGGTCAATGTCTACGCATCCGCCGAGCGGACGTCAAGAGTTCTCACACGGCCGCTCCTTCCGGCGCGATGGCCGCCGGGACCTGCCGCCTGACCGAGCGAGGCGCCGGAGGCTTCCGGGGAACGCCCGCCCGTCATGCGTTCCAGCAGCTCAGCGCCGTTTGTCAGGACCCGGACGGTTCGATGGCGAGTCGTCTCGGCGTCATCCGTCCGGCGCGCCGACCGGTCATCGAGGCGTGCGGCCGGTCCGGCCACCTCGTGGATTCCCGAGCGGAAAGTCTTGACAGCGACTCCACGCAACGTCCACGCTTCCTGGCGTCCGACGATCGCGCTTGTTCGATCATGTTGGATTCTGGCTCTCGACCGACCTTCAGGTGGTCCCTCGAGGACCCACTCTCCGCCACACCCCCGTCCGGCTGACGTGCCACACCTGGGCACCGCCAGCCCCGTAGGAGCCGAAATGCGCCTTTCCTCCCCCGGTCAGCCCCTGTCTGGAACCAGCCGCCGCACCGTGCTCCGCGGACTCGGCGGAGCCGCGGTGCTGGGTGCCGGCCTGCCTCTGCTGAGTGCCTGCGCCGGCAACTCCGCCTCGTCGGACACCAAGACCGTCACGGTCGGCTCCAACGCCTCCGACGCCGTCCCGAAGAAGGCGTACGGCGACGTCTACGCGGCCTTCACCAAGCAGTCGGGAATCGAGGTCGCCCTCAACACCAAGGACCACAACACCTTCCAGGAGCAGATCAATTCCTACCTCCAGGGAACGCCGGACGACGTGTTCCAGTGGTTCGCCGGTTACCGGATGCAGTTCTTCGCGGACAAGGGTCTGGCCACCCCGATCGACGACGTCTGGAAGACGATCGGCGGCAACTTCCCCCCGGCGATGCACGATCTGAGCAAGGGTCAGGACGGCAAGTACTACCTGGTGCCGCTGACGACGTCGCCGTGGGCGGTCTTCTACCGCAAGAGCGTCTTCCGGAAGTACGGCTACGAGGTCCCCACCACGTGGGACGCGTACGTCGCCCTGTGCAGGCGGATGAAGAAGGACGGCCTCGTCCCGATCGCGTACGGCGACAAGGACGCCTGGCCGGCGATGGGCTCCTTCGACCAGATCAACTTCCGCCTCAACGGCTACGACTTCCACGTCGAACTGATGGCGGGCAAGGCCTCCTGGACCGACGCGAAGGTCCGCAAGGTCTTCGACACCTGGGCCGAGACCCTCCCCTACCACCAGGAGGGCGCGGTCGGCCGTACCTGGCAGGACGCCGCCCAGACGCTGGTGGCGAAAAAGGCGGGCATGTACATGCTTGGCATGTTCGTGGCCCAGCAGTTCACCGACAAGGCGGACCTGGACGACCTCGACTTCTTCGCCTTCCCGGAGATCGACCCGGCGTACGGGCAGGACACCGTCGAGGCGCCGACCGACGGCATCATGCTCAGCAAGAAGCCCAGGAACCACGCCGGTTCCGTCAAGCTGCTCGAATTCCTCGGCACGCCGCAGGCCGAGGAGACCTACCTCAAGGCCGACCCGAGCCTCATCGCCGCCTCCTCGAAGGCCGACACCTCCGCCTACAGCGCCCTGCAGAAGAAGGCGTACGACATGATCGGCGGCGCGAAGCACCTCACGCAGTTCATGGACCGTGACAGCCGCCCGGACTTCACCTCGACGGTGATGCAGCCCGCGCTCCAGAAGTTCGTCCGCGACCCCAAGGGGATCGACGGCCTGCTCTCCTCGATCGAGCGCCAGAAGAAGACGATCTTCGCGTCCGGCTGAGACCGCCCCTCCCTCCGAAGCGGATGAACACCGACACCATGAGCGCCGAAACGACCACGACGATCCCGGAGGCGGCCGCCGTGCCGCCTCCGGGCCGTGCGCCTGAGAAGAAGCGGGTCCGGCAGGGCCACCACCGCCTGCTGACCCGCCGTGACCGCATCACGCTCGGCCTGATGGCCGGCGTGCCCACCGTCCTGCACGTGGCCCTGGTCTGGGTCACCGCGCTGGCCTCCATCGCCCTGGCCTTCACCAGCTGGGACGGCATCGGCTTCGACTCCATCACGTGGGTGGGGCTGGACAACTTCACGCAGTTGTTCTCCGACAACCCGCAGTTCTGGCCCGCCGTCCAGCACAACGTCATCTGGTTCGTCGTGCTCATCCTGATCCCGACGCCGTTCGGGCTGTTCCTGGCCGTGCAGCTGGACAAGAACATCAGGTTCAGCCGCGTCTACCAGACCGCGTTCTTCCTGCCGGTCGTGGTCTCGCTGGCCGTGACGGGCTTCGTCTGGCAGCTGGTCTACAACCCGGACACGGGCCTGATCAACAGCCTCATCGGGGCCAACGAGCCCGGCCACTACATCGACTGGATCGGCGACCCGGACCTCAACCTCTGGGCCGTCCTCGTCGCCGCCTGCTGGCGGCACACCGGCTACATGATGATCCTCTACCTGGCCGGGCTCAAGGGCGTCGACCCCTCCCTGCGCGAGGCCTCGGCGCTGGACGGCGCCAACGAGTGGCAGACGTTCAAGAACGTCATCTTCCCCACCCTGCGCCCCACCAACACCGTCGTCCTCGTCGTCACGATCATCGAGGCCCTGCGCGCCTTCGACCTGGTCTTCGTCTTCAACAAGGGCGCCGAGGGGACCGAACTGCTCTCGATCCTGATCACCAACAACATCATCGGCGAGTCCAGCCGCATCGGATACGGGTCCGCGATCGCCGTCGTCCTGCTGGTCATCTCCCTCGTCGTGATCATCCCGTACCTGATCTCGACCTTCCGGAAGGAGCGGCGAGCATGAGCGCGACCCTCGCGGCCAGGCAGCGCACCCCCGTCCGTCCCGCCCGCGTCCTGCTGCACACCTTCCTGGTCGTGACGGCCCTGGCCTGGCTGGCCCCCCTCCTGTGGGCCGCCTTCTCAGCGCTGAGGCCCTACTCCGAGACCAGCGAGAAGGGCTACGTGTCCTGGCCCGACAGGCTGAGCCTCGACAACTTCACCCAAGCGTTCCAGCAGTCCGACATGCTGCACTACTTCGGGAACACGCTGCTCATCGCGGTCCCGGCCGTGCTGGTCACCCTGCTGCTGTCCTCGATGGTCGCCTTCTACGTCAGCCGCTTCGACTTCCGGCTCAACATCGCGCTGCTGCTGGTCTTCACCGCGGGCAACCTGCTGCCGCAGCAGGTGATCATCACCCCGCTGTACCGGATGTACCTGCTCGTCGACCTGCCAGGAATCACCGCCTCGGGCAAGCTGTACGACTCGGCACTGGGCCTGGTCCTGATCCACGTGGCGTTCCAGTCCGGCTTCTGCGCCTTCGTGCTCGCCAACTACATGCGCTCGCTGCCGCACGAACTGACCGAGGCCGCCCTCGTCGACGGCGCCTCCGTCTGGCGCCTGTACTGGCAGATCGTGCTGCCGCTGTGCAAGCCCGCGATGGCCGCCCTGGCGACGCTGCTGTCCATCTGGATCTACAACGACTTCTTCTGGGCGCTCGTGCTGATCTCCACCGGCGACAACATGCCGATCACCTCGGCGCTGAACAACCTGTCCGGCCAGTACTTCACCGACCCCAACCTGGTCGCCGCCGGCGCCCTGCTCACCGCGATCCCCACCCTGATCGTGTACTTCGCGCTCCAGCGCCAGTTCGTCAGCGGCCTCACGCTCGGCGCCAACAAGGGCTGACCCACCCGCACTCGTCCCTCCCCTACACCCCTCCCGGAGCACCACCAGTGAGTACCGCACGCCGTCTCCGCATTCCTGGCATCGCCTACGGCGGTGACTACAACCCCGAGCAGTGGCCCGAGGAGGTCTGGGCCGAGGACATGCGCCTGATGCGCGAGGCCGGGGTGACCATGGTCAGCGTCGGCATCTTCTCCTGGGCCCTGCTCGAACCGGCCGAGGGCGTCCACGACTTCACCCGTATGGACAAGATCCTCGACCTGCTCCAGGAGAACGGCATCGCCGCCGACCTGGCGACACCGACGGCGGCCCCGCCGGCCTGGTTCTTCCACCGGCACCCGGAAGCGCTGCCGGTCGACCGGGACGGCCGCCGACTGTCGTACGGCAGCCGGCAGACGTTCTGCCCGAGCAGCCCCGCCTACCGCCGGGCCGCGCTGCGCATCGCCGGGGCGCTCGCCGAGCGCTACGCCGACCACCCGGCCGTCGCCATGTGGCACGTGCACAACGAGTACGGCTGCCACAACGACGCCTGCTACTGCGACACCAGTGCCGCCGCCTTCCGCACCTGGCTGCGCGCCCGCTACGACGACGACCTGGAAGCCCTCAACCACGCCTGGGGCACTGCCTTCTGGAGCCAGTGGTACCACTCGTGGGACCTGATCCTGCCGCCCCGCACCACATCGGCCCCCCCGAACCCCACCCACCAGCTCGACTGGCGCCGCTTCTGCTCCGACGAACTGCTCTCCTTGTGCACCGCCGAACGCGAGGTCCTGCGCCGGGCCGCTCCGGACACCCCCGCCACCACCAACTTCCTGGTCCTGCGCACCATCGACGCCCTCGATTACTGGCGCTGGGCGCCGGAGCTGGACATCCTCTCCAACGACCACTACCTGCTGTCCGACGACCCGGAGGCCGAGGTCGACATCGCCCTCCACGGCGACCTGATGCGCTCGCTCGCGGGCGGCCCGTGGTTCCTCATGGAGCACTCGACCGGCGCCGTCAACTGGCAGCCCGTCAACCGGGCCAAGCTGCCCGGGGAGATGCGCCGCAACGCGCTCGCGCACCTCGCCCACGGTGCCGACGGCATCGCCTTCTTCCAGTGGCGGGCGGCGAAGGCGGGCGCCGAGCAGTGGCACTCGGCGATGCTGCCGCACGCCGGCACCGACAGCCAGATCTGGCGGGACGTCGTCCAACTGGGCGCCGACCTGAGGTCGTTGGCCGAAGTGCGGGATTCCGCCAGTACGGCGCAGGTGGCGATCGTGTGGGACTGGAACGCCCGCTGGGCACTGGAACTGCCCTCCCAGCCCAGCGGCGAGCTGCGTTACCAGGACCTGGTGCGGGACTGGTACACCCCGCTGTGGCGGGCCGGGATCGCCGTCGACTTCGTACGCCCCGACGACCCCCGGCTCGACCGCTACCGGCTCGTCCTGGCACCCTCGCTGTACCTGGTCACGGAGGCGGCCTCGGCGAACCTCGCCCGGTTCGCCGAACGTGGGGGCACGCTGGCCGTCGGTTTCCACAGCGGCATGGTCGACGAGAACGCCCATGTGTACCTGGGCGGCTACCCCGGCGCGTTCCGCGATGTGCTCGGCGTGGTCACCGACGAGCTGTTCCCGCTGCTGCCGGGCGAGACGACCGGCCTGGCCGGCGACGTGGCGCCGGGCGCCACGGCCGATCTCTGGTCGGAACGCATCCGGCTCACCGGCGCGCGGGCCGTCGCCTCCCACGCCGACGGCCCACTGGCCGGCCACCCCGCCGTCACCCGTCACCGGCACGGCGACGGCACCGCCTGGTATCTGGGCACCCACCCCGACCGGGACACCCTCGCCGCCCTGCTCCACCGCATCCGTCAGGAGGCCGGTGTCACACCGGAGCATGACGTACCGGCCGGGATCGAGGTCGTCCGGCGCCGCGGCGCGCGGGCCGACTACCTGTTCCTCATCGACCACACCGGCAAGGGCGCCGAAGTCCGTGCCGAAGGCGTCGAACTCCTCACCGGCACACCGGTCACCGGAACCGTCACCGTCCCCCCGGGAGGAGTCGCCGTGGTCCGCGAGCCCCGCTGACCCGTCCGGCGACGCGAGCGGCCGCGGCACCACGCCAGGCGCGCGGCCCGGTCGCCTCCGCTGTGCCGGAGCCGCTGAGCCCGCCGGCCGTGCCGGTGTGCGTGGAGCCGTCGACGGTCGCGGCCCCCACTACGGCGGTCCCCCGCGGGTCAACGCCGCACCCGGGGCATCCCCAGGCCGATCCAGGAGATGATCTCCCGCTGGATCTCGTTGTTGCCGCCGCCGAAGGTGAAGATCACGGCGGAGCGGTAGCCGCGTTCGAGTTCGCCGTGCAGGACGGCGCCGGCCGAGCCCTCCTGGAGCGCCGCGGGGGCGGCGACGACCTCCATCAGCCAGGCGTAGGCGTCCCGGCGGGCCTCGGAACCGTAGACCTTGACGGCCGAGGCGTCCTGCGGGGTCAGGGTGCCGTCCTGGAGGGCGCCCACCATCTGCCAGTTGAGGAGCTTGAGGGCGTCGAGCCTCACGTGGGTGCGGGCGAGGAGGCGGCGGACCCAGGGCAGGTCGACGACGCGTCGGCCGTCGGCGAGCTTGGTGCCGGTCGCCCAGCGCTGGACGTCGTGCAGGGCGCGGATGGCCATGGTGCCGTGCGCGGCGAGTGTCACGCGCTCGTGGTTGAGCTGGTTGGTGATCAGCCGCCAGCCCTCGTTCTCGGCGCCGACCCGGCGGGAGACGGGGACCCGCACGTTCTCGTAGTGGCTGGCGGTGGTGTCGTGCGAGGCGAGGGTGCGGATGAGCGTGCAGGAGTAGCCGGGGTCGCTGGTCGGCACGAGGAGCATGGTGATGCCCTTGTGGGGCGGGGCGTCGGGGTCGGTGCGCACCGCGAGCCACACCCAGTCGGCGGTGTCGCCGTTGGTCGTCCAGATCTTCTGGCCGTTGACGACGTACTCTCCCCCACTCTCGGCTTCGCCCGAGCGGGAGGTGCCCCCGTCGTCCCGCACCGCGCGCGTCCTCAGGGCGGCGAGGTCGGTGCCCGCGTCGGGTTCGCTGTAGCCGATGGCGAAGTCGATCTCGCCGGCGAGGATCCTCGGCAGGAAGTACGCCTTCTGCTCGTCCGTTCCATAGCGCATGATCGTCGGACCGACGGTGTTGAGCGCCATCAGCGGCAGGGGCACGCCGGCCTGGGCGGCCTCGTCGAAGAAGACGAACTGCTCGATCGGCGTGAGTCCGCGCCCGCCGTACTCCTTCGGCCAGCCGACGCCCAGCCAGCCGTCCGCGCCGAGCCTGCGGATGGTCTCGCGGTAGAAGCGCTTCGCGGCGACGGGGTCGGCGTGCCGGGCGTAGGCGTTGTCCGGAACCAGCTCGGCGAAGTAGGCGCGCAGTTCGGTGCGCAGCCGCAGCTGCTCGGGCGTGTGGTCGAGGTGCACGGCGCCTCCTGGCTTCCCAAGGCCGGTCTCCTGACGGCGCACACCGTAGAACGTGTTTCAGTAATTGGGAATGCCGGTCACCGACCCGGCGATGACGGTCACCACCTCACTCCAGCGTCTTGAGGAAGTCGGTGCAGGCCTGGGCGCAGGCGCGGCAGACGGCGGCACCGTCCTCGGCGCCGGGGTGCCGGTCGAAGACGTGCGCGGTCTCCAGGCAGACGGTCCGGCACCATTCCACCTGGACGCGGATACCGGCCTCGTCCACCCGGTTGTCCTCGGACAGCACCCGGCAGGTCGCGTCACAGACCTCCGCGCACATGATCCCCTTGCGTCGTACGAGTTCCTGCTGTTCCGTTCCCCCCGGATCCACGAGGCTCGCGCGCAGCGCGCAGACCCGCGCACACTCTGTGCACGCCTGGGCACATGCGAAGCGGTCCTCCAGGAACCGGAAGAGTTCCTGTTGGGATGTCGTCGAAGTCACACAGCGCGGGTAGCCGCGGCGGGCCGCGCCAAACCCGGCAGGGAGGCGTCGGCAGCCGAAGGCGTCCTTGGCCCGGAGAAGTCCTTGAAGCCCTTGCCGAAGCCCTTGCCTCCGGCGGGGAACGAGGCGGGCAGCATGCGGGGAGCGGGGCGGGCAGCATGCGGGCCACGCCGGGATCCGCGCGGAGCGCGGCCGGCGGCGCAAGGGACCTCGCGGAGAGAGGGAGCCCGGCCGGCCCGGCACCCGGCGCTACGGCGCGGCCACCGGTGCCGCTACCGCCGGTGGCCCAGCGCGGCCACCCTGCCACCTGGCCTTGCAGCGCGGCCTGACACGGCAGCGCGGCCACCTGGCACAGCAGCGCGGCGCTCAGCGCCGATCCGCCCAGCGCAACGGCCGGCCACGGCAGCGCGACGGCCTCGCACCCGCGGCGCGGTGACCGGGCGTGCGGAGCGACGAGGGCCCGCAAGACGGTTCACGCCCCATTTGAGGGGTATTCAGCCGATATGACTAGCGCAAGCACGCAGTTGGCCGCCACGAGCGGCCTGCTCAGCATGGGCATGTTCATGGTCGGTGTCGTCCTGCTGGCCCTGCTGGGCGGCAGCTTCTGGCTGGGCGCGCGCGTGAAGGAGCGGGAGCTGCCCCGGCCGCGCCCCGAGGATCAGCCGCACCTGCCCCCGGAGGGGCCGGTGCACGAGGTCCGGGAGATCCGGGAGCCCGACGAGGTACCGCGGACCCCGAAGGGCGGACGCGCCCTCACGCCGTACGAACTGACCAACATGCGGACGCGTCCCAGTACGTCGAAGTCCCGGCCGCGCTGGAGTTCGGGCAGCAGCGGTTCGTTCGGCGGGGGCGGACTGGGCGGCCACTGAGCCCGGTCCCCCGCACGGGCCCCGCCCCTCCAGGACGTCGCGCAGCGCGAACGGAGTGGGACCCACGGCGCAAGGCCGACGACGGCCGTGGCACGCCGCCCCTGCCCGACCACGACCACCTGCCCGTCGACGGTCTGGAAAGTCGCGTGCGGTCGCTGTCCACCGAAGAGGTGGAGGACTGCTCGCCCACGAACGGACGCACGCCGACCGCCTGCCCGTGGCCGAGGCGCTGACGTCCCGCCCGGAGCGGGTGGAGGCGGGCGCCGAGCCGGCCTCGGGTGACCCGGGTGCGCGGCGCCCCGAGCTGTCCGTCGGCCGGCCGGTGCGGCCGCCTCGGCCCGCACCGCGCGGGGTCGCCGTGCTGGACCATCACCGTCCGCCCGCCGTCGAGGGCGACCTCGGCGAGGTTCCCGGATAGCGGGCGTACCCGGACGACGGCCGCAGCGGTCAGCCGCGCCGCGGCGGCACCGATGCGTCAGGAGGCGTCACCGCTCCCAGGCATCGGCGGCGCGGCCCGTCAGGCGCCGACGTACGCCGCCAGGTGCTCGCCGGTGACGGTGGAGCGGGCGGCGACGAGTTCGGCCGGGGTGCCCTCGAAGACGATCCGGCCGCCGTCGTGTCCGGCGCCGGGGCCGAGGTCGATGATCCAGTCGGCGTGCGCCATGACCGCCAGGTGGTGTTCGACGACGACGACCGACCTGCCGGAGTCGACCAGCCGGTCGAGCAGGCCGAGCAACTGCTCCACGTCCGCGAGGTGCAGGCCGGTGGTCGGTTCGTCGAGCACGAAGACGGATCGGCTGCCGCCCTTGTCGCCCATGTGGGTGGCCAGTTTGAGCCGCTGCCGCTCGCCGCCGGACAGCGTGGTGAGCGGCTGCCCGAGGGTGAGATAGCCGAGTCCGACGTCGGCGAGCCGGCCGAGGACGCGCTGCGCGGCGGGGGTGTGCGCCTCACCGGAGCCGAAGAACTCCTCGGCCTCGGCCACCGGCATCGCGAGCACCTCGCTGATGTCCCGGCCACCGAGGTGGTGGTCGAGCACCGCCGCCTGGAACCGCTTGCCCTCGCAGTCCTCGCAGGTGGTGGCCACGCCGGCCATCATCGCCAGGTCGGTGTAGACGACACCGGCGCCGTTGCAGGCGGGGCAGGCGCCCTCGGAGTTGGCGCTGAACAGGGCCGGCTTCACGCCGTTGGCCTTGGCGAACGCCTTGCGGATCGGGTCGAGCAGTCCGGTGTACGTCGCCGGGTTGGACCGCCGCGAACCCCTGATCGGGCTCTGGTCGACGGACACCACGCCCACGTCGGCGGGGATCGACCCGTGGACGAGCGAACTCTTGCCGGAGCCGGCGACACCGGTGACGACGGCGAGCACGCCGAGCGGGATGTCCACGTCGACGCCCTGGAGGTTGTGCGCCCTCGCGCCGCGGATCTCCAGCGCCCCGGTGGGCTCGCGCACGGACTCCTTCACGGCGGCCCGGTCGTCGAGGTGGCGGCCGGTGACGGTGTCGGCGGCCCGCAGCCCCTCGACCGTGCCCTCGAAGCAGATGGTGCCGCCCGCCGTACCCGCGCCGGGGCCGAGGTCGACGACGTGGTCGGCGATCGCGATCGTCTGCGGCTTGTGCTCCACGACGAGCACGGTGTTGCCCTTGTCCCGCAGGCGCAGCAGCAGATCGTTCATCCGCCGGATGTCGTGGGGGTGCAGGCCCGCCGTGGGCTCGTCGAAGACGTACGTGACGTCCGTGAGCGAGGAGCCGAGGTGGCGGATCATCTTGACGCGCTGGGCCTCGCCCCCCGACAGGGTGCCCGCCGGCCGGTCGAGCGAGAGGTAGCCGAGGCCGATCTCCGCGAACGAGTCGAGGGTCTGCCCCAACGCCGTGAGCAGCGGCGTCACCGACGGCTCGTCGAGCTTGCGGATCCACAGGGCCAGGTCGGTGATCTGCATCGCGCAGGCGTCCGCGATGCTGACCCCCTCGATCTTCGACGACCGGGCGCCCTCGCTGAGCCGGGTCCCGTCGCACTCGGGGCAGACGGTGAAGGTCATGGCCCGCTCGACGAACGCGCGCACATGCGGCTGGAGCGCGTCGACGTCCTTGGCGAGCATCGACTTCTGGATCTTCGGTATGAGGCCCTCGTACGTCAGGTTGACGCCGTCGACCTTGATCTTGGTCGGCTCCTTGTGGAGGAGGTCGTGCAGTTCGGTCTCGGAGTACCCGCGGATCGGCTTGTCCGGGTCGAAGAAGCCGCAGCCGGTGAAGATACGGCCGTACCAGCCGTCCATGCTGTAGCCGGGGATCGTGAGCGCGCCCTCGTTGAGCGACTTGCTGTCGTCGTAGAGCTGGGTGAGGTCGATGTCGGAGACCGTGCCCCGGCCCTCGCAGCGGACGCACATGCCGCCGGTGCGGTGGTAGGTCGCCTTCACCGTCTTCCTGGCGCCTCGTTCGACGGTGATGCCGCCGCTGGCCCGCACCGAGGCGGTGTTGAAGGAGTAGGCGCTGGGCGGCCCGATGTGCGGCCGGCCGAGCCGGCTGAAGAGGATCCGCAGCATCGCGTTGGCATCGGTGGCGGTGCCGACCGTGGAGCGGGGGTCGGCGCCCATCCGCTGCTGGTCGACGATGATCGCGGTCGTCAGCCCTTCGAGGACGTCGACGTCGGGTCTCGCCAGCGTGGGCATGAAGCCCTGCACGAAGGCGCTGTACGTCTCGTTGATCAGTCGCTGCGACTCGGCGGCGATCGTGTTGAAGACCAGCGAACTCTTGCCCGAGCCGGACACCCCCGTGAACACGGTCAGCCGGCGCTTGGGGATCTCGACGCTGACGTCCTTGAGGTTGTTCACGCGCGCGCTGTGCACCCGGATCACGTCATGGGTGTCGGCGGCGTGCGTCGCGGACGACCTGGTGTCCGTCCTCTTCGCGGGGCTCATCGACTGTCTCCGTCCGTCGTGCCGGGCATCGCCCCCACGTTATGTGCTGCGGGAGGCCCGGCGCTTCTCGAATCCTGATCGAACGGGTCCCTCCCTCCTCGGCCGCGCGGGCGAGAAACCATGCCGTCCCGGGCGGGCCGGCGGCGGAGCACCGCGGAAGCGGCCCGCCCCGCCCACACCCGGACCTCGATCGGCCGGCTTCGGGCGTGACCGGTCAGTAAGCGACATACCGGAGCGGGGAGGGGGTGGAGGCGCTGTGATGGCCTGAATCGTCGCGCGAAGTGAGGTGGATCATGGCCGACTTGGTGCAGGCGCAACCGGCGGAACCACGGTACGGCTGCCGCGCCCCCGTGCCGGAGAAGATCCCGGGTGCCGCGGAGGAGCGGTTCCGGGGGCTGCTGGAGGCGGCGCCGGACGCGATGGTCATCGTCGACGACCGGGGCACCATTCGCCTCGTCAACGCCCAGACCGAGGCCCTGTTCGGCTACCGCCGCGAGGAACTCCTCGGTCGCCCGGTCGAGTTGCTGCTGCCCCACCGCTTCCGCGCCCAGCACACCGGGCACCGCGGCGGGTACACGGCCAACCGCCAGGTCCGGCCCATGGGCGCCGGACTGGAACTCCTCGGGCTGCGCGCGGACGGCACCGAGTTCCCCGTCGAGATCAGCCTGAGCCCGCTGGAGACCGGCGACGGGCTCCTCGTGTCGGCGGCGGTCCGCGACGTCTCCGACCGCAAGGCCGCCGAGGCCCGCATCAACGAGCTGGCCGCCCTCGTGGAGTCCTCGCAGGACGCCATCCTCGCCCACACCCTCGACGGATACATCACCTACTGGAACGCGGCGGCGCAGCGCCTGTACGGCCACACCGCCGACGAGGCCATCGGCCGGCACGTCTCCCTGCTGGCCCCGCCGGAGCTGCGCGGCGAGGTCAGGGCCCTGCTGAGGCGGCTGCGACGGGGCCACAAGGTCGAGCACTTCGAGACGCTCAGGGTCACCCGCACCGGTGCGCTCCTGGACGTGGACGTGACCCTGTGGCCGACCCGGGACACCCACGGCACGGTGGTCGGGGCGTGCGCGATCGTGCGGGACATCAGCGACCGCAAACGCGCCCAGGCCGAGCTGACCGAGTTGTACGAGCAGCAGCGGCACATCGCCCTCACCCTCCAGCGCAGCCTGATGGGGACGCCGCCCGCGCTGCCCGGTCTGGCCACCGCCAGCCGCTACCGGCCGGCCACCCAGGGCGCCGGGGTGGGCGGCGACTGGTTCGACCTCGTGCCGCTGGGCGCCGGCCGGGCGGGTGTGCTGATAGGCGACGTGATGGGGCGGGGGCTGGAGGCCGCCGCCGTGATGGGCCAGCTCCGTTCGGCCGCGCACGCGCTGGCGAAGACCGGCATGCAGCCGCGGCAGCTGATGCGGGCGCTGGACACCTGCGTCGCCGACCTGGACGTGCCCGACCAGCTCGTCACCTGCTGCTATCTGGTGATCACCCCGAGAACGGGCACGGTGACGATCTGCTCGGCGGGCCATCTCCCCGTCCTGGTCGCCGACGTCGGCGGTGGCGTACGGGCGCTCGACTGCCCGGTCAACATGCCTCTGGGCGTCGGCTCCGTCCCGTTCGAACAGGCCCGCACGCGGATACCGCCGGGAGCCACCCTGGTGCTGTACACGGACGGCCTGATCGAGACGCCGGGCAGCGACATCGCCTTACGTCTCGATGAACTGTCCTTGCTGATAAAGGAGTTGTTCGCCGAAGCGCCTTGCCTGGAGACGGCGGCCGACCAGGTGCTCGCGGGTCTGCTGCCGGACCCGGAGAGCCACAACGACGACGTGACCCTTCTGCTGGCGCGGTTGCCGACTGCGTAGCGGTCCGGGTTCCGCATGCCGTCGGCGCCCTCGCCGACGGCCGGGAGTGCGGCCGTCGGCGAGGGCGGACGACCGGGTTCACGCCGGGGCGGTGAAGTCCCGGCGGCCGGTTCCGATCGGCCGGGTCAGGCGCGGCTGCCGTGCCGCGCGAGGACCGCTCGCCGCGCGGGCGTGGTACGCGTCCAGGTGCGCCTGGACGTAGGGGACGGCCACGGTCTCGAGTTCGCCGTCGACGAAGGCGGGCTGCACGTTCACCTCGAAGACGACGCCGCCGTTCTCCACGGCCAGGTCGACCCCGGCGAAGGGCAGGCCGACCGACGCGGTGGCGGCTACGGCGAGTTCGGCGAGCCGGGGCGGCAGGTCCGGCGGGGCGATGTGGACGGGCGTGGCGCCCTGGCAGGTGTTGCAGGGCGTGTCGGCGGCGGGCTGGAGGTGCTCACGGGCGTGCACGACGCGTCCGCCGAGGACGAAGACACGGAACTGGTGGCGCAGACCGTCGGCGGTGAAGTTGCCCGCGTCGCGGGAGAGCATCCAGTCGGTGCCGTGTTCGGCGTAGTAGACGGTGGCCGCCTCAAGCCGGGCGTGGGTGGTGACGTGGAAGGTGTCGTTGCCGCCGGTGCCGACGACGGGCCGCGCCCAGGTGTCGCCGCCGAGCCGCTCGAACGCCTCGGCGGCCTCGCGGGCGGTGGGGCGGGACAGCACGGCGGTCTCCATCTGGGCGATGCCGTCCCGGCGGAAGCGTGCCACGGTGAGGTTCTTCTCCGTCGCGGTCCGCCAGGCGTCGGGGTTGGTGCCGAGCGTGACCACGTCATGGCGTTCCAGGAGTCCCTGGAAGCCGGCCAGGGCACGGCGGCGGTGCGGCGGGATCTCGTACAGCACGACGATGTCCGGCACGAAGTCCAGCCCCTCTTGGGGGACGTGCAAGCGTAAGCGGCCCCCGTCGCCGACGCCGCGACCGGTCGCTCCGCCGGGTCCGGCGACTCCGGTGGCTCCGGTCGCTGCGATTGCTCCGCCCACTCCGGTCGCTTGGGCCGCGGCGGTTGCTCCGGTCACTCCGGTCACCGTGGTCACTCCGGTTGTTTCGGTCTCGAAGTGGCGGGAGTCGATCCGCACCGGCGGTGTGCCGGTGAGCTGTTCCACGGCGTCGGCGAGGTAGTCGCGGCAGCCTTCGGGCGACGTGGGGTCGGCGATCAGGGCGATGCACGGTCGGAACACAGCGGCCTCCAGTGGCTCTCGACGCGCGCTCGTACCGCTGGCCCGGCTGCGCGGCCCGAACGGCGTCACGGTGTGGTGCCTGTCGCGCGGGTGGTCCTCGCACCCGTCGCCCCGGGAGCCGCGCCGGGTCCGGACGGCCGCCGGGGCCGGGGCCGGCCGGTGACCACGCAAGGTGGCGTTCGCCCCGCCGGTCCGTGCCGCGGGGCGGGCCGACCACTCTAGGCACCGGGACCGGCGCCGTGACAGGGCGCACGGCCGCCCCGCTCCTGCCCCTCCCCCTGCGCCGTCCGCCCCGGCCCGTGCGCCCTGCCCGGTGTCCGGGTCAGCCGGCCCGGGCCCGGTCGTCGGCGACCTCGGGGAGACCGGTTCCGTGGACGCGGATCCCGTCGTGGTGGCGCAGCCGGGCGTCCTCCATCCGCCGGCGTACGGCCGCGGCGCGCACCGCCGGGCCGGGAAGGCGGTGGGTGACGTCCACGACCGGGCGAGAACGGTCGAGGTCGCTTCGGACGACCCGGGCCTGGGGCCGAGGCGAACACCGGACCCTCAGGACGGCGGTGCCGGCCGAATGCCGGCCCCGCGCGGGTGCCGAGGCCGGCCGTCGGCGCACGCCGGCGGCGCCGTCAGGAAATCGTCCCGTCGCCGCCCCGGGCGATGCCGTCGACGTGCAGGACGTTCGCCCGGTCCTCGTCGTCCTCGCTGGCCTCGGCGGCGAACCAGGCGTCGAGGATCTCCTTCAGCAGCGGCTCGGAGGTGAGGCGCAGGCTGAGGGCGAGGACGTTCGCGTCGTTCCAGCGGCGTGCGCCCGCGGCCGTACCGGCGTCGGTGCACAGCGCCGCGCGGACGCCCGGCACCTTGTTCGCGGCGATGGACGCGCCCGTGCCCGTCCAGCAGCACACGACGGCCTGTTCCGAGGTCCCGTCGGACACCTCCCGGGCCGCCGCTTCCGAGCACACCGCCCACTGCGGGTCCGAACCGGGCCGCAACGCACCGTGCGGCACCACGTCGTGCCCGCGTCCGCGCAGCTCCGCGACGAGCGCGCGGGCCACGGGTTCGTCCATGTCGGAGGAGACGGAGATCCGCATGCTCTGGAGGGTACTGAGGCGGGCGGGCGGCGTCGCGCCGGGAGAACACGAACCGGGCGGGAAGCTGCCCCGAGGCAGGCCCGGAGGAGTGGCCCGAGGCAGGCCCGGGAGGAGTGTCCCGAGCAGGCCCAGGGGGAGAGGCGCACTCCCCTCCCGCTCCCCCACCCCTACTCCTCCGGCTCGTCCGCCTCCGTGACGGCGGGGAGCCCGACCGGGTTGCCGTCCGGGATGAGGCCCGACTCGCGGACGGTGCGGGCCAGCAGGGCGAGGAGGCCGCCGAGGCGGGCCGTGGCGTCGGGGCCCAGGGCCGCCCAGGGGGCGGCCGCCGCGGCATCCGTCCCGGCCTCCACGGTCGCGCGGACGGCCGTCCCGGCGGGGGTGAGCCGGCCGTCGTCGGTGAGCAGACCGCGGTCGCGCAGCCCGGCCTGTGCCGTCCGCCAGGCCCTGAGGTCCCACTTGCGGGTCTGCCGCAGCAGTTCCTCGTCCGACTCCGCCGCCGCGCACTTCAGCACCATGGCCTCGACCGGGCCGAGGCCCTGGCCGACCAGTACGGCGATGTGTCCGTCCCCGCGGTGTTCGCGCAGCGTGGTGACCGCCTGCCAGAGCCTGACGTGCGGCTGTGCCGGACGCGGGAGGGCCTGGTTGGCGGCGCCGAGGACGCGTCCGGCCGTGTCGGCCGCCTGCGCCGCGTCCCACGCGAGGTCGGCCGCCTCGGCCAGCGCGGCGGAACCGACCGTGTCCGCTCCGAAGACGCGGGTCATCGCGGCGTCCATGGCCCGCTCGCGCGCCGCGAGGACGTCGGCCGGATCGGCGTACCGCCAGGCGTCGGGGACGGCACGTGCCACGCGGTCGGGATGGAAGACGTAGAAGGAACTGGTGACGACGGAGGCCGGAACGGGGCCGAGGGGCGCGGCACGGAAGGCGAAGTAGCCCATCCAGAAGCCGCGCATCCCGAGATCCTCGGCGGCCCGGTGCGCCTCGGGGGCGAAGTAGACCAGGTCATGCACGAGTTCGAACCGCTCCCACATCGCCCGCACGACGCCGCCGCCCACCGCATGCCTCCCGGCTCACCGATCCCCTGCCCGCCGGGAGGCAGCATGCGCCACGACAGCCACGGCGAACAAGCCCCCGGCCGGGCTGTCGGGAGACGCAGACGCGGCGTCGGTGTGCCGACGGGGCGCCGCGGCACCGTGCGCGCCCCCTCCCCGACACGTCGTCCCGCCCGAGGTGTTGAGCCCGGTGCGTCGTCCCTGAACGCGGAACCGCTCGTCCCCGCGCAGGCGTTGACCCGGCCCGTACCCCACAGCAGAATGAGCGCGCATCGGCTTGAGAGCGCTCTCAAGTTGGCGGGTGCGTAGGCGAGAGCGCTCCCGCGGCTCGCGTGCGTCTCCAGGCGTCCCTGCTCCCGCTCCCCCGCTGCACCTGTTCCCGCTCCCCCGCATCAACGAGGAGATCCATGACCGGCAGCCAAGGCCCGGCGTTCAGTCGTCGTGCGCTCATCGGGACCGGACTCGGCGTCGGCGCCGCCGTGCTCACCGCGGGTGGGTCCGGTGTGGCCCACGCGAACGCGCCCGCTTCGCCGGAGCGCCGGGCTCACGCCTTCCTCGCCGCCGCCATGGACGCCTATCCGCGGCACGGCCCCCTCCGGCTGGCACAGAGCTACACCGATCAGGCGGGTCTGTTCAGCACCGCCTTCACCTACGACAACGCCCTCGCCGTCCTCGCGGCGCTCGCGTCCGGCGGCGCGGACGGCCTGAGCCGTGCCGTGGCTCTCGGAGACGCGCTGCTGTACGCGCAGAACCACGACCCCGTGTACGACGACGGCCGGCTGCGGCAGGCGTACAACGTGGGGCCCTACACCTTCTACGACGGCTCACCGCAGCCGGACGGGTTCGTGCGGGCGGACGGCACGGCCAACGTCGGCACGCAGTTCGGCTTCACGGGGACCGCCGTGGGCGACATGGCCTGGGCCGGGATCGCGCTGGCCGCGCTCGCCAGGCGGACCGGCCGGACCCGCTTCCTCGACGGTTGCGTGCGGATCGGTGAGTGGATCGAGCGCGTCGGCCGCACCGACCAGCCCCTGGGCGGCTACCGGTTCGGCGTCGACGGGGCGGACGAGCGGCTGCCGTTCAGCTCGACCGAGCACAACACCGACCTGGTGTGCCTGTTCGGACGGCTCGCGCGGCTCACCGGGGACCGGGTGTGGCGGGAGCGGCGGGCACGGGCCGCGGCCTTCGTCGCGACCATGTGGGAGCCGTCCGGCGGCTTCTTCTACACCGGGACCAACGACGGCGTGACGGTCAACACCTCCCCGGTCCCGGAGGACACGCAGACCTGGACCCACCTGGCGCTCCCCTCCCGCGCGCACTCCCGCTCACTGGACTGGGCGCGGACCGAACTGGCCGTCCTCGACACGGCGGCCCGGCGCAACAGCACGGTGCCCGCGGGCCAGTCGTACGAGGGCGTCACCTTCAGCTCCGCGAGCCTGCTGGCGAAGGAGGACGCCCCGATCGCCGAGGGGCAGCCCAGGCCGGACCGCGACGGGGTGTGGTTCGAGGGCACGGCCCACCTGGCGCTCGCCCTGCGCGAGCGGCACGCCCCGGGTGACGAGGCCCGCGCCCGGCGGCTGCTCGCCTCCGTCGAGCGGGCGCAGGACAAGCTCGGCCGCGACCAGACCCTGGGCGGCAGGCCGGTGGCCGCCGGCTCCGGTGTCGTCTCGGCGAGCAGCCCGCTCGACACCGGTTTCGGCTTCGGCTACTACCCCTACCGGCACACCGGCGCCACCGCCTGGTACCTGCTGGCGGCGGCCCGCGTCAATCCGCTGCGGGCCTGACCGGTCCGCACCCGCCACTACGACGCGCCGGGCTCCGCTCCGATGCCCCGCAACTCCCGGATCGTCCCGCCGAGCCTGCCGCGGAACCTCTCCAGCGTCTCGGGCTCGGCGCTGACGACCCATCGGGTTCCCACCAGGTACGTGCCGCCGTACACGCTCGCGGAGTCCAGCCAGGTCTCCTTGAGCCTCTCCTGCGGGAACGTGGTGATGAGGTAGCCACCGTCCTCGGTGGTGCACGCGCCCTGGCGCAGTTCGTCGGCCTCGATGCGGATGTCGGCCTGGCAGCCGGTGAGGCCGGCGATCACCTCGACCTTCGCCGGGGCCACGACCCCGGCCGCGGGGGCGGCGGAGATCTTCGCCGGGTCGCTGTTCAGCGCCGGCTCGTCCGCGGATTCGTCGGCGCTGCCGCCGCAGGCCGTGGCGAGGCAGAGGAGGGCCAGGCCGCCGACGAGTGCGGCACCTCGCAGCACGGCGGCGGCCGGGGTGCCTCGCACGAGGCGGGCGGCGGTGATGGTGGCGGTGGTGCGGCCGGTGTGTGCTCGCCGCGACTGCTGTGGCACGTGCCTCTCCGTCTTCCGGTCCCGGACTGGGCCCGGCCGCGTCGGCGACCTGGGCGTACGACTGCCCAGGGATACGGCCGCTCCGTGGAGGTCGTTCACGTCCCGGGGGGCCGCGGGCCCGTCCGCACGCCGCCGAGGCACCGCCCCGGAGGCGATTCTCCCGTACGGCCGAGGGCCCTCAGCCGTTCTTCCGCGCGGCGTGAGGACGGGTGCACACCCTCTCGCGGCAGCCGTCCGCGGGGCCGCCGCCGGGATGTTCTCGCGCGTTGCGGGTAGAGCTGCCCCAGGAAGACCGGAGGGAGCCCATGTCCCCTGTGACACGACGTGCGGCCTGCTGGGCGGCCACCGCCGCCGCTCTCGTCCTCGTCGGCGCCTGTGACGGCGGCGGCACCGGCGACGACGCGGCGCGGACGACGTCGGCACCGCCGCCCACCGTCTCGACGGCGCCGCCCACGGCCGGCGGTTCCGCGGCGCCCACGGCTCCGTCCCCCACCCCCACCGGTACCGCCCCCGAGGACCCGGAAGGGGCCGAGCGGGACATCCGGGCCGCGTGGGAGACCCTCTTCGACCCGGAATCCTCCGTCGACGACCGCAGCCGGGTGGTGGAGGACGGCCCGCAGAACTCCCTGATGATCGAGAACCTCTTCGCCGACCGACTGGGCAGCCGGCTGCGCGCCACGGTGACCTCCGTGGCGTACACGACGTCCCAGGACGCCGCCGTCGGTTACACGCTCACCCGCGACGGCCTGCCGCTGGACGCCGGCGGACCGGGGGCGGCGGTCCGGCAGGACGACGTCTGGAAGGTGGCGTTGCGCACGGTCTGCGCGCTGACCGGGCACGCCGAGGACGCGCCCAGGGCGCCGAGTTGCGACGCGTCCGGTCCGCCGTCGGCCACGGCGGGGACGCGGCCGTAGCGCCACCGGGTTCAGCCCTGGTGGTTCACCGCGGCGTCGAGCAGCGGGCCGAGTTCGCGGGCGACGCTCGTCAGGGCCCGCACGTCCCGCTCGGCGCGGGCGATGAGGATGGCGCCCTCCAGCGCTCCGATCATGAGCGTGGCCAGCGGTGCGGCCCGCTCCGGCGGCACTCCCATCCCGGCCAGCGCCTCGGCCACGGCGCCGTTCCAGGTGGCGAACGCCGCGGAGGCGGCTTCCCTGGTGGACTCGGCGGACTCGGCGCAGTCCACCGTGGCCGCGGCGACGGGACAGCCGCCCGCGAACCCGTCCGACGCGTACTCGTCGGTCCACTGACGCACCATCTCGCGGAACAGCCCGCTCGGCGTCGGCTCGGGCAGCACGGCCAGGAACCGGGCCACTCGGCCGGCCGCGTAACGGCCGGCCCAGCCCACCGCCTCGTTGACCAACTGCTCCTTGCCACCGGGGAAGTAGTGCTGGAGCGAGCCCCGCGGTGCCCGCGCGTGCGCGGCCACCTCGCGCATGCCGGTGGCGCCGACGCCGTCGCGCCGGATGAGCTGGGCCGCGCTGAAGACCATCCGCTCGCGCGGCCCCCGTTCGGACGGCGCCACCGTCGACCTCCCCGTGTCCTGTCGCGACTGACCGACTCCCACCCTATGACGCCGGTCATGAACTCGCCTACCATGACCGGTGTCATAGTCGTCGGTCCGCGACGGCACTGGCTCCGCCTCGGCACGGGGCGCGCGAAGGTCCCGGAAAGGCAGCACATGACGTACGTCGGTTTTCTCGGCCTCGGGGTCATGGGGCAGCCCATGGCCCTCAACCTCGCCCGCGCCGGGACGCCCCTCACCGTGTGGAACCGCACCCCCGACCGCTGCGCGCCCCTGCGTGCCGCCGGCGCCGAGGTCGCGGCGAGCCCCACCGAGGTCTTCGACCGGGCCGGCACGGTGATCCTCATGCTGGCCGACGAGACCGCCGTCGACGCGGTCCTCGGGCGCGGCAGCCCCGGCTTCGCCGCGCGCGTCGCCGGACACACCGTCGTCCACATGGGCACGACCTCCCCCGAGTACTCCGGCGGCCTGCGGGACGACATCCGGGCCGCGGGCGGCCGTTACGTCGAGGCGCCGGTGTCCGGTTCCCGGGGTCCGGCGGAGCAGGGGGAGCTGGTGGTCATGCTGGCGGGCGAGGACGACGCCGTGGCGGCCGTACGCCCGGTGCTCGCCCCGCTGTGCCGCGAGACGTTCGCGTGCGGGCAGGTCCCGGGCGCGCTGCTGATGAAGTTCTCGGTGAACCTGTTCCTCATCACCCTGGTCACCGGCCTGGCCGAGGCCTTCCACTTCGCCGGCCGGCACGGGGTCGACGGGCGTCTGCTGCGGGACGTCCTGGACGCCGGCCCGATGGCCAGCGCGGTCTCCCGTGCGAAGGCGCCCAAACTGCTGGCGCGCGAGTTCTCCGTCCAGGCGGCGGCCGCGGACGTCCTCAAGAACAACCGGCTGATCGCGGAGGCCGCCCGCGAGGCGGACCTGGCCTCCCCGCTGCTCGACGTCTGCCACGCCCTCTACGCCGAGACGGTCGAACAGGGTCACGGCGGGGAGGACATGGCCGCCGTCCTGTACGCGCTGGAGTCCCGGACCGACGGCTGAGCGGCACCCGGTTCTCCGTCGCCGCCCCGGCCGTCACACCTGCCGACGGTGCGCGGTCAGCGACCGTACGGGCCGACCATGTCGCGCGGGCGCTGGAACCACTGCACCGCGCTGCGCTGGTTGAGCAGGGTCACGACGACGATCGCGCCGATCAGCGGGAACCCTCCACCCCCGTTGCCCTGGGCGAGCCCGCCGATCGACATCGCGATCTGCAGGGAGGCCAGAGCGATCGAGGCGATCCGCACCCCGTTGCCGGCCGTCGGGTACCGGAACGACAGGAAGAACAGCACCCAGCCCATCAGGTTGGCGCCCATGAGCCGGCCGGCGGCCTCCGCGCCGGAGCCGAACCCCCACACCAGGACGATCAGCAGCGCCAGCCCCGCCATCACCCAGCTCACGATCTGGGCGCCGCGCACCGAGCCGGGCATGACGGGCGCCGGAGCGGGCGGGTAGGGATGGACGCCGTACGCGCCGGGGACCCCGTACGGTGCTGCCGGGGCGCCCGCCGGCGGGGCCCCGAAGACTCCGGGTGCGGGCGGCGGCGTGGCCCCGAAGACTCCGGGTGCGGGCGGCGGCGGGTAGGCGCCGCCCGGCATCGCGGCCGGCGGACCGTAGGGGCCGCCCTGCCCGGCGGGGTCACCGCCGTACTGCCCGGCGGGCTGGGCGTAGGGGTTGTGGGCGGGCGGATGCTCGTTCGACATGGCCATGACCTTATCCAGTCGGCGGCGCGGCGAGGTGGCCGGGCCGTCCGGCGCCACCTGCGGGAAGAGGGCTGTGGCCGACGTCGGGGAGGGGGTCCCCGCGTTCGCCGGATCCGCCCCCGCCCGCAGCGTCTCGGCCCTGCCCGTCGTGCCCGTCACCGACACCGACACCGACGTGGGCATCGACATCGACGAGGCGTCCGTCGAGCGGCGGGCCGAGTCCGTGAGGGACGCGACGGAGTCGGTCGCGCCCAGGGTCGTGCGGGAGCTGCACGGCGGCGGCCCGTCCTGCTCCGCCAGGTGGCTCTCCGGTGCTCCACCACCCCCGCGTCACTCCTTCGTCCCGATGGCGTCCACCGGGCGCACCCGGAGCATGAGCCGGGTGGGCACCATGGCGCCCGCCACCGCCAGCAGCGCCGTCGACCCGACGATCGCGAGCCAGCCCGTCACCGGCACGGTCGGCCAGGGACCGCCGGTCAGCGCCAACGCGACCAGGGCCAGCGGCGGGACCGAGAGCAGCGTCCCCAGGCCCCCGCCGACGGCCGCCACCGTGAGGCTCTCGCGCCGTACCATCCCCCGCACCTGCGAGCGGCTGCCGCCGGTCAGCCTCAGCAGCGCGAACTCGCGTCGACGGGTCACGGTGTTCATCGCCTGCGTGTTGACGACCGTCAGAGCGGTGTAGGCGATGATCAGGCCGACGACCACGTAGTTCACCCACGCCAGCGCGCGCTGCTCCTCGACCTGGGCGTCGACCGCCAATGCTCCGCCCACGGTGGTGCCCGGATAGTCGCGCGCCAGAGCCGTCAGCCGGGCCGCGGTGTCCGCGGCGTCGGACGCCGACCGGATCAGCACGGATTGGTCGACTCCCGTCGTGGTGTGCGACAGCAGCAGGTCGTGGTCGAAGGTGAGGTCGGCGAAGCCGAGCCCTCGTCCGTACACGGCGATCACCTCACCGGAGAAGGGCGTGCCGTCCCCGAGGTACAGCCGCGCCCGGTCGCCGACGTCGAGGCCCAGCCAGGAGGCCGCCGTCGTGCTGAGGGCGACGGTGTCCGGTGCCAGGGCGGACAGGTCTCCCTCGCGGGTGCCGAGATCGACGGTGGCGGTCAGCGCCGACGGCCGGAGCCCCTGTGCGGTCAGGGAGACGGCCTCCTCCTCACCGAGCAGCGAACCCACGCCGATGGCCTCGGAACGGACCACACCGGTGGCGGCCGCCACCCCGGGCAGCTCGGCGGCCCGTGCGGCGAGGCCCGGCGGCAGGCCGGCGGGGGCGGTCAGCACGTGATCGGCCACCGTCCCGGAGCGCATCTCGTCGGCCGCCCGGCTCAGTTGGGTGGTCTGGGTGAAGACGACCGTCGAGGCGAAGGACACCGCCAGGACGAGCGGGGTGACGGCGGCCGCGGTGCGGGCGGCGCCGGCGCGCGAGTTCGCCGCCGCGAGCCGGCCGGTGACGCCGGTCCGGACGAGCAGCGGGGTGAGGAGGGCCGTCGCGGCGCGGCTGATCAGCGGGCCGAGCACCGCGGCGGCGATCACGAGCAGCAGGACCAGGGAGTTGGCCAGTCCCACCAGGGTCAGGAAGTCGGTGCGGGAACCGAGACCGAGGCTCAGCACGGCGACGGCCGTCGCGAGCAGGAGGCCGCCTGTCACCAGGCGGCCGCGGCCGATGCCCGCGGGCTCGTCCGACGCCTCGCGCAGCGCCTCGGTGGGGCGGACGCGGGCCGCCCGCCGGCCCGCGACGAAGGCGGCGGTGACCGCGGTGAGGACGGTGGCGGCCACGGCGGCGAGGAACGGGAGCGGACCGACGACCGGCCGGAAGTCGGGCGGGACGAGGCCGCGCCCGGCGAACTGACCGCTCAGCCAGAACACGACACCGACACCGAGGGGACAGCCGAGCACGCCCGCGATCAGGCCGGTGGCCGCGGACTCCGCCGTGATCATGCGGTGCAGCTGTCCCGGAGTGGTGCCGATGGCGCGCAGCAGGGCCATCTCCCGGCGGCGGTGACGGACGGCCAGGGAGGTGGTGGCGCACAGCACGAACACGGCCACGAGCAGGACGTTGCCGCCGATGGCGGTGGCGAGTTCCACCAGGTTGGCCGCACCGGCCGCGATGTCGGTGAACTCCGCCTCACCGCGTCCCTCGCCGGTGTACACGGCCGCGTGCCGCCCCGCCGGCAGCCGTTCGATCCTGGAGGCCACTTCGGAGGTCCGGGTGCCGGGTGTGGTGAACACGCCGAAGGCGTCGACGGACGCACCTGACCGAGGGGCCAGCCGCTCCATCGCGGCCCCGGAGGCGAACAGCACCGACTGCCGCGGGGAGCGGCCGTCGTCGAGGCTCACTAGTCCGGCCACCTCGAAGGTGAGGGGGGTGGACGCCGTCATGAGCCGTACGCTGTCGCCTGTCCGGAGCCCGGCGCGGTCCGCGAGATCGGCGTCCAGCACGACCTGACGGGCACCCTTGGGACGGTGTCCCTCGGTGAGGCGGAAGCCGCCCAGGACGCGGCTCTCCCAGGTGTGCGCCTGCGGTACGGCACCGTTGGCCCCCGTCACGGCGCGGTCCCCGTCCAGCAGGCGGACCGTGGCGCGGCGGTCGGGCACCACGGAGGCGACACCGTCCACCGTGGCGAGGTCGCCGGCCAGGGTGGCGTCGAGCCGCGGCCGTTCGGGCAGCGACTGCGAACTGCGGTAGTCGGATCCGTCGGCCGACTTCACGTCCAGGTCGACGGACTGCCGGCCGGCGACGATCAGCGGGGCCTTGGCGTACCGCTCGGGCGGCAGGGTGGAGCGCAGCCCGGATTCGAGAAGCACACCGCAGGCGCTGATCACGGCCGCGCCCAGCAGGAGGGCGGCGAACGTGGCGGCGAAGGCCCCGCCGCGGGCGCGCAGCGTGGCGAGGGCGATGCGCAGCATCAGTGGTTCCTCCGCAGTTCGGTCATGACGCTCTTGACCTGTGCGGCGGAGGGCGCGTCCACGCGGCCCGCCACGCGTCCGCCGGCCAGGAAGACCACCAGGTCGGTGTGCTGGGCGGCGACCGGATCATGGGTGACCATCACCACCGTCTGGTGGAGGTCGGTCACCGCCTGCCGGAGCAGGGCGAGGACGTCCTCGGCCGTGTCCGGGTCGAGCGCGCCGGTCGGCTCGTCCGCGAAGATGACTTCGGGGCGTGTGATGAGGGCGCGGGCGATGGCGACACGCTGCTGCTGTCCGCCGGAGAGCTGCGCGGGCCTGCGGCCGAGCAGTCCCGCGAGCCCCACCGCGGCCGTGACGCTCCCGACCGAGTCGTGGTCCGTCCTGGTCCCCGCCAGCCGCAGAGGCAGGGTGATGTTCTGCTCCACGGTGAGCGAGGGCAGCAGATTGAACGCCTGGAAGACGAACCCGATCCGGGTCCGACGGAACCGTGTCAGCTGTGTCTCGTCCAGTTCGCCCAGGTCCTGGCCGCCGAGCTGGACGGTTCCGGACGTGGGCCGGTCCAGCCCGGCGGCGCAGTGCAGGAAGGTGCTCTTCCCCGAGCCGGAGGGGCCCATGACGGCGGTGAAGCTGCCGGCGGCGATGCCGGTACTGACCTGGTCGAGCGCGACGACCGCGGACGGGCCGCGGCCGTACTCCTTGGTCACCTCGGTCAGCCGTACGGCGCTTCGTGCCGGATCGATGCCGATGGGGGCGCCGGGGGACGTTCTCCGGCTGCGTGCTCCGAGCATGGTCGAACCTCGAGGTCGGTGGCGGGTGCGTCCCTCCAGTCCACCGGCGTCCGCTACCCCCGGCCTCCGTCTCGGCGCCGAATCCCGCGCTCCGCCGGGCGGGCGAGAGGAGCGAGGTCCTCCACCGTCCGGACGACGGCACGTGGCGTCCTCGAACGCCGCCCGTGACGCGTCTCCTCCTCAAGGAGGGGGTCCTGGGGAGGAACGACGGCGGTCCGGTTCAGACCCGGGGAGGGCGGGCCGGGTGAGCAGCGCCTTTACCGTGGACCTCATGAAAGAGTCGGGGTCCTTCGCGGGCCGCCAGGTGTCTGCCGCGGTCACGGACGTGACGCTGGCCGTTCTCGCGGCGGCAGCGTGCCTGGCGCTGCCGGAGGCGATCCCGCCCGGCGCGCACCCACTGCGGCCGCCGGACCACTGGTGGCTCGCCCTGACACTGCTGTCGAGCCTGCCGCTCGCCGTGCACCGCAAGGTGCCGCTGGCGAGTCTGCTGGTGATGGCGCTCGCGTCCGGGACGCTGCAACACCTGTCGTACATCCCGCAGCTCGCCGGGCCGGACGGCACGTCGATCGGCCCCACCTACCTGGCCATGGCGACCGCCGTGTTCCTCACGGCCGCACGCCGCGCGCCGTGGGTGACGACTTTCGTGGCCGCCGTGTTCATTCCGCTGAGCGCGCTGACGGAGGCGTTCCTGGCGCCCGCGGGGCACCGGCTCGCCGCGCTGCTGACCGACGCCGTCCTGCTGCTGGCCGCCTGGGCCCTGGGCCGGCTGTCCCGGGCGCGGGCCGCCGTGCGGGACGGGGCGGTGCAGCGCGCCGCCGCACTGGAGCGTGAACAGGCCGCCAACGCGCGGGCGGCGGTGATGCGGGAGCGGGCGCGGATCGCCCGTGAACTGCACGACATCGTGGCGCACAACGTGAGCCTCATGATCGTGCAGACCATCGCGGCCGACCGGATCCAGGACCGTTCCCCCGACAAGGCGCATGAGTTGCACGCCGCCGTCGAGCAGACGGGCCGGGACACCGTCGCCGAGCTGCGCGGGCTGCTGGATGTGCTGCGCACCGACGAGGCGGCGGAGACGACGCCGTCGAAGGAGCCTCCCCAGCCGACCGTCGACGCGCTGCCGTCGCTCGTCGAGGCGGTGCGGGCCACGGGTCTGGACGTCGATCACGAGGTGTCGGGCCGGCCGGTCGCGCTGTCGGCCGGGCACCATCTGACGGTCTACCGCGTGGTGCAGGAGGCGCTGACCAACACGGTCAAGCACGCGGGTGCGACGCGCACCCGGGTCCGTCTGATGTGGGACGAGGAACCGGATCGACTGCACGTCCGCATCTGCGACGACGGGCCGGGCGGCGCCGGTGGGGCCCCGTCGGTCCCTCCCGTCGCCGGCGACGGTTCCGGTCATGGTCTGCTGGGGATGCGGGAGCGGATCGCCGCCACGGGCGGCACCCTGCACACCGGCCCACGGCCGGGCGGCGGGTACTGCGTCCACGCCGTACTGAAGCTGCCCGCACACGACGGCATCGCGAACCACGGAGGAACCGCGCACCATGGGAACCATCAGCGTCCTGCTGGCTGACGATCAACCGATGCTCCGGACCGGCTTCCGGTACATCCTGGAGGCGGAACCGGACATCGCGGTCGTGGGCGAGGCCGCCGACGGCCAGGAGGCCGTCGAGGAGACTCGCCGGCTGTCACCGGACGTCGTCCTCATGGACATCCGGATGCCGCGGATGGACGGTGTCGAGGCGACCCGTCTGATCTCGGAGGGCGGGCTGCGCAGCCGGGTCATCATCCTGACCACGTTCGACCTCGACGAGCACGTGGTCGACGCGCTGCGGGCCGGAGCGAGCAGCTTCCTCGTCAAGGACGGTCCGGCCGACTCCCTGGTGGCGGCCATCCGTACGGTCGCCTCCGGTGAGGCCGTGCTCGCGCCGCGCGTCACGCGACGTCTGCTGGAGCGCTTCGCCGGCATGCCCTCGGACGCCGTGCCTCCCGTCCCGCCGCGCCTGGACGTTCTGACGGCGCGGGAACTGGACGTCCTGCGGACTCTCGCGCGTGGACTGTCCAACGCGGAGATCGCCGTCGAGCTGGGGATCGGGGAGACGACGGTGAAGTCGCACGTCGCGCACATCCTCGAGAAGTTCCGGCTGCGCGACCGCGTGCAGGCGGTGATCCTCGCCTACGACTCGGGGCTGGTGAGCCCTCGCACGGCCCACCGCTCCGACCCGTCCTGAGCGGGGCCGGCGCGCCCCCGGCACGGGTCCGCCCCGCGGGGGCTTCCCGTCTGCCCTGGTCCGTGTCGGGTGCGGCCGTGCGGTGGCGCCGGGCCGGGTGAGTGGGCCAGCAGGAGCATCACGCGCACCGTCTTGCCGTCCGGGCGCGTGTCCACACGTACGGTTTCCGACAGCCGCTGGACAAGCGGCCATCCGAAGCCGCCGGGCTCCCAGGGGTGGGAGTGGCGCGTGTGCGGCTGTTCGCGACTGGCGTCGTCGACACAGATCGTCAGCGTGTCCGCGGCGGCCCCCAACCGGAACCCGGTGACCCCGTCGGCGTGCTGGATGGCGTTGGTCACCAGTTCCGACACGACGATCATCACGGCGTCCACCTCGGCGGAGTCCTGGGGGCCGATGCCGCGCAGGAACTCGCGGGTGATCTGCCGTGCCCGTTCCGCGGTCGTCGGGTTGTCTCCGAGCAGGGTGTGTTCCGCCTCGGTGGCGTGCACAGTGGCTACCTCCCGTACTCTTCGGCGCCCTGATGTCTCCGGTTGCCCGATTTCTTTCGACTCAAGCGGTCACCAAGGGTGAGGATCGGCCGGAAGGCGGCACGTCGGATGAGCGGGGCGTGATCCCGGAGGCGCTCGTCACGTGTCGTCGACGAACCGCCGTCGCGCCGCCGGGGCCGCCTCGGCTCCCCGCCCCGCCCATGGGAGATGTTGCCCACAGTGGCGCAGCTCGGCGCGTCAGGGGGTAATCGGGTTCGTGAAGGGGTTGACTCAGCGGACAGTTGCCATTTGACAACTTTAGCCGTGAGGCAAGAAGGTGGAGGCGGGACGTGCAGGGGGAAGGATCTGGAATGTTCCGGTGGGCGGAGGCCGCTCCGTTCGCCGATCGCGGGCGCCGAACGGTGGGGGCGGGTCCGGCGTCACGGCGGGCCGCTCAGGCGCTCCTGCTGCCGGATCCCCGGGCGTCGTCGTCTATCCGCGCCGCCGCCGCGTCACAGAACGCCTCGAGCCCCTGCAGCAGCGCGGCCCGCTGGGCGAGGGGCATCCGGTCGAGCACGGACCGCAGCGCCTGCTCCCTGCGTGCGCGCAGATCGGCGAGGAACGCCCGGCCCCGGCCGCTGAGGTGCAGGCGCAGCTCACGCCTGTCGGCGGCGCTGACCACGCGCTCGACGAGGCCGGCGGCCTGCAGCCGGTCGCACAGCCGACTGGTCGACGGCGGAGTGGACGCGAGACCGTCCGCGAGGGTGCGCAGATTGATGCCGTCGTGGTACTCGAGGATGAGCAGCACGCGCAACTGGGACGCCGACACAGGTGCCGTCGAGGCGCGGCCCCACAGGACTTCCAGCAACTCCGCGGCCGTGGAGGTCACGCGCGCGACCTCGTCTGGCTCTGGGCGGGGGCGGAAGGAAGTCACAGTCACACTCTCGCAGGCACCGGGATGACCGTCAGCGTACTAGGCGAGCGGTCGGGCCGTGGCCGGCCGGACCGCTCCGCTGCCGTCACGACGACCTCGCCGCCCGCCTGGGGCGCACTGACCTCCTCCGACAACAGATAGGCGTATTCACCATCGTGAACAAATTCGTGACCGCCGAGCGTGCTCTGCGTACGGCGGCGCCCCACCAGTTGCTCGACGCCGCCCGTCGGGTGCTCGCCGAGCAGTACGCGGCGGACTCCGTCGAGCTGTTCATGGCCGACTACGGCATGACCGTGCTGCAGCCGGTGTCCGCGCTGCCGCACACCCTGGAACCGGTCTCCGTGCACAACAGCCCCGCCGGTCGCGCCTTCGGCGCGCAGGAGCCGTTCATCGAGGGCTGTCCCGAAGGCCTGGTGCGCGTGCACCTGCCCGTCACCGTGCGGGGGGACCGGCTCGGCGTCCTGTCGGTGACCCTCCCGGGCGGTGAGCACGCACGCGGCTGCCTGACGGAACTGGCGGAGATCGCCGAGGTGCTCGCGCACGAGGTGGTCGTCGCCGAACGGGACACCGACCTGTATCTGCAGGCGCGACGCAAGGACCGGCTGACCCTGGCCGCCGAGATGCAGTGGCAGCTGCTTCCCGGCCGTTCCTGCGCGCGCCCGGAGTACGAGCTGGGGGCGCAGCTGGAGCCCGCGTACGCCATCTTCGGCGACAACTTCGACTGGTCGGCGACCGCCGACCGGCTGATGCTGTACGTCTCCAACGGCATGGGCGAGGGCATAGAGGCCTCCCTGCTGACGAACCTCGCCGTCAACGCCCTGCGCAACGCGCGGCGGGCCGGCATTCCGCTCGCCGACCAGGCGGCTCTCGCCGACCAGGCGGTCTACGCCCACTACCGGGGCCGCTGCCACCTGTCCGTCCTGATGTTCGACTTCGACCTCACCAGCGGCCGGGTCCAGGTGGTGGACGCCGGCTCCCCGCAGATGCTGCGCCTGCGCGACGGCACCTTGGAGCGCGTCGCCCTGGAGGCCCAGCTCCCGCTGGGCATGTTCGAGGAGACCGACTACGTCACGCAGGAGTTCCAGGTCGAACCGGGGGACCGCCTCGTCTTCGTCAGTGACGGGGTCTACGCGGTCGCCTCGCCGAGCGGGGAGGCGTACGGGGACGCCGCCCTGACCCGGGCGATCATGTCCACCCGCCTGCTTCCCGCCGCAGAGGTCCCTCGGGCCATCCTGCGGGAGCTGACGGGGCACCGGGGCCGCACCGCCCCCCGCGACGACGCCCTGGTGGTCTGTCTGGACTGGCGCGGACGGCGACCGTGACGGCCGTCATACGGACACCGCCCGATCACGAGTTGTTCGCGCCACAGCACAGCGCTAATGTTTGTCATGCGACAATGATTGACTGATCGCCTGCCGCTCCGTGGTCACACGGTGTGCACGAGGGAGAGGAGCAGGTGTCGACACGGGAAGCGGCCTCCGGATCGGCGACGCGGCCGGCAGGCGCGTCCACGCCGGCACCTCCGACGCCCACCGGCCATCGGTTCGGGTCCTCCGCCCCGACCCCGTTCCGGGCGTCACCGAGGTCACGGCGGCGCTGCGAGACGGTGGTGCCGTCGCTCCGGGGCCGGGCGTCGCCGCCGGCTTCCCGGGGGACGACCGCGGCCGCCACCGCCGGGTCGCGGGTGAGGAGATGAGCGCCGTTCGGTGGCGTCGAGCGGCTGGGAAGCGTGGCCGTAACGGCCCCCGACGACCGGATCCGAGCCCATGACCGTCGCCTCCGAGACCTGGCAGATCGGCTCACCCGCCGACGCGGCCCGCGCCCGTGTCCTCGTGACCCGTCTCACGACGACCGCCGACGTACCACCGATCGAGCGCACCCGCTTCCTGACCACCCTCACCGCGCACCTGCGCCAGTGCCTTGCCCACGGCGGCGTCTGGGAACTGCACGTCAGCACAGGCCGACCCACCGCATCCGACGGGCACGGACACCTGAAGGCCACCGTGCGCCCGGCCGGAGGCCCTTCCCACGACTCGCCGGCCTGGCAGCTCACACTCGCCCGCGCCGACGCCGCACCGCCCGGCACGCCCGACACGGACCGGGCGGCACTGGCCGAGGCCTTCCTGGCCGCCGACCAGGACACCGCGGCGATCCTGGGCAGGCTGGACGAGCAGGAGGACGTGGTCCGCTTCCACCGTGAGGAGCTGCACCAGACCAACCAGGGTGTGCTGGCGCTCCACGCCGAACTGGAAGCCTCCGCGCTCGTCCAGCGCGAACTGCTCGACGCCGAGCGGGCCGCCCGCGGCGAGGCGGAGAAGGCACGGCGCCTGCTGACCTTCCTGGCCGACGCCAGCGCCGACGTGACCGCGTCCCTCAACCACGAGGACATCCTGCGCCGACTGCCCGGCCTGCTGGTCCCCGAGTACGCCGGTCACGTCGACGTCTGGATCCTCGACGACGAGGAGGTCCCGCGAGGCGGCCACCGTCCCGCCGCGGCGGTCGCCGCCGCCCGCACCGGCCGCCCGCAGCACGCCGCCGGCCATCCCGGCGGCCTGTCCGGCGTCGACGACCTGCCGCCCTCCACCCTGGCCGCCGCGCAGCCGCTGCTGTGCATCCCGCTCACGGTGCGCCACACCCTGGGGGTGCTCACGCTCACGGCTCCCGGCCCCCGATTCGACCCGGACACGTCCGTCATGCTGGTCGAACTGGCCCGGCGCGTCGGCATCGCCCTGGACAACGCCCGCCGTTACGAGCAGCACCGGGACACCGCCGAAGCCCTGCAGCGCGCCCAGCTCACCGACCTGCCCACCACCGAGGGCCTGCTCCTGGCCGCCCGCTACCTCCCCGCCACCCGCGGACTCAACATCGGCGGCGACTGGTACGACGCCTTTCCGCAGCCCGACGGAAGCCTGCTGGCCGTCATAGGAGACGTCACCGGGCACGGGCTGCGCGCGGCCATCATGATGGGGCAACTGCGTACCGCGCTGCGCGCCTACGCCGTCGAGGGCGACAGCCCCGCGCAGCTCCTCACCCGTCTGCACCGGCTGCTGCGCCACCAGCAGCCGGAGCTGTACGCGACCGCGGTCATCGCCCGCTTCAGGCCCGGAGATCCCACCGTCGTCTGGGCAGCCGCCGGGCATCCGCCGCCCCTGGTGCGGGCACCCGACGCGACGGTCCGCGTGCTGGACGCCAAACCGGGGATCATGCTGGGCGTTCCGCTGCCGTACACCTACGAGGACCACTGCACCGAGCTGGCACCCGGCTCGACACTCGCCCTGTACACCGACGGCCTGGTCGAGCGCCGCGCCCTGGGGATAGACCTCGGGATCGGTCGCCTCGCCCGGGCGCTGTCCTCGCTCGGCGCGCGCGAGCTGGAACAGGACCTGGACGTGGCGGCCGAGTCGCTGCTCAAGCCCCTGCTGTACGACTCCGAGCGAGACGACGACGTCTGCCTGCTGCTGTGCCGCACCACCCCCGCGCCACCGACCGGCCCGTCACGGAACGTGGAGGCCGACGTGCCGTACACCCCCGCCTCCCCTCAGGCGCGACGGGCGAATCGGTCCGTCGTACATTCCCCGCGTCCCAAAACCGGCGCCCACGGCGATGACGTGGAGGCGACGAGGGGAGAGGGTGGACGCCGTGAACACATCTGAGCCGGGCCTGTCCGCGGAAGCCCACCTTCGCGCCGCCGCGCCCCACGAACTGGTCGGCACCGCCCGCCGCCTGCTCACCGACCGCGTCGGGGCCGAGGAAGTGACCTTGTTCCTCGCCGACTACGCGCTGAGCGTCCTGCGACCGGTCACCGACCTGCCGCACACCGGCGACCCGGTCCCCGCCCACGACGGGCCCGCCGGCCACGCCTTCGTCAGCCAGTCCCCGGTCGTCGAGATCACCAACGGCTCGACGCCCGCCCACCTCGTTCACCTGCCGATCACCGTCCGCGGTGACCGGCTGGGCGTCCTGTCCGTCCGCCTGCCCAGCGGCGCGGCCGACCCCGGCACGGTGCTGCGGCTCGCCGACTTCGCCACCGCCCTGGGGCACGAGGTCACCACGGCGGGCCGCGACACCGACCTGTACCTGCGGGCCCGCCGTACCCGACGCCTCACCCTCGCCGCCGAGATGCAGTGGCAGCTCCTGCCCGGCCGGGGCTGCGCCCGCCAGGAGTACGTCATCGGCGCCCATCTGGAGCCCGCCTACGCCATCGGCGGCGACAACTTCGACTGGTCGACCGACGCCGACCACCTCACCCTCACGGTCACCGACGGCATGGGCCAGGGCATGGACGCTTCCCTGCTCACCAGCCTCACCGTCGGCGCCCTGCGCAACGCACGCCGCGCCGGCCTGGGGCTCGCCGACCAGGCCTGCCTCGCCGACCAGGCCCTCTTCGCCCAGTACGGCGGCAAGAGGTACGCCTCGACCCTGCTGCTGAGGTTCGACCTCGACTCCGGTGTCGTGCGGGCCGTCGACGCCGGTTCACCCCGGCTGTACCGCCAGCGCGACGACACGATCGAGGAGATCGCACTCGAGGCGCAGCTCCCGCTGGGCATGCTGGAAGAGACCCTCTACGACGAGCAGACGTTCCCTGTCGAACCGGGCGACCGGCTGATCGTGGTCAGCAGCGGCGTGCACGGCGCACGCGGCCCCGACGGCGGATCCTTCGGGGACCGAGCCCTGCGGCAGACCCTCGGCGCCACACGGCTGGAGCCTCCGCACGAGGCGGCACGTGCCGTGGTCTCCGGTCTGATCGAACACTTCGGCAGCAAGGACCTCGCCGCCGACGCCGCGGTGGTCTGCCTGGACTGGAAAGGCCGCGGCATCGAGCCCGCGCGGCACACGCGGCGTACGGCAGCGGTGCGCTGACTTCCGTCACCGGCACTCCGCCTCCGCGTCCTCGCCCGCGCCCTCACGCCGTGGCGCCGGGGCGTTCCGCGCGGCGCGAAGCGCTCTCAGCCCACGGCTCAACGCCGCCCTCTCGGCCGGTTCCATCACCTTCAACGCGCGAGCCAGCGCCTGTGCCCGACGCCCGGCCACCTCCCTGAGCACCTGCCGACCGGGCACGGTCAGGCTCAGCTGCACCTCGCGGCGGTTGTACGGATGGGGCGCGCGTTCCAGCATGCCGGCCGCCTCCAGTCGGTCACACAGCCGACTGGTCGTGGGCGGCCCGATGTCCAGCCGGTCCGCCAGGGCCGTGAGATTCATTCCCGGCGTCGACTCCAGAGCACGCAACGCCCTCAGCTGATGCAGGGACAACCGCGGCGACGCGTTCTGCGCGGCGACGGTCCACAGGTCCGTCAGGCTCTCCACCGCGTCGGCGATCTGCAGTGCGACGGCCTCGGGGCCGTCACGGGGGGCTTGCGCCGGGTTGTCGCCGGGGCCGTCGAGGTGCGTCACGAACGAGTCACTCCCCGTAGGCCCGGGGCGTTGCGATTGCCATGCTCATTCAGAGGCTGTACCCGAGGAACCGCACGGCAAGCGACCGCCGGTGTGTGCGATCGCCGACGATGCCCGCCCGTACCTGCCCCGGCCGGTCCCCGGGTGCCGCGCCGCCGTCGGAAGCGAGCCGGGACCACCGTGTCGCCCGTCCGCCAGGACGGTCGCGAAGGCGAACGGCCCGGAGGGTGGTCGCGGCCGCACGGGCGTTTCGCGCACCCGTTGGCCGTGGCCCGCACCAATCCCGTCCAGGACCCGCGGCGTCCCCTACCGTGCCTCGGCCCTCGACCGCCTGCCGCGCCGGACCCGACGGGACGCCGGGCGCGGCTCACGGCCCGCTCCCCCGACACCGGACGACGAACCCGCCGCGGGGCCGGCCTCAGAGCGCCAGGACCGCGCGCACCCTCTTGCCACCCCCGCTGACCGGGGTGACGTCGAACCGGTCCGCCAGGCACCGCACCATGGCCAGGCCCCGCCCGCTCTCACCCTCCGCCGTCAACGGCCGCACCCGCGGCCGGTTCGGGCTGTCGTCGTACACCTCCACGGTCACCCGCCCGACGGAAACCTGAAGGCGCAGTCGGCAGGCACCGCGGCCGTGCCGGGTGGCATTGGTGACCAGTTCGGACACGATGAGCGTCGCGTCGTCGATGTGCCCGGCACCCACTGCCGCCGACCGGTGGCGGGACCGGGTGAGGAACACGGTGGTCAGCCTCCGTGCCCTGCCCGCCGACGCGGCCTCGTCCGGCAGCAGATACTCCGCTCGTACGGAACGCCGATGGGTACGCCCGTGCGCACGCATGGCGGATCACTTCCCCTCCTGGGACAGCCGGCATCCTCGCGGTCCGACCGCTCGCCGGGCCGCGGCATGTCTCGCGCGGCTGGTCCTGCCCAGTCGTGATGCCCCGCCCCGGTGATCGCCAACCGCGCGGGCCCGTCGGGCCCGGCCTGTCGGCCCCGCGCGCTGCCGCACCGAGGCCGCTCCGAGCGGGGGCGGGGCGCGCGGACGCCGGCGACGCGGTGCGGTGAGGCGGGCGCCGAGAAGAACGCGGGCAGCCGGTCAGCACGGAGAGGCACAGCGACAGCCGGCCGGTGCGGAGGGGAACGCACACAGCCGGCCGGCCCTCTCCGAGGGACCGGCCCATGCCCCTTCGAGTCGGGGCGGCGACGGGGAACCGCATCGCGGTGATCCCCACCGCCCCACTCCCCCGGCCCCGGCCCCGGGGAGTCAGCCGTTGACGGCCCGGACGATGTCCTGCGGGTCCAGGCCGGTGAGTTGCGCGATGCGCGGTGCGGGAATCCCCGAGGTGAGCGCCTGGTGGACCAGGGAGCGCCAGTCCTGGGTGGTGTCGCGGAAGCCGAGCAGCTCGGACTCCATGTCGGTCACGGACCGGGGCGCGCACGCGTGCTCCACCCGCACCGTCTCCTCCTCGCTCAGGGGGACCGGCAGGCGCTCGGCGTCCTCGGGAATGAGCACCTCGGCTCCGGACGGCACGATCCTCACGCACTCGGAGGAGGCGGGGACCCCGTGCGCGTGCAGCCATCCCTGGACCGCCGGAGTCTCGGCGCACTCCAACGCGCCGACGGCGGCCAGTGCCGCACCCAGACGCGGAGCGCGCTCGGGAAGGACGAACAGCAAGGCGTCGTCGGCCATGGCGTGACACCACCCTCTCGGTAGAACTCGTACACGGTGAGATGCCCCTACCCTCACAAGGCACTCCGACCCCAGGGCCGGCACGGACTCACCCGGGTGGACGGCCCGCTCGACCGCGTGTACGCACACCTCCGACCGCGCGGGGACCGTGCGGTGGCGGCCGCCCCACATGGTGGCGCGGCTCCGGCGTGGAGAGGGCCTTGCCCGTCCGTCCCGCCGGAGCCGCGCTCCTTCGCCGGTTCGTGCCGGGGCCGGCGTGGACACCGCGCTCAGGCGTCGGTGTCCTCGTGGCCGAGGTCCCCGCCCAGTTCGCGGGAGGCCTCGACCTGTGCGAGGAGTTCCCTGGCCTTGGCCGTGACGCCCTCGATGGCGTCCGCGCCGGCGACGAAGCGCAGCGGCGGCCGGTCCTGGCCGGCGAGAGTCAGCAGGGCGCGGGCGAGCCTGGCGGGGTCGCCGGGCTGCTGCCCGTCGATGCTCTTCCAGGCTTCGACCGTGGCGGTGGTGCGCTCGGCGTAGTCGTCGATGGTCGGTTCGGGCCAGGTGGTGGAGGCGTCCACGAGCAGTTCGGTGCGGAAGTAGCCGGGCTCCACGATGGTGGTGCGGATGCCGTACGGCTCGACGTCGTGGTGCAGGGCCTCCATCCAGCCTTCTACGCCGAACTTGGAGGCGGCGTAGGCGGAGGTGAACTCCGTGCCGACCTGACCGGCGAGCGAGGAGATCGTGATGACGTGGCCGTCGCGCTGCCCGCGCATGACGGGCAGGACGGCGCGGGCGACGTTCATCGGGCCGAAGAGGTTGGTCTCGATCTGCTGCCGCATGTGCTCCGGGGAGACCTCCTCGAAGTAGCCGGCGAAGAAGTTCCCGGCGTTGTTGATCAGGACGTCGATGCGGCCGAACCGGTCGACGGCGGCCCGCGCGGCCGCGTGCGCGTCCGCCGGGCTGGTCACATCCAGCCTGGTGACCAGCAGGTCGTCCTGCGGCCCGCCCAGGGTGTTCTCGACCTCCTCGGGACGGCGGCCGGTGGCGACGACCCGGTGGCCGGCCGCGAGGGCCTCGCGGACGATGTCCGTTCCGAGACCGCGTCCGGCACCGGTGACGAGGATGACCTTGCTCATGAGGGATTCCTTGCTTCGGGCCCCTTGCACGGCGCCCGACGGGTTGGGGAGTGGAGTGGTCGGCAGGTTGTGGCGGCCTCGTACCTCGGGGTGAAGGTGTGAGCCTTGTTCGGCGGGCATGCTCCACAACTCGGCGGCGGCGTGGCGGGGTCGTACGGCTCGTGGGTGGGCCGTGCGCTTGACCGCTCTCCTCCGCGCCCTTCCGCACCCGGTGCGGATACCTGCATCGGGTGCGGATGCCGTGGGCGGTGTGGTGAGCCCGCTGTCCAGGCAACCACCCGCGGACGCCCCGTGGGCCGCCGTGGAGGGCACCGCTGTTACGGGGGTCTGGCAGTGCCCCCTTTCAGGGCGTCGTCCTGGAGGGGGGCGCCGTACGGTGGTCCCATGGACCGCAGCAGCGAGATCCGTGAGTTCCTGCGCACCCGCCGGGCCCGGATCACTCCCGAACAGGCCGGTCTCGCCCCGTACGGCGGCGCCCGCCGCGTGCCGGGGCTGCGCCGCGAGGAAGTCGCCCAGCTGGCCGGGGTCAGCGTCGACTACTACATCCGCCTGGAGCGGGGCCGCACCCGGGGCGTCTCCGAAGCCGTCCTGGAGGCCGTCGCCCGCGCCCTGCGGCTGGACGACACCGAACGCGCGCACCTCTTCGACCTCACCCAGCCCTCGCCCGCCCGGGCCCGCAGCAGGCGGCCCCCGGCCCCGCAGCGGGTCCACCCGGTCCTGTACCGGACATTGGACTCTCTCGGCGTTCCCGCGGTGGTCCAGGGGCGGCGCACGGACGTGCTGGCCGCCAACCGGCTCGCCCACGCCCTGTACACGGACTTCGAGGCCCGGCCCCGCCGCGAGCGCAACTTCGCCCGCTTCGTCTTCCTCGACGAGGCCGCCCGCAGCCTGTACGTCGACTGGGAACGGGTGGCCGGCGACTGCCTGGCCGCGCTGCGCCTGTACGCCGGACGCCACCCCGACGACCCGCAGCTCACCGAGCTGGTCGGGGAGCTGTCCCTGCGCAGCGACGCCTTCCGCCGCATGTGGGCCGACCACGACGTCGTCGCCCACACCAGTGGCACCAAACGCCTGCACCACCCGCTCGTCGGCGACCTCACCCTCGACTACGTGGTTCTCGCGGTCGAGGACGACCCCGAGCAGACCCTGGTCGTGTACACCCCGGAACCCGCGTCCCCGTCCGCCGAGGCTCTCGACATCCTCGCCAGCTGGACCAGCACGTCCGCCCCGGGGCGGCACACCCCCGAAGAGACCTCCGGCCCAGCCGGCTGACGCCGGCGGGACCCACCGCACGGGCCCTCCGAACGGCCCCCGCCCCCTCCCGAGCACCTACCAGCGCCCCCGCCAGGAGAAGCACCATGGAATTCGCCAAGCGGCAGCCCACCGTCAAGGCTCCGGCCGACTGGTTCACGGGTGACGTGTGGTTCGACGTGATCCACGCGGGCCAGGAGCCGTCCCGGATGCGCGCCAACCTGGTGCGCTTCTCGCCCGGCGCGCGCACGCACTGGCACTCCCAGGCCCTGGGCCAGGCGCTGTACGTCGTCTCCGGCACCGCCCTGATCGGCACTCGCGACGGCACGGTCTTCGAGGCCCACCCCGGCCAGACCGTCACCTGCCCGCCCGGCGAGGAGCACTGGCACGGCGCCGTCCCGGACCGATTCATGGAGCACATCGCCCTGTGGGAGGGGCTCGGCGACGGCACCCCGGAGGCCGAGTGGCGGGAGCCGGTCACCGACGAGCAGTACAGCGGGCCGCGCACCACGGATCGCGTCTGAACCGTCGACCGCCCCTCGGGGGCCCGGATTCGCGTCGTCCGCCGGAGGAGTCGACTCCCTCTCCCGCGGCGGCGCCGGGTACCCGGCCATGTCGTGGACCACGGCCGGCGGACGGGCGGACGGCGGTACCGCGCTCCGGGCGGGCCGGATCGCCCGTTCAGGTGACCTTCGCTCCCGCAAGGTCGATACTTCGGACAGGAGGTCCTGAGCCGATTCGCACCCCACCGTCCGGGAGACTTGACGGAGCGTCGTCGAACGCGGCGTCGAGTCGGCGTCCGTGCCGGCGTGAGGCGCCCTCGTCCGGCCGGCGGCAAGAACACAGATCACGATCCACCTGCCGATTCTTCCAGGAGGTACCCCATGAGGATGCTGATCAACGTCCCGGAGACCGTGGTCGCCGACGCGCTGCGGGGAATGGCCGCCGCGCATCCCGAACTGACCGTGGACGTCGAGAACCGGGTGATCGTGCGGCGGGACGCTCCGGTCGCGGGGAAGGTGGGGCTGGTCTCCGGGGGCGGGTCCGGGCACGAGCCGCTGCACGGGGGGTTCGTCGGGCCGGGAATGCTGTCGGCTGCCTGTCCCGGTGAGGTGTTCACCTCTCCCGTGCCCGACCAGATGGTGCGTGCCGCCGCGGCCGTGGACAGCGGGGCGGGGGTGCTGTTCATCGTCAAGAACTACACGGGTGACGTGCTGAACTTCGACATGGCCGCCGAACTCGCCGAGGACGAGGGCATCCAGGTCGCCAAAGTGCTGGTCGACGATGACGTCGCGGTGACCGACAGCCTGTACACGGCGGGGCGGCGCGGCACGGGCGCGACCCTGTTCGTGGAGAAGATCGCGGGCGCCGCCGCCGACGAGGGCCGGCCGCTGGAGCAGGTCGAGGCGATCGCCCGGCAGGTCAACGAGAACGCGCGCAGCTTCGGCGTGGCGCTCAGTGCCGTCACCACGCCGGCCAAGGGCAGCCCCACCTTCGACCTGCCGGTGGGCGAGCTGGAGCTGGGCATCGGCATCCACGGCGAGCCCGGCCGGGAGCGGCGGGCCATGATGACCTCCGGCGAGATCGCCGACTTCGCGGTGCACGCCGTGCTGGAGGACCTCGCGCCGCGCAACCCGGTGCTCGTCCTGGTCAACGGCATGGGCGCGACGCCGCTGCTGGAGCTGTACGGCTTCAACGCCGAGGTCCAGCGGGTGCTCGGCGAGCGCGGGGTCGCCGTCGCCCGTACGCTCGTCGGCAACTACGTGACCTCCCTCGACATGGCCGGCGCCTCGGTGACGGTGTGCCAGGTCGACGAGGAGCTGCTGCGGCTGTGGGACGCGCCTGTGCGGACGCCGGCGTTGCGCTGGGGTGTGTGAGAAGGCGGAGGAAACGATCAACGTACCGACCACGCAAGGAGATCCCGTGCTCGACGCCGACTTCTTCCGCCGCTGGATGACGGCGACCGCCGCGTCCGTCGACCGCGAGACGGAACGGCTCACCGCCCTCGACTCGCCGATCGGCGACGCCGATCACGGCAGCAACCTCCAGCGGGGTTTCGCCGCCGTCACCGCCGTCCTGGAGAAGGAGGCTCCCGCGACTCCGGGAGCCGTTCTCGTCCTCGCCGGACGTCGGCTCATCTCGACCGTCGGCGGGGCGTCCGGACCGCTGTACGGCACCCTGCTGCGTGGCACCGGCAAGGCGCTGGGGGACGCGGCCGAGGTGAGCGAGGAGGAGTTCGCGACGGCGTTCCGCGCGGGCGTCGACGCGGTCATGCGGCTGGGCGGGGCCGCGCCCGGCGACAAGACGATGATCGACGCGCTGGTGCCCGCCGTGGACGCGCTCGGCGACGGCTTCGGGGCGGCACGGGCCGCGGCCGAGCAGGGCGCCCTCGCCACCACCCCGCTCCAGGCCCGCAAGGGCCGGGCGAGCTATGTGGGCGAGCGGAGCATCGGGCACCAGGACCCGGGCGCCACCTCGGCGGCGCTGCTGGTAGCGGGTCTCGCGGAAGCGAACGGGGAGTGAGCGCGGCCATGGCCGACGACAGGCTGGTGGGAATCGTGCTCGTGTCGCACAGCGCGCAGGTGGCGGCCTCGGTCGCCGAGCTGGCCCGGGGTCTCGCGGGCGGCGGCACCGCCGTGCCCGTCGCCCCGGCGGGCGGCACGGAGGCCGGCGGGCTGGGGACCAGCGCGGAACTGATCGCCGCCGCTGCCGCCTCGGTCGACCGCGGCGCCGGGATCGCCGTCCTCACCGACCTCGGCAGTGCCGTCCTCACCGTGAAGGCGCTGCTCGCGGAAGGCGACGAACTCCCCGACGGCACCCGCCTCGTGGACGCGCCGTTCGTGGAGGGCGCGGTGGCCGCGGTCGTCACGGCGTCGACGGGAGCCGACCTCGACGCGGTGGAGGCGGCTGCCTCGGAGGCGTACACCTACCGGAAGGTCTGACGGCGATCCGGGCGGCGGGCTCGGCGGGACCGGGCGCTCCCGCCGCCCACCCCCACCGCCGCCCTCCGCCCCGCCGGCCGCGCCCCGCCGACCGCCTGACGCACCCGCCGCCCGACACGCGCCCTCACCCGTCCGCGCCCGCCTCGCCGCCGGCCTGCGGCCCGGCGGGCGACTCGGCGGGTGACTCGGCCTGCGGCCCGGCGGGTGGCTCGACGGTCGACTCGGCCTGCGGCCCGGCGGTTGGCTCGGCGGCCGGACCGGCGGGGGGCTCGGCGGGTGGCCCGGCGGGTGACTCGGCCGCCGGACCGGCGGGTGGCCCGGCCACGAACGTCCGCGCCAGCCGCTCCCCCACCTCGCCCGCCGACGCGTGGCTCTCGATGGGGGTCGCCCGCGAGTCCTTGAAGACGATGTAGGTGACGCCGGAGGCCACGCCCCCGCCGTGCGGGTCGGGGCGGATGCCCAGCGCCTCGGCGGCGGCGTAGGAGGCCTCGCCGATGATCTCGCGCGGCCCCACGTCCCCCACCACCGCGTAGTGGACCTGGTCCCGGTAGACGACGGCCGCGACGCTCCCGCCGCCCACTCGGTGGTCGCGGTGGTTCCAGACGGGGCTCACGCCCGGTACGACGATGAACGGCAGGCTCTCCGCGCTCAGGTAGCGGCCGTCGGACTGGCGGAAGGCGGTGGCGGGCGAGAACAGGGGGTCGGTGGTGCTGTTGCAGCGCGGGCCGGGCCGGCCGTCGCAGTCGATGTCCATGTCGGCCGTCCAGAAGACCGCGTCGTCGGTCCCGCACACCGGGATCGTCGCGGGGGCGTCGGCATCGGTGCGGTAGCGGCCCCGGGAGACGGGGGTGCAGTCCCGCACCCGGGCCAGCAGCTCGGCGGCGCTCACGGGCCCCTCCTGCTGCCGTGCCGTCGGTCCGCGGGGGACGTCGGAGCCTCGGGACGCGGCGGCGGGCGGTGGGGCCGGAGCCAGCAGCGCGAGACCGGCCACGGCCAGCGTCAGCGACTGAACACGCACGTTGAGGGGCCCTCTCGTCGGGGACTGGGACGAACACTCGGCCAATGTGAGGCCGGTCAGGTCCGGGGTCCAGCCCGAGAGGGCCGTACGGAGCAGTGATTTAGGCGATTTGCGCGCCGGGCCGCCGTTCTGACGGTGCGACAGGGGCCGGGGACCGGCGCCTTCTCGGCATCGGCCGCCCGGCCGCCCCGCCGACGCGGGATCAGCGACGACAGCGGCCCGCGTCACCGGCGTGAACCGCCTGCGGTCCAGGGGGAGTTCAGCCGCGAGAAGCCTCCAGCATACGTAACTCCCCGCGCCGCCCGCCAACCTCGCGCCCCACACCCTCTTGATGTGCCCGCACCGACGAGCCATATTGGTCCGGACCATTGCCGCCGTGCCGGGTCGGGAGGCGAAGCGTGCGACGCGTTGTGCTGTGCGGAGGGGTGCTCGTCCTGTGCTGCGGCTGCGCGGCACCGGGTGGCGCAGACGAGGGACGGGCGCCGGGCGCGCCGACGGGCGTCACCGCCGAGGCGGGCAGCGCGACCAGCGTGCACGTGATGTGGAACGCGCTCTCGGCGGCCGGCGCCTACGAGGTGTACCGGGGCACCACGAAGGTCGGGGACGTGCCCGGTTCCGCGCACATGCTCGACGTCACCCGTCTCACACCGTCCACCGCGTACGTCTTCACCGTCCGGGCCCGTGACGACGCGGGCCGGCTGGGGCCGCGCAGCCGGGAGGCGCGGGCCACGACTCCGGCGGCGGTCGCGGCGGACCGTTCGGCCCCGTCCCGGCCGGGCGGCGCCACGGGCCGGGCGGCCGGGAGCCGGGCCGTCCAGCTGTCCTGGACGGCGGCCACGGACGACCGGAAGGTGGTGTCGTACGACGTCTTCCAGGGCGGGACGAAGATCCACAGCGTCGGCGGCGGTCAGACGGCGACCGTCGTCACGGGGTTGCGGCCGGCCACCCGGTACTCCTTCACCGTCCGGGCGCGGGACGCGGCCGACAACCTCTCGCCCGCCAGCGCGGCCGTGCGACTGAGCACGGCGCCGGGCGCCGACGAGGGACGGGACACCGCGCCCGCGGCCTTCCGGGCGGCGACCCACCGGGCCGACGGGGCGTACTACATCGACCTGGTGTGGGTGCCGCCGCGGGTGGACGGGGTCGTCACGGAGTACCAGATCCAGCTCGACGGACAGCCGGCCACCTCGCTGCTCTGGGGCGGGACCCCGCCGCGCGACGAGGCGGCCCACAGCTTCTACGTGGGGCGCGAAGCCGGTGCCGAGCACCGGGTACGGCTGCGGGCCCGGCTGCCGGACGGGACCTGGGGGGCGTTCACGACGGAGCGGGCGGTGACGACGGGCAGCCCGCCGTGACGACAGGAGCCGACCGGAGCCGGTTTCCGCCCCCGGACCGCCCTCGGACCGCCCTCGGACCGAACGGCTCGGACCGCCCCCGGTCCGCACGGCTCGCCCGGCCCCTCGGCGAGCGGCGGCCGGGAGGCGGCCATGACCGTGTGGACGAGCCGTGCCCGGACCGTCGCGCGCTCGACGACCCACCCCGTCGACGAGAGGTCCGGCCGTAGGGGCGCAAGCGGGCGGGGCGTCCCCCTGGGCCGTCCGGACGAACCTGTCACCTGCCCGGCCGCGGCCGGGGTGCGGGCCGGGCCGGGGCGACATTGGCTGCCTCTGAAGGCAGCACGGGCGTACCCGACCCTCGGCGGCGCAAGGTCGCCAACCGTGCCGCCGGAGGACTTCCGATGCGCACTTCCCCTCTTCTCGCCCGCTGCGGACTGACCCTGGCAGCCACCGCCGCACTGCCCCTCGCCGTGACCGCCCAACCCGCTGCCGCGCGGGCCTCGGGCATCTCCGTCAGCACGTCCGGCTCCACGGTGTCCGTGGTGACCAGCGCGTGCGCCCAGATCAACGGCAGCTGGGGCACGGCGGCCCTGCTCGACAGCAGCCAGGCGAACTTCGCCCAGGGACGCCAGGTGGCCCTGTCGGGCACCAGCGTCAGCCAGTCCGCCGCCTGGTCCAACGTCTCCCGGGGCACCCACACGGTCGTCGTGGTGTGCTCCAGCGGCAGCACCGCCGGCACCCAGTCGGTGATCGTGTCCCCCGCCACCACGCCCACGATCTCCGCGACGGCCTCGCCGTCCCGCGGCGTGATGGGCGGCATGGGCGGCGCGACCCACGACTACGGCACCGTCACCCTGGTGGCGGGCGGCACCCTCGTCGCCACGGGTGTCGTCGCGACCGCCTGGTTCCTGCGCCGCCGTACGAAGCCCTACCGGCTGTAGGACCCGATCGCGACAGCGATGCGGCGCGGGCCTGGTGGACGGCGGACACCCGCTGTCCACCAGGCCCGCGCCGTCATGCGCCGATCAGGCCGGCCGAGGTCGCCAGGGGCCGGCGGGGGCCGGCCACCGTTGATATTATGCAGGTAATTACCTGCATAATGGAGTCATGAACCTCGATCCGGTCTCCCGACCGGCGTCCGGCACGGAGGAGTACGCCATGCCCACCGACACCACGCCCGTGCCGGACTACGTCTACGTCACCTACATCCGCGCGACCTCGGACCAGGTCTGGCAGGCACTGACGGACGCCGACCTCACCGCGCGCTACTGGGGACACGCCAACATCTCCGACTGGGAGCCCGGCTCGGCGTGGGAACACCGTCGCGCCGACGGATCAGGCGTCGTCGACGTCGTCGGCCGGGTGCTCGAGACGGAGCCGCCCACCCGCCTGGTCATCACCTTCGACGACGCCCCGGACGCGTCGGAGCCGCGCGAGCCGTCGGTGGTCACCTTCCTCGTCGAACCCCACGCCGACATCGTCCGTCTCACCGTGACCCACGAGAACCTTCCCGACCGGGAGATGCTGGGCGGCATCTCGCACGGCTGGCCCGCGGTGCTGGCCAACCTCAAGTCACTGCTGGAGACCGGCGAGGTCCTGCCTCAGGCGCCCTGGGAGATGAACCGCGCCCACAGCTGAGCCGCCGCGGGTCGTGCCGCCCGCACCGCCACCGCCGAATCCCGCGCCACCACCGGGTCCGCGTGCCGCCGCGAGGACGCCGTAGCGCGGGAGAGAGAAGAACATCCATGGACACCACCCCGCTGCGCGACGCCCACCACGCGCTGCTGGAGGCAGCCGCCACCGTGGCCGGAGCCGGGACCGCCGACCGGCCCCCGTCGGACGGCGAGTGGGACGCCGGGCAGATCCTGGCGCACGTCAGCCTCATCGACGCCGCCACCGTCGCCGCCGTCGTCTCCGCCGCTTCGGGCGCGGTCACGACGTACGACAACCGGGTGGCGCAGGATGCCTGGACTCTCGGGCGGGTCGGCGCGCTGGCCGGCGGCGAGGCGGGGCTCCGGGAGCGCGTACGGCTTCAGGGGGAGGCCCTGTGCGCGCTCGTCGCGCCGCTGAGCGAGGCCGAACTGGACACCCCGGTACCGACCCTGCTGCTCTCGCACGGCCAGGTCCTGGTCGACCGGCCGATGCCGCTGAGGGACCTCGTCACCGGCCTCGCGGAGGCTGAACTGCCGGGACACACCAAGCAGTTGCTGGCCCTGCTGCCGTAGGGCGCGGGGCGCGGGGCGGCCGAGGACTACGGCGTCGGTTCGTCCGGCTCGGGCAGTTCCTCCAGCGCCTCCGTCAGCCACTGCGTCCAGAAGGTCTCCAGCTCGATGCCCGCGCGCAGCACCAGGTGCTGGAGCCGTACCTGCGCGCTGTCGTCGCCGGGCGGGAAGTCCCGCTTCTCGATCTCCTCGTACTCGGCCAACTGCCGTCGGTGCAGGTCGAGATGGCGGCGCAGGTCCGCTTCGAGGCCCGCGGTGCCGACGACGGCGGCGGCGCGCAGCCGCAGCAGCATCGCGTCGCGGTGCGGCTTGGGGTCCTGCGCCGCGGCCGTCCACCGCCGGAGTTCGGCGCGGCCCGCGGGCAGGACCTCGTAGCTCTTGCGCTGCCCGCGGGCCGGCTGCTCGACGGGCTGGGCGCGGATGAATCCCTCCGCCTCCAGCCTTCCCAGCTCGCGATAGATCTGCTGATGCGTCGCCGACCAGAAGTAGCCGATCGACTTGTCGAACCGGCGGGTCAGATCCAGCCCCGACGACGGCTTCTCGAGCAGGGCGGTGAGGATCGCGTGCGGGAGTGACATGGGCTCATCCTAGGGACCGGCCGGGGCGCCGCTACAGGGCCGCGGCCAGCTCCGTACCCTGCTTGATGGCACGTTTGGCGTCCAGTTCGGCGGCCACGTCGGCACCGCCGATGAGGTGCGCGCTCGCGCCCGCGGCGACCAGTTCCTCGTACAGGCCCCGGCGTGGGTCCTGGCCCGTGCACAGCACGATGGTGTCGACCTCCAGGACGGTGCTCCGTCCGCCGACGGTGACGTGCAGCCCGGCGTCGTCGATGCGGTCGTAGCGCACGCCCGGGACCATGCGCACGCCGCGGTGCTTGAGTTCGGTGCGGTGGATCCAGCCGGTGGTCTTCCCGAGACCGGCGCCGACCTTGCCGGTCTTGCGCTGGAGCAGGTGGACGGTGCGCGGCGGGGCGCTCCGCTCGGGCGCGGCGAGGCCGCCGGGCGCCTGGTAGTCCATGTCGACGCCCCACTGCCGGAAGTACGTCGCCGGGTCCTCGCTCGCCTTGTCGCCGCCGTCGGTGAGGTACTCGGCGACGTCGAAGCCGATGCCGCCGGCGCCGAGGATCGCGACGCGGTCGCCGACGGGGGCGCCGTCGCGCAGCACGTCGAGGTAGCCGACCACGCTCGGGTGGTCGACGCCGGGGATGTCGGGGACGCGCGGGCTGACGCCCGTGGCCACGACGACCTCGTCGTGGTCCGTCAGGTCAGCCGCGGCCACGAACGTGTCGAGGCGGACGTCCACGCCGTGGGCGTCGAGCTGGTGGCGGAAGTAGCGCAGCGTCTCGTCGAACTCCTGCTTGCCGGGGACCTTGCGGGCCACGTTGAGCTGTCCGCCGATCTCCGCCGCGGCGTCGAACAGGGTGACCGTGTGGCCGCGTTCGGCCGCCGAGACCGCGCAGGCGAGTCCGGCGGGCCCGGCGCCGACGACCGCGACGCGCTTGCGGCGACGGGTCGGGGTGAGGACCAACTCGGTCTCGTGGCAGGCGCGCGGGTTGACCAGGCAGGAGGTGATCCGGCCGCTGAAGGTGTGGTCGAGGCAGGCCTGGTTACAGCCGATGCAGGTGTTGATGGCCTCGGGTGTGCCGGCCGCGGCCTTGCCGACGAAGTCGGGATCGGCGAGCATCGGCCGGGCCATCGACACCATGTCCGCGCAGCCGTCGGCGAGCAACTGCTCGGCCAGCTCCGGGGTGTTGATGCGGTTGGTGGTGACGAGCGGGACCGAGACCTCACCCATGAGCTTCTTGGTCACCCAGGTGTAGGCGCCGCGCGGCACGGAGGTGGCGATGGTGGGGATGCGGGCCTCGTGCCAGCCGATGCCGGTGTTGATGAGGGTGGCGCCGGCCGCCTCCACGGCCTTGGCGAGGGTGACGACCTCGTCCAGCGTCGAACCGCCGGGGACGAGGTCGAGCATCGACAGCCGGTAGATGACGATGAAGTCCTCGCCGACCGCCTCGCGCACCCGCCGCACGATCTCGACGGGGAAGCGCGTCCGGTTCTCGTAGGAGCCGCCCCAGCGGTCGGTGCGGTGGTTGGTCTGGAGGGCGATGAACTCGTTGATGAGGTAGCCCTCGGAGCCCATGATCTCGACGCCGTCGTAGCCCGCCTGCCGGGCGAGGCGGGCGGTGCGGGCGTAGTCGTCGATGGTCCGCTCGACCTCGGCGTCGGTCAGTTCGCGGGGCACGTGCGGGCTGATCGGCGCCTGAACCGCGCTGGGCGCCACCAGGTCCTCGTGGTAGGCGTAGCGGCCGAAGTGCAGGATCTGCAGGGCGATGCGGCCGCCCTCGCGGTGCACGGCCCCGGTGATCGCGCGGTGCTGCTCGGCCTCCGCGTCGGTGGTGAGCCTGGCGCCGCCCTCGTACGGGCGGCCCTCGTCGTTGGGGGCGATACCGCCGGTGACGATCAGGCCCACTCCCCCGCGCGCGCGGGCGGCGTAGAACTCCGCCATGCGCGCGAAGCCGTGCTCGGCCTCTTCCAGGCCCACGTGCATCGAGCCCATCAGGACGCGGTTGGGCAGGGTGGTGAAGCCCAGGTCGAGCGGGCTCAGCAGGTGCGGGTATCGGCTCATCGGGGCCCTCCGTGCGCGGTGTCGTGCCCCTGTAGTTGTAGAGGACCGCACACGGGTTATGCAACTAGTTGCACAATGGTCCCGACGTCGCCTTTCTCACGTCCGCGACTTCTCACGTCCGCGACTTCTCGCATCCGCGCCCTCTCGCGTCAGGGTCGGCGGTTCCCCACGTCACCGGCTTTCGAGCAGCAGGTGCAGCTCCGCCTCCTGGTCCCCCGAGGCGGAGGAGAGGTCCTTCACCTGGAACATGGAGTCCAGCGCCGTACGGAACCGCTCGATCGCCCAGTAGCCGCCCTGGACGTCGGCCGTGACGGAGGACGACAGCCGGGCCGGGCGGGCGCAGTCCCGCACGTCGCCGACCTCGAAGGTGCCGAGCCACACCATCGGACGGGTCTCGTGCTGCTGTTCGGGCACGTCGTCGGCGCAGCGGTCGGACGCGAAGCAGGCGCACAGCGTGTCGAACACGATCCGGGCGTCCTCCTTGCTGCAGTCGCTGATCTCCAGGGTGACGGACTCCGGATGGGGTCGCTCGCTGTCCATCGTGATCGCTCCTCTCGTGGTAACGCTGGAGCGGGTTCCCCGCGAACCGCGCCACATCCCAAGAAAAGCACCACTTCCCCGGGCGGGCACCACCTGGGCACCCCGCCCGGGAGGCCGGGATCACCGCGTGAAGCGGTACGTCCTGCTGTCCGTCAGCACACAGAAGCCGGGGGACACGACGATCACCCGCAGGGTGGCGGTGCGGCGGTCGTAGTCGACGCCCTCCGTCTCGAAGGAGCCCGCGCAGGAGCTGCGCAGCGGCAGTTGGCGCAGGGCCGTGACATGGCCGTTCACGTCCCCGGAGCCGTTCGGCTCGGCCGACAGGTCGATCTGGAGCAGCGGCTTGGTGATGCCGAAGAGGGTGCCCTCGGGGTCGTCGGAGGAGCACAGGAGGGTCGTCGGGCCGGTGAAGTCGCAGCCCTGGACGTCGCGCACCGCGTGGTCGAGCCGGACGGTGGAGGCCAGCGGCAGGTCGGCCGAGGGCGAGGTGCTCGGATTCGCCCCGGGGGTGGGCAGGACGAGCAGCCTGGTCATGGTGCCCCACTCGCCCGTGAGCATCCACCTGCCGCCCGGCGAGATGGCCACCCAGGAGTTGTTCAGGGCCTCGCCGGGGCCGAGCGCGTGCACGTACTCCGACCACGCGCCGCCCGGCGCCTGTACGCGGTACATCTTCGAGGTGCCCGAGTCCCGCTGGTAGGGCTCGACGTAGTAGCCGTCGTAGGAGGCGTCGGGGTCGCCGACGTGGTTCCAGCCGCGGAGACTCAGCCCGAAGGGGATCGTCCCGATGCCCGTGTAGCGGTTGGCGCTGTTCGCGGGGGTCTCGACCGAGGCCAGGCCCTGGCTCTCGGTCAGCGGGTCGGCGCGGTCGGAGCCGACCTCCGTCCAGATGTCGGCGGCCGCGGCGGGCGGGGCGGCGCAGAGGACCGCGGCGGTGGCCGTGGTCAGGGCGATCAGGGCGGTGCGCAGGGTGTGACGGCGTCTGCGGGCGGGGCGCGGGGGCATGGGTCTCCTCTGACGGGGGGGCGGGGTGCGCTCGGCGGACAGTGTGGCCGCGTTCGATGGTCATGTACAGACCAACCGGGTGGACTGCTGTGGACCATGAGGAGAACGGCGCGCGCCGCCGTACTGGAGGAGCATGGGAACGGTGCCCCAGACGTGGGATAAAACGGTTGAGCGCGGTAGAACTGGGGGAGTCGGCACGGGGGACGACGTGCCGCGTCGACGTACGGAGGCGGTGCGTGGCATGAGTGCAGCCGGATCGACCGCGGCCGAGGCCGGCGGCCCGACAGGGCCCAGCGGCCTGCTGGACGTGCTCAAGGTGGCCTCGGTCGTGCTGGACACCAAGGGCCACATCGTGCTGTGGAGTCCGCAGGCCGAGGAACTGTTCGGTTACCCGGCCAAGGAGGCGCTGGGTCGGTACGCGGCGCACGTGATGGTCCACGAACAGCACGTCGAGCTGGTCGTGAAGCTGTTCGCCGACGTCATGGCGACCGGCCGCACCTGGGAGGGCGCCTTCCCCATCCGGCGCAAGGACGGCAGCACCCGCCTGGTCGAGTTCCGCAACACTCGGCTCGTCGACGACCGGGGAGACGTCTACGCCCTCGGTCTCGCCGCCGACCAGTCCACGGTGCGCCGCGTGGAACGGGACGTGGCCCTGTCGACGCGCATGGTCACCCAGTCCCCGATCGGGCTGGCCGTTCTCGACACCCGGCTGCGGTACGTGTCGGTCAACCCGGCGCTGGAGCGCATCAACGGCGTCCCCGCGGCGGAACACCTGGGCCGGACGGTCCGTGAGGTGCTCCCGCTGCTGGACACCGGAGCCTTGGAGCCGGCGATCCGCGAGGTGCTGCGGACCGGGGTGCCCCTGGTCGACAGGTCCACGACCGGCCGTACGCCGGCGGACCCGGACCACGATCACGTCTGGTCCGTCTCGATGTACCGGCTGGAGGACGCTCGCGACACCGTGCTGGGCGTCGCGCTCTCCGTCGCCGACGTCACCGACCAGTACCGGGCGGGCGTCGAGGCGGAGGCCGCGCGCCGCCGTCTGGCCCTGATCGCCGACGCCTCCGCGCGCATCGGCACCACCCTCGACCTGGAACGCACCGCCGACGAGCTGGCCGACGTGGCCGTGCCGGAACTGGCCGACATCGCCGCCGTGGACCTGCTCGACGCGGTCGTGGGGGGCAGGCGCACCAGCCTGAGCCCTTCGGAACCCGCCCTGATCCGCGCCCTCGCCGTCCGCGCCGCCGACGCTCCGGACGCGCTGAGGGCGGCCGACCCACCCGGCCGCATCGCCCGCTACGCACCCGACCGGCTGGTCACCGAGTGCGTGCGCACCGGCCGGCCGGTCCTGCTGGCGCAGGTCGAGGAAGAGGATCTGGCGCGGATAGCCCGCTCCCCGGAGGCCGCCGGACTGCTGGCCCGGGCGGGCGTCCACTCCTATCTGGCGGTGCCGCTCATCGCGCGCGGCGAGGTGCTGGGCGCCTTGGACCTGAAACGGACCCGCAATCCGCTGCCGTTCGGCCGCGACGATCTCCTCCTCGCCCGGGAGCTGGCCGCCCGCGCGGCCGTGCAGATCGACAACGCCCGCTGGTACCAGAACGCCCGCAGCACCGCGCTGACGCTCCAGCGCAGCCTGCTGCCGAGCCACCCGCCGGTGACCGGCGGCCTGGAGGTGGCCTCGCGCTACCAGCCGGCCGGAGCCACCACCGAGGTGGGCGGCGACTGGTTCGACGTCATCCCGCTGGAGGACGGCAAGACCGCCCTCGTCGTCGGCGACGTCATGGGCAGCGGCATCGACGCCGCCGCCACGATGGGCCGGCTGCGCACCGCCACGACCACCCTGGCCTCCCTCGACCTCGATCCGGCGGTGCTCCTGGAACACCTCGACCGGATCACCTCGGGCCTGGACCACTTCATCGCCACCTGCGTGTACGTCGTCCACGACCCGCGCCTCGGCCGGTGCCGGATCGCCAACGCCGGGCACCTGCCGCCCGCCCGCGTGCGGGCCGGACACCCTCCGGAGCTGCTCGACCTGCCCACCGGGGCACCGCTCGGGGTCGGCGGGGTCGCCTTCTCCTCGACCGACGTCGACTTCGCCCCCGGCGACCAGCTCGTGCTCTACACCGACGGGCTGGTGGAGACGCGCACGCACTCCCTCGACGAGCGTCTGGACGCGCTGCTGGCGCTCCTCGACGACCCGGCACGTCCGCTGGAGGAGCTGTGCGACCTGCTGCTGCGGGCGCTGCACCACCCGGACAACCACGACGACGTGGCTCTGCTCGTGGCACGCGCCCGAGCACTCTGACGGCGGCCCCGTGACCGCGTACGGCCCGATCCGCCGGTGTTCACGCCGCCTCCTTCCTCACCGTGCGGCTCCCACGGCCACGGGGCGTGCCCACCGGGGCCCACCTCGGGGGGCGGGTCCCGACGGCAGCGGCGGACGGGCCTCGGACGGACGGTGGTCGCGGCGACGGCCGTCGCGGTCCTGACTGCCTGTGACCCCGCACGGCGAGGTCACCGTCCAGGAGAGCGAGTGGCTCGTCCGACGACACCCGCATCCTCAGGAGGGGAGAACGAGGTGTGCCGTCGGCTCCCGTGCCGAGCGAACCGCCGACCGCGCCCCCTCCGGCGCGTCCAGCGCGTCCGGCGGCAGCGACCCCGGAAACCGGCGCCACGCCTCCCCCGCGCGCCGGCCCCTGGGACCGCGACTGCCGCTCCCCCGAACCGCAGGGCAGCGGCGCCGCGACCTGACCGCTACTCCTTCGTCCCGATCACCACGTGGGCGTACAGGTCCTCGTCGGCGGCCGGGCGGGCCGTGAGGCCGCCCCGCCGGAACGCCTCGACGGCGTCCGCCGCCTGGAGTTCGCTCGTCTCGACCAGGACGCAGCCGCCGGGCGCGAGCCAGCCGGCCGCCTCGGCGGCGACCCGGCGCAGCACGTCGAGTCCGTCGACGCCGCCGTCCAGGGCGGTGAGCGGCTCGTGGTCGCGGGCCTCCGGAGGCAGCAGGGCGACCTCGCGGGTGGGGACGTACGGCACGTTCGCCGCCAGGATGTCGACGCGGCCGCGCAGTACGCCGGGGAGTGCGTCGAACAGGTCACCGGCGTGGACGTGGCCGCCGAGGGCGGCGACGTTGCGGCGGGCGCACCGTACGGCGGCCGGGTCGATGTCGGCGGCGTGCAGCTCGACGCGGCCGAGCGCCGAGGCGAGGGCGGCGCCGACGGCGCCGGAGCCGCAGCACAGGTCCACGACGACGGAGGCGTGCGGCGCCCCGGCCAGTGCCTGGCCGACGAGGAACTCGGTACGGCGGCGGGGCACGAAGACGCCCGCTTCGACGACGACGCGCCGGCCGAGGAACTCGGCCCAGCCCAGGACGATTTCGAGGGGCAGACCGGCCGCGCGGCGCTCCACCATCGCGGCGAGTTCGCCCGGTGTGCCGGCGGCGGTGAGGATCAGCTCCGCCTCGTCCTCGGCGAAGACGCATCCCGCGGTGCGCAGCGCCACGACGACGGCGTCACGGGAGAGGTACGGCGAGGAGGACGAGAGAGCGGAAGGTGAGGAAAACGGAGGCATGGAAGCCGAGAGCCTTTCGGAAGCCGAAGGGCGCTCTCGCGGTCGCCTACCGGCGGTCCGCGCGGTTCTGGGGGGAGAGCACCCGACCTGACACTGCGGTGATGGGTCCCACCTCCTCGGTCGCCGACGGCCGGGATCGTCCTCGGCCGACGGTCACCCTATCCCAACTGCCGCACGCCGGGCCCCCGGTCGGCCGCCCTGCGCATCCCCGGCGCAAGTTGTACTCTGCAACGAGATGGGCCGGCTGAACGTGAGGGAGACCAGGTGGACGCGCGCGAGGCGGTGGAGACGATCCAGCGCGAGATGACGGCCTTCGCCCGGCGCGCCCGTGCCTCGGCAGGCCGGCTGCATCCCGAGCTGTCCCTGGTGTCGTACACGCTCCTCGGCCACCTGGAGGACAGCGGCGGCTGCCGGGCCACCGACCTGGCCGCGCACTACGCGCTGGACAAGTCCACCGTCAGCCGCCAGGTCTCCGCCCTGGAACGGTCGGGGCTGATCGAGCGGCGTCAGGATCCCGCCGACCATCGGGTGCAGGTCCTGCACCTCACCGGCGCGGGCCGCGACATCCTCGCCCAGGTGACCGAGAGCCGCCGAGCGGCGTTCCGCGAGCGGCTCGCCGAGTGGCCGGAGCGGGATCTGGAGCGGTTCGCGGAGTATCTCGTGCGGTACAACGCGTGGGGCGGGACCGGGGGCGGGGCCTCGGACGGAGGCTGACCCCCGGCCGGCCCCGCCCCCGGCGCGGTCACGCCGCCGGCACCACGTCCCGCTCGGGCGCCCGTGCCGCCAGGAACGCCGTCCTGCGGCGCAGGCGGAACCCCAGCGACTCGTAGAGGCGGATGGCGACGGTGTTGGCCGCGCTGGTGTGGAGGAACGGGGTCTCGCCGCGTTCGCGGATGCCGTGGGCGACGGCCAGGATCAGCCGGGTGGCGAGGCCCTCGCCGCGGACGGCGGGATCGGTGCAGACCGCGCTGATCTCGGTCCAGCCCGGCGGATGCAGGCGCTCGCCCGCCATGGCGACGAGGACTCCCCCGCGGCGGACGCCGAGATAGGTGCCCAGTTCGACGGTGCGGCGTTCGAAGGGGCCGGGCCGGGTGCGGGCGACGAGGTCGAGCATGTCGGGGACGTCGGCGGGGCCGAGGCGGATCGCCTCCGCGTCGGGTGCGGCGGCCAGCCCGTCGTCGACGAACTGCACGCCCTCGACGCGCTGGGTGATCTCCCAGCCGACGGGCGTCTCGCCGCCGAAGCCGGGCAGCGGCACCTCCCCGCCGGGTCCGGCGAGCGCGGCGAGGTCCGCCCAGTCGTCGGCGTCCGGGTCGTCGGGCAGGGCCAGCCAGGGCGACACGTCGACGGGGTAGCGCACCACCCGGCCGCGGTGTTCGGCGAAGTGGGCGTGCGGGCCGGTGAGGGAGGCGAGAGCGGGGTTGTCCAGGACGTGCCGGGACTCGGCACGGCTCATATCGCGGTCCCGATCTCGATCACGACCTTGCCGCGGGCGTGGCCGTCCTCGACCTCGCGCAGTGCCTGGCCCGCCTGCTCCAGCGGGTAGGTGCGGGTGACGTGCGGGTCCAGGGTGCCCCGGACCACGAGGTCGGCGACGGCGGCGAGTACCTCGGCGGTGCGGGCTCGCGCCACGCGGGCGCCGCCGAGCCGCTCCACCTCCTCGGGTGGGGCGCCCGCGGTGATCAGCTTCGCGCGGTCGGTCAGCAGGTCGGCCGCCTCGCGCAGGACCTCGCCGCCCACGAGGTCGTAGACGCCGTGGAAGCCGTCCGGGGCCGCGAGGCGGGCGCGTTCGGACCAGCCCGGCCCGGACGTTACGTGCACGGCGCCCAGCGCCTCCAGGAGTTCCTTCTTGCCTTCGCTCGCGACGCCGACGACCCGCACCCCGAGCGCGCGGGCGATCTGCGCGACCGCCACGCCGACACCGCCGCCCGCGCCGGTGACCAGCAGCGTCGCCCCGGCGGGCAGGCCGAGCTGGTGCACGCCGTCGTAGGCGGTCGCGGCGGCGACCGGCAGGGTCGCGGCGTCGGTGAAGGACAGGGCGGCCGGCTTGGCCGCGGTGAGCCCCGTGGCGAGCAGCGCGTACTCGGCGTAACCGCCCGCGACGGCGGTGCCGAACACCTCGTCGCCGGGCGCGAAGCCGGTGACGTCCTCGCCGGTCTCCACGACGACACCGGCGACCTCGTTGCCCAGCACCGCGGGGAACGCGCGCTCACCCCTGTCGCCGGGACGCCGGTAGCCCGTGCGCTGCTTCCAGTCGACGGGGTTGACGCCCGCCGCACGCACCGCGACGAGCACCTGGCCGGGCCCCGGACGGGGCCGGTCCACGTCGGCGAGCGCCTCGGTCTCCGGTCCGCCGTACCGCGTGAAGACGTACGCCTTCGGCATTGCTCCCACTCTCCTTCGCTGCCGCCGGACACGGGATCCGGGTCGGAACGACACGTGCAAGGGGGATCGCGGGACGGCTATTCCCCGGGGGCGGGAGTGTTCATACGGGCTTAATGATCGACGGCCGGACGGGGGCCGGAGCACGACCGCCTTGCCCTTACGGTTGAATGCGTAAGCAACCGTCTCCCGCACGCTGGAACCCCATGAACGTCACCCGAGGCTTCACCGGACGCCCGCGCGTCGACAACCCGGGCCTGCCCCCGGGCCAGTACGACGCGGGCGACGACTGGCCCGTACTGTCCGCCGAGGTCACCCCGGACCTCGCGCCCGCCGACTGGAGCTTCCGGATCGGCGGGCTGGTGGACGCGCCCCGTACGTGGACCTGGGAGCAGGCCCACGCGCTGCCCGCCTCCGGGTACGAGGGCGACATCCACTGCGTCACCAGCTGGTCGAAGTTCGGCGTGCGGTTCGGGGGTGTGTCGCTCGACGCGTTCCTGGCGGAGGTGCGGCCGCGGGCGTCCGCGACCCACGCCGTCGCGTACTCGCACACCGGGTACACCACCAACCTGCCCCTCGCCGACCTCACCGGCGGGCGGGCGTGGATCGCCTTCGCGTACGGCGGCGAGCCGCTCTCCCCCGAGCACGGCGGCCCGGCGCGGCTGCTGGTGCCGCACCTGTACTTCTGGAAGAGCGCCAAGTGGATCGCCGGTCTGCGGCTCCTCGACCACGACGAGCCGGGGTTCTGGGAACAGAACGGCTACCACGCGAGGGGCAACCCGTGGGAGGAGCAGAGGTACTCCGGTGACTGAGACCTTCACTCCCCCGACCCGGTTCGCGGTGCCCGGCCGCATCGCCGTCAGCAACCGGGCGGCGTCGCTGTGGCAGACGGCCACGATCACCGAGATCCGCCGCGAGACGCCGTACGCGGCCACGTTCCGGCTGGCCGTGCCCCGGTGGGAGGGGCATCTGCCGGGGCAGCACCTGATGCTGCGGCTGCGGGCCCAGGACGGCTATCTCGCCCAGCGGCACTACTCGATCGCGTCGGCGCCCGACGACTCGGGGCACATCGAACTGACCCTGGACCACGTCGACGGCGGCGAGGTGTCGGGCTGGTTCCACACCGTGGCCGCGCCCGGCGACGAGGTGGAGGTGCGCGGTCCGCTGAGCGGCTTCTTCGCCTGGCCCGGAGACCGCCCCGCGCTGCTCGTCGGCGCCGGCTCCGGGGTCGTACCGCTGATGTCGATGGTGCGCCACCACCGGGCCCGGCGGCTCACGGTCCCGCTGCGCCTGCTGGTGTCCGCGCGCGGCCCCGAGGAGCTGATCTACGCGCGCGAGTACGGCGCGGAGACGACCCCCGTGTTCACGCGGACCGCGCCCGCGGGCACGCGCGTGGGCCGGCTCACGGCCGCCCATCTGGCAGCGGCGCTCGCGGAGCGGCCGGAGGGCGGCTGGGAGGCGTACGTGTGCGGGTCGAACGGGTTCGCCGAGCACGCCTCACGGCTGCTGGTGGAGGCGGGGCAGCCGGTGGACCGGATCCGGATCGAGCGGTTCGGCTGACGCTCGCCCGTCGCGGCCGACGCGTGTCCCCCGGCCCCGCTGTTCGGACATCTCCGGCCACCGCCGACATATCCGGCCCGCCCAAAAGGTGAAACGATTCCCCTCGTACGGGGTATCCCTCCCTCGTGGGCACTCGTCCGCGTGACGGCGAGGAGGTCGACATGCGAAGCGGGCTGCGCGGCTGGCGCTGGCGGCACAATCCGCTGCGGCGCCGGTCGGACGTCGTGGAGGCGTGGACGGTGCTGGTGGTCGCCGTGCTCGTGCTGGTCGGCGCACCGCTGGCCGGGGCGCTCGCCGGCCGATGGGCCCATCAGGACGCTCTGACCGTGGCGGCCGAGCAGCGGGCCGAGCGGCACCGCGTGCGAGCCGAGGTCGTGGGCCGGCCGCCCGACCCGCTGCCGACGGTGGAAGGCGCCCGGGAACACCGCTACCGGGTCGCCGTGCGCTGGACGGAACCCGGCGGGGTCCCGCACAGGACCACCGCGCTCGTGCCGGTCGGCACCCACCGGGGAGACCTGGTCGACGTGTGGTTCGACGCGCGGGGCCGGAGCGTCCCGCCGCCGCCCGACGGCACGGCGGTGTGGCAGCACACACTGACGCTCGGCGCGGCCACGGCCGGCGGCACGGCGGCAGCGGTGCTCCTCGGGCACGCGGTGCTGCGTCGGGTGGCCCTGCGGCACCGGCTGGCGGAGTGGGACCGGGAATGGGCGCGCACCGGGCCCGAGTGGAGCCGGCGCAGCGCCTGACGGCGGTGGCCGGGACGGCGTCGAGCCTGGTCCCGGGGTCTGGTAAGCGCTCCCACCGCCCACGTACGGTGTGATCATCCGTACGGCCACTTCACCACAAGGCGGTTGCTCATGGCCCTGTTCGACCTGTCCCTGGAGGAACTGCGCGAGTACCGCGCCGACTCCGCCGAGCCGGCGGATTTCGACGCGTTCTGGTCCAAGACCCTCCAGCAGGCCCGCGAGCACGACCTGGACGTCCGCTTCGAGCCGGTCGACACGGGGCTGGCCACGGTGCGTGTGTTCGACGTGACGTTCGCCGGATACGGCGGCCATCCGGTCAAGGCCTGGCTGACCCTGCCCGCGGCGGCGACGGAACCGGTGCCGCTGGTCGTGGAGTTCGTCGGCTACGGCGGGGGCCGCGGGCTGCCGCACGAGCACCTGCTGTGGGCGTCGACGGGCCGCGCGCACTTCGTCATGGACACCCGCGGCCAGGGCAGTGCCTGGGGCGGCGGTGGCGGTACCGCGGACCCCGTGGGCGCGGGGCCCGCGTTCCCCGGTTTCCTGACCCGGGGCATCGACGCCCCCGAGAACTACTACTACCGCCGGGTGTTCACGGACGCGGTGCGCGCCGTCGAGGCGGCCCGTTCGCACCCTCTGACGGACACGGCCCGCACGGTGGCGCTCGGGGCGAGCCAGGGCGGCGGCATCACGATCGCCGTGGGTGCCCTGGTGCCGGACCTGGTGGCGGTCGCTCCGGACGTGCCGTTCCTGTGCGACTTCCCGCGCGCGGCGACGCTGACGGACCGGCACCCCTACCGGGAGATCGGTCTGTTCCTCAAGACGCACCGCGGCCGCACGCAGGACGCGCTGCGCACCCTGTCCTACTTCGACGGTGTGCACTTCGCCTCCCGCGGTTCGGCGCCCGCCCTGTTCTCGGTGGCCCTGGAGGACCAGACCTGTCCGCCGTCGACGGTGTTCGCGGCCTTCAACGCCTGGGCGCACGAGGACCGGACGATCGAGGTGTACGACTTCAACGACCACGAGGGCGGCGGCCCGTACCACGAGGCCGCCAAGATGCGCTGGCTGCGGTCGTACGCGTGAGGTCCTGATCACGCCTTCCCCCTGATCCGACCAGTCGGTATGTTCGGGATGCCGGGCCGCGGGGTCGCGGCCCGGGCAGCATCCCGGCGGATCACGGAGGGCCCATGTCCGAGCACGTGTCACAGGTTCACGGCCACTGCGACGAGCGTTTCGCGGCGGTGCGCACCGCGTTCGAGGAGAACTTCCGGGAGCGGGGTGAACTGGGTGCCGCGGTGACCGTCACGGTCGACGGCGTGACCGTGGCGGACCTGTGGGGCGGCTGGGCCGACGCGGCACGCACGCGCGCGTGGGAGCGGGACACGCTGGTCAACGTGTGGTCGACGTCGAAGGGGCCGACGGCGCTGTGCGCGCACGTCCTGGCCGACCGGGGGCTGCTGGACCTCGACGCCCCGGTGGCGGCGTACTGGCCCGAGTTCGCCGCGGCGGGCAAGGAGGGCGTCCTGGTCCGCCACCTGCTGTCGCACCGCGCCGGGCTGGCGGGGCTGCGCGAGCCGCACACGCTGGAGCAGCTCTACGACTGGGAGCTGACCACCGCCCGCCTGGCGGCGACGGAGCCCTGGTGGGAGCCGGGCACCCGGTCCGGCTATCACGCGATCACCTACGGCTTCCTGGTCGGCGAGGTCGTGCGGCGGGTTTCGGGACTGCTGCCGGGCGCCTTCCTGGAGCGCGAGGTGACAGGGCCGCTGGGGATCGACTTCACCATCGGACTGCCGGAGAAGGAAGCCGGGCGGGCGGCCGAGCTGGTGCATCCGCCCGCCCCGTCGAACAGCGAACAGGCGTCAGTGTTCGGCCGGTTGGCGCCCGCGGCGATCGCCGCGCTGACCAATCCCCCGGCGGGCGCCGACGAGGCCAACACACCGGCCTGGCGGGCCGCGGAGATCCCGGCCGCCAACGGCCACGGCACCGCGCGGGCGGTCGCCGCGCTGTACGGCGTGCTCGCGGGCCGCGGCTCCTTCGGCGGCCGGCGCGTCCTGTCCCCCGAGGCGGCCGAACGGGTCCGCGAGGGCCAGGGCCCCTGCCGGGACCTGGTGCTGGGCGCCGGCTTCCGGCACGAGACGGAGATCGGGCTCGGCCTGTGGCTGAGCGGTGCGAACGGCTCCTACGGGCCCAACCCGCGGGCTTTCGGACACGACGGTTTCGGCGGCTCGTGCGGTCTCGCCGACCCGGAGGCCGGGGTGTCCCTGGGGTACGTGATGAACCGCATGGGGCCTCATATCGCGGATGACCCACGGAAGACGGCGCTGGTGAAGGCCGTGTACAGCGCCCTGTGAGGGGGCGGCGGGCGGTCCGGTTTCGGCCGTTCGGACCGCCCGCCCTTCCCTACTGGTTTAGACCAATGCTAGATCTGGTGGTGCACAAGCCCGCACGGCACGTCACCACAGGAGGCGCGCGGCATGGCCCGCCCCATCCCCCATGATCAGCCCCTCTACCGGCGCATAGCGAAGGAGTTGCTCGGAGAACTGCTCGACGGCACCATCCCACCCGGCGAACGCCTGCCCGCCGAGCGGCGGCTGGCGGAGCACTTCGGGGTCAGCCGGGTGACCGTCCGGCAGGCGCTGGAGGTGCTGCGCCGTGACGGACTGGTCGCCACCGACCGGCGCGGCAGCCACGCCGTCCTGCCGGGAGCACCGGTCGCCGACCCGGCCTGGCTGGCCTTTCCCGTCGGCTCCCGGCCCGCGGACGACTTCTGCGCGGTCGATCGCACCGCGCTGAGCTGGGAGCCGCCCCCGCCCGAACACGCCACCGCGCTCGACCTCGCCCCGCACCGGCCGACGCTGGTCCACCGCTACGAGTCGACGGGCACGGACGGCCGCGCCCTGCGGACGGCCGTGACGTCCTTCTCGGCGGTGGCGCTGGCCGAGGTGGAGGAACTCGCCCGCTACCGCGACCGGGGCGACGACACCGGCTCTCCGCAGCTCCGGCGCGTCTACGACTGGATGCGCCGGGCCGGGCTCACCCTGCACCACCGGGACGCCATCACCCGGCCGGACGACGCCCCGTCGATGCGGGTGACCCGGCACGTGCACGACCAGTACGCGCGGCCGCTGGAGATCACCGACCTGGTGGTCGAGACCCGTCAGGAGGCGCTGGTGTACACGTTCACCCTGCCCGCGGCCGACTGACCCGGCCCGCGTCCGCCCGCCTCAGTCGGTCCGGCGCGCCTCGACCAGCCGGGCCCGTGGGCCACCGTCGCCCCGCGTCCCGAACTCGGGAAGGGCGCGCGACTCCACCCGGAATCCCGCGCGCTCCAGCTCCCGGCGCACCTCGCCCAGCCGGAAGGCCCGGTAGTACATGACGAACGGGGGGCGCCACACGGCGTTGCGGACCCGCATCACCGCGTCGAAGCCGAGCAGCGTCCAGAACGCGGGCGACGAGGGCCGGGGCGGCGCGAGCACCGGGAACGCGAACCGGCCGCCGGGCCGCAACGCCCCGTGCACCTGGGCGAAGAGGCCGGGCAGTTCCTTGGGCAGGAAGTGTCCGAACGCTCCGAAGCTGACGACGAGGTCGAAGGCGTCCCTGAACGGCAGGGCGCGCGCGTCCGCCCGCACCCAGGAGACCCCCGGCTCCGGCGGCCTGGCTCGCCGGCGGGCGACGTCGAGCATCCCGGCGCTGAAATCGACGCCGGTGACGCTGGAGCGGCAGAGCGCGGCCAGCGCGTCGACGCCGGCGCCCGTGCCGCAGCACAGGTCCAGGCCGTCGTCGTAGGGGCCCGTCCGGCACAGGGCCGACACCACCGCGTCGAGCACGGGGGCGGGGGTGCGGAACGGCGTCCGGTCGAATTTCGGCGCGAGGAGGTCGTAGCCGTGCTCGACGGACGACAGGGCCTGGACGGCGAGTTCGCGCAGCGTGGGGCCTTCGGGGCTGAACATCGTCGTCAGCCTACGGCGGAACGCCGCCGCAGGTGCGTCAGAACCCGCTCGCACCAGCGCAGGTTCTCCTCCTCGAAGGCGATGCCGGCCATCAGCGTCAGGTAGGGGCCGATGCGGTCGGCCTCGCGCAGGAACTCGTCCTCGGTACGCCCGGCGAGGAGCCGTTCGCGCACCCTCGTGTAGCGGTCGAGCTTGCCGCGCGCCCAGCTCATCCGCTCCTCGATCTGGGCGCGGGTCGTACCGGGGTCGACGCCGTCCATCGCCTGGATCTTGATGAGGAGTTCGTCGCGGATGGCGGTGGGCCGGCGCGGGGGTGCGGCGGCGAACGCCCGCAGGTCCTCGCGGCCCGCCTCGGTGAGGGTGAACATCCGCTTGTCGGGCCGGCGTTCCTGCCGAACGACCCGTGCCTGGATCAGGCCGTCCCGCGCCAGCCGCTCCAGTTCGCGGTAGAGCTGCTGCGGGGTCGCGGGCCAGAAGTTGGCGAGGGAGACGTCGAAGACCTTGGACAGTTCGTAGCCCGAGGCCTCGCCTTCCAGGAGGGCGGCCAGGACGGCGTACTTGAGCGACATGTGGACACGGTAACAGGAGGTGATTATTGTCATCCGCACTTAGTCAACTTCTTGAGTACGAGGTGATCGTGTGCGCGCGTTCCGAGAGGCGGTCGAGGCCGGCGACCTCGACGCGGTGGAGGCCCTGCTCGCCGAGGATGTGGTGTTCACCAGCCCGGTCGTCTTCAAGCCGTATCCCGGCAAGGCGATCACCGCGGCGATCCTGCGGGCGGTGGCGCAGGTCTTCGAGGACTTCCAATACGAGCGGGAACTCGCGACGGCCGACGGCCGCGACCACGCGCTCGTGTTCACGGCGCGGGTCGGCGAGCGGGAGCTGAGCGGCTGCGACTTCATCCATGTCGACGAGGACGGGCTCATCGACCGGCTGACGGTGATGGTCCGGCCCATGTCGGGCGCGCAGGCGCTGGCCGAGGCGATGGGGGCGCGGTTCGAGCAGATCGCGAAGGAGGCCGAGGCGCGCGCCCGCTGAACGCGCCGGTGGCCGGCGCGCCGGGTGAACCCCGCACGCCGGCCACCTCGTGTCGCGCGGGCGTCAGTCCTTGAGCTGGTCCAGCGTGGTCTTCGAATCCGCCTTCAGCCAGTCCTTCACGTCGTCGAGCGACGGCGGCTTCTTGGTGTCGTCGTCGTACGAGGACAGGTAGGTGCTGTAGCTCATCGTGTACGTCGTCCAGCCGTCCCGCACGGCGAGCGTGGCGTAGAGGGAGCCGCTGGTGGAGCCACTGGTGGTGTCCTCGCTGACCAGGTAGGCCTCCTCGCCAATGCCCTCGACGGTCTCCACGTCGTAACCGGGGTACCGGTCCTCGTAGTTCTTCCACATGGCCGTGAACTCCGGCCCGGGATCGGACTTCCTGTGCAGGTCCACCTGGGTGGAGAGGTAGGCGTCGGCGTAGCTCGACCCGGTCTTCTTCAGGTTGACGCTGCAGTAACTCTCGTCGAGGGCGGCGTCCTTGAGGGCGTTGTGCGTCGGGGAGCCGTCGTTGTCCGGGTACTCCGTCTCGAAGGAGGAGTAGTCCGTGCTGGAGCACAGGTTCGCCGGCGCCGTGTAGCCGCGCAGGTCCGCGTCGGCACTCGCCCCGCCGAGCAGGAGGACACCCGCCGCCCAGGCCGCCGAGGCGACGACCGCGCCCAGCGCCGCCCACAGCACCGCCCGCCCCGCCCCGCCGCCACCGGAAGGCGGCGGGGGAACGGCCGGATACGGGCCCTGCTGACCGTACGGGTAGCCGGCCGCCGGCTGAACCGGCTGGCTCGGCTGGCCGACCAGGGTCGGAGTGGCGTAGAAGTTCTGCTGGCCCGGCACGGGCGCGGGCGGCGGGAAACCGCCCGCCGCTCCCGGGCCCGGCGACTGCGGATGGGGATACGGGTACGCGCTCGGAGGAGCCGACGCCCCGGACGGCTGCTCGGGCTCCTGCGGAGGCTTGGGCGGCGTGGACATGCCGTGAAGATAGTGCAGCGTACGAGGTCAAGTCCCCGATCCTCCCGGATCGTTATGGTCTGGGGACATCTGGTACCGACCGATGACACAGCGGTGCGGACCAACCGGGGAGCCACCCGGGAACAGCCGGGGCCGCTCGTTCGTCGAAGCGGGTGGACACGGCGCTCTCCTCGCCATGACGGCAAGTGAGTGTTACGCTCCCTTCAGCACCTGTGTACGCCCCCGGTCGGGGCGCCGGTGCGGTTCCTCTCCCAGTTCGCTGTTGCGCCCGCCCGTTCCGGTCGGTGCGCCGGCTCCTTCCGCAGAACCTCGTGAGCAGCGGTTCCGCCGTGGCCGAGGTCCTGCTTCCCACCGCCGGAGGCGCGCGTACACCGCCCCTCCCCCTCGCGGATCCTCCCCCTTCCTTCGCATGCCTCATGCCTTCCGTCCTCGAAAGGACCGATCACCATGACCACCACACTCGAACACCCCCCTGTCCGGCAGCACTCCCCGGCCCAGCTCGTCACCGGTGTCCTCGACATCGACGGCAACGGGAGGGGGCACCTGCGCGCCGAGAACTGTCTGCCCGCCCCCGACGACGTCCAGGTCAGCCCCGCGCTGATCCGCCGACACGGCCTGCGCAAGGGCGACTTCGTCGAGGGAGCGCGTGATGGCCGGCGCAACCTGACCGACGTGGCGCGCGTCAACGCACGCACGCCCGACGCCCTGCGCGGCCGGCGCCACTTCCGAGACCTGACGCCCCTGCACCCGCACGAGCGGCTCCGCCTCGAACACCCCGCGGCCGGGCTCGCCGGACGGCTCGTCGACCTGCTCGCGCCCGTCGGCAAGGGCCAGCGGGGGCTGATCGTGGCGCCGCCCAAGACCGGCAAGACCGTCCTCATCCAGCAGCTCGCCGCCGCCGTCGCCGGGAACCACCCGGAGGCCCGGCTGATGGTTCTCCTGCTCGACGAACGCCCCGAGGAGGTCACCGACATGCGGCGCTCGGTGCGCGGCGAGGTCTACGCCTCCACCTTCGACCAGGCGCCCAGGCAGCACATCGCCCTCGCCGACCTGGTCGTGGAACGGGCCAAGCGGCTCGTCGAGGCGGGCGAGGACGTGGTGATCCTGCTGGACTCCCTGACCCGGCTGTGCCGGGCCCACAACAACGCGGCCGCCTCAGGAGGGCGCACCCTCAGCGGTGGCGTCGACGCCTCCGCGCTCATCGGCCCCAAGCGCTTCTTCGGCGCCGCGCGGACCGCCGAGGAGGGCGGCTCGCTCACCATCCTCGCCAGCGCGCTGGTCGAAACCGGCTCCCGCGCCGACGAGTTCTACTTCGAGGAGCTGAAGGGCACCGGCAACATGGAGCTGCGCCTCGACCGCGAACCGGCCTCGCGCCGCGTGTTCCCGGCCGTCGACATCAACACCTCCGGCACCCGCCGCGAGGAACTGCTCCTCTCGCCCGGCGAGTTGAGCGCCGCCCGCGGCCTTCGCCGCGCCCTCCGGACGCGCGACGGCCAGGCGAACCTGGAAACGCTCCTGGAGCGGATGCGCGCCACCCCCGACAACGCGACGTTCATCCGCCGTGTCCAGCCGACCCTCCCGACCGGCTGATCCCCGCCCGCCTGTCAGCTCACGCGCTGTCGTCGCACCGGCCCCGCCCATGCCCTCCGCCGGGAGTCACCGGGCCGCCGGGCCGCTCACTGATCGGCGGGACAGGTCTCACCGGCGCCGCCGCCTTCACCGCGGCCCGTGACCTCTTGTCCAGGCGCTTCCGGAGACCCGGCGTGCGGCATCCGGGTGCACGCGCCCCGATGCGCGGCACGGGCAGCGCCGCTAAGGCCCGGTTCATTCTTACGTTGATCATATGATCATCGGATTCTCTTCCCGGGCCGCCTCGTCGGCCTGCGCGCTCTGTGCGGCCGGCGTCCTGGTCCTCGGGCCCGCGGCGCCCGCCGCCCCCGCCGGGGCGGACCCCGCTCCGGCGGGCGGAGCGCGCGCGACGGCACCGCGGCCCGCCCTGCTGTACCGCTCCGGTACGCAGGTCCGGCCACGCCCCGGAGCGCCCGGCGTCCCCGACGTCTCCGCGCTGTCGTGGCTGGTCGCCGACGCGGACACCGGCGAGGTGCTCGCCGCGTCGAACGCGCACCGCAGACTGCCTCCCGCCAGCACCCTCAAGACCCTGTTCGCCCTCACGGTGCTGCCCGTCCTGCCCGGCGACATCCGGCACCGGGTCACCGAGGAGGAGCTGTCCGGGATCGGAGCCGGCAGCAGCCTCGTGGGAGTCGTCGAGGGACGGTCGTACCAGGTCTCCGACCTGTGGCGCGGGGTGTTCCTGAACTCGGGCAACGACGCGGTGCACGTACTGGCCGCGCTGAACGGCGGCTGGCGCACCACGGCCGCCCGGATGCAGGCCACAGCCCGTTCCCTGGGTGCCCTCGACACCCATGTGCTCTCCCCGGACGGGTACGACGCTCCCGGCCAGGTGTCCTCCGCGTACGACCTCGCGGTGTTCGGGCGGGCGGGGCTGCGCAACCCGGACTTCGCCCGGTACTGCGCCACCGTCGAGGCCCGGTTCCCGGCCCGCGACGGGGGGACGTACGGCATCGTCAACACCAACCGGCTGCTCAGCGGGACCAACGGGGTGGCGCCGTATCCGGGGCTGATCGGCATCAAGAACGGCTACACCAGCAACGCCGGCAACACCCTCGTGGCCGCCGCCCGGCGGGGCGACCGCACCCTCCTCGTGACGGTGCTCAACCCCCAGGCCGGCGGCGGCCTGCGCGTCTACGAGGAGGCGCGCGAGCTGCTCGACTGGGGGTTCGGGGCCGCCGGACGGGTCGACCCCGTGGGCTCGCTGGACGCCCTGCGGACGCCGCCGAAGCCGCGACCGGGACCGGCACCGGGGCTCAGTCCGGGACCGAGGCCGGGACCGGAGGGGACGTCCGTGGTCGCCACCACCACGCTCGCCGTGGACGACGACGGGTCCCCCTGGTCGGACGCGGCCGCCATCGCGGGTGCCGCCGTACTGGGCGGCGTCGGCGTCGCCCTGCTCCTGCGGCTCGTGGGCCGCCGCCGTCCCGGAGGTCGGGGGAGATGACCGACGGGCGGCCGTGGCAGCCACGGCAGCCGACCGACGGTGATCCGGGTGTGGAGGCAGCCGTCGATGAGGCGGCCGCTCAGAACACCGACAGCCCGGTCAGCGTCGTGAAGCGGTCCAGGGCGGCGACGCCCGCCACCGAGTTGCCGCGCTCGTCGAGGCCCGGACTCCACACACACAGCGTGCAGCGACCCGGCACGACGGCGATGATGCCGCCACCGACACCGCTCTTGCCGGGCAGGCCCACGCGGTAGGCGAAGTCACCGGCCGCGTCGTACGTGCCGCAGGTCAGCATCACGGCGTTGACCTGCTTGGCCTGGCTCCGGCTGAGCAGGCGGGTGCCGTCGGCGCGGACCCCGTGCCGGGCGAGGAAGCCGGTGGCCAGCGCGAGATCGGCGCAGGAGGCGGTGAGGGAGCACTGGCGGAAGTACTGGTCCAGCAGGGCCGGTACCGGGTTGTCGATGTTGCCGTAGGACGCCATGAAGTGGGCGAGGGCGGCGTTGCGGTCGCCGTGCGCGGACTCCGAGGCGGCGATCTCCAGGTCGAAGTCGAGCGCCTCGCTGCCGCTCTCGGCCCGCAGGAAGTCCCGCAGTTCGCCCGCCGCGTCCCCGGTACGGGTCTGGAGGCGGTCGGTGACGACCAGCGCGCCCGCGTTGATGAACGGGTTGCGGGGGATGCCGTTCTCGTACTCCAGCTGGACCAGCGAGTTGAAGGGGTTGCCGGAGGGCTCCCGGCCGACGTGCTCCCAGAGTTCGTCGCCCTCGCGGGCCAGGTCGAGGGCGAGGGTGAAGACCTTGGTGATGGACTGTGCCGAGAACGGCTCACGCCAGTCCCCCACTCCGTACACCGTGCCGTCCAGCTCGGCCACGGCCATGCCGAAGCTGCGGGCGTCACGGGCGGCGAGCGCGGGGATGTAGTCGGCGGGCCGGCCGCGGCCGGGGGTGCGGGCCATCTCCTCGGCGATGCGTTCCAGGACCGGCTGGAAGGTGAGGGACGACGTGGTTGTCATGATCGCCATTGTGCCTCCGGGCCGTTCCCGGCGCTGGGGGCGGAGCGGGGACGGGACGGGCGAGGGCTCGCCGTCGCCGGCGACGACCTCGGGGCGCGCCGGTGCGGTGCGGGCCGCTGAAACCGCTCCGCGCCGTGCTCGCGGTCACGGCGAGCCGGTCGGCGGGCGTCAGGTCCTGCTCCGGCACGGGTGCGGGGAGGCCGCGACCGCTGCCGAGCAGCTCATCGCCGATGTCCGTGGCCGCCGTGGACCCAGGTGCGGGCTCAGGGCAGTGATCGGGCCGACCGAGTTCTCGGCACCGGCGCGCAGCACTTCCCGGTGGGCGGAACTGCCGGTCACGCGGCGCTCGGCGAGGGCGGTGCGGGCAGGCCGCGTGCGGGTGGGTGACCGACCCACGAGGGATGCGGGACGGCCGGCCCGCCGGGGTCGGGGCTGTGAGGGCTGGAGCTACCGCGCCTCGGACCTGCCATCCGACCACCCGGCGGACGGCCCACCCGACCGGGTCAGGGCTGGAACTGCCGCGCCTCGGACCTGCCATCCGACCACCCGCGCGGACGGCCGACCCCATGAGGTCGGGACTGGAGCTACCGCGCCTCGGAACTGCCTTCCGACCACCCGGCGGACGGCCCACCCGACCGGGTCAGGGCTGGAGCTACCGCGCCTCGGACCTGCCATCCGACCACCCGCGCGGACGCCGAAGCCGGCTCGGCGACGGCTCGCACCGTGTTCGCGGGGGCGTCGGCCACGCCGGTCGCCGTCCTGCGGGCAGGGTGACGGTGACACCGCCGCCGGTCGCCTCGAGGGCGACCCGGTCGACGGGCCTCGGGATCACCGGGCGGGCTGGGCGACCGCGTCCAGGGCGCGTACCGTGCGGACGCTGCCGACGGGTTCGCCGCCGCCCAGGAGGATCTCGCCCGCGAACGGCTTCAGGAGGGCGGGGTCCACGCCGGCGCGGACGAGGGCGGCCGCGGTGACCGGGACGCGGGCCCGGTTCGCGCCGTCGGATATCTTGACGGCGACGGCACGGCCGTCGGGGAGCGCGCAGACCTCGACGCCCTCGAAGCCGTCCTTGGCGAGCAGACCGGGGACGGTCCGCATCAGGGCGGCGACGTCCCGGCCGGAGCCGGAGGCCATCTCGGCGTGCTCGCGCATCGCGTCCGCCACCCGCGCCTCGGGGGTGCCGGGCGCGGCGGTGGTGATGCGGGCGGCGGCACGCGCCAGCCCGTTGAGGGAGACGGCGAACAGCGGCGCTCCGCACCCGTCGACGGTGACCCGAGCGATCCGCTGCCCGGTGAGGTCCTCGACGATCTCGGCGATCACCTGCTGGAGAGGGTGCCCGGGGTCGAGGTAGCCGTCGAGGGACCAGCCGTTGAGCTTGCAGGTGTACAGCATGGCCGCGTGCTTGCCGGAGCAGTTCTGGGCGAGGCGGGAGGGCAGGCGGCCGTCCCGTGTCCAGGTGTCCCGGACGACGGGGTCGTACGGCAGGTCCGTGACGTTGCGCAGGTCGTCCTCGGTGACGCCGGCCAGTTCGAGGATGCGCCGGGTGCCGGCGAGGTGTCGCTCCTCGCCGGAGTGGCTGGCGGCGGCGAGCGAGAGCAGTTCGCCGTCGAGGGGGAGCCCGGCGCGCAGCATGGCGACGGCCTGCACGGGCTTGAGCGCGGAGCGCGGGTAGAAGGCGACCTCGATGTCGCCGAGCTGGAAGTCGACCTCGCCGTCGGGGCCGAGGACGACGACGGAGCCGTGGTGGACGCCCTCGGTCACCCCGCCCCGGACGAGGTGGGCGACGGGGGCGTGAAGGGGTTCGCGGATCGCGGGGGCGTCGGCGAGGAGGCTGCTGTACATCATGGCCTGGTCACTGGTGAGTGGGCGGGGGCCGGCGGCGGGTTCACGCGTCGGCCTTGGACGGGGTGCGCGGGGCGGCGCGGACGGCGGGCCGGCGGCGCGGACGGTGTGCCGGCGGCGCGGACGGTGTGCCGGCCGGTGAGCGCGTGCCGTCTCGGAGGCGCTGTCGGATCAACGCTCGGGTCCGCCTTCGGGCGGGGGGTTCGTGCGCGGGGGGCGCACGATGTCGGTGAGGGTCGTCTCGACGCGGTCGAGGTGGTGGCTCATGGCCTCCACCGCGTCGGAGGCGGAGCCGTCGATCAGCGCCTCGACGATGGCCCGGTGTTCGCGGTTGGACTGCTCCCGCCGTCCGCCCAGTTCGTTGAGGAACGCCGACTGACGCGCCAGTGCGTCCCGGATCTCCTCGATGACGCGTCGGAAGACCGGGTTCTGGGCGGCCTCGGCGACGGTGAGATGGAAGAGGGTGTCCATCGCGACCCACGCGGTGGTGTCGGTCTCCCGTTCCATCCGGTCGAGGAGGTGGGCCAGGTGGTCCAGGTTCTCCGGGGTACGGCGCGCGGCCGCGTACCCGGCGACCGGGATCTCGATGTGGCGGCGCACCTCGAGCAGATCGCTGGCCGCGTAGTCGCCGAAGGTGGGGTCCTCGACGGTGTTGGCCACGACGAAGGTGCCCTTGCCGGTGCGGGAGACCGTCAGGCCCATGGTCTGGAGGGCGCGCAGCGCCTCCCGCAGGACGGGCCGGGAGACCTCGAGGGTGCGGCACAGCTCGGCCTCGGAGGGAAGCTTGTCCCCGATGGCGTGGTGGCCGCGCTCGATGGCGCCGCGGAGGTGGGCGAGCACCGCTTCCATCGCGCTGACGCGACGGGGTGCCGGACCACCTGTCTGGCTGTCTGACAGGTTCACGGAAGTGATACTCCGGGTGGCCGCGAGCGCTGTCAAGGCGGCCGAAAGGAAGCATTCACCGAGGTGCTCGTCGTGAATGTGGGCTTGCGGTCGCCGCCCGGGTGTCGGCCGCCCCGTCGCCCGCCCCGTCGGCCGCCCGGCTTCTCCCGCTCCGGTGCCGGCCCCGTCGCCCGCCCCGCTCGCCCGCCGCTGGAACGTCGGCCGCCCTCCGGAGGGGTCAGCTGTCGAGGACTCCCCCGGCCAGCAGAGCGAGCAGCAGCACTCCCACCACGATCCGGTAGATCACGAACGCGTTGAACGAGTGCCTGGCGACGTACTTCAGCAGCCAGGCGATGGAGGCGTAGGCGACCACGAAGGACACGGCCGTGCCGACGACCAGCGGCGCCGCCCCGGCTCCGGTGCCCAGGGCGTCCTTCAGCTCGTACAGGCCGGCGCCGGTGAGGGCCGGGATGCCGAGGAAGAAGGAGAGGCGGGTGGCGGCGACCCGGTCCAGGTCCAGCATCAGCGCCGTCGACATGGTGGCGCCGGAGCGGGAGAAGCCGGGGAAGAGGAGCGCGAGGATCTGGGAGCTGCCGACGAGCATGGCGTCCTTGAACGAGGTGTCGTCCTCGCCCCGCTTGTGGCGGCCCGTCCGGTCGGCCACCCACATCACCCCGCTGCCGGCGATGAGCGAGCCCGCGACCACCCAGAGCGAGGCCAGGGGTCCTTCGATGAGCGGTGCGGCCGCCAGGCCGACGACGACGATCGGGATCGTCGCGTAGATCACCCACCACGCGAACTTGTAGTCGTGGCGGTGGCGTTCGTCCTTGTCGCCGAGACCGCGGAACCAGGCGGAGACGATCCGCGCGATGTCCTTGCGGAAGTACACCAGCACCGCCGCGATCGCGCCGACCTGGATCACCGCGGAGAACCCGACGACCGCGTCGTCGTCGACCGGGATGCCCATCAGGCCCTCGGTGATCTTCAGATGTCCGGTGGAGGAGACGGGAAGGAACTCGGTCACTCCCTCGACGGCTCCGAGGACGACGGCCTGACCGACGGAGATGGCGCTCATGGGATCCCGTTCTGCGGGTGGGTCGACGGTGCGGTGCCCAGTCCTACCAGCCCCAGGTGTGCTCGCCGGTCATGACCACACCGTCTGCGCGATCCACACCCCCGCGAAGGCGGCCCCGACACCCGCCGCCACGCCGGCGACGACGTTGGCCACGGCGTGCGCTCCCGCTCCGGTCTCGGTCAGCCGCAGGGTCTCGTAGGAGAAGGTGGAGTAGGTGGTCAGGGCACCGCAGAAGCCGGTGCCGAGGAGAAGCCGCAGGTGGGGGTCGGCGGCCCCGGCGGCGGCGGCTCCGGTCACCAGGCCGAGGACGGCGCAGCCGACGGCGTTGACGACGAAGGTGCCCCAGGGGAAGACGGAGTCGTGCCGGGCCTGCACCGCACGGTCGGTCAGATACCGCAGGGGCGCGCCGACCATGCCTCCGGCGACGACCAGCAGCCAGTTCACGACGACTTCTTACCCTTCGGGTCCGGTTCCTTCTGGTTCCCGTCACGACCGACGTACCTGATGACCTCGCACGGGTCGAGGAGGACGAGCCCCTCGGCGACCAGCTCGTCGAGCTGGGGCAGGAAGGCCCGCACGCGTTCCTCGGTGTCGACGATCACGACGGCGACCGGGAGGTCCTCGCTCAGCGACAGCAGGCGCGAGGTGTGGATCAACGAGGAGGCGCCGAAGCCCTCGATGCCGCGGAAGACGCTGGCCCCCGCCAGGCCGGCCGCACGCGCCCGGTGCACGATCTCGCTGTACAGGGGTTTTCGGTGCCAGGTGTCGTTCTCGCCGACGAGGACGGTCACGCGCAGGGCACTGCCGGTGAGCCTCGTCATCGTCGCCTCCGGATCAGGACGCGGCGGGTCGCGGTCGCCGCGAGCCACACCGCCGTGAGCGCCGCGAGCGGGGTCGCGGCCAGGTAGGCCAGCGCCGTACCGGGGTGTCCCGTGTCGAACAGGCGCTGGAGGTCGACGGCGTAGGTCGAGAAGGTGGTGAAGCCGCCGAGCACGCCGGTGCCGAAGAAGGGGCGCACGAGCCGGTGCACGGTCAGCGCCTCGGTGATCAGCACCAGGAATACGCCGATCACGGCCGAGCCGACGACGTTGACGCAGAAGGTCGTCCAGGGGAACCCGTCGGCCGCCGAGGGCCACCGCAGGGAGGCCCCGTAGCGGGCGGCGGCGCCCAGCCCGCCGCCGACGGCGACCGCGGCGACCGCCGGCAGCTGTCCCGGCGCGGCGGACCGCCGCCGGGCGGCGCCGCGGAGGGTGCCGCTCTCCGGGGCTGTCATCGTCGTACGTCTCCTGCCTCGCCCCCTGATCGCCTCGGCTCCCGGGGTGATCAGGGCTGGTCAACAGGGTAACGCCGGATCATGGCGCGCCGGGTGCGGGGCGTCGGCGGCGGGCCGTCCGCGCGCCGCCCTCACCAGCCCTTCTCGAACATGCGGGCTACTTCGGCGATGCGCATCTCGTCGCGCCGGTAGTGGGTGCGGCGCCTGATCCGCTTGGCGCGCAGCAGACCCAGGTCGGCGAGGAGGGCGAGGTGGGTGTCCGCCACGCTGCGGTGCACGCCCAGTTTCGCCGCCACCGTGTCCGCGGTGACGCCGTCCTCGACGAGGTCCGTACGCCGCTGCGGCGGGAAGTGCCGCGCCGGTTCCTTCAGCCACTCGAGGATGTGCAGACGCCGTTCGTTCACGGGAGTCCTCAGCATGGTCGTCCCCTCCGTCCCTCGGCCGGTGCCCTCGTACCGCGTCTTCCCACTGTTCCGCAGTGGAGACCACCGTGTCCGGCACTCCACGACCGTTGGCCGGGATCGAACATCCGCACCGCGTAAGGCAGTTCAAGCGCGGGGGGCGCGAACGCGGGGGCCCGGCCGCCAGGTCGCGGCCGGGCCCCCGCTGTCACGAGGTCGGGTGGGTGCGGGTCAGCGGTGGCCGAACCACGCCATCGAGGACAGCGCCCGGTCGTCGTAGCCGAACAGGGCCTGGTTCTCCCAGCCGTTGCCGGAGGCGGCGTCGGCCGGGTCCCAGCCGTTGCCGTTCACGGCGGTCCAGGTCGCCTCCCAGTAGAAGACTCCGAGACCGCGGCCGTTGGGCACGGCCTCCACGATGTCGGCCACGGCGTTCATCCAGGCCAGCTGTCCGGCCGGGGTCGCCGGGTAACCGGAGACCAGTTCGCTCGACAGGTCGATGATGTTCTCGAACGAGTCGTCGCTGTCGAGGCGGAACGGGTAGGCCGTCTCGGCGACGAAGACCGGCTTGCCGTAGCGCGCGGCCGCGTCGTCCAGCGTGGTCTGGAAGTCGGCGAGGGTGCCGTGCCAGTAGCCGTAGTAGGACAGGCCGATGACGTCGAACTTCACGCCGTTGGCGACCGCGCTGTCGAACCACCAGCGGGTCCCGGTCAGGTCACCGCCCTTGGCGAGGTGCAGGGCGACCGGGGTGGACGAGTTGACCGCCTTGACGGCGCTGTAGCCGGAGTTGAGCAGACCGGCGAGCTGGCCCCAGTTGTCGGTGGAACCCTCGTTCCACAGCATGCCGCCGTTGATCTCGTTGCCCACCTGGACCATGTCGGCGGTGGTGCCCTGCGCCTTGAGGGCGTTGAGCACGTCGTACGTGTGGTTGTACACGTCCGTCTTGAGCTGGCTGTAGGAGTGGCCCGCCCAGGCCCTCGGCTTGCTCTGGGCGCCCGGGTCGGCCCAGGTGTCCGAGTAGTGGAAGTCGACCAGGAGCTTCTGGCCGGCGGCCTTGACGCGCTTGGCCGTGGCCAGCACGCGCGCCTTGTTGTTGTAGCCGTCGGCGGGGTCGACCCACACCTTCAGGCGGGCGTAGTTCATGCCGGCGTTCTTCAGGATGGTGACCGGGTCGCCGGTGGCACCCGAAGCGGACTTGTAGACACCGCCCTTGGCCTCGCTCTTGGCGAGGGAGGAGATGTCGGCCCCCTTGATCGACAGTCCGGTCGTGCCGGACGTGAAGGTCAGGTCGTCGACATTGATCCAGTTGCCCGCGTTCGCGTCACTGTTGACGCTGATCGTGCACTGGTTGTTCGTCACGTTGACCGGGACGACGACACGGACCCATCCGCTCGCCGAGACGGGCAGGTTGGTGCGCTGCTCGGCGCCCCCGCAGTTCTTCAAGGCTATGTAGGCCGACTTCTGGCCGCCACCGGAGCGCACCCAGGCGGTGAGCTTGTAGCTGCCGTTGGTCAGCCCCGACAGGTACTGGTACGTCTCCACCTTGTAGGCGGCGGACGCCCAGTGGGAGAGGCGGTAACTGCCGCCGTGCCCGCCGGACTCGGCGAACGAGGCGCCGGTGTCGCCGTACTCGGACCAGCCGCTGGGGGCGGCCGCCCCGGCGCCGTCGGCCTCGAAGCCGGCGTTGGTGAGCGTGGCGGCCGCCTGGGCGGTCTGCGCCGGCAGGGCGGTGAGCGCGAGCCCCGCGGTGAGCGGGAGCAGCAGGGCTCGGAGAGTGCGTCTGGGATGGAACATCTTCGTCCGTCGTCCCTTCGACGTGATGGGGATGGGTCTCCCTCGGGATGAGGGACCCCCTCCGCCCGCGGCTCGCGGCTCCACGGGCGGAGGGGGAGATCGGCTCAGCCGTCGAGTCGGACGACCCGCACGGCTCCCGCCGGGACCGCGAGGCGGCCGGCGGCGCGTTCGCCCGTCAGCAGTTCGGTGCCGGACGTGTCCAGCGGCACCTTGGCGTCGGTGGCGGTGTGGTTGATGGCGAACAGGTAGCTGCCGGTCTCGCCGGAGCGGCGCACGACCTCGACGTCCCGGGGCAGGTCGGCGCGCGGGGCGACGCGGGCGTCCTCGGCGGCCCGGCCCAGCAGGGCGTCCAGGCCCTCGGCGCCCAGCCGGGTGGAGACGTACCAGGCGGTGCCCTCGCCGAGGCGGTGCCGGGTGACGGCCGGGCGGCCGGCGGTGAGGCCGTCGGCGTACGTCCAGACGGTCTCGGCGCCGCGCGGCTCGACGAACTCCGTCCACACGTCGCCGCTCAGCTCGGAGCCGTCGGGTCCGGTGATCCGGACCCGCTCGCCCTGGAGCAGCGGGGAGAACTCCTCGACGGTGAGGCCGAGGACGTCCCGCAGCGCGCCCGGGTAGGCGCCCTCGTGGACGGCGTCGGACGCGTCGACGATGCCGGAGAAGTACGACACGACGAGCGTGCCGCCGTTCTCGACGTACGCCTTCAGGTTGTTCCCGGCCGCCTCCGTCATCAGGTACAGGGCGGGCACCACGACCAGCGGGTACGGCGAGAGGTCGGCCTCGGGGTGGGCGAAGTCGACGGTGAGGTGGCGGTCGTAGAGGGCCTCGTAGAAGGTGTCGGCGCGCTCGCGCGGGTCGTGGTCCTCGCTGGGGCGCCAGGCGAGGTTCTGCGCCCACCAGGAGTGCCAGTCCCACAGGACGGCGACGTCGGCCTCGGTGCGGGTGCCCCGGACCTGGTTCAGGGAGTCGAGGGAGGCGCCGAGTTCGACGACCTCGCGCCACACGCGCGTGCCGGTGCCGCCGTGCGGGACCATCGAGGAGTGGAACTTCTCGGCGCCGCGCCGGGACTGCCGCCACTGGAAGAACATGGCGCCCTCGGAGCCGCGGGCCACGTGCCCGAGGGAGTTGCGGGCCATCTGACCGGGGGCCTTGGCCGGGTTGCGGGGCTGCCAGTTGACGCCCGAGGTGGAGTGTTCCAGGAGGATCCAGGGGGCGCCGCCGGCGACGGAGCGGGTGAGGTCGGCGGCCATCGCCAGGTTGACGTGGGTGCGGCGGCCGTCCGTGATCAGGTAGTGGTCGTTGGTGACGATGTCGACCTCGCGGCCCCACGCCCAGTAGTCGACCGAGTCGCACTGGCTGAGCGCGGTCATGAAGTTCGTGGTGACCGGGACACCGGGCGCGAGGCGGTGCAGGATGTCGCGCTCCATGACGAAGTTCTCGCGCATCGTGGCGTCGGCGAAGCGCCGGTAGTCGAGCGCCTGGCCGGGGTTGCCGACGGTCGGGGTGGTGCGCGGCGGGTTGATGTCGTCGAAGGCCGCGTAGCGCTGGCCCCAGAAGGCGGTGCCCCACGCCTCGTTCACCGCGTCGACCGTGCCGTAGGTGGTCTCCAGCCAGCGGCGGAAGTGGGCGGCGCAGGAGTCGCAGTAGCAGGCCGAGACAGGCACGCCGTACTCGTTGTGGACGTGCCACATCGCGAGCGCCGGGTGGTCGCCGTAGCGCTCGGCGAGCCGTGTGGCGATGCCGGCGGCGGCCGCGCGGTAGTCGGCGTTGCTGTGGCAGATCGCCGCGCGGGAGCCGAACTCGTAGCGGACGCCGTCGGCGGTGACGGGCAGCGCCTCCGGGTGCTCGCGGTAGAACCAGACGGGCGGGGCCGCGGTGGGCGTGGCCAGGTCGACGCGGATGCCGTTCTCGTGCAGCAGGCCGATGATCCGGTCGAGCCAGCCGAAGTCGTGGACCCCCGGGGCCGGCTCCAGGAGCGCCCAGGAGAAGATCCCGACACTCACCATGGTGACGCCGGCCTCGCGCATCAGCCGGACGTCCTCCTGCCAGACGTCTTCCGGCCACTGCTCGGGGTTGTAGTCCCCACCGAAGGCGAGCCCGGTGAGGCCCTTGGGGGTGGTCTCCGGCATGGATTGTCTCCCGTTTAATCGATCATTTGGGAACGTGCACACACGTTCTCGGCCGTGCGGGGCCAACATAACCGCACAGCAACAACCATTGACAAGTGTCCGGGATGTTTCTCTACTGTGAACGCTCACAGAAGCATGGCAGGCCCTCGCGACGGGCGAGGACACCGGTTCATGTGATGCATGGCAGGTTCCCGCAACAGGCGGGAACCCAGGTCAGGGGAGAAATCCATGCCCAACATCCAGCGTCGGCGGCTCTTCAAGGTCGCGGCCTCCGCCGTCGCCGTCACGCTCGGCGCCACGGCGCTCGCCGCATGCGGCTCGTCCGACGACGACAGCGAGGCCCAGTCGGGACCGGTCTCGCTCACGTACTGGACCTGGACGCCCGGCATGGACAAGGTCGTGGACCTGTGGAACAAGGGGCCGGGCAAGAAGGACCGGATCACGGTCACGGTGAAGAAGCAGGCGTCCGGCGACACGCTGGTCACCAAGATCCTCACCGCGCACAAGGCGGGCAAGGCCCCCGACCTGGTGCAGGCCGAGTACCAGGCGCTGCCGACGCTCGTCAGCAATGACGCGCTGGCGGACATAGCGAAGAACGTGGGCGACGCCAAGGCGAAGTTCGCCGACGGTGTCTGGCAGCAGACGACGCTGGGCACGGACGCGGTCTACGCGGTGCCGCAGGACATCGGCCCGATGATGTTCTACTACCGCGAGGACCTGTTCAAGAAGTACGGCCTGACCGTCCCGACCACCTGGGAGCAGTTCGCGGAGACCGCCCGCGCGCTGAAGAAGAAGTCCCCCGAGACGGACCTGACCACGTTCTCGGCCAACGACTCCGGTCTCTTCGCGGGCCTCGCCCAGCAGGCCGGCGCCAAGTGGTGGACCACCTCCGGCGACAAGTGGCAGGTCGGCATCGCCGACGCGGCCACCAGGAAGGTCGCCGACTTCTGGGGTGGCCTCGTCAAGGAGGGCGCCATCGACAACCAGCCGATGTACACCCCCTCCTGGAACAAGGCGCTCAACACCGGCAAGCAGATCGCCTGGGTCAGCGCCGTGTGGGCGCCGGGCACCCTGACCACCGCCGCCCCGGACACCAAGGGCAAGTGGGCCATGGCCCCGCTCCCCCAGTGGTCGCAGACCGACGACGTCACCGGCAGCTGGGGCGGTTCCTCCACCGCCGTCACGACGGACTCCGGGAACAAGGACGCCGCCGCCAAGTTCGCCGCCTGGCTGAACACCGACGGCGACGCGCTCAACGCGCTGGCCAAGGAGAGCGGCATCTACCCGGCCTCCAGCTCCGCCCAGCTCAGCGGCGCCTTCATCAACCCGCCGGAGTACTTCGCGAACCAGGCGGACTTCTACACCACCGCCGCCAAGATCGCGAAGACCACGGCGCCCTCCGCCTGGGGCCCGAACGTGAACGTCGCCTACACGACCTTCAAGGACGCCTTCGGCGCCGCCGCGAAGAACAGGTCGGACTTCTCCGCCGCCCTGGACAAGATGCAGGCGGACACGGTCGCCGACCTGAAGAAGCAGGGCTTCGAGGTCTCCGAGTGACAAGCGCACGCCGGAAGTCGTACGGGGCCGAGGGGGCCCCGTCCGCCCTCCCGTCTCACGCCACTCCCCTCAGACGGGTGCGGAGCGCCCCGTACTTCTTCCTCCTCCCCGCCACGGTCCTCTTCGCCCTGTTCTTCGCGCTGCCCATCGGCTACGCGTTCTGGCTGAGCTTCCACAAGGTGAAGGTGTCCGGGCTCGGCCTGGGCTCCGGCGCCCGCAAGGAGGTCTGGGCCGGCCTGGAGAACTACACCGACGCCTTCACCGACAGTGAGTTGCTGGACGGCGCCCTGCGCGTCCTCGGCTACGGCTGCATCGTCGTGCCGGTCATGCTGGGCCTCGCCCTGGTGTTCGCGCTGATGCTCGACTCCGACAAGGTGCGGCTGGCCCCGTTCACCCGCCTGGCGATCTTCCTGCCGTACGCCATCCCCGGCGTCGTGGCGGCGCTGCTGTGGGGCTTCCTGTACCTGCCGGACGTCAGCCCGTTCTACTTCGTGCTCGACCGGCTGGGCCTGCCCCAGCCGGACCTGCTGGACGGCGGCCCGCTCTACCTCGCCCTGTCGAACATCGCGGTGTGGGGCGGCACCGGCTTCAACATGATCGTCATCTACACCTCGCTCCAGGCCATCCCGGTCGAGGTGTACGAGGCGGCCAAGCTGGACGGCGCCACCCCGCTGCAGATCGCGCTGAGGATCAAGATCCCGATGGTGGCGCCCTCGCTGGTGCTGACGTTCTTCTTCTCGATCATCGCCACGCTCCAGGTGTTCAACGAGCCGACGACCCTCAAACCGCTCACCAACTCCGTGTCCACGACGTGGAGTCCGCTGATGAAGGTGTACCGGGACGCGTTCGGCACCGGTGACATCTACTCGGCGGCCGCCCAGGCCGTGATCATCGCCATCGCCACGCTGCTGCTGTCCTTCGGCTTCCTGCGGGCCGCGAACCGTCGTCACAAGCAGGGAGCAGCCCAGTGAGTTCTCTCGCCGTCCACAAGGCCCCGTCGGCGGCCGGCGCGACCGGTGCCGACCGGAGCCGTCCGCCGCTGCGCCGCCGCATCGCCCTGGTCCCGACGGTCACGCTGCTGCTGGGCGCGCTGTACTGCCTGCTGCCGGTGGCGTGGGTGGTGATCGCCTCCACCAAGTCGGGCAGCGAACTGTTCTCCACGTTCACGTTCCTGCCGGGCAGCGGCTTCACCGACAACGTCAAGGACCTCAACGCCTACCGCGACGGCGTCTACTGGAAGTGGATGGGCAACTCCGCCCTGTACGCCGGTGTCGGCGCCCTGCTGTCGACGTGCGTGTCCGCGTTCAGCGGGTACGCGCTGGCGACGTACCGCTTCCGCGGTCGCGAGACGATGTTCAACGTCCTGCTGGCGGGCGTGCTGATGCCGCCGATCATCCTGGCCATCCCGCAGTACCTGCTGCTGGCCAAGGCCGATCTCACGGACTCCTACTGGTCCGTGCTGCTGCCGCAGGTCCTCTCCCCCTACGGCGTCTACCTCTCGCGCATCTACGCGGCCGCGGCCGTGCCGGGTGACGTGGTGGAGGCCGGCCGGATGGACGGGGCCGGCGAGTGGCGGATCTTCACCCGGATCGCGCTGCCGATGATGATCCCCGGTCTGGTGACGGTGTTCCTCTTCCAGTTCGTCGCCGTGTGGAACAACTTCCTGCTGCCGTACATCATGCTCAGCGACGACGAGAAGTTCCCGATCACGCTCGGTCTGTTCACGCTGCTGGAGCAGGGCGCCAACACTCCGGCGCTGTACACGCTGGTGATCACCGGCGCGTTCCTCGCGGTGATCCCGCTGGTGGCGCTGTTCCTGGTCATTCAGCGGTTCTGGAGCCTGGACCTGCTGTCCGGGGCCGTAAAGTCATGACCATGAGCAACGCGGGGGGCAGGCGCAAGCCGCCGACGATCCACGATGTGGCGCGCGAGGCGGGAGTCTCACGAGGGACCGTCTCGCGCGTGCTCAACGGCGGCCACTACGTCAGCCCGTCGGCCCAGGAGGCGGTCAACGCCGCCATCCGCAGGACGGGTTACGTCGTGAACCGGCACGCCCGCTCCCTGATCACCGGCCGCTCCGACTCCGTCGGCTTCCTGCTGACGGAGCCTCAGGAGCGGTTCTTCGAGGACCCCAACTTCAACGTCCTGCTGCGGGGCTGCACCCAGGCGCTGGCCGCGCACGACGTCCCGCTCCTGCTGATGCTGGCCGGGACCGAGGACGAACGGCGGCGCATCACGCGGTACATCACCGCCGGGCACGTCGACGGGGTGCTGCTGGTGTCCAGCCACTCGGGGGACCCGATCGCCACCGAGCTGCGCGAGGCGGGCGTGCCGCTCGTCGCCTGCGGCAAGCCGATCGGCATCGGGTCCAAGGTGAGCTACGTGGCCGCCGACGACCGGGACGGCGCCCGGGACATGGTGCGCCACCTGCTCGCCCGGGGCCGCCGCCGGATCGGCGTGGTCACCGGTCCGCTGGACACCCCCGGCGGCGTGGAGCGGCTCGCCGGCTACAAGGAGGTGCTCGCCGAGGCGGGCATCGAGGCCGACGAGCGGCTCGTCGTCTCCGGCGACTACAGCCGGGCCAGCGGTGAGGCGGGCGCCGAGCGGCTGCTGGCGCGGGTCTCCGACCTGGACGCGGTGTTCGTCGCGTCCGACCTGATGGCGCAGGGCGTGCTGGCGGCCCTGCGGCAGGCGGGCCGCCGGGTACCGGAGGACGTCGCGGTCGGCGGCTTCGACGACTCCCCCGCGGCGACCTCCGCCAGCCCCGCGCTCACCACGATCCGCCAGCCCTGGGACCGGATCAGCAGCGAGATGGTGCGGGTCCTCCTGGCCCAGATCGGCGGCGAGGACCCGGCCGCGGTGATCCTGCCGACGGAACTGGTGGAACGCGAGTCGACGTGACGGTGGGCCGGGGCCGACGGCCGGCGAGGTCCCGCGGGCAGGGACCCCGGCCCGGCGTTCCGGCGTACGGTCGCCGAACGGTCAGGATCGGAGAAGCGCCCCGGCCGGCGCCCGCCTAGCGTGGAGGCACCGACGGCAACCGTCGGTCCCCACCCCAGCGAGGAGCGCGTCATGACCGCCGGCCTGCAGACCATCATCTATCCCGTCAAGGACCTCGACCGGGCGAAGGCCGTGTTCCGGGCACTGCTCGAGGTCGAGCCGTACGCGGACGAGAGCTACTACGTCGGCTTCAAGGCGGCCGGGCAGGACGTCGGGCTCGACCCGAACGGGCACGCCAGGGGCATGACCGGCCCGGTGCCGTACTGGCACGTCAGTGACATCCGGGTCCGGCTGGCGGCCCTGGTGGAGGCGGGGGCCGACGTGCTCCAGGACGTCCAGGACGTCGGCGGCGGCAAGCTGATCGCCTTCGTGAAGGACGCCGACGGAAACCTCGTGGGGCTCACGCAGGACCCCGCTGCCTCCTGAATCCCGTGCCGCGCCCCCGGCCCGCCGATGCGCCGTAGCCCGAGAGGGTGGCGGCGACCGGGCTCGGGTGCGCCCCGAAACTCGTTGCGCCCGCACTAGTTGCACGGTAAACAAAGAGGGAATTCGGTGTTACCGTGCAGGTATGGCAGCGAACACGGCCGGAACGGACCTCGAGGGCCGGTGGCGGGACATCCTCTCGGTGCACGCGCGCACGACGTGCGAGATCGACCGCGCACTGCATCCGCACGGTCTCGGGGCGAGCGACTTCGAGGTACTCGACATCCTCGCCACCGAGGCACCCCGGCCGGGCGACCAGTGCCGGGTGCAGAATCTCGTCGGACGCGTCCACCTCAGCCAGAGCGCGCTGTCGCGCCTCATAGGGCGGCTGGAGAAGGACGGCCTGGTGGAGCGTTCCGTCTGCGCGGAGGACCGGCGCGGGGTGTACGTCGCCCTCACCCCGAAGGGCCGCGAGCTGCACGGCGAGGTCCTGCCGCTCCAGCGCGCGGTACTGGCCCGGATGCTGGCCGGCTGAGCCGTCCGATCCGGATGACCGGCCGGCTCGTCGCGCCGGGCCGGGTGCCGCACCCGGTGACTACCGGGCCAGCAGCGTGCGCACCCCCTCCGAGGTGAGGGTCAGCGGGTGCTCGCCGGCGGCGTCGATGGAGAGGGACAGGTCGCCCTCCGGCCACTGGTGGGCGAGTGCGCCGAGGGGGACGAGGCGGTAGCGGGCGACCCCCGGAAGCAGGTCCACCATCTCGGGTTCCGAGGTGAACACCGGGACGATCGGCGTCGTTCCCGGCTGCTCCAGGACGGGCAGCGCCAGCATGCTGGGGTTGGTCACGTCCTCGTCGGTCGCGTCCTCGGGCACGGGCACCAGGACGTCGCAGTGCGCGAGGGTGTCCAGCGCGGCCGTGTCCCCGGTGTCCCTGGCCAGCGCGTCCAGCGCCCTCGTGGCGGCGGTGGTGTCGTGGGCGGGTGTCTCCATGGAAGCTCCCAGATAGCGGTGGTTGGCGGGTCCGGCCTCGCGTACCCCGTTCCGACGACGGGCAATCGGGTTTTCGGCCAAGCCCTGCGCCCCGCGCCGGCCACGGTCCGCCACGGCCCTCGCCCCGACCCGCGCGGCCCGCCGCCCACCTCCGCACGCCCCGCCCTGCCCTGCCCCGCCCCGCGAGACGACGCTCCTACCGAGCGTGGCGCCGGGCCGACTCGTTCTCCTGCGCCATGCGGCGCAGGGCCATCAGCGCGGGCTCCAGGAGGACGGTCACCAGCAGGGCGCGTTCGGCCGCCTCCAACGGGTCGGTGAGGCCGTCGAGTCCGTCGAGGTCGAGGACGGCGATCCGTTCCGCGAGACGGGCATAGGGCAACAGGGTCTGCCGGTCCATGGGAATGCCGACCGACCGCAGGGAGGTCAGGGCCTCGGCGAGGACGGCGCGCGCGGGCGCCGACTCGTGCACGTGCCACCCCAGCTCCTCGACGAGCGCCTCCACGTCACCGGCCGCCGGATCCTGTTCGGCGGACTCGCCGGACAGGGACACGGAGCCGAGGGTGAGGCCCAGCAGCAGATGCGTGTCGCCGCTGTGGGCCGCCAGCGCGTCCAGCACCTCACGGGTGGTGGTGACGGACAGTCCTCGTACACCGGTCAGCGCACGGATCAGGCGCAGTCGGCGCAGATGCTCGTCGTCGTAGTCGGCCTGGGTCGCCGAGGTCTGCCGGCCGGGCGCGAGGAGGCCCTCACGGAGGTAGTACTTGATCGTCGTCACGGAGACACCGCTGCGGCGGCTCAGCTCGGAAATGCGCATCGGGACGGCTCCGCTCTAGAAATTGGATACCTCTACTGTCTAACATGGATAGTGAAGGTATCCAATCAATCCGCCACGGGTCCTTCAGCCCCGCCCTGCCTCTCTCACAGAAGGCCGCAGCCATGCCCACCCTGCCCTGGACCACGCTCGGCGAGCCCGCCCCGGACGCGGAGGTCCACGTCATGGCCTCCCGCTTCGAGGTCCGCTCCCCGAAAGACGTACCGCGGTTCTTCCTGAAGTCCCTCAGCGCGTGGCGACAGGTCACCCGCGCACCGGGCGCGTACGGCGCCTCGCTCATCGCCCAGCCCCTCAGGCGCACCTTCTGGACCCTGTCGGCCTGGGAGGACGAGGAGGCGCTGTACCGGTACGCGCGGACGGAACCGCACCGGTCGATCATGACCGGGCTGCGCTCCACGATGAAGGGCTCGACGTTCACGTTCTGGCAGGTCCGGGCCGACGCGCTGCCCCTGGACTGGGCGGACGCCCGCCGCCGGCTCGCCGAGCAGGACCGCACCGGTGCCTGAGACCCCGCCCCGCCCCTCGCCGAGGAGAGAGCCCGTCATGACCGTCTCCCACCACCCGGCGCTCGACGGGCCCGCCGTCGCCGCCCCGGACGACGAGCGGCGGCGCGTGCCGCTGTGGCTCGCCGTCGTCGCCTGCAGCGTGCCCATGTTCATGGTCGCGCTCGACAACCTCGTCGTGTCCACGGCCCTGCACACCCTGGCCGTCGACCTGCGGGCGAACCCACAGGAACTCCAGTGGTTCGTCAACGCCTACGTCCTCAGCTTCGCCTGCCTGCTCATGACGGGGGCCGCGCTCGGTGACCGGTTCGGCCGGCGACGGGTGTTCGTCGTGGGCGTCGCCCTGTTCACGCTGGCCTCCATGGGCTGCGGCCTGGCCGACACCAGCGCTCAGCTGATCGCCTTCCGCGCGGTGCAGGGCCTCGGCGCGGCGGCCGTGATGCCGCTGTCGCTGACCCTGCTGTCCCAGGCCGTGCCGGAGCGGCTGCGCGGCATGGCGCTGGGGGTGTGGTCCGGCGTGAGCGGCCTCGCCGTGGCGATGGGCCCGGTGGTGGGCGGTGCGGTGGTCGAGGGCCTGGACTGGCGGTGGATGTTCTGGATCAACGTGCCGGTCTGTCTGATCGCGATACCGCTGGTGCTGTTCGCGCTGCGCGAGAGTTCGCTGCCCGGCGCCCGCCTCGACCTGGTCGGCATGGCCCTCGCGGCGGCCGGTCTGTGCGCCGTGGTGTGGGCGATCGTGCACGGCGAGCCGGACGGCTGGACCTCGGTCACGGTGCTGGGCGCGTTCGCGGCGGGCCTGGTGCTGCTGGCCCTCTTCGTGGCCTGGGAGGCGCGCGTCCCGCAGCCGATGCTGCCGCTGTCCTTCTACCGGGTGCGGGCCTTCACCCTCACCAACCTCGTCTCCGCGACGATGTACTTCGGTGTCTTCGGCTCGCTGTTCCTGCTGGCCCAGTACCTCCAGATCGCACCGCCCCGCACTCCGCTGGAGGCCGGTGTGCGCACCCTGCCCTGGACGTTGATGCCGATGTTCGTCGCCCCGGTGGCCGGACTGCTCACCGACCGGGTGGGCGGCGGGCGGCTGATGGCGCTCGGGCTGTTCCTCCAGGGCGTGGGGCTGGGCTGGAACAACCTCGTCGTCGGCACCGACACCGCGTACTCCGCCATGGTCGCCCCGATGATCGTGGCCGGTACCGGCATGGGCCTCGTGTTCGCGCCCACGGCCGCGGTGGTCCTCGGCTCGGTCGCCAAGGAGCACGCGGGCAAGGCGTCCGGGGCGAACACCACGGTCCGCGAGATCGGCGGCGCGCTCGGTATCGCCGTCCTGAGCACGGTGTTCGTGGCGCACGGCGGCATGCGGGGGCCGCAGGAGTTCGTCGACGGCCTGCGCCCCGCGGTGTGGGTCGGCGTCGCGGTGGTCATGCTGGGCGCGGTGTGCGCCCTCGGCATCCCACGCCGGCCGGGTGCCGGGGCCGCGGCCGAGACGGCCCGAGGGTCCGTCGGCCGCCCGCCGGGGAACGGGGCTCCGGACACCACCCGAGCCCCGCACACCTGACCGAGGGGGTCCTTGAACGACCGGGACAGGTGGCGGTTAGCATATGAGCGCCACCTAGCTCGAAAGAGAATCCTGTGACTGTCAACGACGACTCGTTCACCAACTGGAAGAACCGCGAGGAGATCGCGGAGTCGATGATCCCGATGATCGGGAAGCTCCACCGGGAGCGGGACGTCACCGTCCTGCTGCACAGCCGCTCCCTGGTGAACAAGTCGGTGGTGAGCATCCTCAAGACCCACCGCTTCGCCCGGCAGATCGCCGGTGAGGAACTCTCGGTCACCGAGACCCTGCCGTTCCTCCAGGCCCTCACCGCCCTCGACCTCGGCCCGTCCCAGATCGACATCGGCCTGCTCGCCGAGCAGTACCGGGCGGACGACCACGGCCTGTCGGTGCCGGAGTTCACCGCCGAGGCCGTCGCCGGCGCCACCGGCGCCCACCGGATCGAGCGCGGCGCGCCGCGCGACGTCGTGCTGTACGGCTTCGGCCGCATCGGCCGTCTCGTCGCCCGCCTGCTCATCGAGAAGTCCGGGTCCGGCAACGGCCTGCGGCTGCGCGCCGTCGTGGTGCGCGGGGGCGGCGAGCAGGACCTCGTCAAGCGGGCGTCACTGCTGCGCCGCGACTCGGTGCACGGTCAGTTCCAGGGCACGATCACCGTCGACGAGGACAACAGCACGATCGTCGCCAACGGCAACGAGATCAAGGTGATCTACGCCGACGACCCGAGCGAGGTCGACTACACGGCGTACGGCATCACCGACGCGATCCTCATCGACAACACCGGCAAGTGGCGTGACCGCGAAGGACTGTCGAAGCACCTGCGTCCCGGCGTCGACAAGGTCGTGCTGACCGCGCCCGGCAAGGGCGACGTCCCCAACATCGTGCACGGCGTCAACCACGACACGATCAAGCCGGACGAGCGGATCCTGTCCTGCGCGTCCTGCACCACCAACGCGATCGTCCCGCCGCTGAAGGCGATGGCGGACGAGTACGGCGTACTGCGCGGCCACGTGGAGACCGTCCACTCGTTCACCAACGACCAGAACCTGCTGGACAACTACCACAAGTCCGACCGCCGGGGCCGCTCCGCGCCGCTCAACATGGTCATCACCGAGACGGGCGCGGCCTCCGCGGTGGCCAAGGCTCTGCCCGACCTCGACGCGCGGATCACCGGCAGTTCCATCCGGGTGCCGGTGCCGGACGTGTCGATCGCGATCCTCAACCTCCAGCTGGCCCGCGAGGCCGGCCGCGAGGAGGTGCTCGACTACCTGCGGGGTGTGTCGCTGACCTCGCCGCTCAAGCGCCAGATCGACTTCATCAGCGCCCCCGACGCGGTCTCCAGCGACTTCATCGGCTCGCGCCACGCCTCCATCGTCGACGCCGGGGCTCTCAAGGTGGAGGGCGACAACGCGATCCTCTACCTCTGGTACGACAACGAGTTCGGCTACTCCTGCCAGGTCGTCCGCGTCGTCCAGCACGTGTCGGGCGTCGAGTACCCGACGTTCCCGGCACCGAGCGCCTGACCCGTCCGCCTCTCCCGTCGCCCGACCGACCAGTCCGGCCCGGTCCGCCTGGCCGCAACTGGTCGGTCGGGCCGACTGGTCGGGCCGGACAGGTCGGGCCGGACAGGTGGGTCGGGCTCGTGGCCTCACTCCGAGGGCGTCTCCGGGCGGCCCGGCTGGGCCCACTGGGTGTGGAAGGCGCCGGGACGGTCGGTACGGCCGTAGGTGTGCGCGCCGAAGTAGTCGCGCTGGCCCTGGAGCAGGGCGGCGGGCAGCCGGCCGGCGCGCAGGGTGTCGTAGTGGGCGAGGGCCGCGGAGAACGCGGGGACCGGAATGCCGCGGCGGGCCGCGGAGGCCACCGTCTCCCGCCAGGGCACCTGGGCGTCGGTGATCTCCATCGCGAACTCCATCTCCCCCAGCAGGCTGACCAGTTCGGGGTCGGCGGCGTACGCGGTGCGGATGCGGTCCAGGAAGGAGGCGCGGATGATGCAGCCACCGCGCCAGATGCGGGCGACCGAGCCCAGGTCGATCTTCCAGCCGTACTCGCCCGCCGCGTCCTGGATCATCTTCCAGCCCTGGTCGTAGGCGATGACCTTCGAGGCGTACAGGGCGTGCTCCACCTGGGAGGCGAAGCGGGCGGCCTCCGTGCGGCTGATCGCGGGCGTGGTGCCGCCGGGCAGTCCGGAGTACGCGTCGCGCAGGTCGGCCTGGCCGGAGGCGGCTCGGGCGAACGTGGCCTGGGCGATGGTGGTGACCGGTGAGCCCAGGTCCAGGGCGGTCTGCACGGTCCAGCGGCCGGTGCCCTTCTGCCCGGCCGCGTCGGTCACGATGTCCACGAACGGCAGCCCGGTGGCCTCGTCGGTGTGGGCGAGGACCTCGGCGGTGATCTCGATCAGGTAGGAGCCGAGACGCCCCTGGTTCCAGGCGCGGAAGATGTCCGAGATCTCCGCCGGGGTGTACCCGGCGACCTGGCGCAGCAGGTCGTACGCCTCGGCGATGAGCTGCATGTCGGCGTACTCGATGCCGTTGTGGACCATCTTGACGAAGTGCCCGGCGCCGTCGGTGCCGACGTGTGCGGCACAGGGCTCGCCGCCGACCCGCGCGCTGATCGCCTCGAACATCGGGCCGAGCACGTCGTACGCCTCGGTGGAGCCGCCGACCATGATCGACGGCCCGTCGAGGGCGCCCTCCTCGCCGCCCGACACGCCGGTGCCGACGAAGTGCAGACCCCGCGCGCGCAGGGCCTCCTCGCGACGGCGGGTGTCGGCGAAGTGAGCGTTGCCACCGTCGATGATCATGTCGCCGGGCTCGAGGAGCGGGGCGAACTCGTCTATGACGGCGTCGGTCACCGCGCCCGCCTGCACCATGATCATCAGACGGCGGGGGCGTTCGAGCGCGGCGACGAACGCGCGCGCCGACTCCGCCGGGACGAACGCGCCCTCGTGTCCGAACTCCTCGACGAGCGCACGGGTGCGGCCCGCGGTGCGGTTGTGGACGGCGACGGTGTAGCCATTGCGGGCGAAGTTCCGCGCGAGGTTGCGGCCCATCACACCGAGACCGGTGACACCGATGGCGGCGGTTGCGTTCATGAGGCGAGTCCCTTGGATCGACGGCGCGGCCGGGGGCGGACGGCCCCTCGTGCCCCCACATACGGCTGGGAGGCCGGATCTTCTCGATGGCGAGGGGGGCGATCGCGGATGCGGCCGTCGCGGAGGCGCCACGGGCGGGTGCGGCGAGCGGGGAGCCGGAGAGGACGGAGCCGGCGAACCCCTTGCCCGCGAACGCCTTGCCCGCCCCCGGCGCCTTGACCCCCGACGCCTTGCTTGCGAACACCTTGCCGGCGAGGCGCCGCCGGACCGGAGGCCCCCGCGCACTCGTACTCGTACTCGTACTGGCGCACCCTGTCGGCCGAAGCGCTCGGTGTCGCGCCGGGCGGCCCGACCACGTCCTGAGTCAGTGAAGGCGATGGCCATGGCCATGGCGCGAGGTTGGTTTGACCGGAGGCATCCTCCGCTTTATCCTCGAGTTGATTCGGAGGACCCCTCCGTTTCATCGGCCGCAGACGAGGCGGGAGAACGCGTGAGCGCCGAGGAGCAGCAGGGCCGTCGGCTCCGTGCGGACGTCCAGCGCAACCGTGCGGCCCTCCTGGAAGCGGCGCAGCGCCACTTCCTCAAGTACGGCGTGGGCACCTCCCTGGAGGCGGTCGCCAAGGAGGCGGGTGTCGGGCCCGGCACGCTGTACCGGCACTTCCCGACGCGGGAGGCGCTGCTGGCGGCCGTGCTCCAGACGCGTTCCGAGGAGCTGGTGGCCCGCCGGGCGGACATCGAGCGGCTCGGCGACGCCTCCGAGGCGCTGGAGCAGTGGCTGCGGGCGATGGAGGAGTACTTCAGCTCCTTCAGCGGCCTGCCGGAGCCGCTCATGGCCGCGGCCAGGGCGCAGGACCCCGGCAACCCGCTCACGCTTCCCTGCGACATCCTCATCACCACCACCGACCGGTACGTGCGGGCCGCGCAGCTGACGGGGCACGTGCGCCCGTCGGTGACGGGATACGACCTGTTCCTCGCGGCGATCTCCGTCGCCTGGATCAGCGGCACCGGCGCCACCGACGCCGAGTCGCTCGGCCGCCTCCGCGCACTGATCGAGAGCGGCTACCGCGAGCGGGACGACGAGGCGTAGCGCTCCTCGGTACACCGATGCCGTGGCGCCGGGTCTCCGGCAACGACCGCGACCGCCATGTCCGCCCGCACCGATCCCGCACACTCATCACCTCGCGCCGCCCTCAGGCCGGCGCGGCCTCCGAAGGGACACATCATGAAAATCACTGTTATCGGCACCGGAGCGATCGGTGGGAATCTGGCCCGCAGGCTCGGCGCGGCCGGTCACGACATCCAGGTGGCGGGTGCCCGGGGCCCCGAGTTCGTCCCGGAGGACGTGCTGGAGTTCGGCGCCCGCGCGGTGACCACCGCCGTCGGCGTCCGGGAACGGGACGTGATCATCCTGTCCGTCCCCTTCCACCGCGTACCGGAACTGGCCGGACCGCTCGCCTCCGTGGCCGGGGAGACGGTGGTCGTCGACACCTCCAACTACTACCCGCAGCTCAACGGGCACATCGAGGCGGTGGCCGACGGACAGGTGGAGAGCCTGTGGATCACCGAGCGGCTGGGGCGCCCCGTGGTCAAGGCGTGGAACGCCGCCCTGGCCGAAACCCAGCTGACCAGGGGAGTTCCGGCGGGGACCCCGGGCCGCCTCGCCATCCCGGTCGCGGGCGACTCCGAAGACGCACGACGCATCGCCATGCGCCTCGTGGACGACACCGGATTCGATCCCTTCGACGCCGGCGTGCTCGCCGACTCCTGGCGCCAGCAGCCGGGCACCCCCGCCTACTGCACCGAGCTGAACCTGAAGGAACTGGAGTCCGCCCTGGCCGCCGCTGACCGGACCGAGGCCCCGCGCACGCGTGACCGGCTGATGGAGCGCTTCGCCGCCCTCACCTCCGCGCCCACCCTGGACGAGATCGTCGAGATCAACCGCTCCGCCCACCACTGACAGCCCGCCGCGCCGGATTCGGCCCGGACCGGGCCGTTCCCCGCTCACCCCGCCGTTCGACGCGCCACCGGACCACGACGACGGGCGCCGCGTGTGGCCGAAACCACGTCGTCCCCGAGGGCTCGGCCATGTCCTCGCGAGGGGGGCGCGGGCTACGGTTTCGGTCCCTTCCCTCGTACGCACCTCGGACGGCCATCAGTGCGCGCAGATCTCTCCCCACTCATAGCGGCGACCTCCCGTTGGCTGACGCGGGCCTACCCCGCCTGCGGTGGCGCGTTCGCGTCCGCCCTGTGCGAGGTGCAGGCCCGCCAGGCGGTGACCGTCGCGGCGTGGCTGCGCTACCCGACCGTGATGGACGCGGCGCTGGTCGGCCTGGCGGGGCCGGGCGGCTCGGCCAGGCTGGACTGGATCAGCGGTACGGAGGCGGACGGCGGAGGCCCGGACGGTACGGGTGCCGACGGTCCGGATGCCTGGCGCAGCTGGGTGGACGAGGTGGTGGCGAGCTGGGCGGCCTGCCTGCTCACCGACCCGGAGCTGGCCGCGCTGGCGGTGGCCGGCCTGGACGGCGGCGATCACACGACCGGTGTGCCGATGGAGTTCCGCCGCCTGCTCGCCCCCGACGCCCGCGACCGCGAAGCGGCGGCCCTCCTCCGCCACCCCGACCTGCTGGCCCCCGTGTCCGACCTGCACGGCACCCAGCTGACGAACCTGCTCGGGCCCGGACAGGCACTGATCGCCTGACGACGACGGCAGTGCGGCGGTCGCACCCGGCCGGCTTCGCCTGACAACGGCGGTGACGGCGGCGGTCGCACCCGGTCGACACCCGGCCGGCCCGCCCGGTAAGTCCCGTCACGCGGCCGTCCCCGACGCCCGCGACCGCCGAGCGGCGGCCCGGCTCCGCCACCCCTGCTCCAGCCCCGGACAGGCACTGATCGCCTGACGACGACGGCGACGGCGGTGCGGCGGTCGCACCCGGCCCACTTCACCTGACGACGGCGGTGACGGCGGCGGTCACACCCGGCCAGCCCGCGCGGGAAGTCCCCTCAGGCCGCCGTCCCCGACGCCCGCGACCGCGAAGCCGCAGTTGGCCTCCGCCACCCCGACCTGCTGGGGCCCCAGCAGGCACTGATCGCCCGACGACGACGGCGGCGCGGCGGTCGCACCCGGTCGACACCCGGCCGGAGCCCGCCGAGGCGTCCCCTCAGGCGGCCGTCCCCAGTGCCTCGCGGCCGGGGATCTCCTCCCCCGGCCGCGTCGGGATCGGTACGGGTCGCGGGGTGCGGCGGGTGCGCAGGGCGTGGCCGGCGGTGATGCCGACCACGATGACGAGGCCGCCGGTCACCAGGGCGCCGCGCGGTCCCGCGAGTTCCATCAGCAGGCCCAGGGCCGGCGGGCCGCCGAGGCCCCACACGGTGCCGATGCTACTCCACACACCCAGTACGCGTCCGCGCAGGTGAGGGGGCGGGTCGGTCTGGAGTACCGCGGTGCCGGCCGTGTCGGAGACGGATTCGACGACGGCCATCGGGAGCACGAGCACCAGCAGGACGGCCAGCGAGGGCGACAGCCCGGCCACCACCTGGAGCAGCGCGCCCGTCGCCGCCAGGGTGCCCACGATCCGGACCGAGGGCCGGCGCAGGCGGGCGCCGACGACGGCTCCCAGGATGCCGCCGACGGCGAGGACGGTGGAGACGGTGCCGAAGGCGCCCGGCCCTCCGGCCAGCGGGCCGGTGACGAGCACGGCGAGGGTGAGCCCGTAGTTCCGGCCGAAGACCGCGCTGAGGCCGGTGACCCCGGCGAGGGCCACCAGGCGGGGCCGGCGGGCGAAGAAGGCCAGTCCCTCCCGGATGGTCATGTCGTCGCGTTTCCCGGTCCGGGGGCCGGCGGCGCGGACCGCGGCGCCGGCCGCCGGGCGCAGGAAGGGGATGACGGCGGTGACGAAGAGGAACGACAGCCCGTTGGCCGCGTAGGCGGCGGCCGTGCCGAGGAAGCCCACCGTGACCCCGGCCAGCGCCGCGCCCACGAGCCGGCCCGCGTTGTGGACGAGCGCGCCGACCCCGATGGCGGAGGGCACGTCCTCCACGGGCACGAGGTCGTTGCCGAGCAGGGCGCAGGCGGGGCCGTCGACGGTGGCGATCGTGCCGGTCACGGCGGCCAGCACCATCAGGGAGGTCATGGAGAGCAGGTCCAGGGCGACGAGCACGGCCGTGGTGAAGGCGACCGTGCCCAGCAGTGCCTGGCTGACGGCGGCCGTCACCTTGCGCGGCCAGCGGTCGACGGCGGCGCCGCCCAGGAGGCTCATGAAGAGCGCGGGCGCGGCCTGCACGGACATGGACAGGCCGGTGGCCGCGGCGGACCCGGTGATCTGCAGGACGAGCAGGTTCTGGACGGTGAGCTGCATCCAGGTGCCGGCGTTGGACACGAAGTTGGCGACGGACCACCAGCGCATGCTGGGGTGCCTCAGGGACCGCCACGGCGAGCGCGCGGCGTTCCGGGAGGGCGTGCCGGGGGCAGGCGTGGGCGCGGAGAGGGGCGGGGAGGACACAGTGCGGTACCCGAGGGTGCGAGGGGGAGGTCACGGGGCGGCGGAACCGGGGAACACCGGCAGCGCTGCGCGGCCACTCCACCTGATCGGTTACGGCGCGGACCATCGTGGCAGACGCGACGGGTGGGGCACGCCGGCCCACCCGCGCCGCGGTGCCCTCCGACGCCCAACCGGGCGCGACCGTACGGTGGTTGCCGTCCCAAGTGCGGTTGCTCACAAGGGTCCGGGGGCATGCCGACGGGTCCGTCGCCGACGGCGACGGACCCGGCCCCCTGCTCCGCGGCTGTGTCCTGCGGCCCGTGTGTGCGAGGCCCCGGGGTGTCAGCCCTGCTTGCCGCGCCCGCTCAGCGCGTCACGCACCCTGTCCACCAGGCCCGCTCCCGGCGCCAGGATCTTGTTGGCGGGCGGCTTGTCCGGCGCGGACGGGTGGGGACGCGTCGGCGCCGTCTTCTTCGCCATGCGGACCTTGTCGCCCAGGTCGTCCAGGGCGTCCGGGGGGCAGGCCGAGCGCAGCCGCGGGAAGAGGTTGCCCTCCTCGTCGGCGACGTGCTCGCGGATCTCACCCATCAGCATGCCGACGAGCCGGTCGAACTGCGGGTCGTCCGCCTCGCAGCCCTCCAGGTCCTTCATGATCTGTTCGGCCTCGGCGTGGTCCACCAGCTCCTTGTCGGCCAGCGCGTCCCCGCCCGCCACGTGCTCGCGCACCGCCGGGTAAAGGTAGGCCTCCTCGGCCACCGCGTGCCTGATCAGCTCCATCGTGACCTGGTCGGCGTACATCTTGCGGTCCTTGTGGCCGGACGGCAGCGCCTCGATCCTGCCGAACAGCTCCTCGACCTCACGATGATCGGTCATCAGCTCGTCGATGACGTTTCCACCGTGACCCATGTCCTTCACCTCCAAGCCTCGGCACAGCGGATCCGGAACGGACCCGCCACGGGCCGGGTGCCCAGCGCCGCGGGGCCGACACGGGGCCGACCGGGTGAGGCGCGTCGGGGCCGTGCGCCGGGACGCCCTGGGCCGGTGACGCCTCTGCGTCGCGGTCGCGGGACAGTCGGTACCTGAGCACAATAGGGATCAACGTGTGAAAGCTACTGACTCGGGAACCCCGGCCAGTGTCGTCGGGAAAACGGCGGCAGACCGGGACGGCAGTGCCACGCGGCACTCGGCGCGTCCCGCTCCCTCACCCCTCCCCACACTCCCGTGCCGCACCGGATCAGCGCGCCGACCTCGGCCTGGCGCCTCCGGACGCGACCGAAGGACGTCCCATGAATGATGCGACCCCCCGCCTGCCCTGGCGTCGTGCCGTGGTCACCGGCGGCGCCGGCTTCCTCGGCAGCCATCTCTGCGAGCGTCTGTTGGCTTCAGGTGCCGAAGTCGACTGTGCGGACAACCTGGTGTCCGGTTCACGGACGAACATCGCCCACCTCGAGGAGCACCCCGGCTTCCGGTTCGTCGAGTGCGACGTGTCCGCGGCGCACTGCCCGGAGCGCCTGGAGGGGCCGTACGACCTGGTCCTGCACTTCGCGTGTCCGGCCTCGCCCGCCGACTACCTGCGGCTGCCCCTGGAGACGCTCGACGTCGGCAGTCTGGGCACCCGCAACATGCTGGCCGTCGCCGAGCGGGACGGGGCCAGGTTCCTGCTCGCCTCGACGTCCGAGGTGTACGGCGATCCCCTGGTGCACCCGCAGCGCGAGGACTACTGGGGCAACGTCAACCCCGTCGGCCCGCGGAGTGTGTACGACGAGGCCAAGCGGTTCTCGGAGGCGCTGGTCACGGCCCATGTCCGGGCCCGGGACGCCGACGCCGGCATCGTCCGGCTGTTCAACACGTACGGGCCGCGGATGCGGGCCCACGACGGGCGCGCGGTCCCCACCTTCGTGTGTCAGGCACTGGCCGGCGAGCCGTTGACGGTGGCGGGCGACGGCGGTCAGACGCGGTCGCTGTGCTACGTCGACGACACGGTGGACGGGATCCTGCTGGTGGCGGCGAGCCACTCGGTGCGGCCGGTCAACATCGGCGGAACCGACGAGGTCACGGTCCGCGACATCGCGCGCCGGGTGGTGGAGCTGACGGGATCGCACTCGCGGATCGAGTTCGTCGACCGTCCCGTCGACGACCCCCAGCGGCGCCGCCCGGACACGACGCTGGCCCGGGAGCTGCTGGGCTGGGCGCCCAGGGTGCCCTGGGAGGAAGGCATCAAGCACACGATCGCCTACTTCGCCGCGACCCAGCCGACGCGGGTGCCGCAGCTCTGAGACCCGCCCCCCACCCCGCCCCGGAGGCTTCGCATGCGCGTACTGGGAATCAACGCCCTCTTCCACGATCCCGCCGCCGCGCTCGTCATGGACGGCAGGATCGTGGCGGCGACGGAGGAGGAGCGCTTCAGCCGTCGTAAGCACGGCAAACGCCCCGTCCCCTTCTCCGCCTGGGAAGTGCCCGAACTGTCCGCCCGGTGGTGCCTGGAGCAGGCCGGGCTCGACCCGTCCGAGCTGGACGCGGTCGCCTACTCCTACGACCCCGACCTCGCGCGCCCCGCGGACCAGCTGGGCCTGAACGACCCGTGGGACCATCTGCGGCAGGAGTACGCGCGCCGCGCCCCCGAGTTCCTGGCCGAGGCGCTGCCCGGCCTCGACCCCGCCAAGGTCCGCTTCGTCCCGCACCACGTCGCGCACGCCGCCTCGGCCGGGCAGGCCTCCCCCTACCCCGACTGCGCCGTCCTGGTGCTCGACGGCCGCGGCGAGTGCGGCTCCCACCTCGCGGGCCGCTACGCGAACCGCGAACTCACCGTCCTCGGCTCCCAGTCGCTGCCGGACTCGATGGGCCTGTTCTACGAGGACCTCACCCAGCACCTCGGTTTCCTGCGCAGCAGCGACGAGTTCAAGGTCATGGCGCTCGCCTCGTACGGCACGCCGCGCCACCTCGACCGGTTGCGCGAGTACGTGCGCGCGGACGGCGAGGGCGGTTTCCGGGCCCGCACCGTCCCGTGGGCGTCGCTGGTCCCGCCGCGCGCCGCCGGCGCCCCCTGGACGCAGGACCACGCGGACATCGCCGCCAGCGCGCAGGCCTGTCTGGAGGAGGTGCTGCTCGATCTGGTGCGGTGGCTGCACGAGCGCACCGGCGAGGACGTGCTGACCCTCGCGGGCGGGGTGGCCCTCAACTGCGTGGCCAACACCCGGCTGTACCGGGAGGGCCCGTTCGAGCGGGTCTGGGTGCAGCCCGCGGCCGGGGACGCGGGCACGGCGCTGGGTGCCGCTCTGCACGTCGCCCACCAGAAGGAGACCGTGGAGGCCATGCCGACGGCCGCCCTGGGCCGCGGCTGGAGCGACGCCGAGCTGCGCGACTGGCTGGAGCGGGCGGCCGTACCGTACGAGGAGCCCGCGGACATCGCCGAGACCGTCGCCGAGGAACTGGCGCGCGACGGTGTCGTGGCCTGGTTCCAGGGCCGCAGCGAGTACGGGCCGCGGGCGCTCGGCCATCGCTCGCTGCTGGCCCATCCGGGGCGGGCGGAGAACCTGGAGCGGCTCAACGCGGTGAAGGGCCGCGAGGAGTTCCGTCCGGTCGCCCCGATGGTGCTGGCGGAGCGGGCGCCGGAGCTGTTCGACGGGCCGATGCCCAGCCCGTACATGCTGTTCGTGCACGAGGTCGCCGCCGAGTGGCGGGACCGGATCCCGGCCGTGGTCCACGTGGACGGCACGGCCCGCATCCAGACCGTGGACCGGGCGGAGGAGCCGCTGGTGGCGCGGATGATCGACGGCTTCGAGCGGCGGACCGGGCTGCCGGTGGTGGTCAACACCAGCCTGAACACCGCGGGACGGCCGATGGTCGACGATCCGCGGGACGCACTGGAGTGCTTCGGGTCCGCGCCCGTGGACCTGCTCGCCCTCGGCCCGTTCGCGGTCCGGCGGAAGAAGGTGTTCGCATGACGGACGCGCCCGCCTATTCGGTGGTGATCCCCACGATCGGGCGGCCCTGCCTCGCCGACTGCCTGAGCGCCCTCGCCGCGGCCGCGGACCATCCGCCCGAGGAGGTCGTCGTGGTCGACGACCGCCCGGAGCCGGCCGGGGAGCTGCCGCTGGAGGCGGCCGGCGTGCTGCGCGGGCGGGTGCGCACCCTGCGCAGCGGCGGGCGCGGACCCGCCGCCGCCCGCAACACCGGCTGGCGCACGGTCGGTACGCCGTGGACGGTGTTCCTCGACGACGACGTGCGGGTGCTGCCGAAGTGGTCCCGGCTCCTGGCGGACGATCTCGACGCGGCCGGCCCGGACACCGGCGGCGTCCAGGGCCGGCTGACCGTCCCGCTCCCCGAGGACCGCAGGCCCACGGACTGGGAACGCGGCACGGCCGGACTGGAGCAGGCGGCCTGGGCGACCGCCGACATGGCCTACCGGACGGCCGCGCTGGCCGGTGTGGGTGGTTTCGACGAGCGGTTCCGCCGGGCGTTCCGGGAGGACGCCGACCTGGCGCTGCGCGTCCTGGAGGCCGGCTGGACGCTGCGGCGCGGTCTGCGGACGACCCGGCACCCGGTGCGGCCGGCCGACCGCTGGGTGTCGGTGAGGGCCCAGCGCGGCAACGCCGACGACGTCCTGATGAACCGGCTGCACGGCCCGGACTGGTGGTCGCGCGCCGAGGCACCGCGCGGGCGGCTCCCCCGGCACGTCCTGGTGACGTCCGCCGCCCTCACCGCGTCCCTGTGCGCGCTGGCCGGCCGGCGCCGGGCCGCCGCCGCGGCCGGCGCGCTGTGGCTGGCGGGCACCGCCGAGTTCGCCGCCGCCCGGATCGCGCCCGGCCCGCGGACCCGGGACGAGGTCGCCACCATGGCGGTCACCAGCGTGGTCATTCCGCCGCTCGCGGTGCGCCACTGGCTGGACGGCCTGGTGCGGCACCGCCGGGCGCTGCCGATGGGAGGCCGGCCGTGAGCCGCCCGACCGCCGACCTCGTCCGGGTCGCCGCCGTCCTCTTCGACCGCGACGGCACCCTCGTCGAGGACGTCCCCTACAACGGCGACCCCGACCGGGTCCGCCTGCTGCCCGGCGCGCGGCGGGCGACGGACCTGCTGCGGGCCGAGGGCATCGCGACGGGAGTGATCAGCAACCAGTCGGGCATCGGCCGCGGACTGCTCACCCATGCCGACGTGCGCCGCGTCAACGACCGGGTGGACACCCTGCTCGGCGGCCTCGGCACGTGGGTGTACTGCCCGCACCTGCCCGACGACGGCTGCGCCTGCCGCAAACCGCGTCCCGGGCTGGTGATCGAGGCGGCCCGCCGACTGGACGTGGCGCCCGAGGACTGTGTGGTCATCGGCGACATCGGGTCCGATGTGCTGGCCGCCCGCGCGGCGGGCGCCCGGGGGGTGCTGGTCCCGACGGCGGTGACCCTGCCCGAGGAGGTCGAGGCGGCGCCCGCCACCGCCCCCGACCTGCTCACGGCGGTCAACCGGCTGCTGGCGGGGACCCGGGGAGGACGGCTGTGAGGGCATTGGTCGTACGGCTCGACAGCTTCGGCGACGTGTTGCTCGCCGGGCCCGCCGTCCGCGCGGTCGCCGCCCGCAGCACCCAGGTGACGATGCTGTGCGGTCCACGCGGCGAACCCGCCGCCCGGCTGCTGCCCGGCGTCGACGAGGTCCTGGTGTGGTCGGCGCCGTGGGAGGGCGTCGACCCGCCCCCGGTGCGGGCGGCGGACCTCGACGGGCTGGTACGGCGGCTGCGCGAGGCCGCGTTCGACGTGGCCCTCGTCCTGACCTCGTTCCACCAGAGCCCGCTGCCCACCGCCCTGGTCCTGCGGCTGGCCGGGATCGGCCGGATCGGCGCCGACAGCGTCGACCACCCGGGCAGCCTCCTCGACGTACGGCACCGGCGGCTGCCCGGCCGGCACGAGGCCGAGGCGGCGCTCGACACCGCCGCCGCGCTGGGATTCCCGCCGCCGCCCGGCGACGACGGACGGCTGCGCGTCCTGCCGCCGCCGGACACGGTGGCGCTGACCGGCAACGGCCCGTACGTCGTCGTCCACCCCGGTGCCAGCGCGCCCGCCCGCGCCTGGAGTCCCGGACGCTGCGCCGAGGCCGTGGCGCTGCTCACCGACGCCGGTCACCGGGTGATCGTCACCGGCGGGCCGGACGAGACGGACCTCACCCGCCGGGTCAGCGGGGAGACGGGGGTGGACCTCGGGGGCAGGACCGAGCCGCGCACGCTGGCGGGCGTGCTGCGCACCGCCGACGTCGTGGTGTCCGGCAACACCGGCCCCGCGCACCTGGCGGCGGCCGTCGGCACCCCGGTGGTCTCCCTGTTCGCCCCGGTCGTCCCGGCGGAGCGCTGGGGGCCGTACGGCGTGCCGAGTGTGCTGCTCGGCGACCAGAAGGCGCCCTGCGCGGACAGCAGGGCCCGGCACTGTCCGGTGCCGGGCCATCCCTGCCTGGACGAGGTCACCGGGCAGGACGTGGTGCAGGCGGTGCGGAAACTGCTCGAGGAGCACGTATGAACATTCTTGTCTGGCATGTGCACGGCTCGTGGCTGACGTCGTTCGTCCAGGGCCCGTACACCTTCCTGGTGCCGGTGACGCCCGACCGCGGGCCGGACGGGCTGGGGCGGGCCAGAACGTGGGAATGGCCGCGCACGGTCCGTGAGGCGGCTCCCGAGGAGCTGCGCGGAGCCGACATCGACCTGATGGTGCTGCAACGCCCGCACGAGCTGGAACTGGCCCACGAGTGGACGGGCCGCCGGCCCGGTGTCGACGTCGCGGCGGTGTACGTCGAGCACAACAGCCCGCACGAGTCGGCCGTCGACACCCGCCACCCGCTCGCCGACCGGACCGACATACCGGTCGTGCACGTCACCCACTTCAACCGTCTGATGTGGGACAACGGGCGGGCGCCGACGACGGTGATCGAGCACGGCATCATCGACCCGGGCCCGTTGTGGACGGGTGAGGACAACCGTGCCGCGGTCGTCGTCAACGAGCCGGTGCGGCGCGGTCGCACCACCGGGACGGATCTGCTGCCCCGCTTCGCCCGCCAGGTGCCGCTGGACGTGTTCGGCATGCGCACGGAAGGGCTCGCCGAGCGCCTCGGGCTGCCGCCCGAGAGCTGCCGCAGCCGGGACCTGCCGCAGGGCGAACTGCACCCGGCGATGGCCCGTTGCCGCCTCTACCTGCACCCGATCCGCTGGACGTCGCTGGGGCTGTCGCTGCTGGAGGCCATGTTCCTGGGGATGCCCGTGGTGGCGCTGGACACCACCGAGGTCCGCGAGGCCGTTCCCGAGGGGGCGGGGGTGGTCTCCAACCGGTTCGACGTGCTGGAGGACGCCGTGCGCCGCCTGGCCGCGGACCCCGCGTACGCCCGCGCGACAGGGGAGGCCGGCCGGGCCGCGGTTCAGGCCCGCTACGGAGAACGGCGTTTCCGCGACGACTGGGAACGCCTGATCAAGGAGGTCACCCGATGAGCCCCAGTCACCCCACCGCCGGCCGCGTCGCCATGGTCTCCGAGCACGCCAGCCCCCTGGCCGAACTCGGCGGCCCGGACGCGGGCGGACAGAACGTGTACGTGGCCCAGCTCGCCGGGCAGCTGGCCCGCCGGGGCCACGAGGTCGTCGTGTACACGCGCCGCGACGACCCCAGGCTGCCGGAGCGGGTCACGACGTCGGACGGGGTGAAGGTGGTCCATGTGCCCGCCGGACCCCCGGCCCCCATACCCAAGGACGAACTGCTGCCGTACATTCCGGAGTTCGGGGCGTGGCTGGCGCAGGAGTGGGCGGCCGAGCCACCCGACGTGGTGCACGCGCACTTCTGGATGTCCGGGATGGCGGCGGTCTCCGGGGCGCGCGCCCTGGGGGTGCCGGTGGTGCAGACGTACCACGCGCTCGGCACGGTGAAGAAGCGTCATCAGGGGGCCGCCGACACCAGTCCGCCGCAGCGCGTCGCCATCGAGTCGGCGGTGGGGCGGGAGTGCGCCGGGATCATCGCCACCTGCGAGGACGAGGTGGCCGAGCTGATCGCCATGGGCCTGCCGCGCGACCGGGTCCGCGTCGTCCCCTGCGGAGTGGACCCGGTGCAGTTCGCGCCCGTGGCCGGGGCCCGGCGGTCCGCCTCCGCGCCCCGTCGGCTGCTGTCGGTCGGCCGGCTCGTCCCCCGCAAGGGTTTCGACCGGGCGATCCGCGCGCTGCCCGGCGTCCCCGACGCCGAACTTCTCATCGCCGGCGGGCCCGAGCACGCCCTGCTGGGCGCCGAACCGGAGGCGGAGCGGCTGCGGGCGCTCGCCGAGGAGCACGGGGTGGCCGACCGGGTGACCTTCCTCGGAGGGGTGCGCCCGGACCGGATGCCGGAGCTGATGTCCGGCGCCGACCTGGTGCTGTCCCTGCCCCGCTACGAGCCGTTCGGCATCGTCCCCGTCGAGGCCATGGCGTGCTGTGCTCCCGTCGTGGCCACCGCCGTCGGCGGCCAGCTCGACACGGTCGTCGACGACGTCACGGGCGTCCTCGTGCCACCCGACGAGGACCACGACCTCGCCACGACGATCCGCGACCTCCTCGACGATCCCGCCCGGCTCGCCCGGTACGGCGCCGCGGGCCGGCGCCGCGTCCTCGCCCGCTACACCTGGGATCGCGTCGCCGACGGGGTGGCCCGGGTCTACAGCGCCGTCTCCTCCGTCCCCTCGCTCTCGGGAGTCGTCCGATGAAACTCGCCACCGACGTCACTCACTGCGACGACCTGATGAAGGCCCTCGCGGGCTTCCGCGAGTACGCCACGCCCGTGCTCAACCGGTGGGGCGCCGGCCTCGCCGACCGGCTCGGGGCCGGTTCCCGGCTGCTGGTCGCGGGCAACGGCGGCAGCGCCGCCCAGGCCCAGCACCTGACCGCCGAACTCGTCGGCCGCTACCGCGACGACCGCCCGGCGTTCTCCGCGCTCGCCCTGCACGCCGACACGTCCTCCACCACGGCCATCGCCAACGACTACGGCGTGCAGGAGATCTTCGCCCGTCAGGTCGCCGCCCACGGCCGGGCCGGGGACGTGCTGATGCTGCTGTCCACCAGCGGCGCGAGCGAGAACCTGCTCGTCGCGGCCAAGGAGGCCGCCCGCCTCGCCATGACCGTCTGGGCGCTGACCGGTCCGGCGCCCAACCCCCTGGAGGCGGCGGTGGACGAGGCCCTGTGCGTGGAGGGGGCCACGTCCGCCACGGTGCAGGAGCTGCACCTGGTCGCCGTGCACATGCTCTGCGAGTCCTTCGACCGGAGCGTGGAGCGGCGCCTGGCCGTCGAGCGGCGGGGCCGGAACGCGGACCGGTGGGCGGACCCGGCCGGAAGGGACGGCGCATGAGCGCCCCGGCGCCGCTGCTCGTCGTCGGCGACGCGCTGCTCGACCACGATCTGTGCGGACGGGCCGAGCGGCTGGCGCCGGACGCGCCCGTGCCGGTGGTGAGCGCCGCCCGGCGCACCACCCGGCCCGGCGGGGCGGCCCTCGCGGCCTGGCTCGCCGCGGCGGACGGCAGGCCCGTCACCCTGGTGGCCGCGCTCGGCGACGACGAGTCCAGTGCTTGTCTGGTGCGCGCGCTGGGCGGCCGGGTGCGGCTGGTGCGGCTGCCGCTGACCGGCGATCTCTCCAGCAAGACCCGCGTCCTCGCGGAGGGCACGCCGCTGCTGCGGCTGGACGACGGCGACGGCCGGGCCGGGGAGGCGACCGACGAGGCGCGCCGTGCGGTCGCCGAGGCCGGCGCGATCCTCGTCGCCGACTACGGCCGCGGCACCGCCGAGGTACTGCGGGAGGAACTGGCGGCCGCGGCGGCCAGGGTGCCCGTCGTGTGGGATCCGCATCCGCGCGGGGAGCGGCCGGTGCCGGGGGTGCGGCTGGTCACGCCGTCGGCGAGCGAGGCGCGCGGCTTCGCCGGTGACGAACCGCCCGAGGGCGCGGGCGCGCTCCAGACGGCGGCCCGGGACGCCGACACGCTCGTGCGGGCCTGGCGGGCGGCCTCCGTCGCCGTGACGCTGGGCGGCCGGGGCGCGTTGCTGTCGCACGGCGACACCCCGCTGCTGGTGCCGTCGCCGGTGACGGCCGACGGTGACGCCTGCGGCGCCGGGGACCGGTTCGCGGCGGCCGCGGCCGGGCTGCTGGCCGACGGCGAACTCACCGAGGCCGCCGTCCGCGGCGCCGTGCACGCCGCGACCCGGTACGTCGCCGAGGGCGGCGCCCGAGCGGTGTCCGCGCCGCCGGTGCCGGCGCCTCCGGCGGTGGACGCCGAGCCGACGGACGACGCGCTGCGCACGGCCGCCCGGGTGCGCGCCGCGGGCGGGACCGTCGTGGCCGCCGGCGGCTGCTTCGACCTGCTGCACGCCGGCCATGTCGCACTGCTCCAGGCGGCCCGCCGTACCGGGGACTGCCTGGTGGTGTGCGTCAACTCGGACGCGTCCGTGCGCCGCCGCAAGGGCGACGGACGGCCGCTGGTGCCGGTCGCGGACCGGATCAGGGTGCTGCGCGCGCTGGAGTGCGTGGACGCGGTCGCCGTGTTCGACGAGGACACCCCGGAGCGGCTGCTCGCCGAACTGCGCCCGCACATCTGGGCGAAGGGCGGCGACTACGCCCTGGAGCGGCTGCCGGAAGCCTCGCTGGTGGAGAGCTGGGGCGGGCAGGTCGTCCTCTTCCCCTATCTGGACGGCCGCTCCACGACCGGCATCGCGGAGAGGGCGGCGCGGTCCCCGCGGCCGGTGGGGCTGGCGCACGGACGGGGCAACCGGTGACACCCCGGGTTCTGGTGCTGCGGGCGCTGGGGCTGGGCGATCTGCTCGCCGGGGTGCCCGCGTTGCGCGGTGTCCGCCGGGCCTTCCCCGGGCACGAGGTGGTGCTGGCGCTGCCGCCGGCGCTGCGCGAGGCCGCGCTGTCCACCGGCGCGGTGGACAGCGTCCTCCCCGCGGAGGCGCCGCGGCGGGGCGTGCCGTCCCTGACGCACTGGACGGGGCCGCCGCCGCAGGTCGCCGTCGACCTGCACGGCAAGGGGCCGGAGAGCCGTGACGCGCTGGCCGCCGTCGGCCCCGGCCTGCTGCTGGCCTTCGCCCAGCCCGACCCGCCGCCGCCCGAGTGGCGGGCGGACGAGCACGAGCGCGACCGGTGGTGCCGCTTCCTGGCGGCCTACGGCATCCCCGCCGACCCCACCGACGTGCGGCTGCCCCCGCCGGCGGCGGACTCGCCCGCGCCGGGGGCCGTCGTGGTGCATCCCGGGGCGGAGTCCGCGGCCCGGCGCTGGCCCGCCGAGCGCTACGCCGCCCTCGCGCGGACGTTGCGCGCGGAGGGCCACCGGGTCGTCGTCACCGGTGGTCCGGCGGAGGACGCGCTGGTCCTGGACGTCGCCGGGCGGGCGGGGCTGCCGGAGCGGGACGCGCTGTGCGGCGGTCTGCCGTTCGGCGAGCTGTCGGCGCTGGTCGCGGGTGCCGCGCTGGTCGTGAGCGGCGACACGGGACTCGCGCATCTGGCCGTGGCGCACGCCACGCCGTCCGTGACGCTCTGCGGGCCGGTGGCGCCGCGTCTGTGGGGTCCGCCGCGTTCGCCGCGTCATCTCGCCCTGTGGAAACCGGGACCGCCGGGCGATCCGCACGCCGACGTGCCCGACCCCCGGCTGCTGCGCATCGACGTCGACGAGACCGTCACCGCGGCGCGAACGCTCCTCCGGCGCGGCCGCACCACATCGGAGAGGGGAGCGGAGACGCGTGTCGCCCCAGCCCGCCCCTGACGGCCGGATCACGGTGGCGGTGATCACCCGCGACCGGCCGCGAAGCCTGCTGCGCACCCTCGACGCGCTGGCCGCGCTGCCGGAGCGCCCGCCCGTGATCGTCGTCGACAACGGCTCCGACGGCGCGACCCGCGAGGTGGTGGGCGCGCACCCGGCGGCCGTCCGTCTCATCAGGCCGGGCGCGAACACCGGCGCCGTGGGCCGCAATCTCGCGGTCCGGGAGGCCGCCACCCCGTACGTGGCGTTCAGCGACGACGACTCGTGGTGGGAGCCGGGCAGTCTGCGGCGGGCGGCGGACCTCCTGGACGCCAGTCCCCGGCTGGGCCTGGTCGCCGCGCGCACCCTCGTCGGTCCCGAGCGGGCCGAGGACCCCCTCAACGACGTGCTCGCGGCCTCGCCCCTGCCGTGGGAGCCCGACCTGCCGGGCCAGCCGGTGCTGGGCTTCCTGGCGTGCGCCTGCGTGGCGCGCCGCGACGCCTTCCTCGACGCGGGCGGATACCACCCGCTGCTCTTCTTCGGCGGCGAGGAGACCCTGCTCGCCTACGATCTCGCGGCCGGCGGCTGGGGAGTGACGTACGAGCCCTCGCTGACGGCCCGCCACCATCCCGAGCCCGGCGGTCGCGGCGGGCGCAGCCACCAGGTGCGGCGCAACGAGGTGCTGACCCTGGTGCTGCGCCGCCCGTTTCCGGTGGCGCTGCGGGCGGGCGCCCGGCTGGCGGTCTCGGCGGTGAGCGGTGAGCCCGGCGCCCGCCGCGCCCTGCGCGAGGTCGCCGTACGGCTGCCCGCCGCGCTCGCCCGGCGCCGTCCGCTGCCCACGCGGGTGGAGCGGGCCGCCCGGCTGCTGGACCGGCCGCGATCCGTCGCGGCGGAACGGAGGACGGTATGAGCGATCCGGCCGAGGACGACCGCACGACGGTCGTGGTCATCACCCACAACCGGCGGGACGAACTCCTGCGGACCCTGGCCCGCCTGTGCGAGCTGCCCGAGCGGCCGCTGGTGATCGTCACCGACAACGCCTCGGTCGACGGGACGGCCGAAGCGGTGCGCCGTGACTTCCCCGAGGTCGTGCTGCTGGAGCCGGGGACCAATCTCGGCGCCGTCGGACGCAACCTGGCCGTGGGACACGTCCGTACGCCGTACGTGGCGTTCTGCGACGACGACACCTGGTGGGAGCCGGGCAGTCTGCGGCGGGCGGCGGACCTGCTCGACGCGGGAGGGCGGCTGGCCGCCGTCACCGCCCGGATCGTGGTGGAGCCGGGCGGCACCGAGGACCCCGTCGTCGAGGAACTCCGGGAATCCCCCCTGACGGGTCCCGACGACCTGCCGGGGCCGGCCCTGGGCTCCTTCCTCGCGGCGGCCACCGTGTTGCGCGTCGACGCCTTCCGCGGCGCCGGCGGCTTCCACCCCGGTCTGTGGCTCGGCGGCGAGGAGGAACTCCTGGCCACCGATCTGCTGCGGCAGGGCTGGTGGCTCAGTTACGTCGAGGAGCTGACCGTCCATCACCAGGCCTCGCTGCTGCGGGACAGCACGGCCCGCCGGATCCTGGGCCTGCGCAACACGCTGTGGTTCACCTGGCTGCGCCGCCCCCTGCCGTCGGCGCTGCGGCGTACGGCGCGGCTGGCGCTCACGGTGCCCCGGGACGCCGCTTCGGTCCGCGCCTTCGCGCACGCGGCGGCCGGACTGCCCTGGGTGCTGAGGCAGCGGGCGCCGGTACCGCCGGAGATCGAACGCCGGATCGCCCTGCTGGAACGGGCCCGGCGCTCGTCGCCCGCACGCCAGTACGTCGGATGAGCGTGCGGGCCCGCGGACGCGGACACGGCGCCTGGGGTCGTTGCATCCGGCCGTCGGCGCTGGGCATGGTGGACGCCTTCGGTCAGGACGCGGCCGGCTGGTCATCCATCCGTATCGGGAGGCGCCTCTCCTCATGATGTCCGATCAGCCCTGCCGGGCCGGCTCACCGCCCGCCCCGCTGATGATGAAGGCCTCGCCGCTGGACGGCGAGAGCCTGGGGCAGGTCACGTTCCTTCAGGTACGCGGCACCCTGGACGCCTCCAACGCCGACGACTTCTCCCACGCGCTCGCCTCGCACCTGGCGCGCGCGGAGGTCACCGAGACGCACGCCGTCCTCGACATGACGGACGTGCATCTGTCGAGCGCGGCGGCCGTGCGCGCCCTCGACCAGGTCACCCGCGGTCTCGCGGCGGCGGGCCGTCCGCTGCCGATCGTGCAGCCGCGACCGCATGTGCGGGAGGCCCTGCGGCTGGCGGGGCTGCCGGGCATCCGGCCGCACCCCACGGTGGAGTCGGCGCTCCAGGGCCTCAGGGCCGCCCCCGACACGGGCGGGCCCCCGGTTCCGGCCGATCCCGCGCCGCTCCCGGCGGGCGGCGACCCGCTCGCCGAACTACGCGGGCTGCGGGCCAAGCTGCGCAGCTCCGCGCTGATCGGAGTGGCTCAGGGGATCCTCCTGGAACGGTACGGGCTGCCGACGGCGTCGGTCGCCTTCGACCTGCTCAGCAGCGCCTCCCAGCACTGCAACGTGCCGGTCCGGGTGCTCGCCTCGGCGGTGGTGACCACTCCACCGCCGGGCCGGGCGTCCGTCCGGTCGGACCGTCCGCCGGTGCCCGCGGCGCCGTTCCTCGCACGCGCCGACGTGTCGCCGGTGGAACGGCGCCGGGTGCTCGACGCGGCGGCCCGCGAGGCGCTGGCCGTGACCGGCGCCCGTTCCGTGGACCTGCTGTGCGTGGAGGAGGCCCAGGACACGCTGGTGCTGGAGGCGCGGTGCAATCTGGGCGAGGCCTTCGCGGATGTGTTCGCCGAGGTGTCCCACGTCCGGGCGCCGTGCACCGTCGCCCGCGCGACGCTGCGCCGCGTGGTGGTGGAGAGCGTGGCGACGGACCCGGTCTTCGCCGACGCGCGGATGCGGGAGGCGCTGCTGGCCGAGGGGACGCGGTCCCTGTACTGCGCGCCGCTGGTCGATGGCGCGGGGACCGGTGTGGGGGTGGTCTCCGCGCACTGGCCGGCGGCCGGGCGGTGGCTGTCCGGCCCCCAGGAGCGGGCCCTGGAGGCGCTGGCCCACACGGTGGCGACCTGGCACGACTGGTACCGGCGGAGCGTGGTGGCCGACGCTCTCGACCATCTGCACCGCGTCGCCCGCCCCTGAGCCGGGCGACGCCCTTCAGGGGGACCGCACCAGGCCCGCGACGTGGGCGGTGACGGTGTCCAGGATGTCGTTCCAGCCGGCGTCGTCGCCGAGGACCAGGTAGTTGAGGGTCAGCCCGTCGGTCATGGCGGCCAGGTAGCGGGCCAGGACGGGGACCGGCACGCCCAGCCGGAAGTCCGCGCTCGCGCGCAGTTGCTCGATGAGTTCGGCGTAGGTGTCGGCGTACAGCTCGTACTGGCGGCGCGCGAGATGTTCGAATCCGGGCTGGCGAAGGGCGTACTGGGTCAGTTCGTAGGTCAGCGTGTGTTCGTCGGGGTGGGCGCGGACGTGGTCCCAGTACGCCTGGAAGCCGGCCCGGACGGTCTCCTCCAGCGTCGCACGCGGCCGGATGGCCTCCCGGACGACCGTGACGTAGTGGTCGGTGATCGTCGTGATGACGGACTCGACGAGGGCCTGCTTGGAGTCGAAGCAGTAGTGGAAGACGCTCAGGGACACGCCCGCCTCGGCGGCGATGGACCGGGTCGTCGTCCGGGCGACGCCGTCGCGGGTCATCGCCCGGATCGCCGCCTCCGTCAGCTGCCGGCGCCGTTCGGCCGACGGCATCCGCGCCATGTGCGTGTCCTTAGGGCTGGTGGCGGCCCGCCCGCGGTGAGGCGGGCGGGCCGATGGGAGGAGGTCAGCGGCTGTGCACGCCGACCTCGCGCAGCGAGTACCCCCACTGCGTGCCGCGCTCCACGCCCTGGACGCGGACGTAGCGGGCCGGGGTGCCGGCGAAGCGGGCCGTGTCCAGGCCGCCGTCACCGGACGTCGTGGACCAGGCCGTCCGCCAGTTCTCACCGTCGGCGGAGAGCTGGATCCGGTACGACTTCCCGTACGCCCGTTCCCAGTCCAGGGTGACGCGTCCGACCAGGTTCGTGGCGCCGAGGTCGATCCGCAGCCACTGGTCGTCGCTCCAGTCGCCGGCCCAGCGGGTGCCGAGGTCGCCGTCCACGGCGCGGTCGGCCGCGTAGCTCGTGAACACGCTCCACTCCTGCGAACTGGCCGTCGCCGCGGCGCCCTTGGCGAGGTTGACGCCCGCCTGGTGCGCCTCCGTGCCGCCCCAGGTGTCCAGGTAGGACTCGGCTCCCCGGAAGAGGTCGTCGACCACGTCCTGGCCGCCGACCAGCCGGATGTCCTCGATCCAGTCGGGCACCATGCCGTAGTGGGCGGCTCCGTCGGTGTTGAGGTCCCAGGTGCGGTCGCCGGTGGTCTGCCTGTCGATGACGGAACCGCCGTCGACGCTGCGGAAGGGGTACGTGACCGGGTGGGCGGCGCCCGCGCCGCGCGGGGCCGGCCAGCCGCCGACGCCGTTCATGTCGGTGCCGTAGCCGTAGCCCACACCGTACTTGTCGCGCAGGGCGTCCGTGCGCCTCGCCTCCGCGCTGAACCCTTCGGAGCCGTGCATGTACTGGGCGACGAAGCCGCCGAGGCCGTAGACCCGCTCGGTCCAGTTGAGGTCCATCCAGCTGTGCGAGGAGAGCACGCCGGGGTAGGAGGCGGACTCGAAGATGTCGAGGACGCGGCCGGTGGCCTTGACGCTCATGTGGTCGATCTCGAGCATCATCCTGCGTTTCATCATGCCGCGCACAGCGTACTCACCGAGGTCGCTGAGTCCGCGGACGTTGCACTGGGCGTCCTGGTCGTAGGCGGGCACCTCGACGCCCGCCGGCAGGTCCTTCTCGGCCGCGGAGGCCGCGGTGCCGATGGGGTTGTCGTGCTGCGGGCCGGTGCACTTCTCCGTCTTCCAGAAGGTGCCCGTGGACAGGAACTGCCCGACGTTGATGGCCGTTCCGAGGCCGCCCTCGTCGAAGCGGACGCCGCACAGCGCGTTGTCGAACTTGTGGCACAGGAACATGCTGCGCACGCCGAGCGCGTACAGCTCGTCCAGTCCCTTGTCGATGTCCTCCTTGCCGCACTGCGCGATGTCGAGGACCTGCTTGCAGCCGAACGGCTCCGAGGTCTCGACGCCGAGGACGACCGCGAGTTTGCCCTGCGCGATCACCTGGCGGGCCTGCGCGCTGTCGGTGACGATGCGGAACCAGCCCTTGCCGGTGCCGCCGTACATGGCGTCGACGTAGGCCTGGAGGTCGTACGTCAGCTTCGCCTGGAGGCGGATCGACGTCATCTCGTCGCAGCTGCGGTCCTTGAAGAAGTACACCGAGCAGATCACGCCGTTGGTGACGAGGTCGTTGACGAGCACGCGTTGGCCGCCGCGCCAGGCGCGCTCCACCCAGGCGTAGTAGTTCTGCTGGTGGGTCAGCGAGTCGTGGGCGGGCCAGTCCTTGAAGGTGGGCCAGCCGACCGGGTCGTGCCGGCCGTCGCCGCCCTTGGTGATGTAGTCGAAGACCGCGAGGGAACCGTCGGGGTAGTGCTCGGGACAGTCCTTGAGGGCGTCGGCGACGCCCGCCCCGGAGAAGACCTTGCCGCAGATGAGCCGGCCGCCGAAGCCCTCGTTGGCGAACAGGTGGTCGTGCGCGTCGACGAAGCCGCGCACCTCCCCCTGGGCGTTCGTGCCGGTGAACGGCGCGCCGGTGACGTTGATCCGGGAGTCGGGCGTGGGCCGTGCGGTCGGGTTCCACCAGTCGGCGCCGGACGCCGAACTCGGCGTCGGGCCGAAGGTCATGGAGAGCACGAGAAGGAGCAACGACACGACGGTGATCTGCCGGTGTCTGCGGTACGGGCGTTCGGCGTCGGTCACTGCCCACGTCCCTCGGTCGGCGGGAGCGCGCGGTCGACGAGCCGGGGCGCCAGGGATCCGAGGACGCCCACGACCCACACGGGATTGTCATGACCGCGCAAGATATGGTCGAGGATCGCCACTGGCGGGTTACGAGTCAAGGGTCCGGGACGACCGACCTGATGGGGCGGGGCGGTTGGGGCGGATACGGGCGCCCAGGGCCGGACGATGCGGCTGCGCGGGCGTCCAGCGGGCCGCCGGGGCGCGGGGCACGGCCGGGCGGGGCGGGGCACATTTGGGCGGTTGGGGCGCGGGGCACGGCCGGGCCAGGCGGGGCACAGCCTCTGGGCAGTCGGGGCGCGGGGCCCGCGACGGCCGTCCAGGGAGGCAACGGGGCGGAGGGGGCGGTGGCGGCAGGGCGGACGACCGGCTGCGACACGTCGGGCGGGGGCACCCGGCGAAGTGGGCGGTGCCGCCAGGGCGGACGACCGGCTGCGACGTCAGCGGTGGGAGCGCCGGCGAAGAGGGCCGGAGTCCGCTCAACCGGCCGCGGGGGGTGCCGGCAGGGCGGACCACCGGCTGCCACACGTCGGCGGCGGGAGCCCCGGCGAAGTGGGCGGGGGTCCGCTCAACCGGCCGCGGGGGGTGCCGGGCTGGCGCGCAACACCAGTACGTCGGTGCGGAGTTCGTCCTGGGGAAGGTCCAGCCCCGCCCACAGCGCGGCGGCGGCGAGCAGGTTCAGCGAGCCGTGCGGGGCGCAGCGGACGTCCGTGGCGATGCGAGGGAGGCCGGGCAGGCGCTCGGCGAGGGCGCGGGCCGCGGCCTCGGCGTCGGCCGCGTGCGGGTCGCCGGCCGTCGGCACGGGCTTGCCCGCGCCGGACACCAGCGCCTCGGCCAGGAGGAGCCGCGGGCCGTGCGGTGCGGCCCACCGGTCCGGCCGGGTGGTCGCCCTCGCGCCGGGAACCGTCGCGGCCAGCCGGGCCAGCAGCCATCCCGCCTGCGCCAGCCCCGTGGCCAGGGCCCCCGCGCCCGCGCCCGCCGACCACGCCCGGTTCCCCTCGCCCGTCCGCGCCCGGCCCAGCGCCGCCCACCCGTCGGCCCGGTCCGCCGCCGGTACCGGAACGGACATCGGCGCCTCCAGGACCAGCGCGGCCCGGCCGCCCGAGGCCAGGCGCTCGGCCAGGGCCCGCACCGCCGTCTCCGGGTCGCTCCCCTGCCCGGCGAGCGTCGGCGCCGGGGCGTCGATCGCCGCCCAGGCGAACCGCTCCCGCGCCACCGAACCGATGTCCACCCCGACCACGCGCGCTTCCATCCGACCAGTGCAGCACAGGAGATGCCGGTGCCGGCACCCGGACGGCCGACTGACGACACGTCACACGTGGCGCCCGCGCGGGGGGACGTCACGCGACACGATCGGGCGAAGGGGTGAACTGGTGTGCGCGGTGTGCCCGTTGGGACGTACGTTGTGCGGTGGAACCTGCACGCCTCGGCTGAAAGACGGACGCCACCCATGAGCGACTCAGCGACGACGCCCGGATCGTCGGTGCACCAGAAGATCGACACCTCGGTGCCGCACTCGGCCCGGATCTGGAACTACTGGCTCGGCGGGAAGGACAACTACCCCGTCGACGAGGAGGCCGGCGACACCTACACCGCCGTCTTCCCCGGCATCGTCACCATCGCCCGCAGCAGCCGGGCGTTCCTGCGTCGCAACATCACCTATCTGGTGTCCGAGGCGGGCATCCGGCAGTTCCTCGACATCGGCACCGGCCTGCCGACCGCCGAGAACACCCACGAGGTCGCCCAGCGGATCGCGCCGGAGGCCCGGATCGTCTACGTCGACAACGACCCGATGGTCCTGGCGCACGCCCGCGCCCTGCTCTACTCCACCCCCGAGGGCGCCACCGCCTACATCGACGCCGACGTCCTCGATCCCGACCGCATCCTGGCGGCGGCGGCCGAGACGCTGGACCTCAGCCGGCCCACCGCCCTCATCCTGAGCAACATCCTGGGTCACGTCGCCGATGCCGACCGGGGCCGCGAGCTGGTGACCCGGCTCATGGGGGCGCTGCCGTCGGGCAGTTACCTCTCGATCAACGACGGCTCCCGAGGCGTCGATCCCGTCTTCGAGGCGGCGCAGGACGCCTACAACTCCAGCGGCGCCGTCCCGTACAACCTGCGGACCGTCGAGGAGATCACCGCGTTCTTCGACGGGCTGGAGCTGATCGAGCCCGGCGTCGTCTCCGTGCCCCTGTGGCGGCCGGACCCTTCCGCGTCCGCCCCGGAGATCATCGCCGAGCACGGAGGTCTCGCGCGCAAGCCCTGACCGGTACGGTGCCGACGGCGGGGAACCCGGACGGGAGCGCGAGCGTTGTCGTCCGGGAGCGACGGGCCGGGGTCTTCCCCGCCCGTCGGCCGCGGGGGAACGAGCAGGCATCGTGAACGGGGAATCATCATGAGTGACAAGGCGCGCACACTGTTCGAGGCACTGGACCTCGACGCGGACGGGACGCTGACCCGCGAAGAGGTGATCACCGCGCTGCGGACCAAGGGTCCGACCCTGGTCGCCTCCGGGGCTCTGCCGACCTGGGCCCTGGGGGATGCCGACGCCTCCTCCGCCCTGTTCGACGCCGCCGACCAGAACGGGGACGCGGTACTGACCCTGGAGGAGTTCTCGGCCGTCGTGGACCGCCGCTTCGGCTGGTGCTGACACCGGGCCTCCCTCGCTCACGTGGTCGGGGCCGCCCGGTGGTGCGACGCTGGAGTGGAAGCTGTCCGAGGACAGACCCGGAGCCCCGGGAGGCCCCATGGGACGGGACGTCCCGGCGATGGTCTTCACCCGTGAGGACCGGCGCCGGTACCGCATCAAGATGCAGGAGTGCCTCGACGCGTTCGCCCAGATGCTGCGTGAGGCACGGTTCGCGTCCGAGCAGCCCCGGGTCGGGCTGGAGATCGAGCTGAACCTGGTCGACGACGCGGCCGAGCCGGCGATGCGCAACAACGACGTGCTCGAAGCGATCGCGGACCCGGCCTGGGCCACCGAGCTGGGCCGGTTCAACCTCGAGATCAACGTGCCCCCGCGCCGTCTGACAGAGGGCGGCCCCGACGCGTGGGAGTCCGAGATCCGCGCCGCGCTGAACCACGCCGACGAGCGGGCCAGGTCGGTCGGCGCGCAGCTGATCATGGTCGGCATCCTGCCCACGCTGCGGCAGGAGCACATCGGCGAGTCCGCGCTGTCGGAGAACCCCCGCTACCGGCTGCTCAACGACCAGGTCTTCGCGGCCCGGGGCGAGGACCTGCGGATCGAGGTGGACGGCGTCGACCGGCTGCGCACCTACGCGGACACGATCACTCCGGAGGCCGCGTGCACCAGCACCCAGTTCCACCTCCAGGTCGACCCGGAGGAGTTCCCCGCGTACTGGAACGCCGCACAGGCCATCGCCGGGGTCCAGACCGGACTGGCCGCCAACGCGCCGTTCCTGTTCGGCAGGGAACTGTGGCACGAGACCCGTATCCCCCTGTTCGAGCAGGCCACCGACACCCGGCCGCAGGAGATCAAGGTGCAGGGGGTACGGCCCCGGGTGTGGTTCGGGGAACGGTGGATCACGAGCGTCTTCGACCTGTTCGAGGAGAACCTGCGCTACTTCCCCGCACTCCTGCCGCTCTGCGACGAGCAGGATCCGACGGAGACGCTGGAGCGCGGTGACGTCCCGGAGCTGGCCGAGCTGACCCTGCACAACGGCACCATCTACCGCTGGAACCGCCCGGTCTACGCCGTCGCCGACGGCACCCCGCACGTCAGGGTGGAGAACCGGGTGCTGCCCGCCGGCCCCACCGTCGCCGACACGCTGGCCAACGGCGCCTTCTACTACGGTCTGACCCGCGCCCTGGTGGAGGAGGAGCGGCCGGTGTGGTCCCGGATGTCCTTCGCGGCCGCGGAGGACAACCTGCACACGGCGGCCCGGCACGGCATCGAGGCGCGCCTGTACTGGCCGGGGACGGGCGAGGTGCCGCTGCCCGAACTGGTCCTGCGGCGGCTGCTGCCGCTGGCGCATCGGGGCCTCGAGCTGTCCGGCATGGACACGGGCTGGCGGGAGCCTCTGCTCGGCGTCATCGAGCAGAGGTGCGTCACCGCCCGTAACGGCGCGGTCTGGCAGAAGGAGATGTTCCACCGTCTCGCCGCCGCCCCCGGCATCGGCCGCCATGAGGCCCTGCGGCGGATGACGCGGCAGTACATCGAGTACATGCATCTCAACGCCCCGGTGCACACCTGGCCGGTGGACTGAGGGCGGAGGCGGGCGGTCCGGTCCGGTCCGGGGATCTCCGCGCGAGGAGGGCACGGTCCGGGACGACGCGGCGCTGGTCCGCGTGGCGGAGGCGGTGCGGCCCACGGTGCCGGCGTGGATGACCGGGTGACGGACGGGGCCGGCGCCGCCTGCGCGACCGCGCCGCCCGCGAGGCGTGGTCCGAGGACACGGAGTGGTTCCATCCGCCCGGGGAGCACGACCTGGCCCGTCCCGGACACCGGCCGGCGAGGCGGCGGGCGTGAGCGCACCGGCCCGCGTCCCTACGCCTTTCAACGGCGTCCACGGCTTCTCAAGCGTCTATGGCTTCTCCGCCTGCCGTGGACTCTATGCCTCTTGGCTTGTGCGGCACATGCGGCTTCGACGGCTTCTACGGCGCGGTCGGGTCGGGGTGCAGCGGTCGCGCCGGCCAGTCGAGCAGGCGGGCGCCGATGGCCGCGGTCTGCAGGGTGTAGCGGTGGGCGGGGTCGGTGGGATCGGCGCCGGTCAGCGTGTGGATGCGGGCCAGCCGGTAGGTGAGCGCCCGCACGCTGAGGGAAAGGCTCCGGGCCGTCGCGGCCGCCACACAGCCGGAGTCGAAGTAGGCGATCAGGGTCTCCACCAGCGGGCGCGCTCCGCCTCGGGCCCGCTCCAGGGGGCCGAGGGCGCTGTGCACCAGGTCCATCAGGGCCTGCCGGTCCCGCGCCAGCACGGGAAAGACCAGCAGGTCGGCTGCGCGCAGCAAGGGCTCGTCGAAACCCATGCGCTGCGCCACGTCCAGGGCGTTGAGGGCCTCCTCGTAGCTGTGTCCGATGCCGGTCGGGCCCGGTCTGGGCCGGCCGACGGCGACCTGGGCGCCACCGCTGACGGTGTGTGCGTACCGGGCGAAGTGGGAGAGGACCTCGTCCTGGTCGCCCGGGGCGATGCACACCATCCGGCCGTCCTTGGTGGTGAACAGGATGCGCCGGTTCTCGAAGCGGCCGAACAACTCGTCGGCCACCTGCCGGGGCACCGGGTCGGTCTCGTCGTACTTCTCCGGCCCCTCGGCCACGGCGACCGCGTGCGCGCGCGACAGCCGCAGCCCGAACCGCTCGGAGCCGGCCGCGAGCCGGCCGGGGTCGCCGCGGCCGTGGAGCAGGTCGTCGATGAACTCACGGCGTGCCGCCTCCTCCTTGCGCACCACGAGCCGCTGCGCCCGCTCGTAGCCGTCGGCGAAGGCGTCCACCACCTGTTCGACGACGGCGAGCACACGGTCCGGGTCGGCCGCTCGCGGCCAGTCCTCCCGGCTCGCGCTCAGATGCGCGCGGACCAGGGTCCGCCAGCCGTGTCCGGCCTCCGCCGCCTTCGCGCCGAGGGCCCGGCGGGACTCGATCTCGTCACGGGTCAGACGACGGCCCGTGGTCGCGGCCTCGGCGAGTATCTTCTTGAAGCCGTCCAGGAACGGCTCGGCGGATGTGGTGTGGATGGTCAAGTCCCTTTCTTAGGCGCCGGGTCGGGCGGCATCCGGACGGCGGCGGACGAAGGGCGGGTACCGGGTCGGCCGGTCCGGGTGCCGGGCCGGGGCATGCGGCAGGTACGCTCCCCCATCCTCGCCGACGGCGCGCGAACCCCGTACGTGGCAACGCTCTCGGTCGGAGGATCCATCGGTGCGAACGACGGACCCGAGCGGTGAGTTCGGCGGGTTTCGGGCGGTGGATTCGATCGGTGGGGCTGTGGTTCCGGTGGGGCCGTGCGTCCCGTGGGGCCGGTGTATCCGCTGGGGCCGTGCGTCCCGTGGGGCCGGCGGGTATCAGTCGGTGGGCCGTTCGGGGAGTTCTCCAGGCACGCCCCGGGCGTCGAACATCTGCACACCGATGCCGGCCAGGACCAGTCCCGTGGCGATGAGCAGGCCTTGGGCCAGGACGACGCCGGTGACCAGGGCGGCCATGCCGGCCGCCAGCGTCCACCGGGCCCCGGTGCGACGGCGCCCGCGAGGCCGTGCGGGGCACGGATCGTCGGGCGCGGGCCGTCCTTCGAGAACGCCCGGGCACTCGTCGTCGGATGGCGGCACGACGCTCCTCCCCTCCCAGGGCGAACCGGAGCGCGGCCCTTCCGGGATCCGGTCGTCCGCAGGGCATCGGCTCGGCCCGCCGACGTCACCAGCGGCTCCCGATCCGAGGCCCAACAGGCTTATTTCCAGCGGGGGCTGGGAGGCAAACGCCACAACCGGCAGGCGTTGCCGGTGCCTGCCGGGGTGCGTCGCGGACCGGGGTGTGGGACGGGTGTCACCGTCAACCGGTGATCTTCACCTTCGCGTTGGGCGAGGCCGATGCCGACGCCGGGACCGCCGTCGGGCGCTCGTCCGTCGTGGAGCCACGGTGGGTGATGCCCTTGAGCAGTTCGGCGAGGTCGATTCCCGTGGTGGAGCCGAGGAGTTCCAGTCCCTGGGCGACGTTGTCGGCCACCGCCCGCGGGATGCGGGCCGCCCCGTCCGTGGAGATCACCGTCATCCTCTCTACGGCGCTGAGCGGCTCGGACGCCTTGGCGACGACCTCGGGCAGCACCTCGACGAGCATCTGGAGGACGGCCGCGTCGCCGTACTGCCCGAAGGCTTCCGCCTTCTTGCGCATCGCCTCCGCCTCGGCCGCCCCCTTGGCGCCGATCGCCGCCGCCTCGGCCTCACCCTCCAGCCGTACGGCCTCGGCGATCGCCGCCCGCCGGGACCGCTCGCCCTCACCCTTCCTGAGCCCCTCGACGGCCTCCGCCTCGGCCAGCGCGCCGCGCCGCTGCTTCTCGCCCTCACCGGTGAGCCGGGACCGCTCCGCCTCCGCCTGGGCGGCGGCGATCTCCGCCGACCGCTCGGCCTCGGCCTGCTTGACGCGGGACACCCGACGGGCCTCGGCCTCCTGTTCGGCGGCGTACCGCTGGGCGTCGGCGGGCTTGCGGATCTCGGTGTCGAGCTGACGGTCCTTCAGCGCGGCCCGGCGCTCGGCGACCTTCTCCTGCTCCATGAGGATGTCCTGCTGCCGGGCGGCCTCCGCGAGGGGTCCCGCCGCGTCGGCCTGGGCGGCGGCCGCGTCCGTCTCGGCCTTGATCTCGGCCTGCTTGAGGGAGAAGGTGCGCTGCGCCACGGCGATCTCCTCCTCGGCCTTCAGCCGGGCCTGTTCGGCGGCGCGCCGGGCGACCGCCTCGGCGATGTCGGCCTCCTGCTTGGCGCGGGCCGCCTCCGGACGGCCGAGGTCCTCCAGGTAGGAACCCTCGGTGGTGATGTCCTGGATCTGGAAGGCGTCCAGGACGAGTCCCTGCCCGGACAGACTGGCTTCCGCCTCCTCGGCTACCTGGCCGGCGAACGCGGCCCGGTCGCGGATGACGTCCTCGACCGACATCCGGCCCACGATCGCGCGCAGCGCACCGGAGAGCACCTCCTGGGTGAACCCGACGATGCCGTCCTGCTGCATCAGGAAGCGCTGGGCGGCGGCGCGGATCGAGTCCTCGGTGCCGCCGACCTTGACGATGGCGACGCCTTCGAGGTTGGCCTTGATGCCGCGCAGCGTGACCGCTCCGCGCACCGCCACCGGGATGTGCCGGGACGACAGATCGAGCGTGAACTTCTGCTGCACGAACGGCACGACGAAGACCCCGCCGCCGACCACGACCTTCTGGCCGCTGTTGTCGGTGAACACCCGCCCGGTCTCGGGATCGGTGGCCTTCTTCCCGCGCCGCCCGGTGATGATGAACGCCTCGCTCGGTCCGGCCACCTTGTACCTGGTGATCACGGAGAGCGCCGACAGGACGAGGAGTACGACGACTCCCACGACGGCAAGGACGACTGAACTCATGGCGGTGCCCCCGAATCAGGTACGAGAAAGGAAGGTCGAGAGGAGAGCCCGAAGGCCGGAGGAGGGAACGGCGCGGCTCAGCGGTCCACGGGGCGCACCAGGACGCAGGTCGCGGTCGGCGCCGCCTCCACCCACACTTCGGTGCCCCGTGCCACCGGCCCCGCGCTGCGCGCCGCCAACTTCACCGGCTGCCCGGCACGACGCAGCAGCACCTCGCCGAAGCCGCCCGCGGGGATGTCGGTGACCACACTGCCCGCGGTGCCGACGAGGTCGTCCCCGCGGGGTGTGACGGCGCTCCGCTCACGCATCAGGGCGCGGCTGAAACGGTACGTCAGCCACGCCGTGGCCGTCCCCAGGACGGCGCCGAAGCCGGTGGCGGCCAGAGGGCCGGCGCCCGTGGCCCCGGTGGCGAGGACCCCGCCGAAGCCGGTGGCCGCCACGAATCCGGCGACGACCGGCAGTGACAGCCACCCGTCGAGGAAACCACCCGGCACACCGTCGAGTACGCCGTCCAGCACCCCGTCGAAGATCAGCGCCAGGGCGAGCAGCGCGACCCCCGTGAGACCGAGTCCGAGTAACCAGGTCATCCGCGCCGCCCCCTTCGCCCTGTCGCCGTTCTCCGGCCCGACGAGATCCTGACACGGGCATGCCGCGGTGTTCACTGCCGCGATCCGGCAATCTTCACGCCGCTTCGATGCCGTCGAAGGGATGTGATGCGGGCCCTGACCCCATGGCCCCAAGCCGACGGGTACGGCCTGCCGCCTGACGCGCAATCGGTGGCCGTGGACGGCGGCGACAGCGACAGCGACAGCGACAACTCGGCGTCGGTCCGACCGGTGTTCCCACGGCGGTCGACCCGGCCGCTCCCACAGCGGTCACGAACTCCTTCGCCGACAGGACCAGTTGCGCCTTGATGGCGCCGCAGGCGTGCCCCAGGGCGTCGGCGGCTCCGCGCACGCGGCGCCCGTCGTTCCTGAGGGCGACCACCCGGCGGACGGGACCGAGGACGACCGCACCGCCGGACACCCAAGGAGGCAGGTGCGCGGCCGCGCGGTCGGGCACCTAGAGGGGTCGGTGCGCGGCGGTGCCGTCGGAAGCTTCGAGGGATCGGTGCGCGGCCATGCTTACGCCGTCGGGATCGCCGTCACCACCCTCCGTCACACCCGCCGGCCGGCACGACGGAACCGGAAACCGGCGCGCCGCCGTCCCGTCCCGCCGTGGACCCGGGGGCGGGGCGCTCAGGCCGGAGGGGCAGGGGTGAGCACCACGAAATCGGCCCCCGAAGGGTCGAGACAGACGGCGAGGCGGCCGACACCCTCGGCGTCCACCGGGCCCATCTGCACGCTGCCGCCGTTGTCGGTGACCGCGGCCACGGCGGCGTCGCAGTCGGCGACACCGAAGACCGGGTGCCAGTACGCCCGCCCACCCGCCAGGGAGAGGTCCTCCTCGGCGAGCTCCATCAGCCCGCCCTGCATCCGGTCCTCGGACAGCCCGTCCGGCGTGATGAGGGTGTACGTGCCCCCGCCGCCCGGCATCTCCATGTCGCTGAACCGCCAGTTGAAGACGGCCCCGTAGAACTGCCTCGCGGCGGCGGCGTCGCTCGTGTACAGCTCGGTCCAGGACAGTGCGCCCGCGTCGTCCGCCAGCTCGAAGCCCGCCTGCTCCCCCGGCTGCCAGGCGGCGAACTGGCCGCCCGACGGGTCGGTGTACTGCCCCATCCGCCCCCATTCACCGAGGTCCCTCGGGGCCACCCGGACCGTGCCACCGGCGTCCTCCACCGCCCGGGTGGTGGCGTCCACGTCGGTGACGGTGTAGTAGATCATCCAGGCCGAGCGAGCACCCTCCTCGGAGAGCTTTCCCAGCCCGGCGACGGTCCTGCCGTCCTTCTGGAACATCCCGCCCTCCATGCCCCCGCCCTCGCCCATGGGCTCGAAGCTCCAGCCGAGCACCGCGCCGTAGAAGTCGGCCGCGGCCCGAACGTCGGGGGCGCCGAGGTCGAGCCAGCAGGGGGAACCGGGGGTGAGGTCGGTGGTGATCACGGCTGGTCCCTTTCGCAGATCCTGTGTCGTTTCAGCGTGACACCGGCCTCCGCCAAGCGCGCGTCGGCCGGGCGGCGCGACCGTCGGAACCTCGGTGTCCACCGCGTGGCTGTCGGACCCGGTGTCCACCGCGTGACGAATACGTTCCGTTCCCTTGACGACGCCCGTATGACTGCGTAGACATGTCCCCGTCGGCATGACAGCGCAGACATGACACCGCAGACATGACTGCGCAGTCAGTGACGCCGGCGTCCGACATCATCGGCTCGACCGTGCGGCCACCGGGAGACACACCATGACGCGAGGAACAGGGCGGGGCACCAGCTCCGTGGCGCCGCGGAGCGTGGACGTGGCCCACCTGGCCGGGGTCTCGCAGAAGACGGTCTCGCGGGTCTTCAACGACGAGCAGTACGTCTCCTCCGACGTGCGCCGACGGGTCCTCGAAGCCGCCGAACAGCTCGGGTACCGGCGCAACAACGCCGCCCGCGCGCTGGCCTCCGGACGGACCCGCTCGATCGGCGTGGTGACCCTGGGCACGGCACTGTACGGTCCCGCCTCACTCCTCATGGGTGTCGAGCGGGCCGTCCGGGACACCGGCTACGCCCTGCGCGTGGTCAACACGATGGAGGGTGACCCGGCGGGCATCGCGGGCGCCGTGGACTCGCTCCTCGACCAGGGCGTGGACGGCATCGTGATCTCCGAGCCGATCGACGAGGAGGACACCGACAGCGAGGTGTCCCTCCGCGTCGACGTGCCGGTCCTCGTCCTCGGCGCCCCCTCCGCGGTGGCCGCGCCCACGGTGCTGACCGCGGGGGACGGTGCCGACATGATGGCGCGCACCGCCACCGAGCACCTGCTGGACCTCGGTCACGTGACGGTCCATCACCTCGCGGGGCCGCAGCGCTGGTTCGCCGCCCGCGACCGCCTGGACGGGTGGCGCGCGACGCTGACCGCGCACGGCAGGGACGTACCACCGGTCGCCGAGGGCGACTGGTCGGCCGCGTCCGGATACCGGGCGGGACACGAACTCGCCCGGGACACCACCGTCACCGCGGTGTTCGCCGCCAACGACGACATGGCGATCGGCCTGATCCGTGCCCTGGCGGAGGCCGGCCGGCGGGTGCCGGAGGACATCAGCGTCGTCGGCTTCGACGACGTACCGGTCGCCGCGTACGTGACCCCTCCGCTGACCACGGTCCGGCAGCCGTTCGACACCGTGGCGCAGGAGGGGCTCAAGCGTCTCGTGCACGCCGTCGAGAACCCGGCGGCGGACCCGCTGCCGTCGAGCGACCCACCGGTCGATCTCGTCGTCCGCGCCTCGACCGCGCCCCCGCCGGACCGGACGACCCCGGCCGGCGGAGGGCGCACCCCCTCCCCCGTCGTCGGAGGCACGCCCTCCGCCCCGCTCCCGGACGGAGGCCCGCCCGACCGCCACTGACCACCCCAGGCCGACCCGGACGGCGAAGCCCGGCGGCGCCCGCGCGCACGCCGAGCCCCCGTACCGGCAGCGTCCCACCCCCGCGGGCGGTCCCTGCCCGGGCGGCACCTGCCGCCCCTGATCCGGCAGGCCCGCCGAGCCAGGCTTCCGCATCCGCCTCGGCTGCCCCCTCCCATCCCTTCGCTCTCCTCGGAACGCCCGTCGGCACCGGTCCCCCGGACCCGCACCCGACCAGGCGGGCGTTCGAGCCCCGGTCGTCGCGACCGCTGCCCTCCCTCACCTCCTGCGCACGCCCACGCCCGGCGTGCCTGTCACCCATGCCACCGGCGGGAGTCCACCATGTCCCTTTCCGCGTCTTCGCCCAGCCCTTCCCGGATGAGCCGTCGTCTCTTCCTCACCACGACGGGCGCCCTGTCGCTCGGTGCCGCCCTCACCGCGTGCGGCGGCGACTCCGGCGGATCCCCCGCCGCCACCGAGCCGGTCGGTCGGGCCGACATCGACCAGGCGATGGGGACGCCGACCGAGCTGACGTTCTGGACGTGGGTCCCGGACATCGCCAAGGAGGTCGCGCTCTTCGAGAAGAAGTACCCGGCCGTCAAGGTCAAGGTGGTCAACGCCGGCCAGGGCACCCCGCAGTACACCAAGCTGCGTACGGCACTGAAGGCCGGCAGCGGCGCCCCGGACATGGTCCAGATCGAGTACCAGGCCATTCCGACGTTCACCATCACCGACAGCCTGCTGGACCTGCGGCCGTACGGCGCCGACGCGCTCAAGGGACAGTTCGTCGACTGGACGTGGAGCCAGGTCGGCGGACCGGGCGGCGAGGTGTGGGCGATCCCCCAGGACACCGGCCCGATGGGCATGCTGTACCGGCAGGACATCTTCGACGAGCACGGCATCGACGTGCCCACGACCTGGGACGAGTTCGCGGCGGCGGCGCGCAAGCTCCACAAGGCGGACCCCGACGTCTACCTCACCAACCTCGCGGCGAACCAGGCCGCCGCCTGGCACGGCCTCCAGTGGCAGGCGGGCGCCAGGCCCTACGTGACGTCCGGCAAGAGCGACATCACCATCAGCGTCGACGACGCCGTGTCGAGGAAGCTCGGCGAGTACTGGGGCGGGCTCGCGAAGGAGGGGGTCATCGGCGTCGAGCCGGACTTCACCGACGCCTGGTACGCCGCCCTCAACAAGGGCAAGTACGCCACCTGGATCACCGCCGCCTGGGGACCGGTCTTCCTCTCCGGCTCCGCCAAGGCCACCGCGGGCAAGTGGCGGGCGGCCCCGCTGCCGCAGTGGGACCCAGCCAAGCCCAGCTCGGGCAACTGGGGCGGCTCGACCACCGCGGTCGTCCGCTCCAGCAAGAACCCCATAGCGGCGGCCGTGTTCGCGCAGTTCCTCAACAGCGACCCGGCCAGCGCCCGGATGTTCGCCACCGAGCAGTTCTTCTTCCCGGCGACCAAGGCCCTGCTCACGGACGCCGAGTTCATCGGCCAAGCGCCGTCGTTCTACGGCGGCCAGAAGGTCAACCAGCTGTTCGCCGACATCGGTTCCACGGTCGACTCCGGTTTCCAATGGCCCCCGTTCCTCGACCAGGCGGCCACCGACTGGACCGAGACCGTCGGCAAGTCCCTCGCCGACCGGACCGACACCGTCCGCGCGCTCGGCACCTGGCAGTCACGGCTCACCACGTACGCCAAGGGCCAGGGCTTCACCGTGAAGGGGGGCTGAGATGAGCCGTCGCCGTACGGCGGGACCCCTGTTCGTCGCCCCGTTCATGGTGCTGTTCCTCCTGCTCTTCCTCGCCCCGCTCGGTTACGCCGCCTACCTCAGTCTGTTCCAGGAACGCCTGATCGGCGGGACGGCGTTCGTCGGCCTCGACAACTACGTCACGGCGCTGAGCGACCCCCAGCTCCTGCACGGCCTCGGACGCGTCGCCCTGTTCTTCGTGATCCAGGTCCCCCTGATGCTGGCGCTGGCGCTGGCGTTCGCGCTGGCTCTCGACAGCGGCCTGCTCCGCCTCGCGCGCGTGATCCGGCTCGGCATCTTCGTCCCGTACGCCGTGCCGAGCGTGGTCGCCGCCCTCATGTGGGGCTATCTCTACGGACCGGACTTCGGACCGTTCGCCCAGCTGAGCCGGAAGCTGTCCCTGCCGGTGCCCGACTTCCTCAGCGAGGGCTGGATGCTCGGCAGCCTGGCGAACATCGTGACCTGGGAGTTCGTCGGCTACAACATGATCATTCTGTACGCCGCGCTGCGCACGGTCCCCGAGGAGCTGTACGAGGCCGCCGCCATGGACGGGGCCGGCGCCTGGCGCACCGCCTGGTCGATCAAGCTGCCCGCCCTGCGCCCGGCGCTGATGCTGACCCTGCTGTTCTCGGTGATCGGCAGCTTCCAGTTGTTCAACGAGCCCAACCTGCTGATGAAGGTCGCCCCGGACGTCATCAGCAGCTCCTACACCGCCAACCTCTACGCCTACTCCCTCGCCTTCACCGGCCAGCAGGTCAACTACGCGGCCACGGTGTCCTTCCTCCTCGGCCTGGTCATCGTGGTCGCCTCCTACGGCGTCCTGCTCACCGCGAACCGCAGGAGGACCCCGTGACCTCCCCCAAGCTCTCGGCTTCACCCGACCAGGGGGTACCCCCCTCGACCCCGGCGCCGACGCTCGCTCCGAAGGCGGTGGAGCCGCCGACCGCCGCGCCCGGCGGGAAGCACACGGCCCGCCGCAGCACTCCCCTGACGATCGCCATGCTGGCCGTCCTCGCCTACTTCCTGCTCCCCCTGTTCTGGCTCCTGATCGCCTCGACCAAGAGCACGCAGGACCTGTTCAGCAGCTTCGGCCTGTGGTTCTCGCACGCACCGCAGCTGCTGACGAACATCAGGGCGACCTTCGCCCAGGACGACGGCGTCTTCGCGCACTGGCTGCTCAACACGGTGATCTACGCCGGCGTCAGCTCGCTCGGAGCGGCGCTGCTGGCCGCCGCCGGCGGGTACGGGTTCGCCAAGTTCCGCTTCCGAGGCGACCGGGTCGCCTTCAACCTGGTCCTCGGTGCCGTCATGGTCCCGACCACCGCCCTGGCGATCCCCACCTATCTGCTCTTCGCCCAGGCGGGCCTGGTCAACACGCCCTGGGCCGTCATCCTGCCCTCGCTCGTCAACCCGTTCGGCCTGTACCTCATGCGCGTCTACGCCCAGGACGCCGTCCCCGACAGTCTCCTGGAGGCCGCCCGGATCGACGGCGCCGGCGAGGCCCGGATCTTCTTCCGCATCGTGTTGCGCCTGCTGGGTCCCGGCCTGGTGACGGTTCTGCTGTTCACCCTGGTGGCGACCTGGAACAACTACTTCCTGCCGCTGATCATGCTGAACGACCCGGACCTGTACCCGGTCACCGTCGGTCTGTCGTCCTGGGCCGCGCAGGCGCAGAACGGCGGGGCCGGCTCCAGCAGCGACATGCTCGCGCTGGTCGTGACCGGCTCCATGCTCTCGATCATCCCGCTCGTCGTGGCCTTCCTGCTGCTCCAGCGGTACTGGCAGAGCGGGCTGGCCGCGGGCGGCGTCAAGCAGTAACGCCCGCACGTCTCACGTCACTTCCCCTCACCCTTCTCCCGGAGGTTCCCTTCATGGCGGATCTGCCCGCCCGCGTGCTCTTCGGTGCCGCGTACTACCACGAGTACCGGCCCCCGTACGGCACCGAGCGCCCCGACGAGCGCCTCAAGACCGACCTCGATCTGATGGCCGACGCGCATGTCACCGTGATCCGGGTCGGCGAGTCGGTGTGGTCCACCTGGGAGCCTTCGAACGGGCGGTTCGACCTCGACTGGCTCCAGCCCGTCCTCGACGGCGCCCACGAGCGCGGCATCTCCGTCGTCCTCGGGACGCCGACGTACGCCGTACCGCCGTGGCTGGCCCGCCAGTACCCGGAGATCACGGGCGAGCGGCGCACCGGTGAACGCATCGGGTGGGGTGCCCGGCAGGAGGTCGACTTCACCCACCCCGCGTTCCGCTTCCACGCCGAGCGGGTCATCCGCGAGGTCGTCGCCCGGTACGCCGACCATCCCGCGGTGATCGGCTTCCAGGTCGACAACGAGCCGGGCAACGAACTCCTGCACAACCACGGCGTCTTCCAGCGCTTCGTCGACCACCTGCGCGAGACCTACGGCGACGTCGAGACCCTCAACCGCGAGTGGGGGCTGGTCTACTGGTCGCACCGCCTGTCCACCTGGGCGGACCTGTGGACGCCGGACGGCAACGCGCAGCCGCAGTACGACGTCGCCTGGCGCGCGTTCCAGGCCCGTCAGGTCACCGAGTTCATCGGCTGGCAGGCCGACATCGTCCGGGAGTACGCCCGCCCGGAGCACTTCGTGACCACCTGCATCTCCTACACCCGGCCCGCGGTGGAGGACGACGAGCTGACCGACCGCCTCGACATCGCCTCCGGCAACCCGTACTACGGCATGCAGGACAGTCTGCTGCTGCCCGACCGCACCCCCGACGTCCACCGGCAGATCTGGCAGACCACGGGGGTTCCGGCGCTGTACCAGACCGCCGACTGGATGTTCTCCTCGCGCCAGGAGCCGTTCCTGGTCACCGAGACCAACGCGGGCTCCATCGGCTTCCCCTGGGACAACCGTCCCGCCTACGACGGACAGTGGCGGCAGGCCGCCTGGGCGCTGGTCGCCCGCGGCGCCCGCATGATCGAGTACTGGCACTGGAACACGCTGCACTTCGGCGCGGAGACGTACTGGGGCGGCGTCCTGCCGCACACCGGACAGCCAGGGCGTACGTACGCCGAACTCGCGCGTCTGGGCGCCGAGTTCGAGACGGCCGGGGCGCTCGTCGCCGGGCTCGAACCGGACGCCGACATCACGATGGTCTACTCGACCCCCAGCAAGTGGCTCATGCAGAAGTATCCGCCGCTCGCCGAGCCGGACGGCGAACCGGACCCGGCCGCCTACCACCGCATCTTCGACCCCTTCTACCGCGGCGCCTTCGAGACCGGCCGCCAGGTGCGCATCGTGCACGCCCGCCAGCTGCACGACCCGCGCGGAGAGAGGCAGGGCCCGGCCCCGGAGGAGGCCGTCCGCCGTCATCCCGTCCTCGTCGTCCCGGCGCTGTACCTCGCCGCCGACTCGACCCTCGACTGGCTCGCGGCCTACGCCCACGCGGGCGGCCACCTGGTGGTCGGCCCGCGCACCGGGTACGCCGACCACGAGGCCCGCGCCCGGCGGGAAGCGGCCCCCGGACGTCTCACCGAGGCCGCGGGCGTCTCCTACGACGAGTTCAGCAACCTCGTCCGGGAGGTCCCGGTGCGCCCGGCGCCCGGCGGACCGCTCGACCTCCCCGAGGGGGCGACGGCGACGCTCTGGGCGGACGGCCTGACCGTCACCGACGCCGACGTGCTCGTGTCCTACGACCACCCGCACTTCGGCCGCTGGCCCGCGGTCACCACCCGCCCGCACGGCGCGGGCCGCGTCACCTGCGTGGGCACCGTCCCCGGCCGCGACCTCGCCCGCGCGCTGGCCGGGTGGATGGCACCCGCCCCCCGCAGTCCGTGGCAGGACCTCCCGGCCTCCGTGACCGCGACGACCGGCACCTCCCCCGACGGCAGGCGCGTCCACGTCGTCCACAACTGGAGCTGGGAACCGGCCGGCGTCCAGGCCCCGGTGGACCTCTCCGACGCGCTCGACGGCACCTCCGTCCCCGCGGGCACACCACTGCACCTCGGCGCCTGGGACGTACGCGTACTCGTCTCCTGACCGCCGGGCATCACCCGGCCACCCCCAGAGGAGGGGCTATGAAGAGCACAAGAGCAGGGCAAGCGCTGGGCACTTTCGTCGCGGCGTCCGCATTGCTGGCGATACCCATGGGCACCGCGCAGGCCTACGCCCCGACGGGCGGGACCGTCTACCAGCTCGGCGACGAGCCGTGTCTGAAGGGGCGGGGCAACTGCGCGGTCTACCCCAAGTCGGCGCAGCTGCCGAGCGGGCGGCTGGTCGCGTCGTTCGAGAAGTCCACGGTCGTGCCGCGGACGGGCAGCGCCGACGGACAGACCCTCCCGGTGTACAGGAGCGACGACCGCGGGACGACGTGGCAGCCGCTGTCCGAGGTCAAGGCACCGGCGTACCTCTCCAGCGACCCGCAGTACGCGAAGTACACGAGCAACTGGACCAACCCGTACCTCTACGTCCTTCCGCAGCAGGTGGGGAACCTGAAGGCCGGCACGCTACTCCTGGCGAGTGTCGTGTCGGGGGACGACGCCTACTACACGGAGCACAAGGCCGCCGACCCGGACTGGACGCCGTCCAACGACGGCGACCGCGCGGACATGGCGATCGCCCTGTACTCCAGCACCGACGACGGCCGGACCTGGAAGGTCGTCAACGTCATCGCGACCGGTGGATGGCAGGGCGGCAGCGCGGGCGCGGTCGGCCAGAACATCGCGGCGGCGAACACCCACCGGCAGGTGGACCCCCTCTGGGAGCCGTACCTGATGGTCCACAACGGCCGGCTGGTCTGTTTCTACTCCGACGAGAACGACTACGTCGGCTTCGACCCGGTCACGGGCGTTCCGCGGCTCGACCCCGCGAACGACACCGCCCCGGACTCGCACGGGCAGATCCTCGCCCACCGGACATGGGACGGGCGTGCCGCCCGCTGGAGCGCCCCCGTGGTGGACGTCGCCGGGTCGACGCAGGACATGGGAGGCGGGAAGACGGAGATCGGCGGCGGGCGGCCGGGCATGACGAACGTCGTCCGCACGACGGACGGCAGGTGGCTGCTCACCCTCGAGTACTGGGGCGGGGGCGCCAACACCCGGTACGTGGTCGCCGACGACCCGCTGAGGTTCTACCGCGGCTCCGCCACGGGTGAGGCCGTCACCTCCCTGCCGGTCGACACCGGTTCGCGTCCCCTCGCGACGGGAGGCAGCCCCGTCGTGATCCGCCTCCCGGACGGGCGCCTGGTCTACAACGCCGCCGGCAGCGGCAACGTGTGGGTCAACGAGAGCGGCCGCAGTGACGGCGTCTGGAAGGAGTACCAGACGACCTCGCGGGCCGGATACAGCCGCAATCTCCAGTACGTCCGGGGCACCGGCCGTATCTCGATCCTCAACAACCAGGGTGTGTCGCAGATCGCCTACGCCGAGGTCGACCTCGGCCGTTCCGCCGGCGCCTACCACCGGCTGGTGAACCGGAGGACCGGCCAGGTGATCGGCACCGGCGGGCGGACCAACGACGCCAACATCGGCAACGCGGACGTCCCCGACGTCCGCCTGGAGCCGTCCGGTTCGGCGGCGAACAAGGACACCCAGTACTGGCACGTGGTGACCGAGCCGAACGGCGGCGTGACCCTGCTGAACAAGTCGGGCGGCCGCGCGGCGGCCATCTGGACCGGCGACGCGACGGCCGGCCAGCGGATCGGCCAGTGGGTCGACGACAGCAGCACCGGCAGCTGGAACCTGGTCAGGACCGACGACGGCCACTACCGGTTCCAGTCGGTCAAGAACACGGGCCTGTACCTGACCGGCGCCTCCGCCGGTGCCCCGCTCACCCTCCAGAACGCGGCCGGGGACGGCTCACAGGACTGGGACCTCGAGGGGTAGCCGGGAAGGCGCCCGCCCGGCGCGCCCGCCGCGGTTCACCGGTCGGGGGCCGTCCCGGCGGTGGGTCCGAGAACCACCGGCAGCCGGGTCAGGCGCCATTGTCCGGGGAGTCGCATGCGCTCGCGCCGTTCCAGTTCCGCCGGCGCCAGGGCGAGCCGGATGCGCGGGTAGCGGTCCAGGAGCGCCCCGAACGCGATCTCGGCTTCGAGCCTGGCGAGGGAGGCGCCCAGGCAGTAGTGGATTCCGTGGCCGAATCCGAGGTGGTTCTCGGCCTGGCCGGGCGGGTGGCGGGTCAGGTCGAGTCGGTCGGGGTCGGTGTAGCGGCGCGGATCGAAGTTGGCCGAGACGAAGACGAGGAGGACGGCGTCACCGCGCGGGATACGGGTGCCGGCGATCTCCATGTCCTCGGCGGCGTAGCGCAGCCGGCTCGTCTGGACCGGACCGCACCACCGCATCAGCTCGTGCACCGCACCGGGCATGGCTTCCGGGTGGGACCGCAGGTGGTCGAGCTGCGCGGGGTGGGAGAGCAGGGCGGCGGTGCCGTTGCTGATGAGGTGGGCCGTCGTCTCATGGCCGGCGAGGACCAGGGTCACCACGAACGTGACCAGCTCCACGTCGCTGATGCCGCCCTCCGACTCGCCCTGTCCCCGGATGAGTCCGCTGAGCAGATCGTCACCCAGGTCGGCCCGGCGTCTGCCGATCAGCCGGTGGGTGTGCTCGATCATGGCGGGGAACGAGGTCGCGAGCCGCTCCGGCCGCATGGCGATCAGGTCCTCGCCCCACTGCTGCCACTTGTCGCTGTCCGCCCCCGGAACACCCACCAGGTCGCAGATGACCTGGATCGACAGCGGATAGGCGTAGTGCGCGAGCAGGTCGGCGCCCCCGTCGACGGTGTGCCCCGGCAGGCCGTCCAGGAGGCGGCCGGCGATCTTCTCGATCCGGGGCCGCATGTCCATCACCCGCCGCGCGGTGAACTCGCGCAGCACCCGCTTGCGCAGCCGGGTGTGCTCCGGCGGATCGGTGTCCAGCATCGAGCCGAGCAGGTAGGGACGTAGCTCGTCGGGGATCGCGAGCATGTCCATCATCTTCAGCCGCGGGTCGTCGTCGCCCGCACCGGGCACCGAGGCCGGCGCGTTGACCAGTCGGCGGTCGTGCAGCAGCGCGCGGACGTCGTCGTGGCGGGTGACGAACCAGGCCGGGGTGCCGTCGAGGTAGCGTCCGTGCACGACGGGCGCCCGTTCCCGAAGTCGTCCGTAGCCGCCGAACGGGTCGGCCATGAGGTCCGGGTGCATCGCGTGCGGTCCGGCGTCGAGGTCCTTCTGCGGAACGGGGGGAGACGTGGACATGGGCTTCGGCTTCTCCTCGTGTCTCAGTCCTCGGCGACGGTGATGGCCTGCACCGGACAGGCCTGTTCGGCCTCGCGAACCGAGGGGTCGCTCGTTCCCTCCGCACCCTCGGGCAGCACGTACACGATTCCCATGTCGTCCTGGCCGAACAGGGCGGGAGCGGTCAATGTGCATTGACCGCTGCCGATACAGCCTTCTCGGTCGATGCTGATGCGCACGTGTGCGGCTCCTCTCATTCTTCGGAGAGTAGGAACACGAATTCTTCTGTGCCATCAATATCGGCACCGTACGGCCGACGCTAGTGCAGCGAGTTTCGATCGGGCAATCTTGTCCCTGCTTACTCCGGGCCAGTTCGGCTTGTCCCGCCAGCGGGACAGGCCGACGACACATCGTGCCCGCCGGCGCTGATTGAGAGGCTGCGTTTCATGAGTTCCGGTGAAAGTGCCGTCAGCATTGACTCCACGCTCGCCGCCGTCGACTCGTGGCTGACCGAGTACATTTCGGCCCGCCATCCGGAGATCGGCCGCATCGGCCCCATCTGCCCGTTCGTCGCCCCCTCGCGCAAGAACCGGACCATGGAGATACGGGTGCGGTCCGTCGGGCATTCGCCCACCCTCGAACTCGTCGAGGAGATCGCGCGGAGCAGTCTGCGCGAGTACGGGCTCATCTCCTGGCAGGGCCGCAATCCCATGCTGCGGGCGCTGGTCGTGGCCCTGCCCGACCTGCGCGCCGAGGACACGAAGCTGCTCGACGAGGCGCAGTCACGGGTGAAGGACGAGTTCGTCGCCCAGGGCCTCATGGTGGGCCAGTTCCACGAGAACTGTGAGGTCCCGGCGGCCAGGAACCCGGACTTCGCCGTGAGCAGGGCGCCGGTGCCGGTGCTCGCGATCCGCGCGATCGCCCTGCACGACATCTTCTTCCTGGCGGAGCACCGGCACTGGTTCGAGAAGTACCGGGAGAAGTTCGGCCAGTTCTACACACCGCAGGCCATGGAGACCGAGGACCGGTTCCGGGTGGAGCACTACCGGCGGGCGGCCCGGACCTACGGCTACCTCACGTAGCGGGTGGCCGGCGGCGGGAACGCCGAGGCGGCGGGCCCGCTGTCCGGGCCCGCCGCCTCGTGCTCCGCGCGCGACCGGGCGCCGGGCCCGGTCGCTGCCGGTGGACTCGGGTGTCGCGGTTCAGGCGGAGGCCGCCGGGTCCGCGGCGCGCTCCAGGGCGGTGCGGGCCAGCCGGTGGATCCCGGTCGGGTCGGGGAGGCGCACGTTGACGAACGAGAGGAGGTCACCGCTGACGGCGACCGCCCAGGAACCCTCGATCCGGTAGCCGTCCGAGGTCGTCACCCACCGGGTGACGACTCCGTCGCCGGGGCTTCCGTCGAGCGGCTCCACGGCGGCCTTGGTGACGTCGAACTCCATGCCGTCGTTCAGCTGGATCCGGTAGGCGTCGCACTTGTGGAGCGCGTCCACGAACTCCTGGAGGATCCGTCGCGCGGCGTCGTCGCGGAACCGGGCGACGTGGTGGAAGACCACCGACCCGACGACGTTGGTGTAGAGGCCGGCGGCGTGGTCCACCGCCTCCGGGTGGGAGCCGTGCGTGAGCGTGTTGATCAGGTCGATGAGAACCCGGCCGGACTCGTCGCCGGAGAGGAAGACGGGGTCGTACGCGACGCTGGGTTCCTCGCCGAAGAACGACTCCTCCAGATCGTCCTCGGTCAGCAGGAACCGCTCGACGGTGTCGCCCATCACGCTGCTCCCATCTGGCGTACGAGGCTGAGCGGACGCATATCGGTCCAGTGCTCCTCGACATAGTCGAGGCACGATTGCCGGTCGGTTTCCGTGAGGGCCACGGTCCAGCCCGCCGGCACCTCGGCGAAGGCCGGCCAGAGTGAATGCTGGCCTTCCTCGTTGACGAGCACGAGGAACGTGCCATCGGGGTCGTCGAAAGGATTGGACATTCTCTGCTCCCTCAGTAGAGCGGCGGACACACGCATTTCTCTCGCGAAAAACCGCGGCGGCGGAATGAGGTTCGCACAACGCCGGCCATTACCCGGTCGGCGCGTTTTCCGCATTCACATTATCCGGCGCGGGACAGGTCAGGAAGTCTCTTGTCCCGCACCCGTCCGTCCCGCCGGCGGGACAGCCGCGGGGGTGCTGGGGGCCGGTGCCGGGGGCACCGGGTAGATGAGGTGCAGCAGGGGCCCGGTCATCGCCGTGGTGACCAGTGCCATCACGACCATGACGGAGTACAGCTCGCCGTCCAGGGCACCCAGTTGCAGCCCGACGGTGAGGATGATGAGTTCCGTCAGGCCACGCGTGTTCATCAGCACGGCGAGCGCGCTCGCCGGACGGTTCTTCATCCCGGCGGCACGGGCCGCGACGAACGCGCCGACGAACTTGCCGCCGACCGCGATGGTGAGGATGAGGCCGAGTTCCACGAGGTCCGTGCCGTTCATGCCGGACAGGTCCACCTTCAGTCCCGCCACGATGAAGAACATCGGCAGCAGCAGGAAGTCGTTCAGGGCGGAGATGCGCTCGCGGACCTGGCCGGTGACGTCCGGCGCCTCCCCCCGCCCGGTGCCGCGCGGCATGACCGCGCCGAAGACGAAGGCGCCGAAGATGAAGTGCAGGCCGATCCACTCGGTGAAGGCGGCCGACCCCAGCAGGCCGGCCAGGGTGACGACCATCGCGGCCGGGCTGCCGGGGCCGGCGAGCCGCCGGTGCTCCAGGAGGCGGCGCAGGAGCGGCCGGACGACGGTGAGCATCAGCACGACGTACGGCACGAACAGCAGCAGGAGCCACTGGGAGCCGGTGCCCGCCCCGCTCATCGCCACCACCACGGCCAGCAGCGTCCAGGCCAGGACGTCGTCGATGGCGGCACAGGCCAGCGCGACCGTCCCCAGCCAGGTGCGCTGCATGCCGCGGTCGGTGAGGATGCGGGCCAGCACCGGGAACGCGGTGACGGACATCGCCGCCCCCATGAACAGCACGAAGCCGGTCCGGTCGTCGGTGGGATGACGGTCGAACAGGTACAGGGCGAGGAGGGTGCCGAGCAGGAAGGGCAGGGCGATGGAGCCCACGGCGACGGTGCCGGCCACGACCCGGCGTCCGCGCATCAGACCGGCCTCCAGTTCGGCGCCGACGGCGAACATGAACAGGGCCACGCCGATGTTCGCGAGGGCGGTGAGGAAGGGCCGGATGTCCTCGGGGAACAGGGTGGAGGAGATGGCGCCGTTCAGCAGCGTCGGGCCGAGCAGCACCCCGAGGAGCACCTCGCCGATGACCGGCGGCTGCCGTAACCGCCGGGCCAGGCCGCCGGCGGCGAACGCCAGCAGCGAGATCGACGCAAGGGCGAGGAAGAGCATGGACACCTGTTGGGTACTCACAAGCCGTACGCTCCCGTTGATGCCGTTCGGTGATCTGCTGTCGCGATGCCCGTCCTCGCGGACGGCCGCGGTGTCAGGTGATGCGCGCCTTCTCGCGCGGCAGCCGGGTGTGCAGCCCGCTCTCCACCAGGCGTGCGGTCCGGTCGAACGCGTCCCACACGTCGGTGAAGCGGGTGTACGCGGGGGACGGCCCGATGCGCAGCCGGTCCGGTTCCCGGTAGTCGCAGACGACGCCCGCCTCGTCGGCCAGCGCCCGGCAGATCCGCCAGGCGTCCGGGTGCCACAGCGTGAGGTGCGAGCCGCGCCGGTCGGGGTCCCGGGGAGAGGCCAGACGGAAGCCGAGCGGTGCGAGCCGGCGGGCCGCGAGGTCCACGGCCAGCTCTCCGAGCAGCTTCCCTTTGGCCCGTAGCCGGTCGATCCCAGCCTCCTCGACCAGGGCGAGCGCGGGCACGAGCGCGGCGGTGGAGAGCATCGGCGGCGTGCCCGTCAGGAACCGGTCGACCGTTTCGACGGGGTCGAAGTCCGCCGCCATCGCGAACTGGTCGCGCTGCCCGAACCAGCCCTGGATGGGCTGCCGGAGCCGCCGCTGGAGCGCGCGGCGGACGTAGAGGAAGGCGGGCGAGCCGGGGCCGCCGTTGAGGTACTTGTAGGTGCAGCCGACCGCGAGGTCGGCGCCGTCCTCGGCGAGCCGGACGGGCACGGCTCCGGCGGCGTGCGACAGGTCCCACAGCACCAGTGCCCCGGCCTCGCGGGCGAGGGCGTCGACCGCGGCCATGTCGGCCAGCGCCCCGCTGCGGTAGGCCACGTGCGACAGGACGACGAGCGCCACCTCGTCGTCGAGGACGGCCCTCAACCGTTCCAGGTCGAGACCCCGGTCCGGGTCGGAGTGCACGAGGCGCAGGTCGAGGCCGCGCTGGCGGGCCAGGCCCTGGGCGACGTAGCGGTTGGTGGGGAAGTCGTCGGCGTCCACCACGAGGGCGCGCCGGCCGGGGGCGAGGTCGAGGGCCGCCCAGGCCAGTTTGTAGAGGTTGACGGTGGTCGAGTCGGAGAGCGCCACCTCGCCCGGCCCGGCTCCCAGGACGTGCTCCGCGAGGCGGTCGCCGATCTGCCGGCTCCAGTCGATCCAGTCGTTCCAGGACCGGATCAGGCCGCGGCCCCAGCCGCGCCGGATCACGTCGGCGACGAAGTCCGGGGTGTCGGCCGGGAGACGTCCCAGCGAGTTGCCGTCCAGGTAGAGCAGGTCGGGCTCGGCGTGCACGAACCGGTCGCGCAGGAACCCGAGCGGGTCGGCGCGGTCGAGGCGTTCGGCTTCCTCGCGGGTGCCGTCGAAGCGGCTCGCCACCGACGTGGGTGTGCTCGTCGTCATGCCGTCGCCTCCGCGGATCGGTCGTCGGGGTCGGCCCGGTGGTCGGGGAGCCCCATCTGTGCCAGGACCGCGCGGCCGAGCGGCGTCGACGGGTCGGCGAGGTCGTACGGCAGGTCGAAGTGGTTGCGGTGGGCTTCCACGACGTTCCCCGCGAGCGCGCCCCGGCGGCGCAGGGCGTCGGCCATCAGATCGTGCTGGCGCGCGTACTCCTGGGTCTCGACGCCGCCGCGCGCCAGGACGACCGGGGGCAGCTCGTCCGGCAGCAGCTCCGGCGGGCTGTTGCGGCGGACGGCGTCGGCGTCCAGCCGCAGCGCCTCGTTGACGTAGGAGCGGCTGACGGGTTCGAGGTCGTAGATCCCGCTGAGCAGGGCGGCGCCGGCGAGCAGTCGGCCCGCGGCGGGCTCGCCCGGCCCGGCCGGGACCAGGGCCATGGCGGCGAGGTGGGCGCCGGCCGAGGTGCCGCTGAGGTGCAGCCGCCGCGGGTCGACGCCGAGGTCCGCGGCGTGCCCGTGGATCCAGCGGACGCACCGGCGGACACTGGCCACGATCTCGTCCAGTTCGGTGGCCGGGGCGAGACCGTATCCCACGGCGGCGAACGCGGCGCCCGCGCGGCGGAAGGCGGGGGCCGCGAACGCCGAGCTGCGCTCGGTGAGGGCCTGCCAGTTGCCGCCGTGCACGAAGATCTGCACCGGGGCGGGTCCGTGGCGCGCGGGCCAGAAGTCGAGCCGCTCGGCGGAGCCCGGGCCGTAGCGCAGTCCGGTGCGCACACCGGGGGCGCGGCGGGCCTCGGCGCTGCGGGCGGCGTACTCGTCCAGGTAGTGGCGCAGGCTCGGGACCAGGTGGCTCGGCGAGTACGCCCGGTCCAGCCGGGCCCCGGTCAGCGGCGTCGGCGCGGTCATGAGGCGTCCGTTCCGCGCAGGGCGGCGGAGACGACGGCGCCGACCCGGGTGAGGGAGCCCGGGCGGGACAGCAGCGTGCCGTGGTCGCCGGGGACGACGTGGGTGCGCACCTCGCCGGTGAGGTACGGGCCCCAGGCGGCGGCGGTGGCCTCCGGCCTGTGCTGGTCGGTGGCGGCGAGGAGCAGGATGTCCCCGTCGAACACCGCGGGCCGGTAGTCGATCATCAGGTGGTTGTTGTTGGCGGAGATCGCCACGATGGCGCGCAGCCGGTCCTCGTCCAGGGCTCCCAGGGCGCTGCCGCGCCCGCGCAGCAGCTTCATGACCTCGTCGAAGACGAACACCTCCTCGTCGAACAGGTCGGGATCGAGACCGACCAGCCGCATCAGGTACTCCAGGTGGGGGCGCATGTCCTCGTCGTCCAGCGGTGGCACGTCGTCGTGGGTCAGACCGAGCCAGCCGGGGTGGACGTCGAGGACGGTCAGTGACTCCACCGTCCGGCCGCGCCGTTGCAGTTCGGTGGCGAGGGCGTGTGCCGCGAGTCCGCCGAACGACCAGCCCAGGAGGCGGTACGGCCCGTCGGGGCAGGTGGCCTCCAGATGGTCCGCGTAGTCGGCGGCCATCTCCGCCATGGAGGCAGGGCGCCTGTCCTGCGGCCGGGCCAGCCCGCGGGCCTGCACGGCGTAGACGGGGACGTCCGGGTCGAGGTGGCGGATCAGGCCCGTGTAGGACCAGCCGATGCCGCCGCCGGGGTGCACGCAGAACAGCGGCGGCTCGTTGCCGGTGGCGCGCAGCGGCAGGATGACGTCGTAGCCGCTGTCGGAGTCGTCCATGTCGAGCCGGCCGGCCACCCCGGCGGGGGTCGGCGACTCGAACAGGGTGCGCAGGCCGACGTCCACGCCGAAGGCCGACTTGATCCGGGCGATGAGCCGGGTGGCGAGCAGGGAGTGCCCGCCGAGGTCGAAGAAGTTGTCGTCGAGCCCGACGGAGGGGACGCCGAGGAGTTCGGCGAAGAGTTCGCAGACGACCTGCTCGTGCGGGGTGCGCGGGGACCGGGCGGTGGTGCCGGTGCGCGGGTCGTGCCGGGGCAGGGCGGCCCGGTCGAGCTTTCCGTTCGGGGTCAGCGGCAGCGCCTCCAGCGGGACGAACATCGACGGCACCATGAAGGCGGGCAGCCGCTCCTGGGCGAACTCGCGCAGGGACGCCACCAGGGCGGCGTCGCCGCGGGCGGCGGTCGGGTCGTTGGTGAAGCGCGCCGCCGGTTCCGGTGCGCCGGGCGCGGGCGGCGCGGCGCCGAGGGTGGCCGGCAGCGGGTCCGGGGCGCCCCGCAGGGCGGTGGCGTCGGCGAACACCACGTCGACGCGGTCGCGGGCGGTGTCCGACCAGGTGACCGCGACCCGGTACGACAGCCGCTCCCCCAGCTCGTACCAGTCGTCGACGGTGGCGTCGGGGGCGTCGGCGTCGGGGGCGGGTGACAGCTCGCCGGAGCGCAGGGCGCCCGCGAGCGCCACGTCGGCGGCGACGCGGGGGTTGGGCACGTCCTTGACGACCAGGGCCGCGGGCCGGGTGGACGCCAGCCGCCCGGCCACCGCGGCGTGCCCGGCCGTCGCCGCCCAGTCCACGGTCTCCGGGGCCAGGGCCGGGCCGGGGCGGCCGTCGCGCTTGCGCAGGACCACGTCGTAGCGGAAGCGGGTCAGTTCGGTGTCGTGCCGGCCGCGCTTGAGCCGTACGGACACCGTGTCCAGGTCCGGCAGCCGGTCCCGCAGGGTCGTGAAGTAGTCCGGGTCGACGAGGAGTTCGTTCTCCAGCCGGGCCGTCTGGGCGACGGCGTCACGCAGCGCCGACAGGTCGCGCGTGCCCGTCCGGGCGGCCTGCACCCCGACGGTGAAGGCGTCCAGCAGCCGCAGGTTGCGTACGTCGCCGACGAACACGGAGCCGCCGGGGGCGAGCAACCGCATGGCCGTGTCGAGGACCTCGGTCAGGTAGCCGGCGTTCGGGAAGTACTGCACCACCGAGTTGACGACGACGGTGTCGAAGTGGCCCTCGGGCAGGCCGGCGAGTTCGTGCGCGGCCTGGGTGCGCAGGTGGACGCGGCCCGCCAGGGCGGGGTCGGCCGCCACCCGGCGCCGCAGCGCTTCGACCACCGTCGGCGAGAAGTCGGTCGCCACGTACTCCCGGGCGTCGGGGGCCAGCCGGGCGAGCAGCAGACCGGTGCCGACGCCGATCTCCAGGATGCGGCCGGGGTTCAGCTCCCGGACGCGTTCGACGGTGCGCTCGCGCCACTCGCGCATGGCGTGCCCGGCGATGGGCCGGCCGTCGTAGCTGCTGACCCAGCCGGTGAAGTCCTCGCCGAGGGCGGCGTCCTGCCCGGCTCCGTACAGAGAGTCGTGCACCTGGAGCCATTCGCCGACCTGTTCGGCCTCCACCCGCCGGTCCCGCTCGGCGGTGCCGGGTACGACGTAGGCGACCAGCTGGGCCTCCTCGGCGAGATCGCGGCGCAGTACCGCGGCGGCCTGCGCGACTCCGGGGTGGTCGAGCAGGGCGGCCTCGACCTCCCCGGGCTCGATGCGGAAGCCGCGGAGCTTCACCTGCTGGTCGACGCGGCCGGCGTACTCCAGCACCCGGTCCGGGGTCCAGCGGGCCAGGTCGCCGGTGCGGTACATGCGCAGGCCGGGCGGCCCGTAGGGGCAGGCGACGAACCGTTCGGCGGTGAGTCCGGGGCGGTCCAGGTAGCCGCGGGCGACCCCGGTGCCGGCCAGGTACAGTTCGCCGACCACGCCCGGCGGGACGGGCCGCAGCGCGGCGTCGAGCACATAGGTGCCCATGTTCGCCATCGGCCGCCCGATCGGCACCGACGTGCCGAGTGCGGCGGCGTCGGCGGCGGGCACGGGGTGGTAGCTGGCGAAGGTCGTCGCCTCGGTGGGGCCGTAGCCGTCGACCACCAGCAGCCGCGGGTGCTCCTCCAGCAGCCGCCGCACGGAGGCGACGGACACCGGCTCGCCGCCGGCCCACACCTGCTCGACCTCGGCGAAGCAGCCCGGCTCCAGGTCGGCCATCAGGTTGAACAGGGAGCTGGTCAGCCACAGCGAGGTGATCCGTCGCCGTGCGATGACATCGGCGAGGGTGGGCGCGTCGAGGTCGCCGGGCGGGGCCAGCTCGATGCGTCCGCCGGTGAGCAGCGGCACCCACAGTTCGTACGTCGACAGGTCGAAGGCGAGCGGCGAGTGCAGCAGCACCCGGCGCTGGGCGCCGCCCTGCCAGCAGGGGTCGGCGGCGAAGTCGGCGATGTTGCGGTGGGTGACGACCACGCCCTTGGGGCGTCCCGTCGAACCGGAGGTGTACATGATGTAGGCCGCGTCGTCGCCGTCGGTGCGCACCGCGGGCGGCGCCGAGTCCGTGCGGTGGTCCGGCCGCGGGTCGAGCACGAGCACCGGGGTCCCGAAGTCGTCCAGGCCGTTGCGCGAGGCGGGGTCGGTGAGCAGGAGGGCGCTGCCGGTCTCCGCCAGGACGAGGCGCTGCCGGGAGGCGGGGTAGCGGGAGTCGAGCGGGACGTAGGCCGCCCCCGCGCGCAGCACCGCGAGGATGGTGGCGACCAGGGCGGGTGAGCGCCGCATCAGCAGGGCCACGGCGCTGCCGCGGGTGACGCCCCGGTCGGCCAGTACCGCGGCGAGCCGCGCGGACCAGGCGTCGAGTTCGGCGTAGGTGAGGGCGCTGTCGCCGTCGGACACCGCGACGGCGTCGGGGGTGGCCGCGGCCCGCTCGGCGAACAGTTCGGGCAGTCCGGCCGAGCGGGTCGCGACGGCGGGCCCGGACGCGGCGGCGAGCATCTCGTGCCGCTCGTGGGCGGCCAGCAGGTCCAGGCCGCTCACCGTCCGCCGCGGACCGGCCACCGCCGACTCCAGCAGCCGCACCCAGCGGGCGAACAGGTCGCGTACGGTCGCGGCGTCGTAGAGGTCACCGGCGAACTCGACGACACCGGCGATGCCGTCGGCCGTGCCGTCCGTGCCGCGCCGCTCGGCGAGGCTGAAGAACAGGTCGAACTTGGCGGTGCCGGTGCGCCCCTGGGCGATCTCCACGTTGAGCCCGGGGAGCTGGAAGGTGCGCTCGGAGGCGTTCTGGAGGGCGAACATGACGCCGAAGAACGGGTGCCGGCCCAGCGAGCGCGGCGGGTTCAGCTTCTCCACCAGGTACTCGAACGGCACGTCCTGGTGCGCGTAGGCGGCCAGGGCGGTCTCGCGGACCCGTGCCAGCAGGTCCTCGAAGGTGGGGTCGTCGGACAGGTCGGTGCGCAGCACCAGCGTGTTGACGAAGAAGCCGATCAGCTCGTCCAGGGTCTGGTCGGTGCGTCCGGCGATCGGGCTGCCGGTGACGATGTCGGTGCCGGCGCCGAGTCGGTGCAGCAGGGCGGTCAGACCCGCCTGGAGCACCATGAAGAGGGTCGCGCCGCTCTGCCGTGCGAGGTCGGCCAGCCGCTCGTGGAGCGCGGCCGGGATCCGTACGGTGACGTAGTCGCCCCGGTAGGAGGCCACCGTCGGCCGGGGCCGGTCCGTGGGCAGCTCCAGTGCCGCCGGAGCGCCTGCCAACTGCTGTTTCCAGTAGGCGAGTTGGCGGGCGAGGAGGCTGTCAGCGTCGTCGTGGTCGCCGAGCAGCCGGTTTTGCCACAGGGTGTAGTCGGCGTACTGGACCGGCAGTTCGTCCCAGTCCGGGCCGGCCCCGGCGGTGCGGGCGGCGTAGGCGCGGGCCAGGTCGCCGGCGAGCGGGCCGAGCGACCAGCCGTCCCCGGCGATGTGGTGGACCACCAGCAGCAGGACGTGTTCGTCACGGGTGAGCCGGAACAGGTCGGCGCGGATGGGCGGTTGCGTCGCGAGGTCGAAGGGGTAGCGGGCGGCCCGTTCCAGCGCCGCGGGCAGTTCCCGCTCGGTGACCGCCCGGTCGTGCAGGACCAGCTTCGCCGACTCGGGGGCGAGGATCACCTGACGCGGCACTCCCCCGTCGTCCGGGAAGACCGTGCGCAGGCTCTCGTGGCGGGCGACGACGTCGGTGAGCGCGGCCTGGAGGGCCTGCCTGTCGAGCGTGCCGGTCAGCCGCAGGCCGAGCGGGATGTTGTACATCCCGCCCAGGCCCTCCATCTGATGGATGAACCACAGCCGGCGCTGGGCGTACGACAGTGGCAGCGTCTCCGGGCGCGGCCGGCGCTCCAGGGCCGGACGGGCCGCGTCGCCCTCGTCGAGGCGGGCGGCCACACCGGCCGGGGTGGACGCCTCGAACAGGACCCGCAGCGGCAGTTCGACGCCGAACATGGCCCGCAGCCGGGCGACGAGCTGCGTGGCGAGCAGCGAGTGGCCGCCCAGGTCGAAGAAGCCGTCGTGCACGCCGACCCGCGCCAGGCCGAGGACCTGGGCGAACAGGTCGCACACGATGTGCTCCTGCGGTGTGCGCGCCTCGCGGGAGGAGCCGCTCACGACGAGGTCCGGCGCGGGCAGCGCGGTGCGGTCCAGCTTGCGGTTGGGGGTGAGCGGAAGGGCGTTCAGCGGGACGAACGCCGACGGCACCATGTAGTCGGGGAGCCGCCCGCGCAGGTGCTCGCGCAGCCGGCCGACGAGGGCGCCGGTGTCGCGCGCGGTCATCGGGCTGTTGGTGAACGACGACAGGGGGGCCCGGGAGGACGGGGAGACCGCCGAGCGGTACAGGCCGGCCGGCGGCCCGGCCGCCGGGTCCACGGGCGCGGCCGCGGCGGCGTCGGCGAAGACGGCCTCCAGGGCGGTGGGATCGGACGGTGACCAGGTGACCCACACCCGGTAGCCGTGGGCGGCCGCCAGGTCGTACAGCTCCTCGGGCTCGACACCGCCGGCCGGCGTGCCGGGCAGCGGGGTGCCCTCCCGCACCGCCTGCGCCAGGGCCGCCTCGTGGACGATGCGGCCGTTCGGGATGCCGGTGACGCGCACCGCCGCGGGCCGTTCGCCGCCGAGCAGCGCGGCCAGCCCGGCCGGCCCGTCGGCGGGCCAGGGCCGTTGTCCGGCCTCGGTGATCCGGTGCACCGGGCGGCCCTGCTTGCGCAGGACGACGTCGTACCGGTAGCGGGTCATCTCGTTGTGCGCCCTGCCCCGCCGTACCTGGACGGAGTGGCCGGTCAGGTCGGGCAGTCTGCCCTGGAGCACGGTGAAGAGGTCCGGGTCGACCAGGAGTTCCTGCTCGAGGAGCACGCCGTGCTCCACGGCCCGGCGCAGCTCGTCGGGGTTGTCGTGGGCGCGCCCGCGGGCGGCCTGCACGCCGGTGACGAAGGTGCGTTGCAGGCGCAGGTCGCGTACGTCGCCGAGGAAGACCGCACCGCCCGGGGCGAGCAGGCGCAGGGCGCCGCCGATCACGCGTTCGAGGTAGTCGGCGTGCGGGAAGTACTGGATGACCGAGTTCAGCACGACGACGTCGAAGTGCCCTTCGGGAAGTCCCTCGACGTCGTGCGCCGGCCGCACGAGCAGGCGCACCCGTTCGGCGAGTTCCCGGTCGGCGGCCACGTGGCCGCGCAGGGTGTCGATCACCGAGGGCGAGATGTCGGTGCCCCAGTACGTCTCGCAGTCGGCGGCCAGGCGGGACAGCAGCAGGCCGGTGCCGACGCCGATCTCCAGTACGCGCCGGGGCCGCAGCTCGCGGACGCGCTCCACCGTGCGGTCGCGCCACTCGCGCATCTCGTCGAGCGGCAGCGGCCGGCCGTCGTAGCTGCTGTTCCAGCTGGCGAAGTCCTCGCCGAGGGGGACCGGGCCGGCGGCGGCGTAGACCGTGTCGTACAGGTCCCGCCAGGCGTCGATCCGGTCGTGCTCCAGCTCCCGGCCGGTGTCCGGCGACGCGTGGCCGGCGTCCGGCACGACGTACGCCACCAGGCGTCGGTCGCCCGGCCGGTCCTCGCGGACCACCGTCGCCGCCTGGGCGACCTCCGGGTGGGCGGCGAGGGCGGACTCGATCTCGCCCAGCTCGATGCGGAAGCCGCGGAGCTTGACCTGGTGGTCCGTCCGGCCCGCGAACTCCAGGTGGCCGTCGGCGGTCCAGCGGACCAGGTCGCCGGTGCGGTACATGCGCGTCCCGGCGGGGCCGTAGGGGTCCGCGGTGAAGCGCCCGGCGGTCAGGGACGGCCTGCCGAGGTAGCCGCGGGCCAGTGCGTCGCCGGCGATGTACAGCTCGCCGAGCGTGCCGGGGGGCACCAGGCGCAGCGACTCGTCCAGCACGTAGACGCGGGTGTTGCGGATCGGGCGGCCGATGACGGTGTCGGTGCGGTCGGTCAGTGAGGCGGCGGTGGACCAGATCGTCGTCTCGGTGGGCCCGTAGACGTTGAGCACCTCGCGGCCGGTCTCCCGCAGGCGGGCGGCCAGCGGCCCCGGCAGCGCCTCGCCGCCGACCATGACGCGCAGTCCGTCGAACGCGTCGAGGTCGTGCGCGGCGACCATCTGCCACCAGGACGGCGTCGCCTGGACCACGGTCACGCCGGTCCGCCGGATCAGCTCGACCAGGGCGGCGGGCCGGGCGACCGTCTCCTCGGCCGCGAGCACCACCCGCGCGCCGCCGGTCAGCGGCAGCCAGATCTCCAGGGCCGCGATGTCGAAGGCGATCGTCGTCACCGCGAGCAGCGCGTCCTCGGGCCCCATCGGCACGAGGTCCCCCATGCCGAGCAGGAGGTTGGTCAGCGCGCCGTGCTCCACGACGACGCCCTTGGGGCGGCCGGTGGAGCCGGACGTGAAGATGACGTACGCGGCGTCCAGCGGTCCGGGGCGCGCACCCGGCGCCTCGTCGGGCGCCTCGGCGACGGCGGCCCGCAGCAGCGGGTCGTCGAGGGGGAGCGAGGTCGTGCCCCCACCGGGCAGGTCGGCCAGTGACGCCCCGGTGCCCACGACCAGCGCGGGCCGCGCCTCGCGGAGGATCAGCGCGGTCCGCGCGGTGGGGTGGGCCGGGTCGAGGGGGACGTAGGCGGCGCCCGTCTTGGCGATCGCCAGCAGCGTGGTGACCAGGTCGGCCGAGCGCGGCAGCGCCACGGCGACCAGCCGGCCCGGTCCGGCTCCGTGCCGGGCGAGCACCTGGGCCAGCCGGTTCGACCGCGCGTGCAGCGCGCCGTACGTGAGTTCCTCGTCGTCGGCCACCACCGCCACGCTGTGCGGCGTCCGTTCGGCCTGAGCGGCGAACAGCTCGGTGAACGGCGGCCGTTCCCCTTCCGCGCGGGTGGCGTTGCGGTCGTGGAGCAGCGTCCGCCGCTCGGCGGCGTCCAGCACGTCGATCCGGCCGAGCCGCTGGGAGGGGTCGGCGGCGACCTGGGTGAGCAGCCGCGTCCACCGGCGGAACAGGCTCCGCACCGTGTCCGGGTCGTACAGGTCGGTGGCGTACTCGACGGCGCCCTCGATGCCGGACGGCGCGCCGGTGTCGTCCCGGTGCTCGGCCATGCTGAAGAACAGGTCGAACTTGGCGGTGCCGGTCCGGCCGGACGACACCTCGACCTCCAGACCGGGCAGCCGGAACCGGGCCTCCGGCGCGTTCTGGAGGGCGAACATGATCTGGAACAGCGGATGGCGGCCCAGGGAGCGGGGCGGGTTCAGCACCTCCACCAGGTATTCGAACGGCACGTCCTGGTGGGCGTACGCGTCCAGTGCGGTGGAGCGGACCCGGCGGACCAGGTCCTCGAAGGTCGGCTCGCCGGAGGTGTCGGTACGCAGCACCAGGGTGTTGACGAAGAAGCCCGCGAGGTCGTCCAGGGCCTGGTCGGCGCGGCCGGCGATCGGGCTGCCGATCGGGATGTCGTGGCCCGTGCCGAGCCGGGACAGCAGGGCCGCGAGGCCCGCCTGGAGCACCATGAAGAGGGTCGCGCCACAGCGCCGGGCCAGGGCGTCCAGCGCCCGGTGCAGGTCGGCGTCCCACTCCACCGTCAGGTAGTCGCCCCGGTAGGAGGCGACGTCTGGGCGGGGCCGGTCGGTGGGCATCGCCAGCTCGTGCGGGAGGTCGGCGAGCCGGTCGCTCCAGTGGCGGACCTGCTGGGCGAGGAGGCTGCCGGGGTCCCGCTGCTCGCCCAGGATCTCGTTCTGCCACAGGGTGTAGTCGGCGTACTGGACCGGCAGTTCGTCCCAGTCCGGGCCGGCCCCGGCGGTGCGGGCGGCGTAGGCGCGGGCCAGGTCGGACGCCACCGGGGCGAGCGACCAGCCGTCCCCGGCGATGTGGTGGATGACCAGCTGGAGCACGTGCGCGCGCGGGCCGGTGCGGAACAGGTGGGCCCTCAGCGGCGGTTGGGTCATCAGGTCGATGGCGCAGCGGGCGCCGTGGCGCAGCGCGTCGGGCAGTTCGTCCTCGCCGACGGCCTTCGTGTCCAGCCGTGGTGCCGCCTCCTCCGGCGGCAGGATCCGCTGGCACGGGACTCCGCCGACCTCCGGGAAGACGGTCCGCAGGCTCTCGTGGCGGCCCACCAGGTCGGCCAGCGCCTCTTCCAGGGCCGCGTGGTCGAGGTCGCCGGTCAGACGCAGCTGCATCGGGATGTTGTACGTGGGGCTGGGCCCCTCCATCTTGTGCAGGAACCACAGCCGGCGCTGGGCGTAGGAGAGCGGCAGCGCTCCGGGGCGCGGCCGGCGCGTCAGCGCGGGCCGGGCCGGGCCCGCCGTGCCGAGCAGGGCGGCCACCGCCGCGGGGGTGGACGACTCGAACAGGTCGCGCAGTCCCAGCTCGACGCCGAAGGTGTGGCGCAGGCGGGCGGCCAGCCGGGTGGCGGTCAACGAGTGCCCGCCCAGGTCGAAGAAGCTCTCCGTCACGCCTACCCGGGGCAGCCCGAGCACCTGCGCGAACAGGTCGCAGACGATCTGCTCCTGCGGTGTGCGCCCGGCACGGGCCGGGGCGCTCCGCTGCGGTGCGGGCAGGGCTGCGCGGTCGAGTTTGCCGTTCGGGGTCAGCGGCAGCGCGTCCAGCGGCACGAAAGCCGACGGCACCATGTACTCGGGGAGCTGGTCCTGCGCGAGGCGGCGCAGTTCCTCCACCGCCACGGCGGACCCGGGAGCCGGTACGACGTAGCCGACGAGCCGCTGGTGGCCGCCGTCCGTCGAGGGGACGACGGCCACGGCGCCGACGCCGGGATGGCGGGTCAGGACCGCCTCGATCTCGCCCGGCTCCACCCGGAAGCCGCGGATCTTGACCTGGTGGTCCGCGCGGCCCAGGTACTCCAGCTCGCCGTCCTCGGTCCACCGGGCGAGGTCGCCCGTGCGGTACACGCGCGCGCCGGGCTCACCGAACGGGTCGGCGACGAACCGTCGGGCCGTCAGACCCGGTCGGCGCAGGTACCCGCGGGCCGGGGCCGCGCCGCCGACGTACAGCTCGCCCGGCACGCCGGGCGGGGCGGGCCGCAGGTCGGCGGTGAGGACGTAGCAGCGCGTGCGCGTGACCGGGCGGCCGAGCGGGGGCGCCGTGGGCCAGTCCGCGGGTTCGGGCGCCAGCGTCGTACCGGTGACGACGTGGGTCTCGGTGGGCCCGTAGTGGTTGTGCAGGCGCCGGCCGGGGACGCGGGCGAAGAACGCGCGCAGGGCGGCCGACGGGGTCAGCGCCTCTCCGGCCTGGGCGACGTGGCGCAGCGACGGCAGGTCCAGGCCCTGCTCCAGGGCGGCCTGGGCGACCGCGTCGAGGACGAGGTTGGGCGCGTACAGCTCGGTGATCTCCATCGTGCCGAGCCAGGCGGCGAGGCGCGCGGCGTCCCGTCGGGTCTCGTCGTCCGGCATCACCAGCGTCTTGCCGGCCAGCAGCGCCGAGAGGATCTCCTGCGCCGACACGTCGAAACCGATCGCGGTGAACTGCGCGACCCGGGCTCCGGCCTCCGCGCCGATCCGGCGGTGGTGCCAGCGCATCAGGTTGACCAGGGGCGCGCCGGGCATGACGACGGCCTTCGGCGTCCCGGTGGAGCCGGAGGTGTACATGACGTAGACCGGGCAGTCCACGGTCAGCGGGGCGATGCGGTCGGCGGCGGACAGGTCGCCGGGCTCGCGGGCGGCGACGCGCGCCCGGGTGTCCGGGTCGTCGAGGACCAGCGGCGGCGGTCCGGCGGGCAGCTGCTCGGCGAGGCGGGCGTGGGTGAGCACCAGGTGCGGTCGGGCGTCCTTCAGGAGGAACTCCACGCGGGCCGTGGGCTGTTCGGGGTCGACCGGCAGGTAGGCGGCACCCGCCTTCAGCACGGCGAGCACCGCCGCCACGAGTTCCGGGGAGCGGGGGAGGACGAGCGCGACGACGGTCTCCGGGCCGGCGGCGTGCGCCACGAGTTCGCGGGCCAGCCGGTTGGCCGAGGCGTTCAGTTCGGCGTAGGTGAGCTGCCGGCCGTCGCCGATCACCGCGACGGTGTCCGGGTGGGCGGCGGCCTGTCGCTCGAACAGCTCGGGGACGTGCGCCTCCGCTTCGTGCGCGGCGGCCTGCGGGACATCGTCGGGCGCGCGGTTTCCGGCAGCCTCCCAGGCGTGATCGGGCCCGCCGTTTCCGGCAGCCTGCCAGGCGTCGCCCGAACCACCGTTCCCGGCAGCCTCCGGGGCGTCGTCCGGCGCACGCTTCCCGGCAGCCTCCCACGCGTGATCGAGCCCGCCGTTCCCGGCAGCCTGCCAGGCCTCGCCCGAACCACCGTTCCCGGCAGCCTCCGGGGCATCGTCCGGCGCACGCTTCCCGGCAGCCTCCCACGCGTGATCGAGCCCGCCGTTCCCGGCAGCCTGCCAGGCGTCGCCCGGACCGCCGTTTCCGGCAGCCTCCGGGGCGTCGTCCGGCGCGTTCCACCGGTCGAGGACCAGTCGCCGCTCGCGCCCGAGCAGCCCGTCCACCGCGCGGACCGGGCGGTCCGGGTCGTCGGCGAGGGCGCGCAGCACCTGGTGCAGCCGGTCCATCAGGGTCTGCGCGGCGCTCCGGTCGACGGCGTCGGCGCGGTGGTCGAGCCGCAGGTAGAGCCGTTCGCCCGGGGCGGCGAGCAGGGTGAGCGGGTAGTGCGTGGCGTCGCGGCTCGCGCCGAGCGTCAGCCGGAACCGGACGTCGCCCGCGTCGAACGCGCGGTCGGCGAAGGGGTAGTTCTCGAACACCACGGCGGTGTCGAAGAGGTCGGCGACCGGTGCCTCCTCCTGGATGCCGGTCAGTCCGAGGTGGTGGTGGTCGGCGAGCGCGGACTGCTCGGCCTGCAACCGGGTCAGCAGGTCGCGCAGCGACTCGGCCGGCGCCCAGCGCACCCGTACCGGGAGCATCGCGATGAACAGGCCGACCATCGACTCGACGCCGGGCAGCTCCGGAGGCCGGCCGGAGGCGATCGCGCCGAAGACGACGTCCTGGCGCCCGGTCGCCCGGGCCAGCACGATCCCCCAGGCGGCCTGGAGGACGGTGTTGAGGGTGACGCCCAGGTGGCGGGCGGTCTCCTCCAGGGCCGCGGTGAGCCGGACGCCGGCGGGCCGGACGAGGCGGTCCGGGAGCTGCGGGGAGCGGGGGTCGGCCGCCGCGACGCGGGTCGCCGTGTCCACTCCGGCCAGCGCCGTGCGCCACGCCCGCCCGGCCGCGCGCCGGTCCTGCCGGCCCAGCCAGTCGAGGTACGCCTTGTACGGCGTGACGGGCGGCAGGGAGCGCGGGGCGCCGCCGTCGGCGTAGAGGGTGAACAGTTCGCGCAGCAGGACGGGGGTCGACCAGCCGTCGAGGACCAGGTGATGGCTGGTCACCACGAGCCGGTGGCGGAGGGGGCCGAGTCTCAGCAGCCGGAAGCGGATCAGCGGCGGCTTCGACAGGTCGAACCGTTCGGCGAAGTCCGCCGCCGCCAGGCGCTCGCCCTCCGCTGCCGCCCGCGCGGCCGGCAGGCCGCCGAGGTCGGACTCGGTCCACGGGAGTGGCACGGAGCGCGCCACGACCTGGAGGGAGCGCCCCGAGCGGGCCCGGCGGAAGCCGGCGCGCAGGACGGCGTGCCGGCCGATCAGGGCCCCGGCGCAGCCGCGCAGCAGCGAGGCGTCGAGGGGGCCCTCGACCTCGATGGTGTGCTGCACGGCGTACACGTCCGGACCTGAGCGGTCGTACTCGGTCTGGAACAGCAGCCCTTCCTGCATGGGGCTGAGCGGCAGGATGTCTTCCAGGCGGGACGGTTTCACCATGGTCACCACGCGGCTTCGACGTCGTCGATGTCGTTCTGGGTCAGGTCGGCCAGCGGAAAGTCGGAGGGGGTGTGGCCGCCCGCGTCCGGGGCGAGGGCGTGCCGGACGATGCCTTCGAGGGCGGTCGTCCACCGCCCGCCGAGGTCGGTGAGGTCGGCGTCGGACCACAGCCGCCCCGCTCCGGTCCAGGTGACGGTCAGCCGGGGGCCGGCGGGGGCGTCCCGCACGACGGCGTGCACCTCCAGGCCGTGCGCGACGGGCAGGCCGGGGTCGGTGGTCGTCACCATGACCCCCTCGGGGGCCATGCCCCAGCCCGGCTCACCGCCCAGCGGGGCGCCCGGGGCGGCGAACCGTCCGAGGTAGTTGAACCCGATCTGCGGTATGCCGAGGCGGGCGAGCACCTCGCGGCAGCCGGGTGTGAGGTGGCGCAGCAGTCCGAAGCCGATGCCGCCGTCGGGCGCCGCGCACGCCTGCTCCTTGACCCGCTTGACGGCGGCTCCCAGCCGCGGGTCGCCGGCGGTCACCTCGGTCCAGCCGATCCGGCCGGGGTCGACCCTGACCGGGTGGATGGTGGTGAACCAGCCCAGCGTCCGCGTCACGTCGGCGCCCGCCACCACGTCCTCGCGGCCGTGGCCCTCCACGTCGACGAGCACGCCGTCGGCCGGCTCGTCGCCGCGGTCGCGGCGCCACGCGGCCACGGCCAGTCCGAGCGCCGTCAGCAGCACGTCCTCGACGCCGCAGTGGAAGGCGGCGGGGACGCTCGTCAGCAGGGGGCCTACGAGCTCCTCCGGGAGGGTGGTGACGATGTCGACGGTGTCGGAGGCGAGATCGATCCGGGGGTCGGCCGGCTTCGCCGTCAGCAGCGGGTCGGGGCCGTCGAGGACATCGATCCACCGGGGCAGTTCCGCCAGCCGCTGGGGCTCCGTGGCCTGCGCGGTGAGACGCCGCGCCCAGTGGCGCAGCGAGGTGGCGACGGGCGGCAGCACCGGTGCGCGGCCGGCGGCCGCCTGCGTGTACGCCTGGACCAGGTCGTCGACGAGGACGCGCCAGGAGACTCCGTCGACCGCCAGGTGGTGGACGACGAGGAGGAGGCGTCCGGGTGTCCGGGGCCCCTGGTCGAACCAGACGAGCCGCGCGATCCGTCCGGCGTACGGGTCGAGCCGGTCCGCCGCGGCCGAGACCTCGGCGCGGGCCCGGTCGGCGAGGCCGGCGGCGTCCAGACCGGACGCGTCGACGCGGTGCACGAGGTCGGCGTCGGGATCCTGACCGGGTGGCCGGATCTCCAGGGTCCAGGAGCCGTCCTGGTCCGCCAGCCTCAGGCGCAGCGCGTCGTGGGTGTCGGTCAGCGCGCGGACGGCGGCCCGCAGGGCGTCCCGGGAGAGGCCGGGCGGGCAGGACAGCAGCAGGGACTGGGCGAAGCGGTGCACCGGTGCTCCGCGTTCGCGCAGCCAGTGGACGATGGGGGTGGCCGGCACCGGGCCGGTCCCGGTCTCGGCGGGTTCGCCGTCCGGGGTGGCGCCCGGCGCCGCGGCGGCCCGGCTCAGTTCCGCCGCGCTCCGGTGCGCGAACACGTCCCGCACGGTGAAGGTCAGTCCTTCGCCGCGGGCGGCGCTCACCAGCCGGATCGCGGAGATGCTGTCACCGCCGAGGGCGAAGAAGTCGTCGTCGGCGCCGACCTCGTCGCGCCCGAGGACCCGGGCCATGAGGGCGCAGAGCAGGTGCTCGGCCGGTCCGGCGGGGGCGCGTCCGCCCGGCTCGGCGGCGACCGCGGGCAGGGCCGCACGGTCCAGCTTGCCGTGCGCGGTCACCGGCAGGGCGTCGAGCACGACGATCCGGTGGGGCACCAGGTACTGCGGCACGAGCCGCCCGGCGAAGGCGCGCAGCGCCTCGACGGTGGGCCGCGCGCCCTCCGCCGGTACGACGTAGGCGACGAGCCGCGCCTCCCCCTCGCCCTCGCGGCGGACCTCCGCCACGGCCTGGGCGACGGCCGGGTGCTCCAGCAGGACCGCCTCGACCTGGCCGGGTTCGACGCGGAAGCCGCGGAGCTTGACCTGACGGTCGGTGCGCCCCCGGTACTCCAGGACTCCGTCCGGCGTCCAGCGGGCGAGGTCACCGGTGCGGTACATGCGGTCCCCCGCCGGACCGTACGGGTCGGCGACGAACCGCTCGGCGGTCCCCGCGGGCCGGCCGAGGTAGCCGCGGGCGACCCCGGCGCCGGCCAGGTACAGCTCGCCCGTGGAGCCCGGCGGCAGCGGTTGCAGACCGGCGTCGAGGACATAGGCGCGCATGCCGGCGAGGGGCCGGCCGATCGGCACGGTGCGGGCGTCCGGCGCGAGGGCGCGCACGGCGTGGCTGGTGGCGAAGGTGGTGGTCTCCGTGGGGCCGTAGCCGTTGACGACGGTGGTGTCCGGACAGGCGTCGAGCACCCGCCGGACCATCGACGGCGCGATCTCCTCCCCGCCGGCCCACACCTGGCGGACGCCCGCGAAGCAGTCGGGCCGGTACTCGGCGACCACGGCGAACAGTGCGGCGGTGAGCCAGAGGGCGCTGGGCCGGTGACGGGTTATCAGCTCCGCGTACTCCTCGGCGTCCAGCTCGTGCGGCGGTGCGAGGATCAGCCGGCCGCCTCGGAGCAGCGGCGCCCAGGTCTCGAACGTCGACGCGTCGAAGGCCGCCGGCGAGTGCGCGAGGACGTCGGCGCAGACCCCGTCGCCGAAGCGCGGGTCGGTGGCCAGGGCGGCGACGTCGCGGTGGGTCACCACGATGCCCTTGGGCCGGCCCGACGAGCCGGAGGTGTACATGACGTAAGCGGCGGAGAGGGGGTGCAGCGGGCCGCGCGTGGCGGGATCGGGTGGGGCCGTGTCCTGTGCCGCGAGTGCGGCGGCCGTGTCCGGTTCGTCCAGCAGGAGGCGGGGCACCGCGGTGTCCGGCAGCCTGGCCGCGTCGAAGTCACGGGAGGTGAGCACGATCCTCGGCCGGGTCTCCTCGACCATCGTGGCGACCTGGGCGGCCGGGTACCGGGGGTCGATCGGTACGTAGGCCGCGCCGGCCTTGAGTACGGCGAGCAGCGCGACCACGGACTCGGGTGAGCGTGGCAGCGCCACGGCGACGGTGTCGCCGACGCGGACGCCGTGCCCGGCCAGGGCGCGGGCCCACTGGTTGGCGCGCGTGTCCAGGTCGGCGTAGGTGAGGTCGCGGCCGTCCGCCGACACCGCGAGCGCGGCCGGGGTCGCGGCGGCCTGCCGCTCGAAGAGGCCGGTGACGGTTGCCTCGGGCAGGTCCGCCGCGCCGGGGGCCGGCAGGGCGAGCAGACGGGTGCGTTCCTCGGCCGTGAGCAGGTCGAACCGGTCGACGGGGCGGGCCGGGTCGGCCGCGGCCTCGGCGAGCAGCCGTGCGAACCGGTCGAACAGGGTGCGCGCGGTCCCCGGTTCGAACAGGTCGGAGGCGTACTCGACGTAGCCTTCCAGGCCGGCCGGGGCGCCGTCCTCCGTGTGCCGTTCGACCAGGCAGAAAAAGAGGTCGAACTTGGCGGTCCCGGTGCGGCCCAGCTCGGTGGAGACGGTGAGGCCGGGCAGGGTGAACTCCCCCGCGGGCGCCGTGTCCTGGAGGCCGAGCATCACCTGGAACAGGGGGTGGCGGGCCGGCGAACGCTCCGGCGCGAGGACGTCCGTGAGGTACTCGAAGGGGACGTCCTGGTGGGCGTAGGCGGCCAGGGCCGTCTCCCGCACCCGCTGGAGCAGGTCGGCGAAGGCGGGCCGGCCGGACAGGTCGGTGCGCAGGACGAGGGTGTTCACGAAGGCGCCGACCACGTCCTCCAGCGCCTCGTCCGGACGGCCCGCGACGGGACTGCCCACGGCGATGTCGTCACCGGCGCCGAGCCGGGACAGCAGAGCGGCGAGACCGGCGTGCAGCACCATGAAGAGGCTGGCGCCCGAGGCCCGGCCCAGGTCGACGAGCCGGCGGTGCAGCCCCGCGTCGAGGGAGACGGCGATGTGGTCGCCGGTGTAGGAGGCGACGGCGGGCCGCGGTCGGTCCGTGGGCAGTTCGGTCTGCTCGGGCAGTCCGGCCAGCTGCTCGCGCCAGTACGCCACCTGCGTGTCCAGGAGGCCGCCGCCGGCACCGTCCGCGGTGAGCAGGTCGTTCTGCCACAGCGTGTAGTCGCCGTAGCGCACCGGCACCGGGTCGAGCCGGGGGGCGCGGCCGGTGACCCGGGCGGCGTAGGCGCGCTCGAGGTCGCGGGCGAGCAGCCGCATCGACGTCGCGTCGCACGCCGAGTGGTGCAGGACGAGCAGCAGGACATGGGCACCGGCGCCGGTGGTGAACAGTTCGGCGCGCAGCGGCGGTTCGACGGCGAGGTCGAAAGCGCGGCGGGCGCCGGCGGCGAGGCGCTCTTCCAGTTCGGCCTCGGTGACGGGGGTGGCGTGCAGGGCGGGCGCGACGGTCGGCAGGACCCGCTGGAGGAGGCGGCCGTCGACGTAGGGCAGTACGGTCCGCAGGCTCTCGTGGCGGGCGACGACGTCGCCGAGGGCCGCGCTCAGGGCGGCGGCGTCCAGCGGTCCGTCGATCCGCAGGACCGACGGGATGTTGTAGGCGCAGCCGGGGCCGTCCATCTGCTGGAGGAACCACATGCGGCGCTGCGCGAACGACGCATCGAGATCGGCGGGCCGCTCCCGTGCGACCAGGGGCGGGCGGCCCAGGCCGGCGTCGTCGAGAGCCGCGGCCACGGCGCGCGGGGTCGGGTCGTCGAACAGGACGCGCAGGTCGATCTCGGCGGAGAACGTCGACCGGATGCGAGTGATCAGCGCGGTGGCGAGCACCGAGTGGCCGCCGAGGTCGAAGAAGTCGTCGTCCGGGCCGACCTCCGGCTCGTCCAGCACGAGCGCGAAGAGCGCGCGCATGATGTCGAGCCGGGAGGAGAGTGCGCCGTCGGCGGGCGCCGGCGCGGGGTTCGTGGCCGCGGTGAGGGCGGCGCGGTCGAGTTTGCCGTTGGCCGTCAGCGGCAGCGCGTCGAGCCGGACGATCCGGCCGGGCACCATGTACTCGGGCAGGCGGGCGCGGACCGCCTCCTTGATCTCCTCCGGCCCGGGGTCGGCGCCGTCCTCGGCGACGACGAAGGCGACCAGGCGCTGGTCGTCCTCCCGTTCCTCGGTGCGGGCGACCGCGGCGAGCGCCACTCCGGGGCACTCGGCCAGCGCGGCCTCGATCTCGCCGGGCTCGATGCGGAAACCGCGGACCTTGATCTGGTCGTCCGCGCGTCCGACGAAGGTGAGGCGGCCGGCCGGGTCGCGGCGGGCCAGGTCGCCGGTGCGGTACATGCGCAGGCCGGGCCGCCCGTGCGGGTCGGCGACGAACCGGTGTGCGGTGAGTCCCGGCCGTCCGAGGTAGCCGCGGGCCAGACCGGGGCCGTGGACGTACATCTCGCCGATCGCGCCGACCGGCACCGGCCGGAGCCGCTCGTCGAGCAGATGGACCGTCAGATCGGCGAGCGGGACGCCGATCACGCTGTCGGGGCCGTGTTCGGGACCCAGCTCGACGTGGGTGACGTGCACGGTGGTCTCGGTGATGCCGTACATGTTCACCAGCGCGGGTCCGGTGGTGCCGTGGCGGCGGCGCCAGTCGTCGAGGCGGGCGGGCTGGAGGGCCTCGCCGCCGAAGACCACCGTGCGCAGCCGCAGCCGGCGGCCGACCTCGGGCAGTTCCTGGTCTGCGGCCATCAGCTGGTAGAACGCCGACGGCGTCTGGCTGAGCACGGTCACCCGCTCGTCGGCGAGCAGCCGCAGGAACCGTTGGGGCGCGCGGCTCACCTCGAAGGGGACGACGACCAGCCGGCCGCCGTGCAGCAGGGCGCCCCAGATCTCCCAGACGGAGAAGTCGAAGGCGGCCGAGTGGAACAGCGTCCACACGTCGTCGGGGCCGTGGCCGAGCTGGTCGCGGGTGGCGGTGAAGAGGCGGACGACGTTCTCGTGGGAGGTGATCACGCCCTTCGGGCGGCCCGTGGACCCGGAGGTGTAGGTGAGGTACGCGGGGCAGCCGGGCTCCAGCGGCCGGAGCCGTTCGTCCGCGCCCACCGGCCGGCGGTCGTCGGCGGCGGGATCGGGATCGGGATCGGGATCGGCGGCGGCATCGGCATCGGCATCGGCATCGGCGAGGAACTCCGGGGCGTCGATGAGCAGATGGTCCGTGTCGGTGGTGATCCCGGCCGTCGAGGAAGTGATCAGCAGCTTGGGTGCCGCGTCCTGGAGCATGTACGCGATGCGGGCGGGCGGATAGTCGGGGTCGACGGCGGCGTAGGCGGCGCCGGACTTGAGCACGCCCAGGAGCGCGAGGACGAGGTCCGCGGACCGGGGCAGCGCGACCGCGACGACGTCCTCGGGACCGACGCCCCGTGCGATGAGGGCGCGGGCGACCCGGTTCGACCGCTCGTCGAGTTCCCGGTAGGACCAGGTCGTGCCGTCCGCCGTGAGCGCGGGGGCGTCCGGGGTGGCGGCGGCCCGCGCGGCGAACAGGTCGGGCACGGTGGCCGCGGCGGGAACGGCGGTGGCCGCCGCGGACGCCGGAGCCGTGGCCTGCGACGCCGGGGCCGCGGACGCCGGGGCGGACGCGGCTTCGGACGCCGCGGCTTCGGACACCGGGACCGCGGACACCGCGGCTTCGGACACCGGAGCTTCGGACACCGGGGCGGAGCCGCCGACGCCGCTCAGCGGCTGGGCCGGGTCCGTGGCGGTCAGCGCCTCCAGCGTCGCGGTGAACGCGTCGCGGTGGTCGGCCAGTCCCAGGTCGTCGCGGCCGTTGACGTCGATCTGGAGGCCCTGCCCGTCCTGGCGGTCCCAGATCATGAACAGCAGGTTGCCCACCAGGCCGGAGGAGAGGTTGCGCATCGTGCCGCGGGCCGCGCCGAACCGCAGGTCGTACGGGTGCGACATGACGTTGACGACCGGCAGCAGGGAGGTGGCCGCGGCCATGCCGAGGTCCCGCTGGAGGTCCACGCCCCGGTAGCGCTGGTGGGCCACGGCCGCGGCCATCTGCTCGGCGACGTGCTCCAGCAGGGCGGTGACGGTCATGTCCGGGCGGACGGTGAGCGGCAGTGGCAGGACGTTGGCGAGGTTCGCGGGGGTCTGCCGGGCGAGCTGGCTCGCCCGGGCGGACAGCGGGAACGCGATGAGGACGTTCTCGTCCCCGGTCAGCCGCTGGACATGGAGCGCCACGGCGGCCGTGACGACCACCGGCCAGGGCACCCGGACGGTGCGGGCGGTCCGACGAACGGCCTCGAACCGCTCCTCCGGCAGCCAGCGCGTCGCGCCGCGGAACTCGGCGGACGCCCCTCGGGACCGGCTGACGAGCGGGGAGGGTGCCGCCCGGCCGCCCAACTGCCCGAGCCAGAAGTCGCGGTCCTGCTGGAAGGCCGGCGCGGACCGGTAGGCGGCGTCCTCGTCGGCCAGTTCGCGCAGTGAGCCGAACGGGTCCGGTCCGGGCTCGCGCCCTTCGGTGAGCGCCGTGTACACCTCGGCCACGCGGCGTGAGACCAGGGAGGAACCGTACGCGTCCATGGCGATGTGGTGGTAGTTCTGATACCACAGGTGCCGCTCGGGGCCGAGGCGCAGCAGCGCGAAGTGGAACAGCGGGCCGCCGTCGAGATCGGTCGGCCGGGCCAGCTCCGCTCGCATCCACGCGTCGGCCTCGGCCGGCGGATCGGCGGCGTCGGACAGGTCGACGGTGCGCAACTCCCACGGACGGTCCGGGTCGATGGTCTGCCCGACCCTGCCGCGCTCCTGGTGGAAGCGGCTGTGCACGGTGTCCAGGCCGGCGACGACCGACCGCAGCGCCCGCTCGAAGGTCCCCGTGTCGAACTCACCCTGCACATCGACGTACTCGCCGACCTGATACACCGAGTTGCCGTCGCTCAGCCTCTGTTCGGCGAACCAGATCTCACGCTGCGCTGCCAGCAGGGGCAGCATTGTGTCGGCGTTCAACAAGATCGACGACCTCCGAGATTTTCCTACTGGAAGCGCGGAACCACCCGGTAACCGAATCAGCCGGCGAATAGAGGCCGGTACGGGCGGCCGGGGAATGAATAAGCGGTACAGCTAATTCGCTCCGGCCGAACGTAACTGCGCTTCGGCCCCCGTCACAAGCCCGGGGAACGCGGCGGGAAACGGGTCTCGACTGCCGCGCCGGGGCCCGCCGAGCAGGTCATGCGTGGTGCGTGGACGTGTCCGCGATGTCCCGCCGGCGGGACAGGATGACGCTCTTGCCGGTCGGCGGCCGCGTCGACAATGATTCGGGTGCTCGGCTAGGTTCCGATCACGCCGATACCGAGCGCACCGGGACGTCGAGAATTCGTCACCCCTCCGCCACGGTCTTGACCGACGCGTCCCGCTCATCGTCCGCCAGCAATTCGAGGACGTATCCGGAGAGTATTCAGAATGACCTTTGACACTCAGCAGTGGCAGCTTTCCGAAACCGAGCTGGAGTTCTTCCGGGAACATGGCTACATCGGCCCGCTGACGATCTACACCCCGGAGGAGATGGACGCGCTGTGGCGCCAGGCCCGTCGTGAGGTCCTCGACCGCTCGCACGCCGCGTACCCGGTCGACGAGGCGATGTCGGGCGCGACCAACATCGCGAACTACGACCGCCACCTCGACGTCGACCTGCTCATGCGGCACGTGTGCAACCGGAGGATCACCGAACGGGTCGCGTCCATCCTGGGCCCCAACGTGCTGTGCTGGCGGACGGAGTTCTTCCCGAAGTACCCGGGCGACGAGGGAACCGACTGGCACCAGGCGGACACCTTCGCCAACGCCAGCGGCAAGCCGCAGATCCTGTGGCCCGGCGAGACCGAGACCGAGTTCGGCAAGGGCACCATCACGGTGTGGACGGCGTTCACCGACGCCACCCGGGAGAACGGCTGCCTCGAGGTCATCCCCGGCTCGCACCACCGCATGAACTACGACGAGACCAAGCGGATGACCTACGACACGTCGCAGATCAACTCCAAGGTCAAGGACGGCGTTCCGCGCGGCTTCTTCGGCTACGACTACCGCCAGCTCCAGATCGACCCGGACTGGAGGCCCTCCGAGGAGGACGCCTTCCACCTGGTGATGGAGCGCGGCCAGTGCGTGATCTTCTGGTCCACCCTGATGCACGCGTCACTGCCCAACGTCACGACGAAGAGCCACCGGATGGGCTTCGCCACCCGCTACGTCCCCACCAGCGTGCGCGTCTACCCGGACACCGACCGGGTCGAGGAGTACGGCGGCAGCATCCCGCTCGACAAGTGGGGCGCGGTCCTGGTCAGCGGCGAGGACGACACGGGTCACAACAAGATCCTGCGCGAGTCGCTGCGCGGCACCCCGGTCTCGGAGTTCCTGGGCTGAGCCGGCGGACCCCGCACCACCCGGCCGACCGGAGGGAGCGCCCCGCGGGTGCGCCGCCGGCCGGCCCGTGCCGCGCACCACTGCCTGGAGGAGGGCACCTGCATGACCGTCACACCAAGCACCGTCACCCTGCCGATCGTCATGGGGGGTGCGGAGTTCGCCGCCGACCAGCCCGCCCACTACGCCTGGCTGCGGGAGAACGCCCCGCTGGGGCAGGTCCGACTGGACTTCGGCGCGTTCGCTCAGGACGTCTGGGTGGTCTCCCGCTACGCCGACTGCAAGGCGATGCTCACCGATCCCCGTCTGCTGCGGTCCCCCTACGGGGCTCCGCCGGGCGTGGAGATCCCCGAGCACATCCGACTGGTCAGCTCGACGCTGGACATGAAGGACGGGGACGAACACCGCAGGCTGCGCTCCCTGGTGGCGGCGCCCTTCACGCCGAAGCGGATCGAGCATCTCGGCGCGCAGGTGCGGGTGCTCGCCGAGCGGCGCCTGGACGCGCTGCGGGCCGAGGACGGCCCGATCGACCTGCGCCAGGACTTCGCGCTCCCGGTGACCTACACCGTCATCGCCGACCTGGTCGGCGTCGGCGAGCAGGACCGCGTCCGCTTCCAGCAGGGTGTCACGGCCCTGATGAGCGGGTTCAGCGGCTCCCGGGAGGACTGGGAGGCGCACGTGCGCGACCTCGTCGCCGTCACCCGCGACCTGGTCGCCCGCAAGCGGGCGGAGCCGGGGGACGACCTCGTCGCCGGCCTCATCGAGGCGGAGGAGGCGGGCGACCGGCTGGACGACACGGAGCTGGTGGCCATGGTGTTCAGCCTGGTGACGGCGGGCTACGAGACCACCTACAACCTGATCACCAACGCGGTGGCCGCCCTTCTGGACCACCCGGACCAGCTGGACCTACTGCGTGCCGCGCCGGACGACGAGGCACTGTGGCGGTCGGCGGTCGACGAGGTGGCGCGCTATCTGCCGCCGATCACCGGCACCCGGCCGGCCACCGCGATCGAGGACATCGAGTGGCACGGGCAGACCGTGCCCGCGGGGGCGTCGGTGCTGCCGCTGCTCGCGGCCGCGAACCGGGATCCGGCGGTCTTCGAGGAGCCGGAGCGCTTCGACATCACCCGCTCCCCCAATCCACACCTGGGTTTCGGCCACGGCGTGCACTTCTGTCTCGGCGCCAACCTGGCGCGCATGGAGGCGCGGGTCGCGCTCCAGGTGCTGGTGGAGCGGCATCCCGGCCTCTCGCTCGCCGTCGACCGCGACCGGCTCGCCCTGGAGCCGATGCCGCTGTGGACCCGCTACCGCGAACTCCCGGTCGTCCTCGGATGACCGGGGCGCGGGCCCCGTACGCGCACCCGTCCGCCGACGCTCCGAGGAAACGGTGAGAGGACCATGCCGAACCGCACCGCTGTCGTCACCGGAGGAACCAAGGGAATCGGGGTCGCGCTCAGCCGGCGCCTGGCCCGTCTGGGCCACCACGTCGTCGCGGTGTACCGCGCCGACAAGGCCGCCGCGGACCTGCTGAGCGAGGAACTCGGCGACCGGGTCGAGACGGTCCGGCTGGACGTGGCCGACCCCGACGCGGTGGCCGCCTTCGCCGAGCGGGTGCTCTCCGCGCACGGCGCGCCCCGCGTGCTGGTCAACAACGCGGGCCGCAACATCGACGGGCCGTTCCTCGAGATGTCGGACGACGACTGGCGGCAGGTGCTCGACACCAACCTGTCCGGACCGTTCCATCTGACCAAGGCGTTCGCCCCGGCCATGCTCGCTCTGGAGGGCGGGGCCAGTGTCGTCAACATCGGGGCGACGACGGCGATCCGGCCCCGGTTGAACGGGGTCAACTACTGCGCGAGCAAGGCGGGACTGCTGCATCTGACCAAGTGCCTCGCGCTGGAGCTGGCCCCGGCGGTCCGGGTCAACTGCCTGATTCCCGGAATGATCGACACCGAGGAGATGCGCACCCGGTACCGGGTCGCCGATCCGACGGCGCGCGCCGAGCTGCTCGCCGAGATCCCGCAGGGGCGGATCGGCTCGCCCGAGGAGATGGCGGACGCCCTGGAGTTCCTCGTCGGTGACGGGGCCCGCTACATCACCGGGCAGAAACTCATCGTCGACGGTGGCCAGTTCATGTGGTAGCGGTCACCGCCCTGTCCGAGAGAGAAGAGCCTTTCATGTTCGCACGCCTCGACCGGTATGCCGACTTCCTCAAGATCAGGTACCGCTCCGACTTCCTCAAGTCCGGCGAGTACTCCCTCGCCGAGGTCACCCCCGATCTGCGCAAGCGCATCGAGAGCGGCCAGTTCCACCGCATCGTCTTCTCCGGGATGGGCTGCTCCGCCATCGTCTCCGACGTGATCGGAACCTTCCTCAACGCCTCGGGTGCGGGAGTGGAGGTCCTGGTCTTCAACGACTACGACTTCCCCTATCTGGTCCCGCGTTCGGTGGTCGACGACGAGGGGACGCTGTTCATCATCAGCTCCTACAGCGGCCACTCCGAGGAACCGGTCCGGGTCTTCCACCAGTTGGCGGACCGGTACCACCGCACGCTGCTGCTGACCTCCGGCGGCCGGCTGGCCGAGCTGGGCCGGCGGGCCGGGGTGTCGGTGGCGCGGTGGGAACTGAGCGAACCGGACCGGGAGTACCCGCTGTTCCACGTCGGCCAGTACTTCGCGATCCTGCTCGACATGTTCCCGAGGCTGGGGCTGATCAGGGACGACCACCGGGCGGAGGTGGCGGCCCTGGCGGGCCAGCTGGCCACGGACTTCACGCCGGCGCTGGAGGAGCAGGCCCGCGCGACCGCGTTGCGCTCGAAGGACGCGAACATCATCATGCTGGCGTCCCCGAAGTGGTACATGAGCCTGCTGAAGCTGGCCAAGATGCACTTCAACGAGATGGCGATGGCGCCGGCGACGCGGAACTTCTTCCACGAGTTCTGCCACAGCGAGGTCGCCACGCTGTCCGATCCGGACCGTCGGCACAGCGTCCTGATCTTCCGGGACAGCGACGACGACGCCTACACGCGGCAGAAGACGGACAACCTCGTCCGGCTGCTCAGCCGCGACATCCCGCAGAACCGCAACGTGACGGTGACCGAGTTCTCCCTCGACCAGCCGACGTTCATGCGCAAGTACTTCACCGCGCTGGAGTTCGTCCAGCACACGGCGCTGCATCTGGGCCGTCTCTACGACACCAGGTCCCGCGATCTGATCTCCGAGTCCGCGGGCAACCCGTGGTACCACACGACCTCGATCCTGGCCGAGGCCGGGACGGCGAAGACATCGGGCTAGGCAGGCCTCTGGTCGACCGGCCCGGATCGGCGAGCGGCACCGGGCGCCGCCGGCGCGGCACCGTCGGCGAGCCGTTCCCGGCGTGCGGATCAGCGAACGGCACCCGACATCGGCGGCACGGCACCGTCCGCGAGACACCCCCGACGTCCGGATCGGCGAACGGCACCCGGCACCGGCGTCCCCGCACCGTCGGCGAGACGCCCCGAGTGCCCCGCGAGGCACGAGCCGCCCGGCGGCCGAGGGGAACACCGCCAGGGCCCGTGAGGCGCGCGATCCGGACCGCGGGTTCCCGGCCTTGTCGTCGCGTTCCCGTCCGTCGTCGTGGACCAGGTGGCTTCCGGGCCCGGCGCCGGGGTTCGACCCGCGTGAACCGTCCCGCCATCCGGCTCGTCAGGCCCTCGAACTCCTCCTGCCGGCAGGCAGGGTCTAGGGTGTGACCTGCGGCCACCGCATGATCTTCAGTCCTCACACACCGATGATCGACAGCGGCCGCACCCGTCTCCCCGGCGCGTCAGGCTCGCGCGGCGTCTGCCTGCCGTCCTAGGTCTGGAGGACTTGTGCGACGTGGCGAGGTCTGGTGGGTCCAGTTCGACGAGCGGAGGCTGGTCGTACTGCTGTCGGGAGACGACACGTCCGGTATCCGGGTGATGCAGGTCGTCGCTCCGGCGGGCGTCGACATGAGCGGTCTGGGCATCGAAGTGATGGTCGGCCCCAGTGAGGGTCTGCCGTTCGAAGGCGTGCTGCGGCTGGCGTTCCCGCGTCCGGGCTTCACCCCTTGCACGTGGCTGACCACGGTGTCCCGGGACGACTTGATGGAGCGGGCGGCCGTCCTGTCCGCCGGGAAGCTCAGCGAGATCGACGATGCCCTACGACGCGCTGAACAAGCGCAGGAGTGGACCCCGGCAACGACCGCGAAGCTCAGCGAGGCCAGGGACGCCCTGCGTCTCGGTGAACGCCGGTAGGGAGAGAAGGAGCCCGACGCCCGCGACGGCATGGGCGATCCCGGACGAGACGATCCACGCCGGCCACCTGCCGCCTCGACGCCCCTCACGATCGGGATCACGATCCACGGCTGGCGTACTAGGCGCCCTCCGGCACCCGCTCCTCGCGCGGCTCCCGCGTGCCGCGGCGGACGATGGCCTCGATGCCGTCCAGCAGGACGGCGAGTCCGGCGTCGAACGTCTCGGTCGCCTCCCGCTCCAGATACGGCTGTTGCGGATCGGGCGGCGCCGTCGCGGCCTCCCTGGCCAGCCGGACGATCGTCGGGAAGCGCTCGGCGAAGTCGGGCACGACCTCCTCGAACGCCGCGGAGCGGGCGGCCCACCAGTCCTCGTCGGACACCCCGGTCGCGGCGGCGGCCTGCCGCGAGTCGACCACGGTCTGCGCGGCGCCCCGGACGTGGTTGATCAGCGTGCCGACGACCCGCCGCACCACGTGGGCGCCCAGTCCGGTCGCGAAGAGGATGCGCAGGACTGTCTCCAGCATGGCGTTCTCGTGGGGCCCGAGGACGGGGCGCGCCTGGGAGACCCGCAGGGTCCAGGGGTGGCGCAGGCAGAACGCCCAGTAGTCGTGCGTCCAGGCCGAGAGCGCGGCGCGCCAGCCGTCCGCGAGGTCGTAGTCGGTGGGGAGTTCGGCGAGGGAGCGGTCGTACATGAGGTCGACCAGCTCGTCCTTGCTGGGCACGTAGGTGTAGAGCGCCATTCCGGTGCGCCCGACGCGCTTGCCCACCTCGCGCATGGAGACCGCGGAGATTCCGGAGGCGTCCGCGATGGCGATACCGGCGTCCACGATCGCGTCCACGGTCAGTCCGGGCCGGGGCCCCGGACCGCTCCGGGTGACCGCCTCGCCGGGGGTGCGCCACAGCAGGACCAAGGAGCGACGGAGATCCCCCTGACCGGCGAAAACCACCACCACATCCCCTTGACTGGTACCGAACCGGGCCGTCATTACCTTACCGTACGGCCACTCGGTGACCGGCCTTCGGGCGGGGCCGCCGAAACTCGCGACGGTCCCGCACCGGTTTTTCACTGCATGGCCGCTTTCCGGCGCTCCTCGATCGCCGAGCCGGATTCCTTGCGCGCCATTCGACGCAGTACCACGGGCGCCAGGAATAGACCGATGGCGGCCCATGCGCCGAGTGCGCAGAATGTTTCGAGATACCGCCAGGAATTCCCGATCTCGACGGCGGCGAACTCGTCCGGAAGCAGTGCGGCGCGCATACCGAGCCCGAGCCAGTAGACCGGGAACAGCTGAGCGACCCACTGCAGCCATTCCGGCGCCTCGGTCATCGGGAAGAAAATGCCCGAGACACCGAAAAGCGCCAGGAGGGGGAACATGACGACGCCGATGTTGCGCGGGCTGGTGAGCACGGAGCCCAGGACCGCGCCGACCGGCATCGTGGCGAGCATCCCGAGCACCAGCACCGCGGCCAGCGTGAACCAGGAGCCGGCGGTGTCCAGGCTCACCCCGTCGAACAGCAGCAGGCCCGGCACCAGCAGCAGGACGGTGGTGATCAGCGTCATCGCCGCCGAGTGGACGATCTTGCTGGTCAGATAGGCGATCATGCCGTTCGGGGCGGCCTTGGCCCGCAGCAGCGTGCCGTCCTCGCGCTCCATCAGCAGGTTGAAGGCCACGGCCTGGAAACCGTTGAAGGCGAGGGTCAGGCCCAGCAGGCCGGCCAGCGTCGTGGAGCCGAGCGAAAAGCTCGTGCCGCCGATGTCGGAGCCGCGCCGGAACAGGGCGACGACGAGCAGGACAGCCGGGATGAACAGCATGCCGAGGACGTCCTGTGCGTTGGCCAGCGACTGGCGGATCTCGATCCGACCCGCCGTCAGCCCGCCGCGTACGGCGGCCGCGGTCGCGGTCACGCTCATGACGACACCTCCGCCACCCGCTCCGCGTCCGCACGGGGCCCGCCCAGCACCGGGAGCCCGGCGTCGTCCCGGCCCGACTCGGTGGCGTGCACCATCGCCAGGTAGGTGTCCTCCAGGGTGGCGCGGCGGACCTCCAGCTTGTCGATGCCGGCGCCGTGCGTGGCGAACAGCTCACGCACGAACCGGGTCGGCGTCCGGGTCGAGGCGGTGAAGTTCTCGCCCTCGCGGACCCAGCGCACCTCGGCGCCGGTCTCCACCTGCCGGACCAGTTCCCCGGGGGTGGCGTCGGCCACGATCCGCCCCTTGGCCAGGATCACGATGCGGTCGGCCAGTTTCCCGGCCTCGTCCAGGTCGTGGGTGGTCAGCAGGATCGTGGTGCCCTCGATGCCGGCGAGCCGGCGCACCAGCTCGTGGAACTCCTGTCGGGCCTCCGGGTCGAAGCCCACGGTCGGCTCGTCGAGGAACAGCACCTCGGGGCGGCCGACGATGCCGATCGCCACGTCGAGCCGGCGCCGCTGGCCGCCGGACAGCTGCCCGACGCGCCGGTCGGCCTGCTGGGCGAGTCCGACGGCGTCGAGGAGTTCGTCCACGTCACGCGGACGGGTGATCCGCTCGGTGGAGTACGGCGCGTACAAGGAGCCGTAGTGCGCGAGGAACTCCCGCACCGGCCACTTCGCGTGGTCCCGCCAGGACTGGAGGACCACGCCCAGACGGGCCCTCCAGGCCTCGTCGCCGTGCGCCGGATCGGTGCCGAGGACCCGCACGTCGCCGGCGGAGCGCATCCGGAAGCCCTCCAGGATCTCGATCGTGGTCGTCTTCCCGGCGCCGTTGGGACCCAGCAGCGCGACGACCTCGCCTCGGGCGACCTGGAAGGTCACCCCGTGCAGCACGGTCGTCGACCCGTAGTTCATGCGCAGATCGGTGACCTCGATGGCGGGCCGCGTCACCCGGTCCGCGTCGTCCGCACTCATGCCACTCCCCCCTTCCGCTATCTCATTACAGCGTAAAACGTTAGCACGCCCTCCCTGTCCGGCGCCGACGACGCGCCAGGTCCAGGAAGGGCGGAAGGGGGTGCGACCGCCTCAGCGGGCCAGGTGATCGGGGAAGCGGTCGAGCAGATACGCGTGGATCTGGTTGACCGAGTTCAGCGTCTGCAGCTCCTCGAACCGGGGGTCGAGACGGATGCCGTAGCGGTCCTCCAGGGAGGCCTGCAGGGCGACCATCGTGAAGGAGTCCATGACGAACTCGCCGTCGTCGCCGACGTCGGCCGGCAGCGCCAACGAGCGGCTCTGGGAGAGGATCTCCCTGATCTCATCCTTGCTGATCACTGGCCATTTCCTCCGGGTCGGGTCACAGGACGGACGCAGGGTGGGGTCACAGGGCGGGCGCAGGTCGGAGCACAGGCGGACCCAGGTCGGGACACGGAGTGGGTCCGGGTCGGGACAGCGCGGATCCGGGTCGGGTCACAGGGCCGACCGGAGCGCGATCCGGTCGCGGACGAGCTTTCCGGTCCTGTTGCGGGGCAGGGCGCGGGCGACGAAGAACCGCTTGGGCGCCTTGACGGGGCTCAGCCGCTCCCGGCACCAGGCGATCAGCTCGCTCGCCTCCGGCGCCGCCTCGCCCCCGACGTACGCCTCGATCACCTCGTGGTGGAGCACCACCGTCTCGGCGACCGCGGGGTGCGCCCGCAGGACGGACTCGACCTCGGCGAGGTCGACCTTGAGGCCGCCGATGGTGACGAGCGAGTCCAGCCGGCCGAGGATGCTCAGTTCGCCGGTGGCGTCGTTCACGGCGAAGCGGTCGAAGGTGCGCAGCCACCCGTCGACGTACCGGTCCGGCTGGTCGTCGAGCGGATACGGCGACCGGTCCAGGCGTACGCACAGCTCCTGGCCGACGATCCTCGTCTCGACGCCGGGCACCGTGGCGCCCAGCACCGGCGGCCGCGGCCCGTGCAGCCCGGCCGCGAGCAGGCCGGTCTCCGTCACGCCGTACACCTGGCTCAGGGGGACGGCGTACCTGCGGTGGAACTCCTCGTACACCTCGACGGGCAGCCGTTCCCCGCCGGTCACCGCCAGCCGGAGCGCGGGCAGCGGGGGCGCCTCGGTGGTCCTGGTCAGCAGTTCGAAGTGGGCGGGCACCCCGTAGATCGCCATCGCCTCGGTCTCCCGGGCCGCCCGCAGGATCTCGGACGGCGTCGGAAGCGGCGGCACCACCACCGTCGCGCCCTGACGCAGCGCGGACAGCACCCCGCTGACCAGCCCCATCGTGTGCACGAGGGAGTTGAGCACCACCAGGCGGTCGCCGGCGCCGGGCAGTTCCGGCAGAGCGGCGTGACGGTCCAGTTCGGCGAGGAGCGACTCGGGGGTGCGGCCGATCACCTTCGGCCGGCCGGTCGAGCCGGAGCTGAACTGGACGAGGCAGGCGTCGGACGCGGCCGGCACCCCGGAGGGCCGGGAGCCGACGCGGAAGGCGACCTCCTCCTCGAAGCCGGTCGCCGGTCCGGCGTGCCCGTCCGAGTCGATCACGTACTGGGGCCGCAGCAGCTCGACCAGTGGCTCGTACTCGGCGGCCGTCGACCGGAAATCGACCAGGAGGACCTGGACGCCCCGGCTCCACAGGGCGAGCAGCACCCGCACATAGGTGAGGCTCGGTCTCATCCGGAGCAGGACCGTGCTGCCCTCGCCCATTCCGTGATCGCCGAAGGCGCGAGCGAGCGCGGCCACCGCCGAGCGCAGTTCCGACCTCGATTCCTCGGTGCGAGAAATAGCCCAGGGATGCCGGTCCGTTCCGGCACCCAGCAATGATTCACCCCACCAGGATGCGATTGCCATGCCTCTCCCTCACCAGCTGGAAGAATCGGGAAGTTAGCAGGGCGATTATTGATGGACCAGAGGGAAAATCACTGTCCCGCCGGCGGGACAACCACTACTGCCCGCGGGCCTGCTCGCCCCATTGACTCTGCGTACCTCCGTGTTAGGTTCGGGCCGTGCCCGGACAGCGGGAACACCGGTATGCACAACAACCGTTTGCATTCTTCCCGCCGACATATGGAAATCAGGCGGCGCTACGCAACCGGAGGCTGAAGATTGTCTGGTCGTGAGCCCGATGGTGCGATTCTGCCCCTGTCGGCCGCACAGCGTGAGATCTGGTTCGCCGAGCAGCGCCTGGAATCGACGAACAGCGTCTACCGGGTCGGGGAATACGTGCGGATCGACGGCCCGCTCGATGCCGCGCTGTTCGAGAGGGCGCTGCGGCAGACGGTCGGCGAGGCCGACGCGCTGCACGCCCGGTTCGCCGAATCCGGCGACGACGCCCGGCAGACCGTACGGCACGTGACGGACTGGCCGCTGCCGTATGTCGACGTGGGCGGCGGGCCCGACGCGTCGGCGGCGGCGACGGCGTGGATGGAGCGGGACATCCGCAGGCCGATGGAGCTCGCGCGCGGGCCGCTGTTCCGGCACGCGCTGATCGGTCTCGGCCCGGACCGCCACATCTGGTACCACAGTTACCACCACATCGTCATGGACGCCTTCGGCGCGCAGCTCGTCGCCCGGCGGGTGGCGGCGGTCTACACCGCGCTCGCCGAGGGGCGGCCGTGCGGGGCGTCGCCCTTCGGTTCCCTGCGCCGGCTGGTCCACAGCGACACCGTCTACCGCTCCTCCGAACAGTTCACCCGGGACCGGGCGTTCTGGACGGACCTGTTCGCCGACCGGCCGCAGACGTCCCGGCTGGTCGTGCCGTCGCGGACCACGCCGACGGAACTGCTGCGCGCCACCACCCGGATCAGCCAGGCCCGCCTGGAGCGCATCCGGGAGATCACGCGCCGGGCCAGGGTGCCCTGGTCGCAGCTCGCGATCGCCGCGGCCACGGCGTACACGCACCGGATGACGGGCGCCCGTGACGTGGTGGTGGGTCTGCCCGTCGCGGCGCGCACGGACGTCGTGGTGCGCCAGACCCCGGGCATGACCTCCAACGTCCTGCCGCTGCGGGTACCGGTGCGGCCGGGCCTGAGCGTCGCCGGGCTGGTGCGGGAGGTGAGCGACCGGGTCCGTGACGTCGTGGCCCACCAGCGGTACCGGGGTGAGGACCTGCACCGGGACATCGCGTCGCCGGACCGGGCGGCCGCCCGGTACGCGCCGCTGGTCAACGTCATGTCGTTCGACTACGACCTGCGGTTCGGCGAACTTCCCGCGACCGTGCACAACCTGTCCTCCGGCCTGGTGGGCGACCTGGCGATCGCCGTGTGGGACCGGCGGGACGGCTCCGGGCTCCAGGTCGACCTCACCGCTCACCCCGAGGTCTGCGACGCACAGGAGCTGACGGACCATCAGGACCGGTTCGTGTCCCTGCTGGAGGCGGTCACCGAGGTCGACCCGGACTCCCCCGTCGGCCGGATCGACCTGCTGACCGCGGCGGAGCGCCGCCGGCTCCTGCCGCCCCCGGCCGCGGCGGTCCCCGCGCGCCACGCCACCCTGCCGGAGTCGTTCGAGGCGCGGGTCCGTGCCACCCCCGACGCCCCCGCCGTCTCGCTCGGTGACACCCGGCTGTCCTACGCGGAGCTGAACTCCCGGGCGAACCGGCTCGCGCACCTGCTGACCGCCCGGGGGGCCGGGCCGGAGCGGATCGTCGCGGTGGCCCTGCCCCGGTCCGTCGAACTGGTCGTCGCCCTGCTCGCCGTCACCAAGACGGGCGCGGCCTACCTGCCGCTGGACCCGGCCTACCCGGAGTCGCGACTGGCGTTCATGCTGGCGGACGCCGCGCCGGTACTGGTGGTCACCGACCGGGACACCGCACCGTCGCTGCCGTCCGGCGCGAACACGCTCGTGCCGGACGAGACCGCCACCGCCGACCTGCTCGGAGCCCAGCCGACGGCCGATCCCGTCGACGCCGACCGGACCCACCCCCTCACGCCCGGCCATCCCGCGTACGTCATCTACACCTCGGGTTCCACCGGCCGGCCCAAGGGCGTCCTCGTCACCCACCACAACGTGGTCCGCCTGTTCGACGCCACCCGGGAAGGGTTCGCCTTCGGCGAGCGGGACGTGTGGACCCTGTTCCACTCCGCCGCGTTCGACTTCTCCACCTGGGAGATCTGGGGCGCGCTGCTGCACGGGGGCCGCCTGGTCGTCGTGCCGTACGACGTCAGCCGGACACCGGCGAGGTTGCTGCGGCTGCTGGCCGACGAGGGGGTGACGGTGCTCAACCAGACGCCGTCCGCCTTCTACCAGCTGATGCGGGCCGACCGGGAGGATCCCGCGCGGGGGGACCGCCTGGCCCTGCGCACGGTCGTCTTCGGCGGTGAGGCGCTGCGCCCGGACCGGCTGCGCCCCTGGTACGAACGCCACCCCGACACCGCGCCGGCGCTGGTCAACATGTACGGCATCACGGAGACCACCGTGCACGTCACCCGGCTCGACCTGGACCGGGACCGGGCCGCCGCGGCGGAGGCGAGCGTCATCGGCACCGGCCTGAGCGACCTGCGCACCTACGTCCTGGACCCGGGTCTGCAACCCGTACCGCCCGGTGTCCCCGGCGAACTCCACGTGGCCGGAGCCGGGCTGGCCCGCGGCTATCTGGGCCGCCCGGGGCTGACCGCACAGCGCTTCGTCGCCGACCCCTACGGACCGGCCGGCAGCCGCATGTACCGCACCGGGGACGTGGCGCGCTGGAACGCCGACGGACTGCTGGAGTACCTGGGCCGGTCCGACGACCAGGTGAAGGTCCGCGGGTTCCGCATCGAGCCCGGCGAGATCGAGGCGGCCCTCGCCGAGCACGAAGGCGTCGCCCAGGTCGCCGTCCTGGTGCGCCGGGACCGGCTCGACGACGACCGGCTGATCGCCTACGTGGTACCGGCCGCGGGAGCCCTGGTGCGGCCGGACGACCTGCGCGCGTTCGTCCGCGAGCGGCTGCCGGAGCACATGGTGCCGGCCGCGGTGGTCCCGCTCGACCTGCTTCCCCTCACGCCCAACGGCAAGCTGGACCGGGCCGCGCTGCCCGCCGCGGGCCGGCCGTCGGCGCGCGGTCCGCAGCGCCCGGCCCGGACACCGCGCGAGCGGGTCCTGTGCGCACTGTTCGCCGAGGTCCTCGGCGTCGACGGGGTCGGGGCCGACGAGAACTTCTTCGACCTGGGCGGCCACTCGCTGCTCGCGACCCGGCTGACCGCGCGGCTGAGGACGACGTACGGCGTCGAACTCAGCCTGCGCACCCTGTTCGAGTCGGCCACGCCGGCCGCGATCGCCCGGCTGGTGGACGGCGCTGCGCCGGCCCGGCCGCCGCTCACCCGGCGCCCCCGCCCGGTGCCGCTGCCGCTGTCGTTCGCGCAGAAGCGGCTGTGGTTCCTGCACCAGCTGGACGGGCCCGACGCCACGTACAACACCCCGTTCGTGCTGCGGTTGACCGGAACGGTGGACCGGGCCGCGCTGCGCGCCGCCCTGGGCGACGTGGTGGCCCGGCACGACAGCCTGCGCACCGTCATCCGCGAGCGGGACGGCGACCCGTACCAGGTCGTGCTGCCCACGGTCCGGACACCGTTCACCGAGCGGGACGGTGACCCGGCGGAGCTGGCGGACCGGGTGGCCGAGGCGGCGCGCCGCCGGTTCGACCTCGCCGCCGAGCCGCCCGTGCGTGCCGAGTTGATCTCGCTCTCGGCCGACGAGCACGTCCTGCTGATCGTCCTGCACCACATCGCCGCGGACGGCTGGTCCATCGGCCCGCTCTCCCGCGACCTGGCGACCGCCTACGGCGCCCGCAGCCGGGGTGAACGGCCCGACCTGCCCGAACCGCCGGTGCGGTACGCCGACTACACCCTGTGGCAGCGCGACCTGCTCGGCGACCCGGAGGACGCCGACAGTGTGTTCGCCGCCCAGGTCGCGTACTGGACGCGGCAACTGGCGGGCCTGCCGGACCGCCTCGACCTGCCCACCGACCGCCCGCGGCCCGCCATCGCTTCGCACCGCGGCGACCACCTCGCCGCCGAACTCGGCGCGGACCTGCACCGGCGGCTGCTGGAGACGGCCCGGAAAGCCAACGCCAGCCTGTTCATGGTGCTCGTGGCAGGCCTGGCGGCCCTGCTGTCACGGCTCGGTGCCGGCGAGGACATCCCCGTCGGCACCCCGATCGCCGGCCGCACCGACCAGGCCCTGGACGACCTGGTGGGCCTCTTCGTCAACACCCAGGTGATCCGCACCGACACCTCCGGCAACCCGTCGTTCACCGAACTCGTGGCCAGGGTGCGGGAGGCGGCGCTGGCCGCCCACGCCCACCAGGACGTCCCGTTCGAGCATCTGGTCGACGTCCTCGCCCCCTCACGTTCGCTGGCCCACCATCCGCTCTTCCAGGTCGTGCTGGCGCTCCAGAACGCCGGCGACGTCTCCTTCGAGCTGCCCGGACTCCAGGTGCGCTCGGAACTGGGCCGCACCGGCACCGCCAAGTTCGACCTGTTCCTCAGCCTCACCGAGGAGTACGACGGCGACGGGCGGCCCGCCGGGGTCCACGGGCTCGTGGAGTACGCCGACGACCTGTTCGACCCGGAGTCGGTCCGGACGCTGTGGGACCGCTGGGTACGGCTGCTCGACGCCGCGGTCACCGCCCCCGACACCCCCGTCACGGACATCGGCCTGCTGACCCCGGCACAACGGCGGCGGATGCTCCGTCAGGGCACCGGTGCCGGCCATCCCGTGCCGGAGCTGACCCTGCCGGCGCTGTTCGAGGCGCTCGTCGCGGCCGATCCTGACGCGACGGCGCTGGTCGCCGGAGACACCGAGCTGACCCGCGCCGCCCTGAACGCCCGGGCCAACCGGCTCGCCCACGCGCTGCGGGCCCGCGGCGTACGACGGGGCGACGCCGTCGCCGTGCGCCTGGACCGGTCCGTCGACGCGGTGGTGGCCATCCTGGCGGTCCTCAAGGCGGGAGGCACCTATGTGCCGCTGGACCTCCGGCACCCCGCGGCGCGGACCGGGCTGATCCTGCGCGACACCGGCGCCGCCCTGCTCGTCACCAGCATGGACGCGCCCCCGTTCGACGGCGTCCCCCGCCTCGCACTCGACGACCCGGCCACGGTCGCCGAGCTGGCGGCCGGACCGGCGGCGGATCTCCGCATCCCGGCGTCACCCGCCGACGCCGCCTACGTCATGTACACCTCGGGTTCGACGGGGCGGCCCAAGGGGATCGTCGTCACCCACGCGAACGTCGCCGCGCTCGCCTCGGACCCCTGCTGGTCGGACGCCGCGCACGACCGCGTGCTGCTCCACTCGCCACTGGCGTTCGACGCCTCCACCTACGAGCTGTGGGTGCCGCTGCTGCGCGGCGGTCGGACGGTGGTGGCGCCGGCCGGCGACCTCGACGTTCCCACGCTGGCCGGGCTGATCACGGGCTCGGCGGTGACCGGGCTGTGGCTGACCGCCGCGCTGTTCGACGTGATGGCCGAGCACGACCCCGGCTGCTTCGCGGGGGTCCGGCAGGTGTGGGCGGGGGGCGAGGCGCTGTCCGCGACCGCGGTCGGCCGGGTGCTGGCCGCCTGCCCCGGGACGGTGGTGGTCAACGGCTACGGCCCGACGGAGACCACCACCTTCGCCACCTGCCAGCCGACGCGCGCCCCGGCACCGAACGCCCCGACCGTGCCCATCGGCCGGCCGCTGGCCGGTACCCGGACGTACGTCCTGGACGCCGGTCTGCACCCGGTGCCCGAGGGGGTCGTCGGCGAGCTGTACATCGCCGGTTCCGGGCTGGCCCGCGGCTATCTCGGACAGCCCGCGCTGACCTCGCGGCGGTTCGTCGCCGACCCGTTCGGCCCGCCCGGCGCCCGGATGTACCGCACCGGCGACCTGGCGCGCTGGAGCGGGGGAGGCGTCCTGGAGTTCGCGGGGCGCTCGGACGACCAGGTGAAGATCCGCGGGTTCCGGATCGAGCCGGGCGAGATCGAGGCGGTGCTCGCCGGGCATCCGGACGTGGTCCGCTCGGCCGTCCTGGTCCGCCCGGACCCCACCGGCGGTCCGCGGCTGGTGGCCTACGCGGTGACGGGCGCCGACCCGGCCGCGCTGCGGGCATACGCCGCCGAGCGGCTGCCCGGCTACATGGTCCCCTCCGCCTTCGTCCCGCTGCCCGAACTGCCCCTGACTCCCAACGGCAAGGTCGACCGGGCGGCCCTGCCCGAACCGGCCCTGCCCGTCGCCGACGAACGCCGGGAGCCCCGCACGCCCCGCGAGAAGCTGCTGTGCGAACTGGTCGCCCAGGTGCTCGGCCTGGACCCGGTCGGCCCGGACGACGACTTCTTCGCCCTCGGCGGCGACAGCATCCTGTCGATCCGGCTCGTCTCCCAGGCTCGCGCCGCGGGCCTGGACGCCGGCGTGCGGGACGTCTTCGAGCACCGTACGGCCGCGCGCCTGGCGGAGACCCTCGGCGACCTGACGGCCCCGGCCCCGGCCGAGGACGGCGGATCCGGCGACGGGCCGGTCCCGCCGAGCCCGATCATGTGCTGGCTCCAGGACCGCGGCGGCCCGATCGACCGGTTCTCCCAGTCCCTGCTGCTGCGGACACCGGACCGCCTGGACCGGGAACGCCTCACCGCCGCCGTCGCCACGCTGACCGGCCATCACGCCGCGCTGCGCGCCCGCCTGACGCAGGGCCCGGAGGCGGAGCGCTGGGCCCTGGAGATCCGCCCCGAGGACACCGTCGACCCGGCCGACCTGGTCGAGGTGGTCGACGTGCCGGAGCCCTCCGCCGACGTGCTGCGGACCGTGATCGAGCGGGAGGCCGAGGCCGCGACGGGCCGGCTCTCCCCCCGGGACGGGCGGATGGCCCAGTTCGTCTGGTTCGACACCGGGCCCGGCCGCGAGGGCCGACTGCTGATCGTGATCCACCACCTCGTGGTCGACGGGGTGTCCTGGCGCATCCTGGTGCCGGACCTGCTGGCCGCGCTCACCGGGTCCCCGCCGCAGCCCGTCGGCACCTCCCTGCGCACCTGGTCCCACACCCTGCACACGCGGGCCCGGCAGCCCGAGGTGGTGGGCGAACTGGCCTGGTGGACACGGACGGTGCGGGAACCCGACCCCCTGCTGACCGTGCGCGCCCTGGACCCCGTACGGGACGTCACCGGCGGCGCCCGGCAGCTGACCACCACCCTGCCGCCCGATGTCACCGAGCCCCTGCTCACCAGCGTGCCGACCGCGTTCCACGCCGGGGTCCAGGACGTGCTGCTGGCCGCCCTGTCCCTGGCGCTGGGCCACTTCCGCCGCGAGCGCGGACGCGGCGAGGACAGCGCCGTCCTGATCGACGTGGAGGGACACGGCCGCGACGAGGACGACGGCGCTCTCGATCTGTCCCGCACCGTGGGCTGGTTCACCAGCCTGTATCCGGTCCGGCTTGATCCCGGCGCCCACGCGTGGGAGGACGTGACCGCCGGTGCGCCCGGCACCGGATCCGCGGTCAAGCGGGTCAAGGAGCAGATGCGCGCCGTCCCCGCGCACGGCAGGGGCTTCGGTCTGCTCCGTCATCTGAACGCCGCCACCGCGAAGGACCTGGCCGGGGCGGCCGTCCCGCAGATCGGCTTCAACTACGTGGGCAGGTTCCCGGCTCCCGGCACCCCGATCGTGCGGGAGCACCCCGGGTGGCGGGTGGCGGACGAGATCGGACTGGTCGGCGGCGCCGACGCCGCCCTCCCCCTGGCGCACGGCCTGGAGGTCAACGCGGTGGTCCGCGACCACCCGGACGGGCCGCGTCTGACGGCCTCCTGGAGCCGGGCCCCCGGGATGTGGCCCGAGCCCGAGGCGCGGGCCGTCGCGGAGTACTGGTTCCAGGCCCTGCGCGGCCTGGTGCGGCACGGTTCCCGGCAAGGGGTCGGCGGCTTCACGCCGTCCGACTTCCCGCTCGTCGGACTCGCTCAGCACGATGTCGAACAGCTCGAGGACATGTGGAGGACTCGGTAATGACCCGCGGCGATCTGGTCGACATCCTCCCGCTGACACCGATGCAGGAGGGCCTGCTCTTCCACGCCCTGTACGACGTGGACGGCCCCGACGTGTACATGGTGCAGCAGGTCTTCGACCTCACGGGTCCGCTGGAGGCGGAGCGGCTGCGCGCCGCGGCGCAGGCGCTGGTGGCCCGGCACCCCAATCTGCGCGCCGCCTTCCCGCAGGTGACGGACGGCCAGCCGGTGCAGGTGATCCCGGCCGAGGTGAGCGTGCCGTGGACCGAGGTGGACCTGAGCCGGCTGCCGGAGGCGCGAGCGCGCGAGGAGCTGGACCGGCTGGGGCGGGAGGACCACCGCCGCCGGTTCGACCTGGCGCGGCCCCCGTTGCTGCGGTTCACGCTGGTCCGGTTGGCGGCGGACCGGCACTGTCTGCTGCTGACCAGCCATCACATCCTGCTGGACGGCTGGTCGACGCCGATCGTGGTGCGGGAGCTGTTCACCCTGTACGCCGGTGGCGGGGACGCCGCCGCGCTGCCGCGGGTGACGCCGTTCCGGGACTACCTGGCCTGGCTGGGCCGGCAGGACCGGGTGGCGGCCGAGGAGGCATGGCGGCGGGAACTGGCCGGTGTGGACCAGGCGACCCGGCTGGCCCCGGCCGATCCGGCGCGTGTCCCCCGGCTGCCCGAACGGGTGGTGGCCGAGGCGTCCGAGGAACTGACCTCGGCGCTGCGGGCGCGGGCGCGGCGGCTCGGGGTCACGGTGAACACCCTGCTCCAGGCCGCGTGGGGGCTGGTGCTCAGCCGCACGACCGGACAGCGGGACGTGGTCTTCGGCGCCATCGTCTCCGGCCGCACCCCGCAGCTGCCCGGCGTCGAATCGATGGTGGGCCTGTTCATCAACATCGTCCCGGTGCGGGTGCGGATCGCGCCGGAGCGGTCGTTGGCGGAGCTGATCGGCGAGGTGCAGCGCAGCCAGTCCGCGCTGACCGCGCACCACCATGTGGGGTTGTCGGACATCCAGCGGGCGGCGGGTGTACCGGAGCTGTTCGACTCCATGATGGTGTTCGAGAACTATCCGTGGGACGGCCCCGCCCAGGACGTCGCCGCCGGGCTGGACGCCGAGGTGCGGGTCGCTCCGGCCCTGGAACGGGGCCGGGACGCCACCCACTATCCGCTCACCCTCGTCGCCGCGCCGGGCCGGCGGCTGTACCTGCGGCTGGACCACCGCGACGACCTCTTCGACCGGGCCACCGCCCAGGCGCTCCTGGACCGGCTGCGCCTGGTCCTCACCGCCGTGGCCGACGACCCGGGCACCCTCACCGGCCGGGTGGACGTCACCAGCGCCGAGGAACGCCGCCTGCTGCTGGAGACCTGGAACGACACCCGGCGCGACGGTGCGCTGCCGCTGCTGCCGGACTGGTTCCAGGCCCAGGTCGCCGCCACCCCGGACGCGCCCGCCGTCCGCTTCGGCGACGTCACCCTCTCGTACGCGGAACTGAACCGCCGCGCCAACCGGCTCGCGCACACCCTGATCCGGCGCGGTGTCGGACCGGAGAGCGTCGTCGCGCTCGCCCTGCACCGCTCGCCCACCCACATCGTCGCCATCCTGGCCGTCGTCAAGGCCGGTGCCGCCCATCTGCCGCTCGACCCCGACCACCCGGCCGCACGCATCCGGTACATGCTCGCGGACGCCCGCCCGGCCGTCCTGCTCACCACTGCGCGAACCAGGGCCGCGATACCCGAGGACGATCCGACGCCCGTACTGGTCCTGGACGATCCGCGCACCGCCGCCGTCATCGAGGACGGCCCGGACACCGACCCCTCCCCCGCCGGGCGGACGAACCCGCTGACGCTCGCGAGCCCGGCGTACGTCATCTACACGTCGGGGTCGACGGGCCGGCCCAAGGCGGTGCAGATGACCGGGCTGGGCGTGGCGAACATGCTGCGCTGGCACCACGACCAGCTCGGCGGCGGCCCCGGCACCCGCACCGCGCAGTTCACCGCGATCAGTTTCGACGTGTCCGTGCAGGAGGTCCTCTCCGCGCTGCTGTTCGGCAAGACGCTGGTGGTGCCCGACGAGGACACGCGCCGCGACCCCGGGCGCTTCGCTGCCTGGCTCACCGACCACCGGGTGGACGAGATCTTCGCCCCCAGCACCGTCCTGGAGTCCGTCGCCGAGGCGGCCACCGAGGCGGGCCTGCCCGTGGCGTCCCTGCGGCAGATCGCGCAGGCCGGCGAGGCGCTCACCCTCAGCCGGCGGCTGCGCGACTTCCACGAGCACGCCCCCCGCCGCCTGCACAACCACTACGGGCCCACCGAGGCACAGGTCCTCACCGCCCACACCCTGCCCGCCGACCCCGCCGGCTGGCCCGCCACCGCGCCCCTGGGCCGGCCCATCGACAACGTGCGCGTCTACCTCCTGGACGACGCCCTGCGCCCGGTGCCGCCCGGCGCCACCGGCGAGCTGTACACCAACACGGTCGGCCTGGCCCGCGGTTACCTCAACCGGCCCGCGCTGACCGCCCAGCGGTTCGTCGCCGACCCCTACGGCCGGCCCGGGGAGCGCATGTACCGCACCGGCGACCTCGCCCGCTGGACGCCGGACGGGCACCTGGAGTTCCTGGGCCGCGCCGACGACCAGCTGAAGATCCGCGGGTTCCGCATCGAGCCCGGCGAGATCGAGTCGGCGCTGACCGAACACGCCGACGTGGCGCAGGCCACCGTGCTCGCCCGGCAGGACCAGCCCGGCGACCGGCGGCTGGTCGCCTACGTGGTGCCGGTCGCGGACCGCGCTCCGGACCCGCACGACCTGCGCGGCTTCCTGCGGGACCGGCTGCCCGACTACATGGTCCCCGCTGCCGTCGTGCCCCTGGCCGCCCTCCCCCTCACCCCCAACGGCAAGCTCGACCGCGCCGCCCTGCCCGCGCCCGACCTCACCCGCGCCGGAACCGGCCGGGACCCGCACACCCCCCAGGAGCAGATCCTGTGCGATCTGTTCGCGCAGGTCCTGGGTCTGCCCCGGGTCGGAGCCGACGACGACTTCTTCGACCTCGGCGGCCACTCCCTGCTCGCCACCCGGCTCGCCGCCCGCGTCCGGGCCACCTTCGGCGCCAGGACCGACGTCCGCGCCGTCTTCGAGGCCCGCACCCCGGCCGCGCTGGCGCAGCGGCTGGACGACGGCGGCCCGGCCCGCCCGGCACTGACCCGGCGGGACCGCCCGGAGGCGCTGCCGCTGTCGTTCGCCCAGCGGCGCCTGTGGTTCCTGCACCAGCTGGAGGGGCCCAGCGCCACGTACAACATCCCGCTCGCGCTGCGCTTCACCGGCGCCCTCGACCACGCGGCCCTGCGGGCGGCCCTCGGTGACGTCGTCGCCCGCCACGAGAGCCTGCGCACCGTGTTCCCGGAGGCCGGCGGCGTCCCCACCCAGCGCGTCCTCGCCCCCGAGCGGGCCGTCCCGCCGCTGCCCGTCACCCGGGCCGCCGAGGAGGACCTGTCCGGCCTGCTCACGGCGGCGGCCCGGCACGCTTTCCTGCTGGACTCCGAGGGCCCGCTGCGGGCCGAGCTGTTCGCGCTCGCGCCCGACGAACACGTCCTGCTGCTCGTCCTGCACCACATCGCCGGCGACGGGTGGTCGCTGAGCCCGCTGGCGGCCGACCTGACCCGGGCCTACGCGGCCCGCGCCGAGGGGAGGGAACCCGGCTGGCGCGCTCTGCCCGTGCAGTACGCCGACTACACCCTCTGGCAGAACGACCTGCTCGGCGAGCAGGACGACGACGACAGTCTCCTGGCCCGGCAGGTCGCCCACTGGCGGACCACGCTGGAGGGGCTGCCCGAGCAGGTGACCCTGCCGGGCGACCGGCCGCGCCCGGTGGCCGCGTCCTACGCCGGCGACTACGTAGAGGTGGAGCTGGACGCGGACCTGCACCGCGCCCTCGCCGAGCTGGCCCGGCGCAACGGCACCACGGTGTTCATGGTGCTCCAGGCCGGTCTCGCCGCGTTGATGACGCGGATGGGGTGCGGCACGGACATCCCGATCGGCAGCCCGATCGCCGGGCGCACCGACCAGGCCATGGACGATCTCGTCGGGTTCTTCGTCAACACCCTGGTGCTGCGCACCGACACCTCCGGCGACCCGACGTTCACACAGGTGCTGAGGCGGGTGCGGGAGACGGCCCTGAACGCGTACGCCCACCAGGACGTGCCGTTCGAGTACCTGGTGGAGGTGCTCAATCCGGCCCGCTCGCTGGCCCATCATCCGCTGTTCCAGGTGATGCTGGCGCTGCAGAACGCCCCGGAGGGCCGGTTCGCGCTGCCCGGCCTGGAGGTGGCCGTCTCCCAGGCGCGGACCGGCACCGCGAAGTTCGACCTGTTCTTCAGCCTCGTGGAGCGCAGGACGGACGACGGGACACCGGACGGCATCCAGGGCGCGGTGGAGTACTCGAGCGACCTGTACGAACCGGCCACGGTCCGGGCCCTGTTCGCACGCTGGCGGCGGCTGCTGACCGCCGTCGTGGACACCCCGGACCGGCCGATCGCGGACGTCGACGTGCTGACGCCCGCCGAACGGGAGCGGGTCCTGCGCGCGTGGAACGACACCGCGGTGCCGGTCGCGCCGGAGCCGCTGCCGCGGCTGCTGGAGGAGCGGGCGGCGGCGACGCCCGACGCCGTCGCCGTGGTGGCCGACGGCGCCGAGCTGACCTACCGCGAGCTGGACGAGCGGGCGAACCGGCTGGCCGCTCGGATCCTGGCGCACGGCGGCGGGCCGGGCACGGTGGTCGCCCTCGCGCTGCCGCGCACGCGGCTCCTGCCCGTCGCACTGCTGGCGGTGCTGAAGACCGGCGCGGCCTATCTGCCCCTGGACACCGCCTACCCGGCGTCCCGGCTGGAGTTCATGCTGCGCGACGCCCGGCCCGCGGTGCTGCTGACCACCGGGTCCACCGGCAAGCTGGTGCCCGACGTCGGGGAGCTGCCGCGGATCACGCTGGACGACCCGCCGGCCGAGGACGCATCGTGGGCGGGGGCGGAGGCCCCGCCGCAGGTGCGGATCGTGCCCCAGCAACCCGCGTACGTCCTGTACACCTCCGGGTCGACCGGCGTCCCCAAGGGTGTGGTCGTGCCACACGAGGCGCTGGTCAACTTCCTGCACGCGATGGGCCGGCTGGTACCCCTCACCCCCGAGGACCGGCTGTTGGCCGTCACCACGGTGTCGTTCGACATCGCGGCCCTGGAGATCTGGCTGCCGCTGCTGCGGGGCGCCCGGGTCGTCCTCGCCCCGCCCGACGTGGTGCGGCAGCCGTCGGCGCTGTTGGAGTGGGTGTCCGCGCAGGGCGTCACCGTCATGCAGGCGACTCCGTCGCTGTGGCAGACGCTGGTGGCGCACGATCCGGCGCCGCTGCGCGGGCTGCGTGTCCTCACCGGTGGCGAGGCGCTGCCCGAGCGGCTCGCCGCGACCCTGGCCGGGCTGGGCGAGGTGCTGAACCTGTACGGGCCGACCGAGACGACGATCTGGTCGACCGCGAGCCGGGAGACGGGCGGGCGGCCCCCGCTGATCGGCACGCCGATCGACAACACGCGGGCGTTCGTGCTCGACGCGCGGCTGCGGCCCGTGCCGCCCGGTGTCGTCGGCGACCTGTATCTCGCCGGGACCGGTCTGGCCCACGGCTACCTGCGCCGGGCCGGTCTGACGGCCTCCCGTTTCGTGGCCTGCCGGCACGGGGCGCCGGGCGAGCGGATGTACCGCACCGGTGATCTGGCCCGGTGGACCGGGGCCGGGCAGCTGGAGTTCCTCGGCCGCGCCGACGACCAGGTCAAGCTCCGCGGCTTCCGGATCGAGCTGGGCGAGATCGAGCGCGCCCTCGACGGGCAGCCCGGGGTGCGGCAGGCCGCCGTCGCCGTGCGCGAGGACCGGCCGGGCGACCGGCGGCTGGTGGCCTACGTCGTGCCCGGCGACGCCCCGGACGGGCGGGAACAGGGCGCGGAGCAGCACCAGTTGGAGGACTGGCGGGTGCTGTACGACTCGGTGTACGCCGGGGCCGCCAAGGCGCCGTTCGGCGAGGACTTCGCCAGCTGGAACAGCAGCTACACCGGCGAGCCCCTGCCGCTGCCCGAGATGCGGGAGTGGCGGGCGGCCACGGTGCGGCGGATTCTCGACCTGAGGCCGCGCCGCGTGCTGGAACTCGGCGTGGGCACCGGCCTGCTGCTGTCCCGGATCGCGCCGCACTGCGCGGAGTACTGGGGCACGGACTTCTCCGAGCACGTCATCGGCGAACTCGGGCGGCACGTGGCGGCCGACGAGACGCTGCGGGAGCGGGTCACGCTGCGGGTGCAGGCGGCGCACGATCCGAGCGGGCTGCCCACCGGGCACTTCGACACGATCGTGGTGAACTCCGTCGTCCAGTACTTCCCCAGCGCCGACCATCTGGCCGAGGTCCTCACCACGGCGGCACGCCTGCTGGCGCCCGGCGGCACGCTGTTCGTCGGTGACGTGCGCAACGTACGGCTGCTGCGGGCGCTGAAGGCCGGCGTACAGGCCCACCGGATGTCCGGACCGCCGGACCTCGCCGTGCTGCGCCGGGAGGTCGAGCACGACCTGATGACCGAGAAGGAACTTCTTGTCGACCCCGACTTCTTCGCCGCGGTCGCCGAACGCCTGCCGGACATCGGCGCGGTGGGCGTGTCGCTGAAGGAGGGTTCCTACGACAACGAGCTGAGCCGGTACCGCTACGACGTGACGCTGCACCACCGTGACGCGCGGACGACCGACGTCCGGGACGCCCCCGCGGTGCCCTGGGACGGCCTCGGGAACTTGGCGGCCCTGCGCGCCCGGCTGAGCGAGCGGCGGCCGGAGCGGCTGCGGCTGACGGGGGTCCCCCACGACCGTGTCGCGGCCGAGCTGGCCCTGGCCGAGGCGATCCGCACCGGCGACGGCCCGGTGGTGCCCGCGCCGGCCGTGGATCTGGCGGACCTGCACCGGCTGGGTGCGGAGCTGGGCTACCGCACGGCGGCGGCCTGGTCGTCGCATCCGCGCCTGGTCGACTTCGTCCTGGCCCGCGGGGACGCCCCCCTCACCGGGACCTGTCCGCCGGTGTCCCCTCCCGGTCCGCGCACCGCGCTGTCGGCTCTCACCAACGACCCGATGGTGCCGCGTACCAGCGGCGCGCTGATGACGCGGCTGCGCCGGCACGTGGAGCGGACCCTGCCGGCCTCGATGGTGCCCAGCGCCTTCGTGCCGATCAGCGCGCTGCCACTGACCGCCAACGGCAAGCTGGACCGGGCCGCGCTGCCGACGCCGGTGCTGACCGCGGGCGGCACCGGACGCGATCCGCGCACCCCGCAGGAGCAGATCGTCTGCGACCTGTTCGCGCAGGTTCTGGGCCTGCCCCGGGTGGGTGCCGACGACAACTTCTTCGAGCTGGGCGGACACTCGCTGCTCGCCACCCGGCTGATCGCCGCGATCCGCGCCACGTTCGGCGTGGAACTGGCCCTGCGGGCGCTGTTCGAGAACGCCACCCCCGCGGCGGTGGCCGCACGGCTGGACACCGCCGCGCCGGGCCGGCTGCGGCTCGAGCGCCGCACGCGGCCGCGGCGGCTGCCGTTGTCCTTCGCCCAGCGCAGGCTGTGGTTCATCCACAAGATGGAGGGGCCCGGCGCGACGTACAACATCCCGCTCGCGCTGCGGCTGACCGGGGCGCTGGACCGGGCCGCGCTGCGGGCGGCCCTCGCCGACGTGGTGACCCGCCACGAGAGCCTGCGCACGGTGTTCCCGGAGAGCGCCGGGGTGCCGTGGCAGCGGGTGCTGGACCCGGCGGAGGCGGCGCCGGCGGTGGAGGTGGTGACCACCGACCGGGACGGCCTGTCCGCGCGGCTGGACGCCGCCGCCCGGCAGGGTTTCGACCTGGCCGCCGAACCGCCGCTGCGGGTAAGGCTGTTCGCGCTGTCCGCCGAGGAGCACGTGCTGCTCCTGGTGGTCCACCACATCGCCGGTGACGGCTGGTCCCTGAACCCGCTGGCCCGCGACCTCGCGCAGGCGTACGAGGCGCGGTGCCGCGGCGAGGCCCCGTCATGGGCGGCGCTGCCGGTGCAGTACGCCGACTACACGCTGTGGCAGAACGACCTGCTGGGCGACCGGGGCGACGCGGACAGCCTCTTCGCCACACAGCTGGAGTACTGGGTGCGGCGGCTGCGTGCCCTGCCGGAGGAGCTGCGGCTGCCCACCGACCGCCCGCGGCCCGCCGTGTCCTCCTACCGGGGCGACTACGTCAGGGTCGGCATCGGTGCGGAGCTGCACCAGCGGATGACGGAACTGGCCCGGGAGTCCGGCTCGACGGTGTTCATAGTGCTCCAGGCGGGGCTGGCGGCGCTGCTGTCGCGGCTGAGCGGCAGCACGGACATCCCGATCGGCAGCCCGATCGCCGGGCGGACCGATCAGGAACTGGACGACCTGGTGGGCTTCTTCGTCAACACGCTGGTGCTGCGCACCGACACCTCGGGGCGGCCCAGCTTCCGGGAGCTGATCGCCCGGGTGCGCGACACCGCGCTGGGCGCGTACGCCCATCAGGACGTGCCGTTCGAGTACCTGGTGGAGAGGGTCAACCCGCCGCGCTCGCTCGGCCGGCACCCGCTCTTCCAGACGATGCTGGCCCTCCAGAACGCGCCGGCCGGCTCCTTCCAGCTGCCCGGGCTGCGCGTCGACATCGCGCCGGGGCGTACGGGTTCCTCGAAGTTCGACCTGTTCTTCAGCCTGTCCGAGCACCTGGACGGCACGGGCCGCGCACAGGGCATCAGCGGTGTCGTCGAGTACGCGAGCGACCTGTACGACGCCGGCACGGTGACCGACCTGTTCGACCGCTGGGTACGGCTGCTGACGTCCCTGGTGGCGGCGCCGCACCGGGCGATCGGTTCGGTCGATCTGCTCACCGCGCGGGAGAGCCTGCTGCTGGAGCGGCACAACGACACCGACCGGCCGACGGTCGAGGCCGGTCTGCCGGAGCTGTTCGACGCCCGGGCGGCCGAGCATCCGGACGCACCGGCCCTGGTGCACGGCGAGCGGGAGATCGGTTACGGGACGCTGCGCGACGCCGCCGAGGAGGTGGCGGCGGCGCTGGCGCGCCGCGGTGTGCGCCGGGCGAGCACGGTGGCGCTGCTCATGCCGCGCTCTCCCGGCATGGTCGCCGCCGTCCTCGGCATCCTGCGGGCGGGCGCCGCCTACGTGCCGCTCGACCCGCGCTATCCGGCGGCGCGGGCGCGGACGGTGATGGCCGAGACGGGGGCCCGGGTTCTGATCACCGACCGGGCTCCGGCACCGGAGTCGCTTCCCGAGGGCACCGTGGTCGTCCGCGTCGGCACCGACCTCGGAGAGGGTTTCGTCCCGGAGCGGGACGCGGGCCTGCCGGCCCCGGCCGAGCGACCGGGTCCGGACGATCTGGCGTACATCATGTACACCTCCGGCTCCACCGGCAGCCCCAAGGGCATCGCCGTCACCCACCGGAACGTGGCCGAGCTGGCGGCCGACCCGCGCTGGCGCACCGGGGCCCAGCTGCGGGTGGCGGTGCACTCCTCGCCGGCGTTCGACGCGTCGACGTACGAGCTGTGGGTGCCGTTGCTCACCGGCGGCACGCTCGTGATCGGCCCGGACGGCGATCTCGACCTGCACGCGCTCGCCGACACGATCGTGCGGCAGCGGGTCACCGGCCTGTGGCTGACGAGTTCCCTGTTCACCCTGGTCGCGGAGACCATGCCCGAGTGCCTGGCCGGGGTCCGGCAGGTGTGGACGGGCGGTGAGGCGGTGTCCCCGCACGCGGTGCGCACGGTGCGGGCGAGCTGCCCCGGCCTGGTCGTCGTCAACGGGTACGGGCCGACCGAGACGACCACCTTCGCCGCGAGCTGGCCGGTCGACGCGCTGCCCGCCGACGCCACGTCCGTGCCGATCGGACGCCCGATGGCCAACACCCGGCTGTACGTGCTGGACACCGATCTGCGCCCGGTCCCGCCCGGGGTGGTCGGCGAGCTGTACATCGCCGGCACCGGTCTCGCGCGCGGCTATGCGGGCCGGCCCGGCATGACCGCGTGGCGGTTCGTCGCCGACCCGTTCGGCAAGCCGGGCGCGCGCATGTACCGGACCGGGGACCTGGTGCGGTGGACGGCGCAGGGCGCGCTGGACTACGTCGGGCGCGGGGACGACCAGGTCAAGCTGCGCGGATTCCGCGTGGAGCCGGGCGAGGTGGAGAGCGTGCTGCTGCGCCATCCGGGGGTGGGGCAGGCGGCGGTGCTGGTCCGCGAGGACCGGCCGGCCGACCCGCGCCTGGTGGCCTACGTGGTCGCCGACCCGGAGGCCGCGGGCCACGACGAGACGGCCGAGCAGGACCAGGTCCAGGCGTGGCGGGGAATCTACGAGTCCCTGTACGCCGCGCCGACGGCCGCGTTCGGCGAGGACTTCTCGGGCTGGAACAGCAGCTACGACTCCGCGCCCATCGCGCTGGAGCAGATGCGTGAATGGCGTCGGGAGACGGTCGCCCGGATCCGGCGGCTGCGGCCGCGCCGGGTGCTGGAGATCGGCGCCGGTACCGGCCTGCTGCTGTCGCGGCTCGCCCGGGACACGCAGGAGTACTGGGCGACGGACTTCTCGCCGTCGGTCGTCGAGACGCTGCGCGCCCATGTGGGGCGCGATCCGGAGCTGCGGGACCGGGTGCGGCTGCGGGTCCTGGCCGCGCACGACACCGGGGAGCTGCCGGAAGGGCACTTCGACACCGTGGTGCTCAACTCGATCGTGCAGTACTTCCCGAGCGCCGAGTACCTGGTGGGAGTCGTCGAGTCCGCCCTGCGGCTGCTGGCCCCGGGGGGCGCGCTGTTCGTCGGCGATGTGCGCAACCTGCGTCTGCACCGCATGCTCACCTCCGCGGCGCTGGCCCGCAGGGTGCACGACCGGCACGACCGCGCCAGTCTGCGCCGGGCCGTCGAACGCGCTCTGGTGATGGAGAAGGAACTCCTCGTCGCACCGGAGCTGTTCACCGTGCTGGGCGAGCACCTGGACGCGCTCGGGAGTGCCCGGGTCGAGGTGAAGGAGGGCGCTTCGGCCAACGAGCTGACGCGGTACCGCTACGACGTCACGCTCTTCAAGCACGGCGGTACGCCGCTCACCTCGGCGCGCGATGTGCCCGTCGTCGGGTGGGACGACGCGACGGGGCTGGCCGGGCTGGAGGAATCGCTCCGCCGGTCGCGGTCGCCGCTGCGGGTCACCGGGGTGCCGAACGAGCGGCTCGTCGAGGACGCGGCCGTCGCGGCGGCGATCCACGAACACGATCCCGAGGTGCCGGCGGACGCACCGCCGCTCACGGCCGTGCACGACCTGGCCGGCCGGCTCGGGCTCGCCGCGCACGTGACGTGGTCGGCCGATCCCTGCCGTCTGGACGTGGTGTTCACCGAGCCGGACGTCCCCGGCCCGGTGGTCGACCTGCACCGGCCCGGGTCCCCGCCGGACGCCGGCGCTCCGCTGACCCGCTGGGTGCGGGCGCCACTGACGGCGCGAGCGGCGGGCGCGCTGGTGGGGAGTGTGCTCGATCATGCCCGTCGGCACCTGCCGGAGTACATGGTGCCCAGCGCGGTGGTGCCGCTCAGCCGGCTGCCGCTGACGGGGAACGGCAAGCTGGACCGTTCGGCGCTGCCCGCGCCGGACCTCGACGCGGGCTCCGACGGCCGCGCTCCCCGGCTGCCGCAGGAGGAGCTGATGTGCGCGTTGTTCGCCGAGGTGCTCGGCCTGCCCCGGGTCCGGGTCGACGACGACTTCTTCCAGTTGGGCGGCCACTCGCTGCTGGCGGCCCGGCTCAAGGCCCGCATCCGCGCGGCCTTCGGCGTCGAGGTCGGACTGCGGGCGCTGTTCGAGACGCCGACTCCGGCCGGCATGGCGGGCCGCCTCCAGGCCGGTGACGCGGGCGACGGCTACGAGGTGATGCTGCCGCTGCGCCCGCGGGGTCGGCGCGAGGCGCTGTTCTGCGTCCATCCCGGCGGCGGAATCAGCTGGTCGTACGCCGGTCTGCTGAAGCATCTCGACCCCGAGCGGCCGGTCTACGGGCTCCAGGCGCGCGGTCTGGGCCGGCCGGAGCCCCGTCCGGACACGCTGGAGGCGATGGCGGTCGACTACGCCGACGAGATCCAGCGGGTGCAGCCGTCGGGCCCCTATCACCTGCTCGGCTGGTCCTTCGGCGGGCTGGCGGCCTACGCGGTGGCCGTGGAGTTGCAGCGGCGCGGGGAGCGCGTGGGCGTGCTCGCCGTCCTGGACGTCTGCCCGGGCTGGAAGGGGCTCACCCATGACGACGTCCCGGAGCTGTACGAGGACGATCTGCACGACCATCTCAGCTATCTCGTGGGGCTCGTCGACGAGTCGTTCGCCCTCGGCGAGGGGGAACGGCTGACGTTCGAGCGCACCAGGGAGATCCTGCGGCAGCGGGGCAGCGCGCTGGCGAACCTCGGCGAGGAGCAGCTGCGGGCGATCATGGACATCTCCGCCAACAACACGCGTCTGCTCATCGATTACGTTCCCGAGCGTCTGAGCGGCGACCTCCTGCTGCTGACCGCCGCCGACCAGCAGGAGCCGGCGCAGACGTACCGGGCGTGGCTGCCCCATGTGGAGGGGCGCGTCGAGCGGCACGATCTGCCGGGCGAGCACGGCACCCTGCTGAACCGGGAGGTCTCCCTGGAGGCGATCGGCCGGCTGGTCGGGGAGAGTATCGCCGCCCACGCCGACGGCCGGGACTGACCGCTGCCGCCGCGCGGGCCTGCGCCCGCAGCTCCTTATGGCGTAAAGTGTTGCGGGCAAGAGGGTCGGGGGAGACGTCACGGCCGGGGCGGCGTCACCGGCCGGGCGACGGCCCCCTCGCCATCCGCCCCGATCGCGCGAAGGAATCCATGAACAGCTTGCCGATCTGGCTCCTGCACGTCAGCCGGACAGAGCAGATCACCCCGCACATGGCACGCATCACTCTCACCGGCGACGATGTGCGGGGCTTTTCCCTCGAAGAGGCCGACCAACAGGTCAAGCTCTACTTTCCCCGTCCCGGACAATCCCGGCCGGTACTGCCGGAGGTCACCGCGACCACCGATCTCACGACGTGGTACCAGGCGTACGGCGCCATCCCGGAGGACGAGCGGCCGTGGATGCGGAGCTACACGATCCGCGCGCACGACCCGGCCACGAACTCCCTCACCTTCGACTTCGTCCTGCACCGGCACGCCGGACCGGCCACGCGCTGGGCGATGAACGCGCGGGAGGGCGACTGCCTGGGGGTGTTCGGGCCCACCGACTACTTCGCCCGCCCCAAGCCCTTGTCCTCCTCCGTCGAGGAGGCCGACTGGGTCCTGCTGGCCGGTGACGACGCCGCCGTCCCCGGGATGGCGACCATCATCGAGAGCCTGCCGCCCGGCAAGCGGGCGTTCGCGTTCGTCGAGGTCCAGGACGCGGCCGACGAGCAGCCCTTCACCACCGGGGCCGACCTGACCACGACGTGGCTGCACCGTGGCGCGGCCGAGCCCGGACACAGCGAGGCACTGGCCGAAACGGTTCGGGCCGCCACCCTGCCCGACGGCGAGGGCTTCGCCTGGATCGCCGGCGAGGCCGGTCTGGTGCGCCGGATCCGACGGCACCTGGTGGACGATCGCGGCCTGCCCAAGAGCCGGATCGAGTTCTCCGGTTACTGGCGCCTGAAGCTGACCCAGGACGACGCCCCCACCCCGGAGGATCTCGCCGAGGCGCAGGAGCGCCTGGCGGAGGCGCAGGCCCAGTCCTCCTGACCCACCCCTCCCCGACCGGGAGGCGCAGCGCCCGCGCCTCCCGGTCGTTCGCATTCCGGCGCCGTCAACCCCGCGGAGAGGAATCAAGCCAATCGATCATCGCCCCGTGTGGGTAATCGGAATTTCTTGCTACGCTCAACCCACCGTCCACAGGGATCCGATAATATGTACATGGCATAACCACTCGGTTCCGCCGCTCGGCGATACGTTTCCTCGGCATCGTTCGGTCGGCGGCATTTTCACGGGGGTGTCTCCTTTGACGTCGATCAACCTGGGCGATCCGACCCGTCCGCAATTTCGCGTCCATTAGCGAAGAATTCACGGCGACGGGCTTCCCTTTTCGCAGCCCCTCACTCGGCTGCCATCGCCGAGAACGACACCCATGCGCGCCGAACGCCCTCCCCGGCGCTCGGCCGCTCCAGCGCACGGCCGCGGTCGGCATCCGGCGCCCAGCCGACGCCTCCAAACGACCGTCGCCCGAATCACCTCAACCACGCGGCTTCTGCACCACCAGAGGCATGACCAACGCCGGAAGAGAGGTTCGTATGCAGCACTCCGTGGACCGCGCTCAGCGGAACCGTCCGCGTACCAGCGCGCCCCTTCGGAGGAACGGAACCGAGGGAGGGCGTCCAGGCAAGGACATCCTCACCACACGCGTCGGGCTGAGGATCCCCGCCGCCCTCACCTTCGAGAGATGGCAGCACGTCGGTTCCCAGATCTCACGCATCGTCGACTCCTCGTCCTGGTGCCTCGGCGACTGGCTGGTGTACGGACAGGAGGAGTTCTCCGACCGGTATCTGCGCGCGATCGAGGCCTGCGGACTCGACTACCAGACCCTGCGCAACTACGCCTGGGTCTCCCGCAAGTTCGAACTGGGCCGCCGCCGCGAGACGTTGAGCTTCCAGCATCACGCCGAGGTGAGTTCCCTCCCCCCCGATCAGCAGGACAAGTGGCTCGACCTGGCCGACGAGTTCAACTGGTCGCGCAACGAACTGCGCCGCAACATCCGCTCCCACCGTCAGGGTGACGGCAAGAGCGATCCGCCGAAGGACTTCCTGCCCAAGCTCAGCGCCCCGGCCGAGCGGGTGCAGCGGTGGCGCAAGGCGGCCGAACTCTCCGGTGACGAGTTCGAGCAGTGGGTGCTCCGGGCCCTGGACGAGGCGGCGCTGGCCAGCCTTCCCGGGTAGCCACGACGGGAGCACCCGCCCTCCGCGTCCCGCCCCTTCGTCTCCCTACTTCCACGCGCGCAGCACACCGTGGGGCGTCCACGTCCTGCCGGGCAGCCGCTCGACGCGCTGGAAGCCGGCGTCGCGCAGCCATTCCTCGTACTGCCCCCAGTGGTAGAGGGTGCTGTCCGACGCCGGCAGGGTGGCGAAGTAGACGTTGTCGAGCGCGGCGTACAGGGGCCCGTCCCCCGTGTCGTCGGAGAACGCGTTGAAGATGAGCACCTGGCCGCCCGGCGGCAGGCAGTCGAACGCCTTGCGCAGCAGGGCCGCGTTCTGCTCGGGCGACCAGATGACCAGCTGGTTGGCGAACAGCACGCAGTCGTGGCCCGCCGGGAAGTCGTCCGCGAAGATGTCGCCGGCCCGCACCGCGACACGGCCGTCCAGGCCGCGCTCGGCGATCCTGCGGCTCGCGATGTCGAGTGCGCCGGGCAGATCGACCACCGTGAAGGACGTCCCCGGATTGGCCTCCGCGAGGGCGATCGCGTTGACCCCGTCGCCCCCGCCCACGTCCAGCACCCTGGACACTCCGCCGAGATCGGCCCGGTCCACCAGGATCGGGTTGGACAGCCGCGACCAGGAGCGCATGCAGCGGTAGAACAGCGCCTCCAGTTCCGGCTGGGACGCCAGCCGGTGGTACAGGTCGCCACCCTCGCCCGGAATACGGCGCAGACCCACGTTGGTGTTCTGTCGCAGCGCCTCCACCAGGTCGGCGGCGGCCGGCATCGCGATCCGGTCCTCGAACCGGACGATGTCCCCGATGATGGTCCACGTGCCGTCGGTGATCATCGAGTCGATCAGCTCGGCGTTCAGGTAGCGCCGGCTGTGGCGGACGGTCAGGCCGAGCGAGGTGGTGCCCAGCAACAGGATCTGCGCCGCCCGCGGTTCCAGCTTCAGCCCGGCGCACACCTGTTCCGTGGTCAGCGGTCCCTCCTCGTGCAGCAGGGTGAACAGGCCGAGTTCGCAGCCGGCGTGCAGAAGGTGGAAGGCGGAGGCGCCGAAGAGGATCCGGGTCAGGTCCTCGTGGTCGACGGGGCCGGCCTTGGCCATGATGGGCTCCCTCGTGGGGTCGGTGGTCGATGAGGTGACGGCGAGGATCCGCGGGCAGCCGACGGCCGGCGCTACAGGAGCGACCGTACGGACCACAGCTCGGGGAAGAACCGGTGGCCGCTGATGCGCTCCAGCCACGGCACGCCTTCGGTGCCGCCCGTGCCGGGTTTGGCCCCGAGCATGCGTTGCACCACCGTCAGGTGCGTGTAGCGCCACCGGGCGAAGGACTCGGCGACATCGGTCAGCGCCTCTCCGAGGAGGAACAGCGTGTGGTGCTCGGCGCTGTTCCCGTACACCTCGCGCCAGGCCCGCTCGACACTGTCGTGAGGCTCGTACGGCGCCTCGCACGGACGCGCCAGAGCGGCGTCCGCGACAGGAAGGCCGCGACGGCGCAGCAGGGCCAGCACGGCGTCGTACAGGCTGGGCTCGTACAACTGCCGGTGCACCGCCTCGTGACTCGACGCGTCGCGATGCGGCAGCACCAGCCGGGCGTTCTTGTTGCCGAGCAGGAATTCGAGGCGCCTGTACGAGGCGGACTGGAAACCCGAGGCCGTGCCCAGCACATCGCGGAACTCGGCGAATTCGACGGGGGTCATCGCACTGAAGAAGTCCCACGACGACAGTGCGACCCGTTGCACCGAACCGGCCCGGCGCAACGTCCACAACGCCGCGTCCACGTCGTCGTCGGCCAGCCGGTCGCGGGCCGTCGTGAATTCGATGCGCAGAAGCTTGAAGAGGAGTTCCATGACCTGGCTCATGATGATGAAGCCGGGCTCGGTGGCCGCCGACGTACGGGGGTGCTGCAACGCGAGCAGGGCGTCCATCCCCGCGTACTCGGCGTATGCCGTGGGGGGCGCCTCCGCCTCACCGCCGTAGGGGCAGCGTGTCGTTCCCGCCGCGCCGTGCACGTCCTCACCCGGTCGCGCGGCGGTCATCCGGCGTCCCTCCGGGTCCGCGGCCGCGCACCGGGATGGGCGGTGTCCGCCGGGCGCGGGCCCTCACCGGGGCCGTGCAGGGCGAGCGCCTTGTGGTACATCGTCGTCAGCAGCGGGCCGATGCCGTCCGGCCGGGACCTGTACCGCGGGCCGAAACGCCGGTGGTACTGGGCGAACCAGTCCGCCCTCGCCCCCAGGAACAGGATGTCGTGCACCGCCATCGCCCGCACCGCGACCAGCGGGACCGGTGACCGGCTCACCTGGAAGGCCGGGTTGCGGGCCGCGGGCTCGTCACACTCCGGATGGAACTGGCCTATCATCAGGCCGCGTTCGACGCTCTCGGTCTTGACCTGCGCGTGCGCCTCGTCGAGCAGCCCGAACGCCTCGGGCGGCAGGTCCGGCAGCACGATGAGCAGCGACCGCAGCGACCGGTTCGACGTCCGCCATTCGAGCTGTTCGAACTCGTCCAGACCGCATCGGATGACCTCTTTGACCAGCGAGAGACTGGCGGCGGGGCCCACCAGCCGCACCGCCGTCTCGACCGCGTCGACCCGTCGGGCGGGCGCCACGAACGGACACACCGCGCCGGACCGGCCGAGTTGCTCGTGCGGCTGGGTGACATAGGAACCGAGCCATTCGTCGACGCTGTCGAGGGCTTTCCCGACGTCGACTGCCAACACATCGATTGACATTACTGTCGATTTCCCTCCGACGGCATCATGAAGAAATGAGCGCAGGTGTTCACCGACGTACTCCGCGCCGACCTATTGGCTCGCAAAACCATATCGGCGGCCGGAAAGACGCATCAAGCGAAGCGCACGTCGGTACGGGCCCCGCGCGGGGCAGAATTTTTGCGTGTGTCCCGCCGGCGGGACACAGAATGCATCCGGCGGCAATCATGGAATAGCGGCGCCCACCATTCCCCGAAACACCTCGGAGAACACGTGCTCATCCCGGTGAATCCCTGGATCCGCGGCTTCGGTCTCGCGCCGGACGCGCCGGTGCGGCTCCTCTGCTTCCCCCACGCCGGGGGCATCGCGGCGTACTACCGGCCGATGGCGGCGGCGCTGGCACCCGACGTCGACATCCTCGCCGTCCAGTATCCGGGGCGGCAAGACCGCTTCCAGGAGCCGCTCGTCGACGGTGTCGGCGAGCTGGCCGACAGCGTGACCGACGCGGTGCTCCCGCTCCTGGACCGGCCCCTGTCCTTCTTCGGCCACAGCATGGGGGCCGCCGTCGCCTACGAGGCGGCGCTACGGCTGGAGGCCCGGGGCCACCGGTTGCGGAGCCTCTTCGTCTCCGGCCAGAGCACTCCCTCGGCCCGGCGCGACCGCGGCATCCACTCCCTCCCCGACGACCTGCTGGCCGCGGAGCTGGAACGCCTGGGCGCCACCGACCCGGCCATCCTCGCCGATCGTGAGCTGCTCGGCGTCCTGCTGCCCGCCATCCGGGCCGACTACCGGGCCATCGAGGGGTACCGTCGCGGCGACGAGCCCGCCCTCGACTGCCCGATCGCGGCGCTGACCGGTACGGCCGATCCGTATGTGCGGGTGTCGGAGGTCGCCGCCTGGTCGGGCCTCACCCGCCACGACTTCGCGCTCCACGAACTGCCCGGCGACCACTTCTTCCTGGACGCCCGACGCGACCGGGTGTGCGAGATCCTGCGCAGCCACCTCACGCTGTCCCCCACGGCGGACCCTCGCTGACGACTCCGGCGGACCGCGGGAGCTGGGCGGGGGGCGCCGTGGGCGCCGTGGGCGCCGTGGGCGCCGTGGGCGCCGTGGGCGCCGTGGGCGCCGTGGGCGCCGTGGGCGCCGTGGGCGCCGTGGGCGCCGTGGGCGCC
>NZ_JBIAHY010000002.1:0-437532 GCF_042870975.1 Streptomyces sp. NPDC006259 | reverse complement strand
GCCACCACCGGCACTGTTGGCAGCACCGGCAGCACCAGCACCGTTCGCACCACCGCGCCGTTTGGCACCACCGGTGCCGTTCGCACCACCGGCACCGCAGGCACCAGGCACCGCAAGCACCAGCGGCGCCCTGAACACCACGGCGCCGCGACTACCGTGAGCACCTGCCGTCGCGTGCGCCGAACCGGCGGGCCTCCGATGCCCGCGGACCGGCTCAGCGCCGCGGGGAACGGCCGATCAGTCGCCTACGTAGGCGGCAAGGTGCTCGCCGGTGAGGGTGGAGCGGGCGGCGACCAGCTCCGCCGGGGTGCCCTCGAAGACGATCCGGCCGCCGTCGTGACCGGCGCCGGGGCCGAGGTCGATGATCCAGTCGGCGTGCGCCATCACGGCCTGGTGGTGCTCGATGACGATGACCGACTTGCCGGAGTCGACCAGCCGGTCCAGCAGCCCGAGCAACTGCTCGACGTCGGCGAGGTGCAGACCCGTGGTGGGCTCGTCGAGGACGTAGACCCCGCCCTTCTCCGCCATGTGCGTCGCCAGCTTCAGCCGTTGCCGCTCACCGCCCGAGAGCGTGGTCAGTGGCTGGCCGAGGGTGAGATAGCCGAGCCCCACGTCCGCGAGCCGGCCGAGGATGGCGTGGGCCGCCGGGACGCGCCCCTCACCGGCACGGAAGAACTCCTCCGCCTCCGTCACGGACATGGCCAGCACCTCGCTGATGTCCCGGCCGCCCAGCCGGTACTCCAGCACCGACGCCTGGAACCGCTTGCCCCCGCACTCCTCGCAGGTCGTCGCGACCCCGGCCATCATCGCCAGATCCGTGTAGACGACTCCGGCGCCGTTGCAGACCGGGCAGGCGCCCTCGGAGTTGGCGCTGAACAGCGCGGCCTTCACCCCGTTGGCCTTGGCGAACGCCTTGCGGATCGGATCCAGCAGGCCCGTGTACGTCGCCGGATTGCTGCGCCGCGACCCGCGGATGGGCGCCTGATCGACCGACACCACACCGGCCCCGGCCGGGATCGACCCGCGCAGCAGCGAACTCTTGCCGGACCCGGCGACACCGGTCACGGCCACCAGCACCCCCAGCGGAACGTCGACGTCGACGTCCCGGAGGTTGTTCGCCCGCGCCCCGCGGATCTCCAGCGCGCCGGTCGGCTCGCGCACCGACTCCTTCAGCCTGGCCCGGTCGTCGAGGTGACGGCCCGTCAGTGTGTCGCTGCGGCGCAGGCCTTCGACACCGCCCTCGAAACAGACGACCCCACCGGCCGTACCGGCACCGGGTCCCAGGTCGACCACATGGTCGGCGATGGCGATGACTTCCGGCTTGTGCTCGACCACGAGCACGGTGTTGCCCTTGTCCCGCAACCGCAGCAGCAACTCGTTCATCCGCTCGATGTCATGGGGGTGCAGCCCCGTACTGGGCTCGTCGAACACGTAGGTGACATCGGTGAGCGAGGAGCCGAGATGACGCACCATCTTCACGCGCTGCGCCTCACCGCCCGACAGCGTGCCCGCGGGCCGGTCCAGCGAGAGATAGCCGAGCCCGATCTCCACGAACGACTCCAGGGTCTGCCGGAGCGTGGCGAGCAGCGGTGCTACGGAGGGCTGGTGCAGTCCGCGGACCCATTCGACGAGATCCCGGACCTCCATCCCGCACGCGTCGGCGATGTTGACCCCGTCGATCCTCGACGACCGGGCCGCCTCGCCGAGCCGGGTGCCGTCGCACTCGGGGCAGGTGACGAAGGTGACCGCCCGGTCCACGAACGCCCGTACGTGCGGCTGCAGTCCGTCCTGGTCCCTGGACAGAATCGACCTGCGCACCTTGGGGACCAGCCCCTCGTAGGTGACGTTGATCCCCTCGACCTCGACCTTGGTCGGCTCGCGGTGGAGGAAGTCGTGCAGTTCCGTCTCCGTGTAGTCGCGGATCGGCTTGTCCGGGTCGACGAAGCCCGACCCGGCGAAGATCCGCACGAACCAACTGCCCGCCTTGTAGCCGGGGACGGTGATCGCGCCCTCGGCGAGCGACTTGCCCTCGTCGTAGAACTGCGTCAGATCGAGGTCGGTCACGTTGCCGGTGCCCTCGCACCGCGGGCACGCGCCGGCGGGCTGATTGAAGCTGTAGTGGAAGGGCGGCCCGGCGCTCGGCTCGCCGAGCCGGCTGAACACGATCCGCAGCATCGCATGGGCGTCGGTCGCGGTGCCGACCGTGGAGCGGACGTTGGCGCCCATGCGCTCCTGGTCCACGACGATCGCCGTGGTCAGCCCCTCCATCACGTCGACCTCCGGCCGCGCCGGCGTCGGCATGAAGGTCTGCAGGAAGGCGCTGTACGTCTCGTTGATCAGCCGCTGCGACTCCGCGGCGATCGTGTCGAACACCAGGGAACTCTTGCCGGAACCGGAGACGCCGGTCAACACCGTCAACCGCCGCTTCGGAATCTCGACGCTGACGTCCTTCAGGTTGTTCACCCGCGCCCCTTGCACGCGGATCATGTCGTGGCTGTCGGCGATGTGCGGCATCGTGTCTCCCCTACTGTCGCGCCCGGGCCACCGTCGCGGACTCGCCCGTCGTCGCCCGGAACGATCTAACCAGTTCGCCGGAGGCCCTGCCTCCTTCTCCGAACGCGCCCCGCCCCGTGGGGCCTTGAGGCGGCGACGGAGGCCACACCGGTGTGCTGGAGCGAGCACCGCAGCCCGCGACGAGCAGACCGGGAACGCCACGGGAGGATCGCCCGCTCCGCGAAGCCGGCCGAGGGCGAAAGGCCCGGCCCCGGGAAGGGCGGTCATGGGGACCACGCGCACCTTCTGCACTCAAAGTATGTTGCCCCACCACATGTGCTCGTGACCTGCGCGTTCCTACGGTGTCCGGACACCCACCCGTCCCCACCGCACACGAGGAAGTGGCGCACATGGCCTCCGAGACCACCGCTCCCCCACCCCCCGCCAGCCTGAAGCGCATCGTCGCCGCCAGCCTCATCGGGACCACCATCGAGTGGTACGACTTCTTCCTGTACGGCTCCGCCGCCGCGCTCGTCTTCAACAAGCTGTTCTTCCCGGACTCCGACCCGCTCGTCGGCACGCTGTTGTCCTTCCTGACGTACGCCGTCGGGTTCGCGGCACGGCCGATCGGGGCGCTGGTCTTCGGGCACTACGGGGACCGGCTCGGGCGCAAGAAGCTGCTGGTGCTCAGTCTGATGCTGATGGGCGGGGCGACCTTCGCCATCGGGCTGCTGCCCACGCACGCGACCGTCGGGTCCGCCGCTCCGGTGCTGCTGACCGTGCTGCGTCTGGTGCAGGGCTTCGCGCTCGGCGGCGAGTGGGGCGGGGCCGTGCTGCTGGTGTCGGAACACGGGGACGCGCGGCGTCGCGGTTTCTGGGCCTCCTGGCCGCAGACCGGAGCGCCGGCGGGTCAGTTGCTCGCGACCGGCGTGCTCTCCTTCCTCACCGCCGTACTGTCGGACGCCGCCTTCGGCGACTGGGGCTGGCGGATACCGTTCCTGCTCTCCGGCCTGCTGGTGATCGTCGGTCTGTGGATCCGTCTCTCCGTCGATGAATCCCCCGTCTTCAAGGAGGCGTTGGCGCAGGCGGAGGCCCGGAAGGCGACGGAGGCGGCCACCGCCGAGAAGCTTCCGCTCGTGGCGGTGCTGCGGCACCACTGGCGTGACGTGCTCGTCGCGATGGGCGCGCGCATGGCGGAGAACATCTCCTACTACGTCATCACCGCCTTCATCCTCGTGTACGCGACGACCTCGGCCGGTGTCTCCCGGCAGACCGCCCTCAACGCCGTACTCATCGCCTCGGCCGTGCACTTCGCGGTGATCCCGGCCTGGGGCGCGCTCTCCGACCGGATCGGCCGGCGTCCCGTCTACCTGCTGGGCGCGGTCGGTATCGGCCTGTGGATGTTCCCCTTCTTCTCGCTCATCGACACGGGGGGCTTCGGCAACCTCATCCTCGCCGTGACCGTCGGGCTGGTGCTGCACGGCGCGATGTACGCGCCCCAGGCCGCGTTCTTCTCGGAGATGTTCGCGACCCGGATGCGCTACTCGGGTGCCTCCATCGGCGCCCAGTTCGCCTCGGTCGCGGCCGGCGCTCCGGCCCCGCTCATCGCCACCGCGCTGCTGGCCGACTACGACAGCTCCACACCGATCGCCCTGTACGTGATCGCCGCGTCCCTGCTGACCGTCCTCGCCGTGGGCCTGGCCAAGGAGACCCGCCACCGCGACCTGGCCGACATCGACAACAGCGCCCCCGAGGCGCGGGACGCTCCGGCCCCGCCGGCGGACGCACGCGTCCCCTGATCGCCGGTCCGTCGACGCCCGACCCGGCCCCCGCGGCTCCTGAGGGAGTGCGGGGGTCAGTCCGGTATGCGGGCCGACAACCGGTGCAGTCGCAGGGCCAGTTGGATCTCCAGGGCGCGGGCGGGGCTCTGCCAGTCCTCGCCCAGGAGGCGGGCGACGCGCTCCAGGCGCTGGGCCACGGTGTTGACGTGGACGTGGAGGTCGTCCTTGGTGCGGGCCGGACTCATGCCGCACGCGAAGTACGCGTCGAGGGTGCGCACCAGATCGGTGCCACGCCGTTCGTCGTAGGCGACGACCTCGCCGATGGTGCGCTCCACGAATCCCGTCACGTCCCGGTCCCCGGCGAGCAGCAGCCCCAGGAAGCCGAAGTCGTCGGCGGCGGCCCCGTCACCGCAGCGGCCGAGCAGGCGCAGGGCCTCCACGCACCGGCGGCCCTCCGCGTAGGCGGCGACCACCGCGTCCGGACGGGCGGCGAGGTCCTGGACGGGGCCGGAGGCACCGACGGTGACCGCTTCGTGGACGGCGGTGCCCAGATGGCGGGCGGTGCGGTGGGCCAGCTCCGTCGCGGTGTCGCCCGGTGCCAGTGGCAGCAGCAGGACCGTGCCGCCGTCACGGGCGGCGGCCAGGCCGTGCCGGGTGGCGGCGAGATGGGAGGCGGCGGACCACAGCCGCCGTCGCGCGGCCGCCTCCTGGTCGGCGTCGGCGGCGCCGGCCTCCAGCCGGGCGGCCAGCACGACGTGGGTGGCGTCGAGGTCGGCACGCAGCCGGGAGGCGCGCTCGCGCAGCACGCGCGGGTCGCGGTCGCGGGCGTCGAGCAGGTCGTCCAGCAACTCGCCGCGGACGCGCTGTTCGGCCTCCGCGGCGGAGCGCCTGGCCAGCAGCAGCAGGGAGGTGACCATCGCCGCGCGCTCCAGCGTGCGCTGGTCGACGGGGTCGAGGCCGGGGTGGCCGCGCAGCACGAGGGCACCGAGCAGTTCACCGCCCGCGGTGACGGCGGCGATCCAGTCGTCGTCGTGCCGCACGGCGTGTCCCTCGGCGCGGGACGTCTCCAGCGCTCCGGCGGGGGCCTCGACCGCTTCGGTGAACTCGACCGTGCCGGCCAGTACCTGGGAGACGGCCGCCGCCACGTCATGGACCCCGCCACCGCGCAGCACCAGCTCGGCGAGCCGGTCGTGGACGTCGGAGGCCCGCTCGATGACCGCGCTGCGGTCCTGGATGATCTCGTTGGCGCGCTCGAGGTCCGCCAGCGCCGAGCGGGTCTCGGTGAGCAGGTTGGCGGTGTCGATGGCTGCCGCGGCCAGCGCGGCGAAGGAGCCGAGCAGGGCGATCTGCTCGCGCTCGAAGACACGGGCGCGCCGGTCGGCGGCGAACAGCACCCCGATGACGTTGGCGCCCAGCATCAGCGGGACGCCGAGGATGGCCACCAGGCCCTCGTCGTCCACGCCCGCGTCGATGGTGGTGGTGTGCCGGAAACGGTCGTCGCGGAAGTAGTCGTCGGTGACGTACGGACGGGCCGTCTGGGCGACGAGGCCGCCGAGGCCCTCCCCCATCCCGAGGCGCAGCTGCTGGAAGCGGGCGGCCACCGAGCCCTCGGTCACCCGCATGTAGGTGTCGCCCCTGACCGGGTCGTTCAGGCTGAGGTAGGCGACGTCGGTGCCGAGCAGGGAGCGGGCCCGCTGCACGATCGCCTGGAGGACGGCGTCCACGTCGCGCAGGCCGGCCAGGTCGTGGGCCGTCTCGAAGAGTGCCGACAGCTCCGCCTCCCGCCGGCGGCGGCCCTCCAGTTCGGAGCGCACCCGCAGGGCGAGCAGCTTGGCGTGTTCGAGCGCGGCGATCCGCTCGGCGGGCAGCCCTTCGGCGCGCGCGAGCGGCACCGGCCGCTCGTAGGCCTCGGCGGGCGCGCCTCGGGCGAGCAGCTCCAGGAAGGGCGCCTCGGCACCGCCGGGCACGCCATCGGGCACGCCGGGGGCCGCCTCGGCGCCCTGCACGGCGGCCTCGGCCTCGCTGCCGGAGCGCTCGATCGGCTCCACGTGATCGCGGGACATGCTCACAGGATTCCTCATGACCGGGCCGGCCCGTCAGGCCTGTGGAAAACTCCGGACGCGACCCTCGCCGGGCAGGTCAGTGCGCCGTCCAGCCGCCGTCCAGGACCAGGGAGGTGCCGGTCACGAAGGACGTGTGGGGGCCGCACAGATAGGCGACGGCGTCGGCGACCTCCTCCGGTTCGATGAGCCGCTTGACCGCGCTGTCCCGCAGCAGCACCTCGGCCAGTACGCGTTCCTCGGGCAGGTCGTGCGCCCGCGCCTGATCGGCGAGCTGCTTCTCCACCAGCGGGGTGCGCACGTAGGCGGGGTTCACGCAGTTGGAGGTGACACCGTGCGGCGCGCCTTCGAGGGCGGCGGTCTTGGACAGTCCCTCGAGCCCGTGCTTGGCGGCCACGTACGCCGACTTGTAGGGCGAGGCGCGCAGTCCGTGGACGGAGGAGACGTTGACGATGCGGCCCCAGCCCTGCCCGTACATGTGGGGCAGGGCGCCGCGGATGAGCCGGAACGGCGCCTCCAGCATCACCGTGAGCACCGTGTGGAAGACGTCCGGCGGGAATTCCTCCAGGGGCCGTACGAGTTGCAGGCCGGCGTTGTTGACGAGGACGTCGGTGCCGGCGGCCGCGAGTTCGGCGGCGTCGAGGTCCGTGAGGTCCAGGACGTGCGCCTCGACGACGCCCGGCAGGCCCGCGGCGCTCTCGGTGAGCGCCTCCAGTCCTGTCGTGTCACGGTCGACCGCCCGCACCTTGGCCCCGGCGGCCGCCAGCCGCAGCGCGCAGGCGCGGCCGATGCCGCCGGCGGCACCGGTGACGAGAGCGGTGCGACCGTGGAGGTCGAGGGAGGGGGCGCAGGGACCAGGGGCGGCGTGGGGCGTGGTCATGTCTCCGACCTTAGGCAGCGCCAGAACCTCTCCCCATGTGCTCCGCCGCCATACTTCAGCTGGAACTCATGGCGTCGAACCATGTGGGCTCGTCCGACAGCGCCTGTTTGATCCGGAACAGCGCGAATTCGCCGAGGTCGGGCAGGGCGTCCACCGCGAACCAGCCCACCTCCAGCGACTCGTCGTCGTTGACGCGGGCCTCGCCGCCCACGGCGCGGCAGCGGAACGTGATGTCCATGTACTGGCAGACGTCCCCGTTGTCGTACCTGACCGGTTCGAGCGCCTGGACGAGGACGACCCGTTCGACCTCGCACCGCACCGCGGTCTCCTCGAAGACCTCCCGGACGGCACAGGCCGCCGGCTGCTCACCGGGATCCGGGATGCCGCCGATCACCGCCCACTTGCGGGTGTCGGAGCGACGGCCGAGCAGTACCCGGCCCTCGTCGTCGAAGACGAGGGCGGTGACGCCGGGCAGCCAGAGCAGCTGGTGGCCGGCGGTGGTCCGTAGCTCGCGGATGAAGTCTGGGGTAGCCATGGACCGACCCTAACGAGCCGGTCCGGCGCCGCCGCGCGCTCCCGGCACGCGCTCGGTGGGCGTACGGCTACACGCCACCGGCGCGCCGCCCGCGCACCCCGGCTCCGACCGCCCATCCCAGCCCGCCCGCGGCGACGAGCAGGAGCACCATCTCGGGCGCGATGCCCAGCGTCGTCGCGGGGGTCCGGGAGGAGCGCAGCGGGACCTTCTGGACCAGGGAGTCCGCGACGAACATGCCGGTCTTTTGGGAGATCCTCCCGTCGGGCATGATGATCGCGCTGACCCCGCTGGTCACCGGCACGGTGACGGTCCGGCTGTGCTCGACGGCACGCACGCGTGACATGGCGAGCTGCTGGTAGGTCATCTCGCTGCGGTCGAAGGTGGCGTTGTTGCTGGGCACGGAGATGATCTGCGCGCCGTGGGTGACGGTGTCGCGCACGGCCCAGTCGAAGGCCGCCTCGTAGCAGGTGGCCAGGCCCACCTTGGCGTCGCCGAAGTCGAACACGCCGGGCTTGTCGCCCCGGCTGAAGTCCTGGCGGACCATCGAGGTCCAGTCGTCGTTGACGGCGCCGATGAGCGAGCGCATCGGGAGGTATTCGCCGAAGGGCTGGACCTGCCGCTTGTCGTAGGTCTGGGTGGCGCCCTTCTCCGGGTCCCACAGGATCTGCTCGTTGTAGAGCCTGCCGTCGCGTTCGACGACGCCGCCGACCGAGATGGGCGCGTCGATCGCCTCGGCCGCCCGCTCGATGACGCCGGCGGCGTCCGGGTTGGCGAAGGGGTCGATGTCGGAGGAGTTCTCGGGCCACAGCACGAAGTCGGGCCGGGGCGCCCTGCCCGCCGCGACCTCGGCGGCCAGCCGCTCCGTCTCCCGCGCGTGGTAGTCCAGGACGGCCCGGCGCTGGGAGTTGAAGTCCAGTCCGAGGCGGGGCACGTTGCCCTGGATGACCGCGACGGTCGCGGTGCCGTCCTCCGCCTTGTCGCTGACCAGCGGGCGGGCGGCGACGGCGGCCAGGACCGGGACGGCCATGGCGACCAGGGCCACCGCGGCGGCCGACCGTCGCACCTCACGCGTGCGGCGCCACTCCAGCCCCGTCCGAACGGCCTCGCAGAGGCCGAACCCGCACAGCACGACCGCGAAGCCGAGAACCGGGGTGCCGCCCAGCGCGGCCAGCGGCAGGAAGACGCCGTCGGCCTGACCGAAGGCGATCTTGCCCCAGGGGAAGCCGCGGAAGGGCACGCGCGCGCGTGCCGCCTCACCCGCGATCCAGATCGCCGCCGCCCACACCGGCCAGGCGGGCAGCTTCGACACCGCGGCGACTCCCGCGCCGACCAGCGCGACGAAGACCGCCTCAATGAGCACCAGGGCGATCCAGGGGCCGGGCCCCACCTCGACGCCCGTCCACACCAGCAGCGGCAGCAGGAAGCCGAGACCGAAGAGGTATCCGAGGCCGAGCCCCGCCTTCCAGCCGCGGCCGCGCAGCACCCAGCCGAGGAGGGCGAAGGCGGGCAGGGCCAGCCACCACAGGGTGCGCGGCGGGAAGCTGACGTAGAGGAGCACTCCGGAGAGCGCCGCGGTGGCTGCCGGGACCAGACGCAGGAGCCGCGCGCCGCGCGACGGCGCGGTCGGGGGCTCCAGCTGGTCCGGCCGGTCCACGGAAGTTGCGGTGACGGTCACCCGGGGAGTGTACGGCGGGTCGTCTTCGGGCCGACAGCACGGTCCGTCACCGCCGGCGGTGGTTGTCCGCCCTGTGGTGCTCCCGCCGACCGACGCCGCCGCGGTCCGGGTCGGAGCGGGTCTGCCGGCGAGGCGGGCTCCGGCCCGCCCGCTCGCCCTCGCACCGGCCGCGGTCGGGGTCCCGCCCGCACCGGAGGCGACACCCTCGCCCCCGCGACTCCCGCCCGGCCGCCCGGGTCAGTGCGTGGCGTCGGGCGTGTCCTGCCGCAGCCGGGCCCTGATGACCCGTACGGCGGACTCCGCGTCGTCCACGGTGATCGTGAACGTGTGTCCGTCCCAGAGCCGCAGCACCACGCCCTCCCCGCGCCGTACGACGACGGCGGTGCCCTTCTCGGGGCGCCAGCGGTAGCCCCAGCCGCCCCAGTGGCGGGGGGTCACGTGCGGCTCGAAGTCGGCTCCGGCGACGTGGGACAGGGGAATGCGGCGGCGCGGCAGGCCGATGTGGCCGCAGCGCACTTCGAGGGACTCCTTGTCCAGCTTCAGGTCGACATGGACGAAGGCGAGGGTGCCGAAGAGGACCAGCATCCCCGCCGCGATGCAGCCGACCACGGACATGGCGAGCGGCGCGACGGAGGACGTCCAGGCGGACTCGACCGCCAGTTCGATACCGAGCGCCAGGCAGGCGGCTCCGCCGAGCGCGAGCAGCCACTGGAACCGGTTGGTGGCCCGCCCGTGCCACACATCGGGATGCGGGGCGGTCTCCTCGTGGGAGTGGTGGTCCCTCATATTCACGAGGTTACTCAGGTTTCGCTCCGCCGGTACCGTGTCGCCGAGGGTGACTGGGCCGGCCGGACGACGAGCCGACCGTGCCCGTCCGCCCCGTGGTCCGCGGTCACCGCGCGGGGCTGGTCTCCTGGAGCAGCCGGCCCTCGGCATAGGCGAGCGCGGGCGCCGGCAGCGCGCCCGCCCGGCCGCTGAGGAGGACCGTGACCTCGCCGAGGGCCGATGCCCCCGGGTCGGGGCGGGAGCCGATGCGGCGCAGTGCCTGGGCGGCCACCGCACCGGCCGATCCGTGCAGGACGAGCGGCGGGCGGCCGGCGCCCTGGACGGCGGCGCGGATGCGCTCGGCGACCAGTTCGTAATGGGTGCACCCCAGGACGACGGTCGTCACCTCGTCGGGCGTCAGCGCGGCCGCCGCGGCGACCGCCGCGTCGATCGCCGCCTCGTCGGCCCGCTCCACCGCCTCGGCCAGGCCCCAGCAGGGCACCTCGCACACCGTGACGCCGCCGGCGAAGTCGTCGATGAGGGCACGCTGGTAGGGACTGCCGGTCGTGGCGGGGGTGGCCCAGATGGCGACCGGACCGCCGCCGGCCGCGGCCGGCTTGATGGCGGGAACGGTCCCGATCACCGGGATGCCCGGTTCGAGGCGGGCCCGCAGGGTGGGCAGCGCGTGCACGGTCGCGGTGTTGCAGCCGATGATCAGGGCGTCGGGCCGGTGGGCGGCGGCGGCCTCCGCGACGGCGACCGCGCGCGCGGTGACGTCCTCGGGCGTGCGCGGACCCCAGGGCATGCCGTCGGGGTCCAGGGAGAGCACGAGATCCACGTCGGGGCGCAGGCGCCGTACCGCGGCGGTGGCCGCCAGCAGCCCGATTCCGGAGTCCATGAGCGCGATCTTCACCCGGCCACGATAGACGATGTGCTCCGGCGGCCCGCTCGCGTGGGGCAGACTGCGCGCGTGAGCGCCGTCGTGTGGATCTCCGCCGTTTCCCTCGCAGCCTGGCTGTGGCTGCTGCTCTGCCAGGGCTTCTTCTGGCGCACGGACGTCCGGCTGCCCCCGCGCGCGGACCCCGGGGAGTGGCCGTCGGTCTGCGTGGTCGTCCCCGCACGCGACGAGGCCGCGGTGCTGCCCGCCAGTCTGCCGTCGCTGCTCGCGCAGGACTATCCGGGGCGGGCGGAGATCTTCCTCGTCGACGACGGCAGCTCCGACGGCACCGGGGAGCTGGCGCGCGAGCTGGCCCGACACCACGGTGGACTGCCGCTGACCGTGGACTCGCCGGGAGAGCCGCCGGCCGGCTGGACCGGGAAGCTGTGGGCGGTGGGGCACGGCATCGCGCTGGCACGCGCGCGTGAACCCGAGTACCTGCTCCTGACCGACGCCGACATCGCGCACGCGCCCGACAGCCTGCGAGAGCTGGTCGCGGCGGCCCGCGCCGGGGGGTTCGACCTCGTCTCCCAGATGGCACGGCTGCGGGTGGAGAGCGTGTGGGAGCGGCTGGTCGTACCGGCCTTCGTCTATTTCTTCGCGCAGTTGTACCCGTTCCGGCGGATCGGCCGGCCCCGTGCGCGGACCGCGGCCGCGGCGGGCGGCTGCGTCCTGCTGCGCGCGGAGACCGCCGGGCGGGCCCGCGTTCCGGAGGCCATCCGGCACGCCGTCATCGACGACGTGGCGCTCGCGCGCGCGGTGAAGGCGTCGGGCGGCCGGATCTGGCTGGGGCTGGCCGACCGGGTGGACAGTGTGCGCCCGTACCCGGGGCTGCACGACCTGTGGCGGATGGTCTCGCGCAGCGCCTACGCGCAACTGCGGCACAACCCGCTGCTGCTGCTCGGCACGGTGCTGGGCCTCGCCCTGGTCTACCTGGTGCCGCCGCTCGCGCTGCTCGGCGGGCTCGCCCTCGGCAGCCCGGCCGTCGCGGTACCGGGTGGTCTGGCGTGGGCGGTGATGACGGGGACGTACGTCCCGATGCTCCGCTACTACCGTCAGCCGCTGTGGCTCGCCCCGCTGCTGCCGTTCACCGCCTTCCTCTATCTCCTGATGACGGTGGACTCGGCGGTGCAGCACCACCGGGGGCGGGGCGCGGCCTGGAAGGGCCGCACCTACGCCCGTCCGGACACGGTGGCCGACGGGGGCTGAACCGGCGCGGTGCCGCGTCTATTTGCGGCCCGGCGTCCAGTTCATGCCCCAGCCGTAGGCGTGGTCGACGGTCCGCTGCGGGCTCACTCCGCGCTCGGGCACCAGGTAGCGGGCCTCGCGCTGGACGACGAGGTCGTCGCCGGTGCGGGTGATCAGCGCGAGGGCGCACACGGTCGACGGCACGGTGCACTCGTCCAGGGAGAAGTCGATCGCGGCGCCGAACTGCGGCTGCAGGGTCACCGTGGCGTGCAGGTCGGCGAAGGAGCGGGCGCCCTCGTAGACGGTGACGAAGACCAGGACGCGCCGGAAGTCGTTCTTGTGGTCGAGGTTGATCGTGAGGTTCTCGCCGGCGGCCACGGCGCCCGTGCGGTCGTCCCCGTCCAGGAGGATGTACGGCGGCTGGTGCAGGGCTCCGAAGGCGTTGCCGAGGGCCTGTACGACCCCCTTGCGTCCGTCGGCCAGCTCGAACAGGGCGCACAGGTCGAGGTCGAGGTCGTTGTGGTGCGCGACGGCCCGGCCTCGTTTGCCGCCCCACCCGGAGAACTGCTTGCGCGTCTCCCAGTTGAGGTTCACGCGCATGGTGCCCGAGGTGCCGCCCTGTTTGGTCAGCGACACCGACGGAGCGGCCTTGGTGAGCGTCACCTTGGTCAGGCGGACCGGCGCCGCGGGCGGGGCGGGAGGCGGGGGTGGGGCGGCGTGGACGGGCGGGGGCACGGTGGCCGGGAAGGCCGGCGGCGCGGGCGGGGACGGCGGCGGCGTGACGGGGTGCGGCGGGGTGTGCTGCGGTTCGTCGACGGTGATCCCGTAGTCCGTGGCCAGGCCCGCCAGGCCGCTGTCGTACCCCTGGCCGACGGCGCGGAACTTCCAGGCGCCCTGGCGGCGGTAGAACTCGCCCAGCACGAACGCCGTCTCCACGGTCGCTCCGGTGGCGTCGTACCGGGCCACCACCGCGTCCTGCCCCGCGTCCCGCACCTCGACGGCGAGGTCGGGCACCTGCCCGAAGGTGCCGCCGTCCGCCGAGGCGGCCAGGACGACGGTCTCGATGGCGGGTTCCACGCGCGCGAGGTCGACGAGCAGGGTGTCGGTCACCCTGCCGCCCGTCTCCCGCTTGCCCTCGTGCCGGACCGCGCCGGAGGAGTGCGCCGGCTGGTTGTAGAAGACGAAGTCGGCGTCCGAACGGACCTTCCCGGCGATCAGCAGCAGGGCCGAGGCGTCCGCGTCGGGCACGCCCGGTCCCGACCGGCGGCCCACCTCGACCCGCAGTGCCGTCGTCGGCACCGCGACGTTCGATCCCTTCGGCATGGACATGTACGCCCCCATCACCTGTCACCGGCCGGGCCGCACGCTCCGGCGTCCTTCGGTTGTCTAGGCGTCAACCTATTCGCCCGGACCGGGAACTCCCATCCATGGCGCGGGAAGATCCCTGCCCAACCGCCGGTAACCCCCTGGGAACTCTGCCTTTACATGATCCAAGCCGTGATTGCCGCCCCTTTTTGCCAAGTTCGCTCGCATTGGGTATCCGGAGTCACCGCCGACACGGAAAACAACCCTCTTATCGGTCTCCCCAACCAGCACATCGTGGGCTTAACTTATGTGCCATGACCTCCCCCCGCTCCACCTATGGCGGCGGCTACTACTCCGCCTCCTTCCCGGACACCCCGATCTACGACTCGCTCGTGGCCGAGCGGGGTACCCCGCAGATCGCCCCGATCCGGGTCCCCGCCGCCTACGACACGGGCAGCAGCCTGCCCGCGTTGCCGTCGGCCCTGCCCGCCCTCCCGGCGGCCCCGTCCCCGTACGCCTACGGCTACCCGCAGGGGCAGCAGCCCGCCCCGCTCCAGCAGGCGCCGGCCGCGTACATCCCGCCGCAGGCCACCGCGCCGCGCGGCTACCCCGGCCCGCAGATGCAGCAGCAGCCGCGTCCCGCCGGACCCGGCACCGGGTACGACGCGATGCGCCCCGCGGCTCCGCGGCCCGCCGCGCCCCAGTACCAGGACCCGTACAACAACCAGCAGTACCGCGGCTACTGAGCCGACCCGGGGGAACCCGCCGCCACCTGGCAGGATGAGGCCATGGGGAATGCGGAACTGCTGTCGATCCACGTCCATCCGGTCAAGGCGTTCCGGGGCCAGGCGCCCCGGGAGGCCTCCGTGGAGCCCTGGGGGCTGGCCGGAGACCGACGCTGGGCGCTGATCGACGACGGGGGGAAAGTCGTCACGCAACGTCAGCAGCCGCGCCTCGCGCAAGCCGCCGCCGAGCTTCTGCCCGGCGGCGGCGTCCGTCTGTCCGCGCCCGGTCTGCGACCGCTGACCGTCGCCGTGCCCCAGCCGGTGGGCACGGTGTCGGTGGAGATCTTCCGCGACAAGGTGGAAGGGGTCCTCGCCGACGAGGCCGCGCACCTGTGGTGCAGCGCCCACCTCGGCGCCGACGTGCGCCTGGTGCACATGGACGACCCGGCGACGCGGCGCGCCGTCGATCCCGAGTACGGGCTGCCGGGCGAGACCGTCTCGTTCGCCGACGGGTATCCGCTGCTGGTCACCACGGCCTCCTCGCTCGACGCCCTGAACGCGCTGATCGCCCGGGGCGAGCACGCGGCGGAGGGGCCGCTGCCGATGAACCGGTTCCGGCCCAACCTGGTCGTGGCCGGCACACCGCCATGGGCCGAGGACGGCTGGTCGCGTCTCACCATCGGCGAGGTCGGCTTCCGGGTCGCCAAGCCGTGCGGCCGATGCGTGGTCACCACGACCGACCAGACCGGTGCGGGCCGCGGCAGGGAGCCCCTCCACACCCTGGGACGGCACCGGCGGCTGGGCGGCAAGCTGGTCTTCGGACAGAACCTGGTGCCCCTCTCCCGCGGCACCGTCCGGGTCGGCGACCGGGTCGAGATCATCGGCTAGTCCGCGGATCGCGCCGGAGTCCTCGGCCGGGGCCCGGGCCCGTGGCCGTGCATCATGCGGTCATGCGGTCGTGCGGTCGTGCGGTCGTGGGAACCTCCGCCCGCCCTCCGGCCGTTGTGCCTTTCGTGAACCGTTCATGAGAGGACCCGGCCCCAGGTGATCTGGCTCTCTCTTCGCCCGGACCCGCGCGTGAACGGCTCCACGGGGGTTATCACGGAGCGGGAAGGGGGTGCGGGTGGTGCGAGCGATCGGTGGACTCTGGCGCTGGCGGCACAATCCGCTGCGCCGTACGACGGATCTGGTCGAGGCCTGGGTGGCGCTGACGGCCCTGCTTGTGTTCCTGCTCGTGGCCCCCGCCGTCGGGTGCCTCGTCGGGGCCGTCGCACAGGACACGTTGCAGGAGGCCGTCCGCGCCCAGCGCCTCTCCCGCCACGAGGTCACGGCGACCGTGGCGCGCAGGCCGCAGGGTTCCCTGCTGGAGGCGGACCCCGAGAGCGTCTCCGGGCGGGGCAGCCGCACCCGCGTCGTCGCCGACTGGACCGCTCCCGACGGCACCCCGCACCACGGCACGGTCCTCGCCGGCCTCAGGTCGCCCCACCGCGGCGACCACTTCCCGCTGTGGACGGACACCCACGGCCGGCTGGTGAACCGCCCCCTGGACTCCGCCACCGCCACCACCCACGCCGTGCTCGCCGGACTCGGCACGACACTGCTCACCGCGGGCCTCGTCGAGGGCGTCCGAAGACTCGTCGTCCGGGGCATGGTCCGTCGCCGGTACGCCCGTTGGGACCAGGCCTGGGACCGCGCGGGCCCGGACTGGGGCCGCACCGGCACCGGCAGCTGACGGCCTTCCGTCTCTGGTCAACCCACCGCCCGCGCGCACGCTACGGTGGACCGGCCGAGCATTCGGCATCGACCCGCGCGCGAGGGAGCCGCAGGGGTGCGACGGCTGGAGCGCCCCGCAGACGACCGAGTGATCAGCAAGACCGAGGTGGGGGCACAGCAACGCCATGGCACAGGGCACGGTCCAGGTGACGCACACCGGTACATCGAGGTGGCGGCGCCGCACGGGTGAGTACGCGTCGCTCGCCGCCGCTCTGGAGGCCGCGGCCGAGGGCGACGTCCTCACCATCGCTCCCGGCACCTACCGGGAGAACCTCGTCGTGCACCGGGCGGTGACCCTGCGCGGACCCGAGGGCTCCCCCGGTTCCGTGCGCATCGCCCCCCTGGACGGCGTGCCGTTGACCGTGCGGGCCTCGGCCGTGGTGCAGGACCTGCACGTGGAGGGACAGGACGCGGCGGCGCCCGCGGTGCTCGTCGAGGAGGGCACTCCCGAGCTGCTGGACCTGCGGATCGTGACGCGGTCCGCGGCCGGCGTCGAGGTGCGCGGGGGCGCGCGTCCCACGGTCCGGCGGTGCACCGTCGACAACCCGGCCGGCGTCGGCATCGCCGTGGTCGACGGCGGCGGCGGTGTCTTCGAGGAGTGCGAGGTCGTCGCGGCCGGGCAGGCGGGCGTCGCCGTGCGCGGGGGCGGCCACCCGCGGTTGGAGCGCTGCCGGGTGCACCACGCCTCCGGGGCCGGCCTGAGCGTCACCGGCGACAACTCCGCCCTGGAGGCGGTGGGTTGCGAGATCTACGAGGTACGGGGCAGCGGCGTGCAGATCACCGCCCGTGCCACCGCGCACCTCACCGACTGCGATGTCCACCGCACCACCGCCGACGGAGTCACGCTCGACACGGACGCCGTGCTGACGCTGGCCGACTGCCGCATCCACGACATCCCGGAGAACGCGGTCGACCTGCGCTCGCGCTCCGTCCTGACCCTGACGCGGACGACGGTGCGCCAGTTCGGGCGCAACGGCCTGTCGGTGTGGGACCCGGGCACCCGGGTCGACGCCAACCAGTGCGAGATCTTCGACAGCACCGGCGACTACCCGGCCGTCTGGGTCAGCGACGGCGCCACCGTGGTCCTCGACTCCTGCCGGGTGCACGACGTGCCGGACGCCCTGTTCGTCCTCGACCGCGGCTCGCGCGCGGACGTCGTCGACAGCGACCTGTTCCAGGTGCGCAACACGGCCGTGTCGGTGAGCGACGGCGCGACCGCCCAGCTCGCCGACTGCCGGATCAGGGACGCGGCGACCGGCGCCTGGTTCCGCGACCACGGCAGCGGCGGCACCCTCGACAACTGCACCGTGGACGCCACCCAGACCGGCGTGATCGTCACCAAGGGCGCCGACCCGACGGTGGAGCGCTGCACCGTCGACTCCCCCGCCGAGGCGGGCTTCTACGTGTCGGCCGGCGGCCGCGGCACCTTCCTGAACTGCCGGGTCACCAACAGCGGCGGCTACGGCTTCCACGTGATCGACGGCTGCCGTACGACGCTGCGCAAGTGCCGCACCGAGCGCTGCGCGCGGCGCGGGTACGAGTTCGCGGAGGCCGGCGCGGACGCCGCGGCCGGTTCCGGCCCCGTGGTCGAGGACTGCACGAGCGACGAGAGCGCCGGCGTGCCGACACCGGGCGCGCGGGAGACCGTCGTGGAGGCGGCGTCCCCTTCGCCGGGACTCCTCGGCGCGCTCCCCGAGCAGCGTGCCACCGTGCCCCCGGAGCGACCGGTCGCCGCCGTGCCCGAGCAGCGGGTGCGGACCTCCGAGGACGTGATGGGCGAACTCGACGCCCTGGTGGGCCTGGAGAGCGTCAAGCGCGAGGTGCGGGCGCTGACCGACATGATCGAGGTGGGTCGGCGCCGGCAGCAGGCCGGCCTGAAGGCGGCCTCGGTCAAGCGGCATCTGGTCTTCACCGGGTCCCCCGGCACCGGCAAGACGACGGTGGCCCGGCTCTACGGCGAGATCCTCGCCGCTCTGCACGTGCTGGAGAAGGGCCATCTCGTCGAGGTGTCGCGCGTCGACCTGGTCGGTGAGCACATCGGCTCCACCGCGATCCGCACCCAGGAGGCTTTCGAGCGGGCGCGCGGTGGGGTGCTGTTCATCGACGAGGCGTACGCGCTCTCCCCGGAGGACGCCGGGCGCGACTTCGGCAAGGAGGCCATCGACACGCTCGTGAAGCTGATGGAGGACCACCGGGACGCCGTGGTGGTGATCGTCGCCGGGTACACGGCCGAGATGGAGCGGTTCCTGTCGGTCAACCCCGGCGTGGCGTCGCGCTTCTCCCGGACCATCACCTTCGGCGACTACGGCCCCGGGGAACTGCTGCGGATCGTCGAGCAGCAGGCCGAGGAGCACGAGTACCGGCTGGCGCCGGGCACCTCGGAGGCGCTCGTGAAGTACTTCACGGAGATCCCCAAGGGCGCCGCCTTCGGCAACGGCCGCACCGCCCGCCAGACCTTCGAGGCGATGGTGGAACGGCACGCGGGCCGCGTCGCGCACGTCGCGGACCCGAGCACGGACGACCTGACCCTGCTGTACGCGGAGGACCTGCCGGAGCTGCCCGCCTAACCGTCGGCCTGCGCGCGCTGCGCCGGAACCTCCCGGTGCAGGCGGGACAGCAGGCGTTCGCGTTCCTCCGCGAAGGCCGGGTCCGCCTGGTAGTCGGAGTGGCCCAGGATCGGCGAGGGCAGGGGGTGGGCGTCGGTGCGGCCGTAGGCCAGGGGGTCGGCGAGGGCGGCGCGGTCGACCTGGGGGCCGCAGCCGTCCCCGGACAGCCGGACCGGGCCGCCGATGGGGTCGGTGGGGCGGTGCAGATTGCGCCAGCAGTCGATGTCCTCGTGCAGGGCGTGCAGCGCGGCCGGGCCGAAGTGGGCCGGGAACCAGCGGCCGTAGAGGCGCTCGATCGGGGAGCCGTAGGTGAGGAGGGCGACGCGGCCGCGGTCCGCGGGGCTCAGTTGCCAGGCGGCGGCCGCGGCGAGGACGCTGCCCTGGGAGTGGCCGGAGATGACCAGGCGTCCGCCGGTGGCGCGCGTCCAGGTGGCCATGCGCCAGGTCAGGTCGGGCACCGCGCGCTCGGCGTAGCAGGGCGGGGAGAAGGGGTGCGCGGCGCGCGGCCAGAAGGTGCCGACGTCCCAGAGGATGCCGATGGTGCGCCGCGCCGAGGCGTCCTTGTAGGCGCGCCGACCCCAGGTGACGAAGAGTATGAAGCCGAGCCCGATCAGCCAGGAGCCGAGTGCCTGACCGGTCTGGGCCGCGCCGTGGACGAAGGGGTGGGCGTCCTCGGCGGCCCGGGCGGGGGTGCTGCCGGTGGCGAAGGCGCCGACGAGCGCGCCGGCGCCGAGCAGCAGGGTCGCCGCGGAGGTGACGGCGACGAGGAGCGGGGCCCGGTCGGTGAGCGTGGCCATGGCGCGGGCGCGGGCGATGCGCTGGGTGCGGGCCTGGTCGCCGGGGTCGACGCCGTACTCACGGGCCACCGCGACCCGCTCCGCGCGGGCCAGCCGCAGGGCTTGCCGGGCGAGCAGACCGCACAGCAGGAGCAGCACGATCAGCAGGGCGGGGATCACCGACGCCTGCCAGGTCAGCAGCACCGGCGGTCCGGCGAGGGAGGTGCCGGTGCCGTCCAGCCAGTCCGAGACGCGCTGGGACACTCCGCCGGACATCACCCCGCCGAGGGCGCAGGCGAGCATGGCGACGGCGGGGCCGCCCAGACCGCGCAGGGCGGCGCGCCGTTGCGGATCGCTCCCGGAGCCGCGGTAGAGGATCGCGGCGACGACGGTGAGGGCGATCACCAGCGCGCCCTGTAGGAGGGCGATCCCGCCGAAGGTCACGTCGCCCGGGAGCCGGCCGGCCGACCGCCGGTCCGGGCGCTCCCATCCGGCGTAGACGAGGGTGACGAGGAGCAGGGCGAGGGCGGTCAGCGGCAGGCGCCGTACGAGGTGGGCGTCGACGCGGCGGTCCAGGCGGTGCTCGCTGCGGCCCCGGCGGCACACCACCCAGACCGTGGCGAGCGTGCCGGCCGCCAGGGCGGCCTCCAGGACCCGGCCGAGGGCGTCGAGCAGGACGGGACCGCCGGGCGCGCGGTCCTGGCGGGCGGCGGCGGTGCCGACGGCGGCGGCCACCGTGAGCAGGCCCGCCGCGGTGTGGGCCGCGCGCAGCCGGGCGACCAGGCGCCGCCCGTACCAGAAACCGGGTCGGCCGAGGGCGGTGTGGCCGAGCGCGTCCTCCGACTCCGTCCTGTCGTTCGGCGGTTCCTGGGACTCGTACGCCCGCCAGCTGCGGTGGGACAGATACCAGAGCAGGACGGTGAGGGCGGTGGGGACGACCGCCGCGAGGGCGAGGCGACGGCCGGGCAGGCTCCACCAGCCGCCGTCGGAGACCGCCGGTGACAGGAAGCCCAGCCAGGAGTGCCGTTCGGCGCACGCGCGGGTGCCCGCGCACTGCCAGGCCGTCAGATCCAGGGCGACCTCGCAGGCGGCGGCGACGAGCAGGACCGTCAGGGTCAGACCGATGAGCCGCACCAGCAGTCCGTACAGGCGGACGGCGCGGGTGCGTTCCCGGGCGGCGGGGCGCATCCAGTGGGCGAGGTTGACGACCATGAACGGCAGCAGCAGGAGCCACAGGGCGCGGGTGCCGTTGCCGGAGGTGAGGTTGCACCACACGTAGGCCTCGGGGACCGGCCGGTCCCGCGGTCCGCCGGTCGCCGCGGTCTCGGCGTCCACGTCGTCCACGCGCCGGTACACGGCGGCCGTGTCGTCGCCGGTGATCCGCACCGTGCGCGGATCGTTGAGCATCTTCTCGGGCGTGGCTCCGCCCACCCCGTGGACCAGGAGTTCCAGGGCGGCCGCGGCCGCCGGGTCGGTCGCGGCTCGTTCCTGCGCGCGTTCCACTGTTCTCGCACTTCCCCCGTGACGCGATGTCGCTCCGTGTGCGTGCGGCACAAGGATGGCCGCTGAGTGACGTGTGCACACCCGTTGTCACCGAATCTCCCCCGTTCCGTGTGGGGAACGGGACGGTCCGGTGGAGCCGACGTGACATGTGCGCGACGGGTGGGTGGTGGCAGGGCCGGTACCCGCCCGTGCGAGGATGGGACGCCCGCGCGCCGCCGACCGGCAGAATGTCCTTGTCGTGGCAGGTGGGGGGGACGTGTCGGACGGAGTGGACCGGCTTGAGTCGAGAGGACCGGAGCGTACGTGAGTGAGAATCAGAACCTCCTCGCGGAGCAGCGGCGCGCACTGATCCTGGACGAGGTCCGGCGCCGGGGTGGTGTCCGGGTCAACGAGCTGACCCGCAAGCTCGGCGTGTCGGACATGACGGTGCGCCGCGACCTCGACGCGCTGTCGCGTCAGGGTGTCCTGGAGAAGGTGCACGGCGGTGCGGTGCCGATCGTGGAGGCGAGCACGCACGAGCCCGGTTTCGAGGCCAAGTCGGGCCTGGAGCTGAGCGCCAAGGAGGACATCGCGCGGGCCGCCGCGGAGCTGGTCGCGCCGGGCAGCGCGATCGCCCTGTCCGGCGGTACGACGACGTACGCGCTCGCCCATCAGCTGATCGACGTGGCGGATCTGACCGTGGTGACCAACTCGGTGCGGGTGGCCGACGTCTTCCACATGGCGCAGCGCACCTCGGGCCCCCGGCAGGGCGCGGCCACCGTCGTGCTGACCGGCGGTGTGCGCACCCCCTCCGACTCGCTGGTGGGGCCGGTCGCCGACCAGGCCATCGCGGCGCTCCACTTCGACGTGCTGTTCCTCGGCGTGCACGGGATATCGGCCGAGGCGGGCCTGTCGACGCCGAACCTGGCGGAGGCCGAGACCAACCGGCGCCTGGTGCAGTCGGCGCGCCGGGTCGTGGTGGTCGCCGACCACACCAAGTGGGGTGTGGTCGGCCTGAGTTCCTTCGCGGCGCTGGAGCAGGTCGACACGCTGGTGACGGACGCCGGGCTGCCGGGCCCGGCCCGCTCGGAGATCGCCGAGCATCTGCGGCGGCTGGTGGTCGCCGGTGAGGCGGCCGAGAGGGCAGACATCTGACGGAGCGCCGGTTAGGGTGGCGCCCCGTTCCTCGGTGCTGAGGAGTTGCCCGCATGGCTCACCGTCTGCGTCCCGAAGAACCCGGCTTCCTCGCGACCGCGCCGGTACGGCTGGTGTTCGCCGAGGAGGTCGCCGCGACGCCGGAGCAGGTCTTCCACGCGCTGGCCGAGGACGTGGCCGGGTGGGCCGCCTGGTTCCCCGCGGTGACGTCCGCGCGGCCGGTCGACGGCGGCGCGGGACGCGACGTACGGCTCAGGGGCGGGACCCGGTTCCGCGAGACCGTCCTCGTGGCGCGGGAACCCGAGGTGTACGCCTACCGGGTCGACGTCACCAACGTGCCGGGGACACGGGCCCTGGTCGAGGAGTGGCGGCTGGCGCCGGCCGGTACGGGGACGCGGGTGCGATGGACGTTCGCCGCGGACGGGACGGCGGTCCTCCGGGCTGCGCTGCGGCTGGCCCGGCCGGGCATGGGCCGGAGCTTCCGGGGCGCGGTGACCCGGCTGGACCGGCGGATCGCCGCGCGGGCGTGAGCGGCGGACGGGCGGCGTCCGGAACCTTCGTCGTCCGGTCGACGGGCGGCGGACGGCGGGCGGCGGACGGCGGACGGCGGACGGCGGACGGGTCTCTCAGTCCCGCCACACGCCGGTCGCCAGCAGGGAGTCGATCGCGGCGCTGTACGGGCCGATGTCCAGCCCCTGCTCGGCGAGCCACGCGTCGGAGTAGTACTTGTCGAGGTAGCGGTCGCCCGGATCGCACAACAGGGTGACCACACTCCCCTGCCGGCCCTCGGCCACCATCTCGGCGACGATCTTCAGCGCGCTCCACAGGCCGGTGCCCGTCGAGCCGCCCGCCTTGCGGCCGATGGCGCGCTCCAGGGCGCGCACGGCGGCGACGCTGGCGGCATCGGGGACCTTCATCATCCGGTCGACGGCGCCGGGCACGAAGCTCGGCTCCATGCGGGGCCGCCCGATGCCCTCGATGCGTGAGCCGCAGTCGCAGGTGACGTCCGGATCTCCGGTGGTCCAGCCCTCGAAGAAACAGGAGTTCTCGGGGTCCGCGACGCAGATGCGCGTGTCGTGCTGGGTGTAGTGGACGTACCGGGCGAGGGTCGCGGAGGTGCCGCCGGTGCCGGCCGTGGCGACGATCCACGCCGGTTCGGGGAACCGCTCCAACTCCAGTTGGCGGAAGATGGATTCGGCGATGTTGTTGTTGCCCCGCCAGTCCGTGGCCCGCTCGGCGTAGGTGAACTGGTCCATGTAGTGGCCGCCGGTGTCGGCCGCCAGGCGGGCGGACTCCTCGTACATCTTCCGAGAGTCGTCCACGAAATGGCACTGCCCGCCGTGGAACTGGATCAGGCGGATCTTCTCGGCGCTGGTCGTGCGGGGCATGACGGCGACGAAGGGCACGCCGATCAGCTTCGCGAAGTAGGCCTCGGAGACGGCCGTCGAACCGCTGGACGCCTCGATCACGGGGTGGCCCGGTCTGATCCAGCCATTGCACAGGGCGTAGAGGAAGAGGGAACGGGCGAGCCGGTGCTTGAGGCTGCCGGTGGGGTGGGTCGACTCGTCCTTCAGGTAGAGGTCGATGCCCCACCGCTCCGGCAGCGGGAAGCGCAGCAGGTGGGTGTCGGCGGAGCGGTTGGCGTCGGCCTGGACCTTGCGGACGGCCTCTTTCAGCCAGCGGCGGTAGGCGGTGTCGCTGCGGTCGACGTCGAGAGTCGCGCCGGTCCGGGTCTGCTGGTGGGTGGTCACGGCGGGCTCCTTCGTGCGGGGCGCCGACCGCGCCCACGCGGCCGACGCCTCGATCATAGACACTCTGCACACGCCCCTCACCTGCATAAACGCTTCTTTGAGGACCTCAAAGGCGACCCTGGGGACGGCGGGTCGGCCGACGGGGGCGCATTCGCGTGAGTGCTTCGGGCGCCCCCGGACCGCGCGCCGTGCGCACTGGTGCTCGACGCCCCGCGCGGGCAGACTGCACCCGGCGGGGCGGAGGTCCCGTACGGGGACGCACACTGGACACGACAGGAGCAGGTTTCCGGCCCACTCGGAAGCACGGGCCGGCACACCCACGCGCAAGGGGGCGGGGATGGCTGAGCCGGAGTTCACGGCGACGGGCGTACGGATCGGGAGGCGACTGCGCTCGCTCACCCGGGCCGGACAGGTCCGGATCAACGACGGCAGGCTGGAGTTGCTCACCAGCTACGGCAGCGAGATCGACAGCGCGCCGGTGCAGGCGGTCCGCGCCTCCCGGCCCTGGTTCGCCGCCGCGGACCGGGCGCTGGCCGACCTCAACGGCAACCGGTACCTGCTGACCCTGCGGGGCCACGATCCGGCACCCGGTGAGCCGGGGCCGCCCGCGGCGCGCCGGTTCATCGAGGCCGTTCGCAGGGCGGCGGGACGCAGGGGTTGAACGCCCCGGGACCCAGCGGTCGAGCGAACCGCGGGTGGCCGGACGGCCACGGCGAGTTGCGCTCTCCCGCCCCCTGGGCCACGCTGGTCTCACGTCACTCTGGGTTTACCGGCGATAACGCTGCGAACCAGCCCGCCGGCCACGACAGCAGGCGGCCGCCCTAGCGCAGACGCACTGCTCCGATCGATCCGAACTCCGTGTTCTTCCGGACCTCACGTCGGGGAGTCGCAGCCGTGATCAGCAACCCAAGCAGGCACTGCACGGTAGAGCTCCAGGCTCTGCCGTCGCGGATCGGCCAGGTCCGCAGAATCGTATCGGCGCAACTGCGCTACTGGCATCTCGATCCCCTCATAGACCGCGCGGCGCTCGGCGTGACCGAGCTGTTGACCAACGTCCATCTGCACGCCCAGCCGGACAAGACGTGCAGGGTGGAGATGGAGCTGCTGCTCGACCGGCTCACGGTCTCCGTGCGCGACCACGACCCCCGGCTTCCGGTGGTCGACCACATCGAGGCGGTCGACTCGTTCGCCACCTGCGGACGTGGACTCGCCATGGTGGCCGCGGTCAGCGAGGACTGGGGCGCCCGGTCGGACGGCGAGTCCGGGAAGGTCGTCTGGTTCACGCTTCCCGCGCCGGTCGCGGCGCCCGAGCGGTCGGCGCGGCCTTCGCGCCGGCTGGTCACCGACCGGCTGGTCACCGACCGGCTGTTCCCGGAGGTGGTCACGGTCGACGACCTCAGCCCCGCACACGCTCCCGCCCGGTCGGCCGTCGCCGGCTGACCGGGCGGTGATCCCTTCGCCGTACGGCGGAGTCACCCGGTGGTGATCCGCACGTACGGCGGGGTCGCGCACGCGGCGCGGGTCGCGCACGCGGCGCGGGCGCTCGGCGCTCACACCCGGCGCTCGGCGCTCGGCGCTCGGCGCTCGGCGCTCGGCGCTCGGCGCTCGGCGCTCGGTGGCACCTTCGCCACCGAGCCCCCGCCATACAGGCCGCACAGGGCGGTGTTCCATACCGCGATTGCCGCAGCACGCCCAGGCGTGCCGCGCGTCCGGCCGGGCGTCTGCGGCGAGGCCCACACCCCGGCCGCCAGGCCCCCACGGCGAGCCGCGTGGGTGGGAGCGCGTGACGCGAACCCGCTGTCGCTCACCCCGGCCAGGGCGGCGACGGCCGCCGTCGTCACGTACCACCCTTGCGTCCGAACTGCTCGTCCAGGACGGACAGTCGGCGCCAGTACTCGTCCTCGTCGATCTCGCCGGAGGCGAAACGGCGGCCGAGGACCGCGAGCGGTGAGTCGCCGGTGGGGCGGGGGGCATCGGCCCAGGGGCCGCGGCGGCCGCGCCACACCGTGCGGCGCAGGAGGTTCACGACGCCGATCACGACGACGGCCCAGATCAGCGGGAAGAACAGGATCCACGGGCCGGGGCCGCCGTCCCCGTTCGCCAGGGTCTGCATCTCGTGCATCTCGGGTCATCTCCCAGGTAGGTCTTCCGGTGGTGTTTCGAGACTGCCGCCGGCAGGGGGGCCCGGTCGTCGTACGGACAGCGGCAGTACGGCTACCTCCCGGGGAGTACGCGCCTCCGTACGGGCTGCTCCCCACCTGGTCGACCGCACGCCCGACTTCTGTAACTACTAGTATGTACAGTGGAGCCGTGAGCACAGCGGAGCGACTGATCGAGTCCACCCGGGAGCTGCTCTGGGAGCGCGGGTACGTGGGCACCAGCCCCAAGGCGATCCTGGAGCGGGCCGGCGCCGGACAGGGCAGCATGTACCACCACTTCAAGGGGAAGCCGGATCTCGCCCTGGCGGCGATCCGGCGGACGGCGCAGGAGCTGCGGGCCACCGCCGAGGGAGTGCTCGACGGGCCCGGGAGCCCGTACGAGCGCATCGAGGCCTATCTGCGCCGCGAGCGGGACGTGCTGCGCGGCTGCCCGGTCGGCCGGCTGACGATGGACCCGGACGTGATGGCGAGCGACGAACTGCGCGCACCCGTCGACGAGACCCTCGACGCGATCCGCGAGCGCATCGCGCAGATCGTCGAGGAGGGCAAGGAACAGGGTCAGTTCGGGCCGGCGCTGGACGGCGAGGAGATCGCGGCGGCCGTCCTCGCGACCGTGCAGGGCGGGTACGTCCTCGCGCGCGCCTCCGGCTCGCCGGCCGCCTTCGACGCGGGCGTGCGCGGCCTGCTCTCCGTCCTGTGCCCGCACGACCGCCCCACCGTCTGAGGAGCCCGGATGCACGCCATGCAGTACGAGCTGACCCTGCCCGCCGACTACGACACGGGGATCGTCCGCGCGCGCGTGGCGCGCGTCGGACACCTCCTCGACGACTGGGAGGGCCTGGCGATCAAGGCCTACCTGCTGCGTGAGCGCGGCGCGCACGGCTCCCCGGTCAACCAGTACGCGCCGTTCTACCTGTGGCACACGACGGAGGGCATGAACGCCTTCCTATGGGGTGGCCCCTTCCAGGGCCTGAGCGACGACTTCGGGCGCCCGGCGGTCCGGCAGTGGACGGGCCTGGCGTACGAGGAGGGGGCCGCCGGCGCGCCGGCCCGGTTCGCCGTACGACGCCGTACTCCGGTGCCGGACGGGGCGGTGCACGCCGAGGTGGCGGTGGAGGCCGCGGCGGAGACCGCGCGGCTGGCGCGTCAGGACGGGGCGGTCCTCGCGGCGGCGGCCGTCGACACCAGCCGGTGGGAGATCGTGCACCTCTCGCTGTGGGAGCACTGGACGCCGAAGGCCGACGGGGACCTGTTCCAGGTGCTCCACCTGTCGGCGCCGGGACGCTCCGCCCTGTCCGGTGGCCGCCAGTGGTGACCTCCGTCCGTACCGTCCTCGGGGACGTGGCGCCGGAGCGGCTGGGCGTGTGCGACGCGCACGACCACCTCTTCCTCGGCAGTCCGCTGCTGCCCGGCCAGGAGTTGCGGAGCGTACCGGCCGCCCGTGCCGAACTGGCGGCGTTCCGCGCCGAGGGCGGTGGCGCGGTGGTGCAGTGGACGCCGTACGGGCTCGGGCGGCGCGCGGCCGATCTGCCGCCGCTGTCACGGGAGACGGGCGTACACATCGTGGCCGCGACGGGGCTGCACCAGGACGCCCACTACGACGACGCCACGCGCGCGGGGCTGCGGGGACGGCCGGCCGAGGTGTTCGTGGCCGAACTGACGGAGGGCATCGGCACGTCGGGCGTACGGGCCGGGTTCGTCAAGGTCGCGGGCGGGTTCCACGGTCTGGACGCCCACGCCCGGCGGACCATGGCCGCGGCGGCCGAGGCGCACCACGCGACGGGCGCGCCGATCGCCGTCCATCTGGAAGCGGGCACCGGCGCGCTGGACGTGATCGACCTGCTGTGCGGGGAGTCGGGCGTGCCGCCGCACCGGGTGATCCTCGGGCACCTCAACCGCTGCCCCGACGGCGTGGTGCACCGCCAGGCCGCCGCCTCGGGCTGCTACCTGGCCTTCGACGGTCCGTCCCGTGCCCATCACGCCACCGACTGGCGGATGCCGGAGGCCGTTCGCGCGCTCGTCGAGGCCGGGTTCGGCGACCGGCTGCTGCTGGGCGGCGACACCACGACCGCCGCCGCCCGCTCCGTCGAGGGTGGCCCCGGGATGCCGTACCTGCTGCGACGGGTGGCTCCGCGGCTGGCGGTGGCCGTGGGCGAGGAGGCCGTGCGGCGGATACTGACGGAGAATGCCGGGCGGGCCTTCGGGGTGTCGTGGACCTGACCGCTGTTGCGGTCGTGGCACGACGGACGCGGTCGTGGCCCGATCGTGTCGGTCTCCGGCCCGCCGTGCGGCTGCCGTGGAAGGCGGGTCGGCCGAGGATGGCCATGACCACGGACACCGACCACGAGGAGGACCCCGCCATGGCCCTGGAGATGCGCGACCACTGCGAGCGCTGTACGACGGCCGCGCTGCCGTACGACGCACCCGCCCGGATCTGTTCCCACGAGTGCACCTTCTGCGTGCCGTGCGCGGAGGCCATGAGCGGTGTCTGCCCCACCTGCGGGGGCGAGCTGGCGGCCCGGCCGCGCCGCGCCGTACCGGCGTGACGGCGCGATCGGACCGGTGTCACGGATACCGCCGGGCCGGTGTCAGGTGGACGGCTGGTCGCTGTCCTTCATCGCACCCCAGCCGTGCCAGCGGTCGACCTCGATCCACGCGCTGACGCGGGGCCGGACGCGGTCCGGGTAGGCGTCGCCGGTGTAGTGCGAGGAGATGCGGTCGATGTCGGCCAGGCCCTCGTCGTCGCGCAGTTCGGTGACTCGGCCGATGAGGGTGACGTGGGTGTACCAGCTCTCGCCGTCCAGGACGGTCAGGGTGACGCGGGGGTCTCGGCGCAGGTGCTTCAACCGGACCCGGCCCTCGTCGAGACTGATCAGGACCCGGCCGTCGTCCCACACGTACCAGGTGGGCGTGGACACCGGAGTGCCGTCGGCGCGCAGGGTCGCCATCACGCAGGGATTGGGGCGGCTCAGCAGGTCGACGGCCTCGGGCGGCAGCGGCGGCTTGGACATCGGGTTCCTCCTCGGTGAGCTGGGGCGGGTGTGGCTGGCTGGGGCGGTGTTGCCGCAGGTGTGTACGACGTACCCGCTGGTCGGGCCCCATCACGCGCGGCGACGCGATGGGTCACCGGTCGGGGGCAGGCACACGCGCGTACGTTGTCCGTCACGGATCATGTCCGGGCACGCACGGGTACGCGGCCTGTCACAGGTCGGGGGCGGGCACGCGCGCGTACGCGGCCCGCCACGATCAGGGACGGGCACACGCACATACGCGGCCCGCCACCGGCCACAGGACAAGCAGGCGCACGCGAGTGCCCCTGCGCGACGGTCAGGCGGGCTGCTGCTCGTCGAAGCTGGCGAAGTAGGCGGCGGCCATGTCCTCGTCGGCGTGGCCCTGTGTGACGGCGCGTTCCAGGCGGTCGGCGCTCGCGGCGGCCACGTCCAGGCGGACACCGCGCCGGGCTCCGGCCTCGACGATCAGACGGGCGTCCTTGACAGCCGTCACCACGCCGAACTGCGGGGGCGTCAAGCGGTCTTCGAGGACCAGGGCGGCCTTGGCCCGGAGGTAGCCCATGTCCAGCGGCCCGCCGGCGATCAGCTCGAAGAAGTCGTGCGGATCGACCTCGAGGGCCTTGGACAGGGCCAGGACCTCACCGGTCGCGGCGGTGACCGCCAGCACCCAGCTGTTGGCGACCAGCTTCAGGCGGGTGGCGCTGCCGCCCGTACCGTCCTCGCCGGTCCACACCGTGCGGGCGCCCACCGCGTCCAGGACGGGACGGACGGCGGCGCGGTGGGCCTCCGGTCCCGCCGCCAGCACGGTCAGCTGACCGGCCTCGGCGGGCTGGCGGGTGCCCAGTACGGGCGCGTCGAAGAAGATTAGGCCCTGCTCGCGGGCGAAGGCGGCCAGGTCCTCGACCGAGTCGACACCCACGGTCGTCGACTGCACCCAGGCGGCGTCGGCCCGCAGTCCGGGAGCCGCCGCGCGCATGGCCTCCAGGGCCGCCGGGCCGTCGTGGACCATGGTCAGGACGACATCGGCGTCACGGACGGCCTCGGCCGGGCTGTCGGCGACGGCGACACCGTCGGCGGCCAGCGGCTCGGCCCTGGCACGTGTGCGGTTCCAGGCGCGGACGGTGTGTCCGGCGCGGGCGAGGTTGCGGGCCATCGCGGCACCCATGATGCCGGTGCCCAGCACACCCACGGTCAGCTTGTCGGTCATGACGTCAACTTCCTGATCCATCGAGCGGGGGTACTTCGGACGGTACGTGACGGTAGGACGTCACCTCGACGCGGCACGCACCGGCCCGTCCGTCTCTACCTGGTGACCGTGGGAGCGCCGCTCAACCCCGCTTCGTCGTCCGGCGCCCGTAGCCGACGCCGATCCGGACGTGGGCACGGGTTCGGGTGCGCGACCGGCCGCGGATCGCGGGGGCGGAGTGCTGGTGATCGAAGCGCTGGTCCGCCGCCCGGCGGAACCCCGGATGTGAGGCCCTGCCGACCCTGTCCTCCGAGGCCCTGGCGATCCCGTCCTGCGCTATCTGCCGCTCAGCGCCGCCAGCGGGTCGTCCAGGACCGGCTGCCAGGCCAGCTCCGCCGCTCCGACCAGGCTGTTGTGGTCGAGGGAGCACGCGAGGATGGGGACACCGCCGCTGCGACCCCACAGGCTGCGGTCGGCGACGACCGCGCGGAGCCGGTGGGGGTCGGTGTCCAGGAGGGTGCGGTGCAGGCCGCCCAGGATGATGCGGTCGGGGTTGAGGATGTTCACCAGACCGGCCAGGCCCAGGCCGAGGCGGTCGATCAGGGTCTCCGCGGCCGCGCGGACGACCGGGTCGGCGTACTCCTCGCGGATCAGTTCGTTGGCCTGCTGGAGCAGGGAGCCCTCGGGGCCCGGCTCGCGGCCGGCGGTGATGAGCAGGGCCAGCGGGTCGGCCTCGACGTCGAGGCAGCCACGGCTGCCGCAGTGACAGGGGCGGCCCTCGGGACTGACGGTGAGGTGCCCGACTTCGAGGGCCAGGCCCGAACTGCCCGTGTGCAGGCGGCCGTCGAGAACCAGCGCGCCACCGACCCCGCGGTGCCCGGTGGCCACGCACAACAGGTCGCGGGCGCCGCGGCCGGCGCCGTGCCGGTGCTCGGCGAGGGCGGCGGCGTTCACGTCGTTGGCGGCGAACGCCGGGCCTTCGACGCCGGCGGCGCGGACCCGTTCGGCGAAGATCTCCCGTACCGGCGCCCCCACCGGCCAGGCGAGGTGCAGCGGGTTCAGCGCCAGGCCCTCGGGCGCGGTCACCGCGGACGGCACGGCGAGTCCGGCGCCCACGCAGCGCCGGCCGGTCCGGCGCAGCAGGTCGGCTCCGGCTTCCACGGCGGCACCGAGCACCTTGGCCGGGTCGGCGTCGACGGCCTCGCAGCTGGGCGTCGTGGCGACGATCCGCCCGCCGAGGCCGACCAGCGCGGCCCGGAAGCCGTCGGCGTGCACCTGGGCGGCCAGGACGACGGGGCCGTCCGCGGCGACCTCCAGCCGGTGGGAGGGGCGGCCCTGCGAACCGGCGGCGGCGCCGGGCCGCGCGTCGACCCGGATCAGTCCCAGCGCCTCGAGTTCCGAGGCGACCGCGCCGGCCGTGGCACGGGTGACGCCGAGTTCCGCGGTGAGCACCGCACGGGTCGGCGCCCGCCCGGTGTGCACCAGCTCCAACGCGGGACCGAGCGCACCGCGCCCCCGGTCCAGCCGCGCCCTCGAGGTGGTCCCTGCCCCCGCCGGCCGGGGGTCCGCCTTGCCGCTCATGAGGGCGAGTCTCCCATGATCCGCCGGGCCGTCCCCCTCGGATCGGCCCGGCCCGGAGCCGGGTGCGTCAGGCGGTGGCGGGGAAGCCGCTGACGCGCAGCGTCACGTTCAGCCTGCCGGTCAGCCCCAGCCCCGCGGGAGCCGTACCGGGACGCACCCGCGGCACGCCGTGGTACGCGAGCCGGGAGGGCCCTCCGAACACGAACAGGTCGCCGCCGCGCAGCTCGACGTCGGTGTAGGGGCGGGTACGGGTCTCGGTGTTGCCGAAGCGGAACACGCAGGTGTCGCCGAGGCTGAGGGACACCACGGGCGCGTCCGACCGCTCGTCGGCGTCGCGGTGCATGCCCATGCGGGCGTCGCCGTCGTAGAAGTTGATCAGCGCGATGTCGTACGCCGCCTGCTCGGCGGCCTCCGGGCCGAGCGCGTCGGTCACCGCCCGCCGGCCCAGGTCGCCCAGCCACGACGGGAAGGGCTTCACGGGGGAGCCGTCGCCGTCGACGACCGTGCGGGCGTAGCCGTACGGGTACCAGTGCCGGCCGAGGCAGACCTGGCGGGCGCTCATGGTGGCGCCGCCGGGCGTGCGGACGGTGCGCAGTCCGGCGGGCGGTCGGGCCCACTCCCGGCAGGCCGCCAGCAGTTCCCGCTGAGCGCCGGTGTCCAGCCAGTCCGGCAGGTGCGCGGCGCCCGGCGCGACCTCCGCGCGTTCCCGGGCGAACAGCTCGGAGTCCATGGCACCATCCTGCCCCACGTGGTCCGATCTGCGGCTGGGCTAGCCTTGACCCACGATGAACGACCGTATGACGACGCCGTGGGGCGAGGTCGCACTGGCCCGCCACCCCGAGGACCCGCGTGACGCGCTGCGCGCCTGGGACGCCTCCGACGCGTATCTGCTCCGCCACCTCGCCGAGCAGGACGTCGCGCTGTCCGGCGCGGTCGTCGTGCTCGGTGACCGCTGGGGCGCGCTGGTGACGGCACTGGCCGCGCACCGGCCGACGCAGATCACCGACTCCTGGCTGGGGCAGGAGGCGACCCGGGCGAACCTCGCCCGCAACGGCGTCGAGCCCGGCTCCGTCCGGCTGCTGACCACCCAGGACCCGCCGCCCGAGCGCGTCGACGTGCTGTTGGTGCGGGTGCCGAAGAGCCTGGCGCTGCTGGAGGACCAGTTGCTGCGGCTGGCGCCCTCGGTGCACGCGGGGACGGTCGTGGTCGGCACCGGCATGGTCAAGGAGATCCACACCTCGACCCTGCGGCTGTTCGAGCGGATCCTCGGTCCCACCCGCACCTCCCTCGCCCGGCAGAAGGCCCGGCTGATCCTCTGTGCTCCCGACCCCGCGCTGAAACGTCCCGGCAACCCGTGGCCGTACGGCTACGACCTTCCCGCCGACGTCGGCCCGGTGTCCGGGCGTCCGGTCGTCAACCACGCGGGGGTGTTCTGCGCCGACCGGCTCGACATCGGCACCCGGTTCCTCCTCGCCCATCTGCCGTCGACGCGGGGCGTCCAGCGGGTCGTCGACCTGGGCTGCGGCAACGGCGTGGTGGGGACGGCGGTGGCGCTGGCCAACCCGCGGGCCGAGGTGCTGTTCACGGACGAGTCGTTCCAGGCGGTGGCCTCCGCCGAGGCGACGTACCGGGCCAACGGGCAGCCGGGACACGGGGAGTTCCGGGTCGGGGACGGACTCGCGGGGGTGGCGGACGAGAGCGTGGACCTCGTGCTGAACAACCCGCCCTTCCACTCCCACCAGGCCACGACGGACGCGACGGCCTGGCGGATGTTCACCGGGGCGCGGCGCGTGCTGCGGCCGGGCGGCGAACTGTGGGTGGTGGGCAACCGGCACCTCGGGTACCACGTGAAGTTGCGGCGCCTGTTCGGCAACAGCCGGCTGGTGGCCGGTGACCCCAGGTTCGTGGTGCTGAAGGCCGTCAAGCGGGGCTGAGCCGGCGGCTGATCCGCTGGACGGCGCACGCCATCGCCTCCCGTCCGACGGCGAGGTAGCCGCGCGAGTCGACCGCGTCGGGATGCGTGGCGAGGTAGTCCCGGATCGCGCCGGTCATGGCCTGGTTGAGGGCGGTGCCGACGTTGACCTTGGTGATGCCGCCCGCGACGGCCGCCGTCAGTTCGTCGTCGGGCACGCCGGAGGAGCCGTGCAGGACGAGCGGCACGTCCACACAGGTCCGAAGTCGTCGGAGGAGTCCGTGGTCGAGGGTGGCGGTGCGGGTGGTCATCGCGTGGACGTTGCCGACGGCGACGGCCAGGGCGTCCACCCCCGCGTCGGTCACGAAGGCACGGGCCTCGCTGGGATCGGTGCGGGCTCCGGGCGCGTGGGCGTCGCGCGGGGGTCGTCCGTCCTTGCCGCCGATCTCCCCCAACTCCGCCTCGATCCAGAGGCCCTGGGCGTGCGCCCGGTCGGCGGCGGCGCGGGTCGCCGCGAGGTTGTCGGCGTAGCGGAGGTGGGAGGCGTCGTACATCACGGAGCTGAATCCGGCGTCCGCCGCTTCCCGGAGCAGGGCGTCGGTCCGCACGTGGTCGAGGTGCAACGCGACCGGTACGGCGGCCCGTTCGGCTGCCGCGACGGCCGCGCGGGCGAGCGGGAGGAGGCGTCCCTGCCGGAACCTGACGGCGTTCTCGCTGACCTGGAGGACGACCGGTACGCCGGCGCTCTCGGCGCCGGTGATGACGGCCTCGATGTGTTCGAGGGTGATGATGTTGAAGGCGGCGACGGCGGTGCGGGCCGCGCGGGCCCGGGTGACCAGGTCACCGGTGGTGGTGAGGGGCACGGAATCTCCTCGTCCGGCCGGGCGGCGCGTGCGGGGACGCTTGCGGAGCCCCTCAGGGGGCCAGGATCACCGACCGGGTGAGGTGGCGCGGCCGGTCGGGGTCGAGGCCGCGGGCCTGGGCGACGGCCACGGCGAGGCGTTGGGCGCGCACGAGTTCGGCGAGGGGGTCCAGGGCGCCTCGCACCCACAACGCGCCGGTGGCGCGGACCTGTTCGGCGAGCCCGTCGGGCGCCGTGCCGAGCATCCAGGTCGCGGTGGACGCGGTGGTGACGCTGATGGGGCCGTGGCGGTACTCCATCGCGGGGTACGCCTCGCTCCAGGCCAGGGCCGCCTCGCGCATCTTCAGGGCGGCCTCGTCGGCCAGCCCGACGGTCCAGCCGCGCCCGAGGAAGGTGAACTGCCCGCACTCCGCGAGTCCTTCGGGGAGCGGCTCGGCCAGGGCGGTGCGGGCGTCGGCGACGACGTCCTCGCTGTGCAGGCCGAGGTGGGCGCGGAGCAGGGTGAGCGCGGTGGTGGCGAACCGGGTCTGCACGACCGAGCGTTCGTCGGCGTAGGGGAGGACCACGGTGTGGTCGGCCGCGGTCATGACGGGCGTCTCGGGGTCGGCGGTGATGACGGTGGTGCGGGTGCGTCCGCGGAGCCGGGCGAGCAGGTCGACGATCTCGGTGGTGGTGCCGGAGCGGGTGAGGGCGACGACCCGGTCGTAGGCCCGGTGGTGAGGGAACTCGGAGGCGGGGTGGGCGTCGGTCTCCCCGTGGCCCGCGCCCTCGCGCAGGGCGGCGGCGGACTTCGCCATGAAGTAGGAGGTGCCGCACCCGACGAACGCGACGCGCTCGCCCGTGATCGGCAACCGGGTCCGGAATCGGGGGACTTCGGCCGCGGCGCGGGTCCAGCACTCCGGTTGGGCGGTCAGCTCGTCCTCGACATGGGTCATGTGCCACCTTCCCGACGGTGATGGTGCGTCCACGACAGGGATACGCCGTCGGAGCCCTCCGGGTCCACACCCCGGAGGAGGTGGCCCGCGCCCGCCCGTGCGGGTTCCGGGAGCATGGACTGTTCAACCACGTTGCCCGGGTACGGCGTTCCGCTTAGCCTGATTTTGTGCCGCTCATAAACAAAGCCCGTTCGCACAGCGTCGTGCGGGGCCACTCCCTCAGCCGGCTCCGACTCCTGCTCACCGTCTTCTTCGCCCTCGACGGCTTCGTCTTCGCCGGCTGGGTCGTACGCATCCCCGCCATCAAGGAACAGACCGGCGCCTCCGCCAGCGGCCTCGGCCTCGCCCTCCTCGGCGTCTCCGCCGGGGCCGTGGTGACGATGCTGATCACCGGCCGTCTGTGCCGGCGGTACGGCAGCCATCGGGTCACCGTGGTCTGCGCGGTACTGCTCTCCCTCAGCGTCACCCTGCCCCCGCTGACCCACTCCGCGGTCGCGCTGGGCGCCGTACTGCTCCTCTTCGGCGCGGCCTACGGCGGCATCAACGTCGCCTTCAACAGTGCCGCCGTCGACCTGGTCGCGGCCCTGCGCAGGCCGATCATGCCCACCTTCCACGCGGCGTTCAGCCTGGGCGGCATGATCGGCGCCGGGCTCGGCGGGCTGATCGCGGGGTCCGTCTCCCCCGCGCGCCATCTCCTGGGCCTCGGCCTCATCGGCCTGCTCGTGACGGCACTGGCGGGACCCGCGCTGCTGCGTCAGGCACCCGCCGGCGCGGTCCCGCGTCCCGGCGAGGAGTCACGGCCGCCGAAGCCCGCCCACCTGACCGCCCGCACCCGCCGCCTGGTCGTCGTCTTCGGCCTGATCGCCCTGTGCACGGCCTACGGCGAAGGCGCGCTCGCCGACTGGGGCGCCCTCCACCTCCAGCAGGACCTCGACACCTCCCCCGGCCTCGCCGCCGCCGGCTACTCCTGCTTCGCCCTCGCGATGACCGTCGGCCGGCTCACCGGCACGACCCTCCTGGAACGACTGGGCCGCACCCGCACGGTGGTCGCCGGCGGCACCGTCGCGGCCGTCGGCATGCTGCTCGGCTCCCTCGCCCCGGCCCCGTGGGCCGCGCTCGCCGGCTACACCGTGGCCGGGCTCGGTCTGGCCAACCTCTTCCCGGTGGCGGTCGAACGCGCCGGCGCCCTGGCCGGCCCCACCGGCGTGGCCGTCGCCTCCACGCTCGGCTACAGCGGCATGCTCCTCGGCCCACCCGCCATCGGTTTCATGGCCGACTGGTTCTCCCTTCCCACCGCCCTCACCAGCGTGGCGGCACTCGCGGCGATCGCGGCCCTGATCGGGCTCACCGTGCCGCGGGCGGAGGGCGGTTGAGGGACGGTGGCGCGAACTCGCCCGAGTCGGCCCGGTTCAGCGGGCGCCCGGGGACCGTTCGGGTGGACAGCCGGTGCGGCGCCCGCTCCGCCGCGACGCCCCGAGACGGACCGGCGCCCCGGCCCCTTCCCCTCGACCGCACCCCGTCGGGCACACTCACCCGTATGGAGATCGCCGAGTTCATCCGCATCCTCGATCAGGAAGGCCAGTCCCTCGCCGCCGCGGCGAGCGGGGCGGGGCCCGACGCCAAGGTTCCGACCTGCCCGGCCTGGCAGGTACGGGACCTGCTGCGGCACACGGGCACGGTGCACCGGTGGGCGACGTCGTACGTCGCCGAGGGCCACACCGCGCCGCACCAGGGAGACGGCCTCCCGGACCTCGACGGCGGCGAACTGCTGGACTGGTTCCGCACAGGCCACCGCCGACTGGTCGACACGCTCGCCTCCGCACCCGCCGACCTGGACTGCTGGCACTTCCTTCCCGCGGCCTCGCCACTGACGTTCTGGGCCAGGCGACAGGCGCACGAGACGGCCGTGCACCGCGTGGACGCGGAGGCGGCGCGCGGCACCGCACCCGAGGCGATCGCCGCCGAACTTCCTCCCGCCTTCGCGGCGGACGGCATCGACGAGTTGCTGCGTGCCTTCCACGCACGCCCCACGAGCAGGGTGCGCACCGAGGAGCCCCGTGTCCTGCGGGTGCGGGCGACGGACGCGGACGACGCGGTGTGGACCGTACGCCTGTCCGCGGAGCCGCCGGTGACGGAGCGCGGCGGCGAGGGGGACGCGGACTGCGAGGTGGCCGGACCCGCGGCGCTGCTCTATCTGTCGCTGTGGAACCGGCTGCCCTACCCGACCGTCAGCGGGGACGCCTCGCTGGCCCGGCTGTGGCGGGAGAGGTCGGCCGTCACCTGGAACTGACCGCGGTCAGTCCGTCAGCATGCGGGTGAGCACCGAGCGTTGCACGGGGAGCACCTCGCCGTGCAACGCGCGCCCCTTCTCGGTGAGCGCGACCCGGACGCCCCGGCGGTCCTCGGGGCACATCGCGCGCTCGACGAGACCGTCCTTCTCCAGCCGGGCGATCAGCCGTGACAGCGCGCTCTGACTCAGATGGACCCGCTCGGCGATCTCCTGGACACGGAAGGCGCAGGCGTCGTCCGACGCGGTCGCGGTGAGGACGTCGAGCACCTCGAAGTCGCTGCCGCACAGGCCGTGTCCGTGCAGAGCGCGGTCGAGTTCGCACTGGGTGCGGGCGTGCAGCGCGAGCATCTCCCGCCACTGTCGCACGAGCGCCTGTTCGACCTTGTCCGCCGCCATGGCGGCACCGTAGCAGAGAACGGATTTTATTGCATCGGAATTAAATGCTCTTGCATCGCATGCACGCGCATGTAGTCTCTCGGGCATGACCTCTCCGCTCCCCTCCGCCGCGGACCCGTCCCCGGCGGTCCGCTGGACCCCTCGACTGTGGGGCACCCTGCTGGTGCTCTGCGCCGCGATGTTCCTGGACGCGCTCGACGTGTCGATGGTCGGCGTCGCCCTGCCGTCCATCGGTTCCGACCTCGGACTGACCACCTCGACCCTGCAATGGATCGTCAGCGGCTACATCCTGGGCTACGGCGGCCTGCTGCTCCTGGGCGGCCGCACCGCCGACCTGCTCGGCCGCCGCCAGGTCTTCCTCGTCGCCCTCGGCGTCTTCGCCGTCGCCTCCGTGCTCGGCGGCATGGTCGACTCCGGTCCGCTGCTGATCGCCAGCCGGTTCATCAAGGGACTGAGCGCGGCCTTCACCGCCCCGGCGGGCCTGTCGATCATCACCACGACGTTCCCGGAGGGCCCGCTGCGCAACCGCGCGCTCTCCATCTACACCACCTGCGCCGCGACCGGTTTCTCCATGGGCCTGGTCCTCTCCGGCCTGCTCACCGAGGCCAGTTGGCGCCTCACCATGCTGCTCCCCGCGCCGATAGCCCTGGTCGCCCTCGTCATCGGCATGAAGCTGCTGCCGCGCAGCGAACGGGAGAAGAACCACAGCGGGTACGACGTCCCCGGCGCCGTTCTCGGCACCGCCTCGATGCTGCTGCTGGTCTTCACCGTCGTGCAGGCACCCGAGGCCGGCTGGACCTCGGTCCGTACGCTGGTGTCCTTCATCGCCGTCGCCGCCCTGCTGACCGTCTTCGTCCGGGTCGAACGCCGCTCGCCCGGCCCGCTGATCCGGCTCGGCGTGCTGCGCTCGGGCAGCCAGATCCGCGCCCAGCTCGGGGCGATGGCCTTCTTCGGCTCGTACGTGGGCTTCCAGTTCCTGGCGACGCTGTACATGCAGACCCTGCTGGGCTGGTCGGCGCTGCACACCGCGCTGGCCTTCCTGCCGGCGGGTGCGCTGGTGGCACTGTCCTCGACGAAGGTCGGCTCGGTCGTGGACCGGTTCGGCACCCCACGGCTGATCGTGACCGGCTTCGCCCTGATGTTCGTCGGCTACGCCCTGTTCCTGCGCGTCGATCTCGACCCGGTCTACGCGGCGGTCATCCTGCCCAGCATGCTGCTGATCGGCGCGGCGTGCGCGCTGGTCTTCCCCTCGCTCAACATCCAGGCCACCAACGGCGTCGCGGACCACGAGCAGGGCATGGTCTCCGGCCTGCTGAACACCTCGGTCCAGGTGGGCGGCGCGATCTTCCTGGCCGTGGTCACGGCCGTGGTGACCGCGGGCTCCCCGGCCGACCCCACTCCCCAGGCAGTGCTGGACAGTTACCGTCCCGGCCTGATGGTGGTGACGGGTGTCGCCGCCCTCGGCCTCCTGATCACCCTGCCCGGCCTGCGCACCCGCCGCGCCCGCGGCTCGGTCGTGGTCGCCATGTCCACCGTGGAGGAGGCGAGCGCGGAACGGGTTCCGGTCCGCGACTAGGGGGACGCCTCCCTGAGGGCGCCCGGCGGGCTGTTGCCTCGCCGGGCGCCCTCCTGTGAGACTTGCCGGCATGACCGGCCACGGGGGACGCCGCACACAGGCGGAGCGGGACGCGATCACCGTCGAGATCGGGTACGCGCTGTTCAGCGCGGCCCTCGCCGCGGCCCTGCTGTTCGGGGTGGTCGCCGGACCGGCGCTGCTGTTCGCACTCCCGGAAACCGTCGAGAAGGTGCTCCTGCGGGTGGGACTCACGGTCACGCCCGTGGTGTTCGTGGCGCGGGTGGTGAGCGTGCTCCTCCGGTTCCGTGCGGGAGTCACCGGCGGCCGCACCGACACCCCGTCCGGACACGCCGACGCCACAGCAGGGGACGGCGACGCCACGGCCGGGCACGCCGACACCCCGTCCGGGCACGCCGACCGCGAGGCCGGCCCCCTCGGCGCTCAGCCCAGCCAGCCCGGCCTGACCAGCCCCGACTCGTAGGCCAGCACCACCAGTTGAGCCCGGTCGCGGGCGCCCAGCTTCACCATCGTGCGACTGACGTGGGTCTTCGCGGTGAGCGGGCTGACCACCAGGCGGCGGGCGATCTCCTCGTTGGTCAGACCGATGCCGACGAGCGCCATCACCTCCCGTTCCCGCTCGGTGAGCCGGGCCAGCTCGACGGCGGTCGCGGGCTCCTTGGAACGGGCGGCGAACTCGGCGATGAGCCGTCGCGTCACCCCCGGCGACAACAGGGCGTCCCCCGCCACCACCGCCCGCACGGCACGCAGGAGTTCCTCCGGCTCGGTGTCCTTGACGAGGAACCCGGAGGCGCCGGAGCGGATCGCCGCGAAGACGTACTCGTCGAGTTCGAAGGTGGTGAGCATGACCACCTTGACGTCGTCGAGCGCGGTGTCCTCGGTGATCCGGCGGGTCGCGGCCAGTCCGTCCAGGCGCGGCATGCGGATGTCCATCAGGACGACGTCCGGCCGGAGTTCGCGCACCAGTCGCACCGCCTCCTCGCCGTCGGCGGCCTCCCCGGCCACCTCGATGTCCGGCTGGGCGTCGAGCAGGGCGCGGAACCCGGCCCGGACCAGTGCCTGGTCGTCGGCCAGCAGTACGCGGATCACCGGACCTCCTCGGTTCGGGTGCGGGACCGCGACGGGCGGCTCATCGTTCGGTTCCGGACGTGCACGGCAGGACGGCGAGCACCCGGAAGCCGCCGTCGTCCCTGGGGCCTGCCTCGATGCTGCCACCCAGCGCCGCGGCCCGCTCCCGCATCCCGGCCAGACCGTTGCCGCTGCCGCCCGCTTCCGCGTCGGCCGCCGGCCCGTCGTCGTCGATCGTCAGCCGCAGCCCTCCGCCCGCCTGATCGAGGTGTACGCGCGCGTGCCGGGAACCCGAGTGCCGTACGACGTTGGTGAGAGCCTCCTGGACGATGCGGAACGCGGCGAGGTCCGTGCCGGGCGGCAGCCGGGGTGCTTCTCCCCCGACCTCGACGGTGAGGCCCGCGCGTGCCGCCTGTTCCACCAGTTCGGGCAGCCGGTCCAGGCCGGGTGCGGGGGCCCGCGGGGCGTCGCCGGGGGCGCGCAGGGTGCTCAGCACCTGGCGCACGTCGCCGAGCGCCTCCTTGCTGGCCGACTTGATCGCGGTCAGCGCGGTGCGCGCCTGCTCCGGGTCGGAGTCGAGGAGCGCGAGGCCGACGCCCGCCTGCACGTTGATGACGGAGAGGCTGTGGGCGAGGACGTCGTGCAGCTCACGGGCGATGCGCAGCCGCTCCTCGTCGGCCCGCCGACGGGCGGCCTGGGCCCGCTCGGCCCGCTCCCTGGCCCACTGCTCGCGCCGGGCCCTGGCCAGCTCCGAGACGGCGACGATGACCGCGACCCAGGTGGCGACGACCACCTCCTGCGCGAAGGAGGCGGGCCGGTCCCCGGCCGGGGGCAGCCACCGGTACAGCCAGTGCGCGACCAGCAGGTGTACGCCCCAGAGCACACCCAGCGCCGTCCCGGCGGCCCGGCGGTGGCCCGCGACGACGGCGGCGAAGCAGGCCACGGCGACGGTCAGGAGGATCGGCCCGTAGGGGTAGCCGGCGCCCAGGTAGACGGCGGTGACGGCGGCCGTGCCGAACACAACGGGCACGGGATGCCGGTGCCGCCACAGCAGCAGGCCCCCGGCCACGGCCAGCAGCACGCGCGCGAACGGATCGAGCGCCGCACGTTCCCCCTGTTGTTCGTGGGCGGCGAAGTCCGAGCCGATGAGCACGAACGCGGTGAGCAGGGCCGTGGACCGCCAGGGCCACCGTCCGCCCGGTTCCCCGCCCTCGCGGTGTCCCGGCCACGGCGGCCCGTGCCGCCACCACCGCACCGGCCCGCCACGCTCGCGCACCCACTGGTCGTCCATGCCCGCCACGCTAGACGCCTCCGGCCGGGACGGACGTCGGCCGGACGAGGTGACCGGTCGTACTCCCCCTGGAGTACGAGCGGAGGTCGAGGTCTTCTTCGACGGCGTCGGGCCCGAGTCCCCCGCCGCCGACCTGCGTCGTGTCGCGCCGGACCACCCGGTGTTCCGGATCACGGTGACCCAGAGCCGGTGACCCGTCGGGCACCGGTCACGACGGGGCCGGACACCGCGGGACCCGGTTCTGCCGACCGCGCCCGCGGGGTGACCCGGGGCCGGCCGTCGGCCTCGGTCACCACGGCGCCGGACACCGCACAACCCGGCTCCTCCGGCCCGGCCCGCGGGGTGACCCGCGGCCGGTGACCCTCGGCCCCGGTCAGGATGGGGACGGACACCACGGGACCCGGCCCCTCCGGCCCGGCCCCACCGGTCACCCGGGCGCCGGACGGCGTCTCAGGAACCTGCCTCGTCGGCCCCGCCCGTGCCCGCGGCCGCCTGCCTGCGGTCCACCGCGTTCAGGGCGCGCTGGGCGAGGGGGTGCGAGCGCACGAGTTCGCCGAGGGTCGTCCGGCCGCGGGTGATGTCCGTGAACGCCCGCCAGGCAGGGCGCACACCGGTGAGGGCCGCGTGGAACAGGCCTGGACGCCGTTCGAAGAGGGCCAGCATCCGCTTGCCCACGCTCATCTCCACACCGAGGCCCGCCTTGATCGCGAAGGCGTAGTTGAGGGCCTGACGGCGGGCGTCCACCGCGTCGTGCGCCTCCGCGATGCGGACCGCCCACTCGCCGGCCAGCCGGCCCGAGCGCAGCGCGAAGGAGATCCCCTCCCGCGTCCACGGCTCCAGGAGCCCCGCCGCGTCCCCGCACACCAGCACCCGGCCGCGCGAGAGCGGCGAGTCGTCGGCGCGGCAGCGGGTCAGGTGGCCCGAGGAGATGCTCGGTTCGAAGCCGGCGAGGCCGAGCCGGCCGATGAAGTCCTCCAGGTACCGCTTGGTGGCGGCGCCCTCCCCGCGCGCGGAGATCACCCCGACCGTCAGCGTGTCCCCCTTGGGAAACACCCAGCCGTAACTGCCGGGCATCGGGCCCCAGTCGATGAGGACCCGGCCCTTCCAGTCCTCGGCGACCGTCTCGGGCACCGGAATCTCCGCCTCCAGGCCGAGGTCCACCTGGTCGAGCTTGACGCCGACATGGGCCCCTATGCGGCTGGCGCTGCCGTCGGCGCCGACGACCGCCCTGGCCAGCACCGCCTCGCCGCCCTGGAGGACGACCGCGACCGTGCGCCGGTCGGGCACCGCCGAGCCGTGCTGCTCCACCCGGGTCACCGTGACCCCGGTGCGCAGCTCGGCGCCGGCCTTCTGGGCGTGTTCGACGAGCTGCTGGTCGAACTCGGGCCGGTTGATCAGCCCGAACAGCGTCTGCCGGGAACGGCGGGTGCGGGTGAAGCGTCCGTTGTTGGAGAACGTCACCGCGTGCACCCGGTCCAGGAGGGGCAGCTCGAAGCCCGGTGGGAGGGCGTCGCGGGAGGGACCGATGATGCCGCCGCCGCATGTCTTGTAGCGGGGCAGTTCCGCCTTCTCCAGCAACAGCACGCGCCGCCCCGCGACCGCCGCCGCGTAGGCGGCCGAGGCCCCCGCGGGTCCCGCGCCCACCACGACGACGTCCCACACCTGCTGCACGTCGTCCGCCGAAGAGTTCTCGCTGCTCACGATGGTCTACTGCTCCCGATCAAGCCGCCTGCCGCACCTGTCCCCCGCATCCTACGACCGAGATCGTCACGGTCGGCTGTGGGAGGATCGGCAACACCCTTCGGTACAACGTCGCACCCACAAGGAGCGTGCCCATGTCGTCGAATCCGGTCGCCGAGACCGTCGCCTCGCTGATGCCCAGGGCGAAGGCGGAGCTGGCCGAACTGGTGGCCTTCAGGTCGGTGGCGGACTTCGACCAGTTCCCGCGCACCGAGAGCGAGGCCGCGGCGAACTGGATCGTCGCCGCCCTGCGCGCCGAGGGCTTCGAGGAGGTGGCCCTTCTCGATACCCCGGACGGCACGCAGTCGGTGTACGGCTTCCTGCCGGGACCCGAAGGCGCCAAAACGGTGCTGCTCTACGCGCACTACGACGTGCAGCCGCCGCTGGACGAGGCCGGCTGGGCCACCCCGCCGTTCGAGCTGACCGAGCGCGACGGCCGTTGGTACGGACGGGGGACCGCCGACTGCAAGGGCGGCTTCATCATGCACCTGCTGGCCCTGCGCGCCCTCAGGGCGAACGGCGGGGTGCCGGTCCATGTGAAGGTGATCGTCGAGGGCTCGGAGGAGCAGGGCACGGGCGGCCTGGAGCGGTACGCCGAGGCGCACCCCGAGCTGCTCGCCGCCGACACCGTCGTGATCGGCGACGCGGGCAACTTCCGGGTCGGTCTGCCCACCGTCACCGCCACGCTGCGCGGCATGACCATGATGCGGGTGCGGATCGACACCCTCGCGGGCAACCTGCACTCCGGCCAGTTCGGTGGCGCCGCCCCGGACGCGCTGGGCGCGCTGATCCGGGTCCTGGACTCGCTGCGCGCCGAGGACGGCTCGACGACCGTCGACGGCCTGACCGACGGGCCGGCCTGGGAAGGGCTGCAGTACGACGAGGAGCAGTTCCGCGTGGACGCCAAGGTCCTCGAAGGCGTCGGACTGATCGGGTCCGGCACGGTCGCCGACCGGATCTGGGCCCGCCCCGCGGTCACCGTGCTCGGCATCGACTGCCCGCCGGTCGTCGGCGCCACCCCCTCGGTGCAGTCGAGCGCGCGGGCACTGATCAGCCTTCGGGTGCCGCCGGGCGTGGACGCCGCCGAGGCGACGAAGCTGCTCCAGGCCCATCTGGAGGCGCACACGCCGTGGGGCGCGCGGGTGCAGACCGAGCAGATCGGCCAGGGCCAGCCGTTCAGCGCCGACACCACGAGCCCGGCGTACGCGGCGATGGCCGAGGCGATGGCGGTGGCCTACCCCGGCCAGGAGATGCAGTACGCCGGCCAGGGCGGCTCCATCCCGCTGTGCAACACCCTCGCGGCGCTCTACCCCGACGCGGAGATCCTCCTCATCGGACTGAGCGAGCCGGAGGCCCAGATCCACGCGGTCAACGAGAGCGTGTCCCCGGAGGAACTGGAGCGCCTGTCGGTGGCGGAGGCCCTGTTCCTGCGCACGTACGCGGCCGGCTGAGCCACTCGCTCTGCTCTCGGCAGAGGGCCTCGCCCGGCGGGCGGGGCCCTCTCTACGGTCGTCACATGGACGTCGTCGCGCTCCTCCCCCGTCTGCACCTGCTGCGCTTCCCGGTCGGCCAGGCCTATCTCTGGCGCGACGCCGAGGAGTTGACCCTCGTCGACGCCGGACCGCCCGGCTCCGGCCGCGCGATCGTCGACGCGGTCACCGCCCTGGGGCACGGTCCGGCGGCGGTACGCCGTGTGGTGCTCACCCACTTCCACGAGGACCACGCGGGCGGCGCCGCCGAACTGGCCGCCCTGACCGGGGCGGAGGTGCTGGCGCACACCGCGGACGCCGCGGTGCTCCGACGCCGGGTCCCCGCTCCCCCACCGGTGCTGGCGGAGTGGGAGCGACCGCTGCACGCCGCCGCCCTCCGGCTCCTGCCCGTACGCGACGTCGAACCGCCGGCGTCGATCACGGAGTTGGCCGACGGCGAGGTCCTCGCCTTCGGCGGCGGAGCGCACGTGATCCATGTGCCAGGCCACACCGACGGCAGTATCGCGCTCCATCTGCCGCGCCACGGCGTGCTGTTCACGGGGGACACGGTCGCCGCCTCGCCCGTCGACGGGTCGGTGATGCCGGGGGTGTTCAACCTGGACCGGCCCCTGACCGTCGCCGCCCTGCACCGGCTCGCCGCGCTCGACGCGGACGTGGCCTGCTTCGGCCACGGCGACCCGGTGACCGAGCGAGCCTCGGCCGTCCTGCGCGAGGCGGCGGCCAGTCATCGCCCCGCGCCCTGAGGACGGGGACCGTGCCCCGGCCGCACCGGCCGCCGCGCCCACGCCACCGCCCCTCGGCCGACCGGGCGACCGGACGACCGGACGACCGGACGACCGGACGATCGGACGACCGCCAACGAACGCCACACACGCGTGGCCGACGCGACGACCGGCTTCGGGCGGCGGTCGCGCCAGGAGAGCTAGCCCCACCCCGCGGACGACACCGCGCCGCGGCGCGGCCGCCTCAGGGGCATCCGAGGGGGACCCCGGCCTCCAGGTAGAGGGCGGCGCCCCGCTCCCGTGCCCGCAGGGCCCAGCGCAGCCGCTCGTAGCGGACCGGGGGCAGCAGGTCGGCGGCCTCCTCCTCGGTGACGAAGCGCCAGCCCCGCAGTTCCGGACCGGGCAGCAGCAGGCCCGCGGTCGCCGCGGAGTCGAGCCGGCCGCCGTCGAAGAGGAGACGCAGACCGCCGTAGCCGGGAGGCGCCGGCCGCTCCCAGTCGACGACGAGCAGCCGGGGTACGTCGTCCAGCCGGACGCCGGTCTCCTCCTCGACCTCGCGCATGCCCGCGCGCGCGGGCGCCTCGCCCGGCTCCACGACTCCGCCCGGGAACTCCCAGCCGGGCTTGTACGTCGGGTCGACGAGCAGCACCCGGTCCTGCTCGTCGAAGAGGAGTACCCCGGCGGCCAGCGTCTCGGCGGTCGGCTCGGGCGTCTGCACGATGTCGCAGGCGGCGACCGACCCGCTGTCGACGGCCCGCGCGATACGGACGGCCGTCTCGTGCGGGGTGAGGTCGCTGGAGTCGACGGGGTGGGCGTCCGAGGTGAGCCAGCCGGCGAGGGCGGCGCGGTACGGCTCGATGTGGTCGTAGGACCACTGCCGTACCCGTATCTCGGCGTCGGGGAGGTCGGGCGGGAGGTCCCGCTCGGCTATTCGCTCGCGCAGGATCGTTTCCGCCGGGGCCAGCAGCACGTGCCGGACGGCGATCCGGCGGGCGGCGAGGCCACCGAAGATCTCGTCGCGGTACTCCTGGCGCAGCAGGGTCATGGGGACGACGAGGGTGCCGCCCAGTTCCGCCAGGAGCGCGGCCGCGGTGTCGATCACGAGCCGGCGCCAGATCGGCAGATCCTGGAAGTCGCCGACCTCGGCGAGGCGTTTGGGCGGCAGGAGGTGCGGGAGCGCCGCCCCGACGACCTCGGGGTCGAAGAGGGTGCTGTTCGGGATCAGGTCGATCAGTTCCCGTGCGGTGGTCGTCTTCCCCGCACCGAACGCGCCGTTGATCCAGACGACGGTCACGAGTCCCCCTCTTCGGTCGGCCCCTGTGGCTTGCCCGCTCCACCCTGCCACGGAAACCGGCTCCCGTTGAGGGCGCGCGAACACCGCGGCGCCGGTCCCCGGACGGTGGGGACCGGCGCCACGGCCTCGTGCGGAACCCGTCAGTCGGCCAGGTCCACGGCGTCCTCGTCGACGGCCAGGCTGTCGCTGGCGATGGCGGTGTGGTCGAGGGTGCTGAGGGTGTCCCCGACGTTCAGTCCGCCGAGGTCCTCCTCCCCGAGACCGTGCGAGGGGGTGATGGCCGCGACGACGAGACCGGTGGCGAATGAGGCGATGGCGAGCATGCTGCGCTTCTTCATGCCCGGATCAACTGCGCAGCCCGCGTGAGGTCACGCGCCGACCGCGACACGCTCGGGGGCCGGAGGGGCCGTTCCGGTGAGGGAACGTTCCTTCGGCCGCCCGGCCGCCCGGCCCATCCGGTCCCTTGGGTCCGCCCGGTCCGCCCCGTCCCTTGGGTCCGCCCGGCCCGCCCAACCCGCCCGGCCGCCCGGCCCATCCGGTTCGCCTGGTGCCTTGGACCCGCCCCGGCCTGCCCTGTCCCTGTCGTTCGCCCCGTCCGCCCGAGACGCCCGGTCCCTTGGGCTCGCGAGGCCCGCCCGGTCCCCTGGGCCCGCGCGGCCCCTTGTGTCCGCGAGGCCCCTTGTGTCCGCCCGGCCCGCCCGCCAGTGCCCCTCAGACCCCCGCCACCGTCATCTCCGGCCCGCTCGCCAGTGCCGCGGCGGCCGCGCCCACCAGGCCCGCGTCGGTGCCCATCTGCGCGGGCACCACGGTCAGCCGCCGCACGAACGACAGGGTGGCGTAGTCGGCGAGGAACCGCCGCAGAGGCGTGAGGAGGACGTCGCCCGCCTTGCCGACGCCGCCGCCGATCACCGCGATGTCGACCTCGACGAGGGTCGCGGTGGCCGCGATACCGGCGGCCAGGGCCTGCGCCGCCCGCTCGAACGACGCCACGGCGACGGGGTCGCCCGCGCGCGCGGCGGCGGCCACGGCGGCGGCCGAGGGGTCGCCGTCCGGGCCGGGGCGCCAGCCGTTCTCCAGGGCGCGCCGGGCGATGTTCGGCCCGCTGGCGATGCGCTCGACACAGCCACGCGCACCGCACGGACACGGGTCGCCGTCGAGATCGACGCTGATGTGGCCGATGTGCCCGGCGTTGCCGGTGGGGCCGGGGTGCAGTCGGCCGCCCAGGACCAGACCACCGCCGACGCCGGTGGAGACCACCATGCACAGGGCGTTGTCGTGGCCGCGGGCGGCGCCCTGCCAGTGTTCGGCGGCGGTGATCGCCACGCCGTCGCCGATCAGTGCGACGGGGAGGTTCCCGGTGGCGGCCCGCACCCGCTCGACCAGCGGGTAGTCGCGCCAGCCGGGCACGTTGACCGGACTCACGGTGCCGGTGGAGGCGTCCACCGGGCCGGCGCTGCCGATGCCGAGGGCGCGGGCACCCTCCCACAGCGGCGAGGCCGTCAGGTCCCCGAGCACCTCTTCGACGGCCCGCATCACGGTGTCGCCGTCCTGCTGGGCGGGCGTGGGCCGCTGGGCGCGGACCAGGATCGTGCCGGCGCCGTCCACCAGTGCGCCGGCGATCTTGGTGCCGCCGATGTCCAGCGCGGCCACGAGGTCGGTGTGCATCAGTCTCGGTTCTCCCCGTCAACCATCGGAAAAAGGGCTGGCCGGTCCAGCGGTGGGGACGTGGGCCGGGATCGCGGTGGACAGTCTCTCCCGCATCTGACAACGTTGTCCAGGCCCTATGCTCGGCGACACATCCTCCACCACCCCCAGGGACGCGCGCGCCGCCCGCGTCCTCGTGGACAACAGGACAGGACCCGCCCCGTGCCCGAGACGCCCCGCCGCGCAGTCGGCATCTCCGGAAACCGCTACGGCAATCGTCCCACCATGAAGGACGTGGCGGCACGCGCGGGGGTCGGCCTGAAGACCGTCTCGCGCGTGGTGAACGGCGAGCCGGGCGTCACGCCGGAGACCGAGCGCCGCGTCCAGGAGGCCATCGGCGCGCTCGGCTTCCGCCGCAACGACAGCGCGCGGGTCCTGCGCAAAGGCACCACCGCCAGCATCGGCCTGGTCCTCGAAGACCTCGCCGACCCGTTCTACGGCCCCCTGAGCCGGGCCGTGGAGGAGGTGGCGCGGGCGCACGGCGCGCTGCTCATCAACGGTTCCAGCGCCGAGGACCCCGACCGGGAACAGGAGTTGGCGCTGGCCCTGTGCGCCCGCCGGGTGGACGGGCTGGTGGTCATCCCGGCCGGTGACGACCACCGGTACCTGGAGCCGGAGATGAAGGCGGGCGTGGCGACGGTCTTCGTCGACCGGCCCGCGGGGCTGATCGACGCCGACTGCGTCCTGTCGGACAACTTCGGCGGGGCCCGCGAGGGCGTCGCCCACCTCGTCGCCCACGGGCACCGCAGGATCGGCTTCATCGGGGACATGCCGCGCATCCACACCGCGGCCGAGCGGCTGCGGGGTTACCGCGCGGCCATGGAGGACGCGGGCATAGCCGTGGACGAGGCCTGGACGTCCCTGGGCGCCACCGATCCCGCACGGGTGCGTCGGGCGGCCGAGGAGATGCTGTCCGGGCCGGCGCCGGTCACCGCGGTCTTCTCGGGGAACAACCGGGTGACCGTCACCGTCATCCGGGTGCTCGCCGAGCAGAGCCGCCCTGTGGCCCTGGTGGCCTTCGACGACCTGGAGCTGGCCGACCTGCTCCAGCCGGGCGTCACGGTGGTCGCGCAGGACGCCGCCGCCATCGGCCGTACCGCCGCCGACCGTCTGTTCCGGCAGCTGGACGGCACCCTGCTGGCGCCGGAGCGGATCGAACTGCCCACCCGTCTCGTCACCCGCGGCTCGGGCGAGCTGCCCCCGGCGGACTGAGGCCGGCATGGACGGGCACGAGGGGCACCGCACGCTGGAGGCGCTGGGTCTGGCCGACGCGCCGCGCGACCATCCGCTGACGTATCCGGGGACGTGGCCGGCGGAGTCCGGACTGCTCGACGGGGACCGGCTGTTGCCGCTGGACCGCCTCACGTTCCCGGACCGGACCCCCGTCCTGGCCGTCGGCTCCAACGCCTGCCCCGGCCAACTGCGGCACAAGATGGCCGAGTCCGCGCTCACCTCGGCGATCCCGATGGTCCGGACCCGGGTCACGGGCATCGACGTGGGGGTGTCGGCCCATGTGAGCGTCCTGGGGTACGTGTCCGCGTCCCCCGTCGACGCGCCCGGTGTCCGACGGGAGTTGTTCGTCATCTGGCTGGACGCCGAGCAGCTTGCCGTCGTCGACGCGACCGAGCCGAACTTCGACCGGGTCCGGCTGCCCGAGGCGTCGGCGCGGATCGAGTCGGGCGACGGCGGCATCGTGTCCGGGGTGTTCGCGTACGTCAACCGTCACGGTGTCCTGCACAACGGCGACGGGGTGCCGCGCAGCCATCCGGGGCAGCGTTCCCTGATCAGCGAACTACTCGAGGGTTCGGCCAAGTTGAGGCAGATGTTCGGGGTGACGCCGGAGGAGTTCTGCGCTCGGGCCAGGGCCGACGCGCGGCTGTGCGAGCGCGGCACGCAATGGTTCGCGAAGGAGAAGATGGTGACGCTCTCCGGGCTGGAGCACCTTCGCGTCCGTTAGGATCGTCATACGGCATCGCGTGTCGGTCACCGGCTGGGTGAGGCATGGAGGTGCCCGTGAGTTTGCCTTACGGAGGCATTCCACACATGTCCGTCGACCTGAACCACACGATCGTCCACTCCCGTGACAACCGGGAGTCCGCCGAGTTCCTCGCCCACCTGCTGGGACTCGAAGCAGGGGACGAATGGGGCCCCTTCATCCCGGTCGCCACCGGCAACGGCGTCACCCTGGACTTCGCCACCGTCCCGGCGGGATCCATCACCCCGCAGCACTACGCGTTCCTCGTCTCCGACGAGGAGTTCGACGCCGCGTTCGCGCGGATCCGGGAAGCCGGGATCACGTACTTCGCCGATCCGCACGGGAAGCAGCCGGGCGAGATCAACCACCATCACGGCGGGCGGGGCCTGTACTTCATGGATCCCGCGGGGCACGGGATGGAGATCATCACCGCCCCGTACACCTTCCCGGGCGGTGGCGGAAACAGCGGGAGCTGAGCACCTACGGCCGGCCGGGGCGCGACGCCCCGGCCGGTCCGCTCGTTCCGCGGCCACCGCGGCCACCGCGGCCACCGCGGCCACCGCGGCCACCGCGGCTACCGCGCGGAGGCCGTCAGATCACCTCGGCGCGGTGCCGCGAAGTCCTCCAGGGCGGCGCGCGTCAGCCCGGTCGCGCCGGTCACCTCGGCCGTGTCCAGGGCGCCGCAGTCCAGGCCGCGCAGCAGGTACCCGCTGAGGGCCTTGGCGGTCGCCGGCTCGTCCATCACGTCGCCGCCCGCCCGGTCGGCGTACCGGGCGAGGCGCTCGGCGGCCTGCGCGAACCCCTCGCGGTAGAAGGCGAAGACCGCCGCGTAGCGGGTCGGGAGGTGGCCGGGGTGCATGTCCCAGCCCTGGTAGTAGGCGCGGGCGAGGGCACGGCGGGTGAGGCCGTAGTGCAGGCGCCAGGCGTCGTGGACCTGGTGGGCGGGGCCGACCGGCAGGACGTTCGTGGAGCCGTCGCAGACGCGTACGCCGGTGCCGGCGGCGGCGACCTGCATGACGGCCTTGGCGTGGTCGGCGGCCGGGTGGTCACTGGCCTGGTGCGCGGCGGAGACGCCGAGGCAGGCGCTGTAGTCGAAGGTGCCGTAGTGCAGGCCGGTGGCGCGGCCCTCGGCGGCCTGGATCATGCGGGCGACGGTGGCGGTGCCGTCGGCGGCGAGGATGGCCTGGCTGGTCTCGATCTGGATCTCGAAGCCGAGCCGGCCGGGGGTGAGCCCGCGGGCCCGCTCGAAGGCCTCCAGGAGCCGGACCATCGCGGCGACCTGCTCGGGGTAGGTCACCTTCGGCAGCGTCAGCACCAGCCCGTCGGGCAGGCCGCCGGCCTCCGTCAGCCCGGTGAGGAAGATGTCCAGGGTGCGGATGCCCCGGTCGCGGACGGCGGCCTCCATGCACTTCATGCGGATGCCCATGTACGGGGCCGCCGTGCCCTCGGCGTACGCCTCGGCGATCAGCCGGGCCGCGCGGGCCGCCGCCTCGTCCTCCTCGGCGTCCGGGCGCGGGCCGTAGCCGTCCTCGAAGTCCACCCGCAGGTCCTCGATCGGCTCGCGTTCCAGCTTGGCGCGCACGCGTGTGTACACGGGCTCGGCGAGTTCCTCGGACAGGCCGAGGACGGCGGCGAACGACGTGGCGTCGGGAGCGTGTTCGTCGAGCGCGGCGAGGGCCCGGTCGCCCCAGGAGCGGAGGGTGTCGGCGGCGAAGGCGTCGCCGGGGACGTAGACCGTGTGGACGGGCTGGCGGGTGCCGGGGTCGCCCGGGTAGCGGCGTTGGAGTTCGGCGTCGACCGGGGCGAGGGAGGCGCTGATCTCCTCGCCGACGGCACCCGCGAGGCTCCTCGACACCGTCTCCTGCTGACCCTGACCCATTCCCACACCCTCCTGTTTTCCGCCTTACGGAATCAACAATCCGTTGAAGGAAACTAACCGCGGGGCTTCTCGCGGGTCAACACCCTGTCCACGCCCTGGTCCCTTCGGACTCCCTGCCTCACTTGCGTCGCGAGGCCCTCTTCCGTCGATCCGTTCGTACACTCACCCTGGCGTACGAGAGGAAGGGGAGGCCACTTGGCGGACACCGCGGGACTCACGCGACGTACGGGGCTGCGGACCGTGACGGCCGCCGCCGTCGGCGTTCCCCTGATCGGGGCGTTGCGGGCCTCTTCGGCCGTCCGGGTCCCCTCGGCCGAGGAGGAGTCGCCGCCGAGGGCCGCCGCCGTCCCACCCCTGGAGGTCATGACCTTCAACCTCCGGTTCCCCAGCGCGAGGGAACCCCACAGCTGGACGGCCCGCCGTCCGGCGATGCGCGCCCTGCTCCGCGCGGCGGCGCCGCACGTCATCGGCACCCAGGAGGGCGAGCCGCCCCAGCTGCGTGACATCGAGGCCGACCTCGGGCCCCACTACCACTGGATCGGCACCGGACGCGGCGGGGGTGACGACGAGTCGATGGCCGTCTTCTACGACACGCGGCGGCTCGCCCCGGTCGAGCACGCCCACTTCTGGCTCTCCGACACCCCGGAGGTACGGGGCTCCAACACCTGGGGCGGCGCCCATCCCCGGATGGTCACCTGGGTCCGCTTCCGCGATCTCGGGGCGGCGGGCCGGCGGTTCTGCCTCCTCAACACCCATCTCGACAACGCCGGTCAGTACGCCCGCGAACGCGCCGCCGCGATGATCGCCGAACGGGTCGCCTCGTTCGACCCCGGCCTGCCCCTGCTGGTGACCGGCGACTTCAACACCCCCGCGCGCCGCGGCACGATCCACGACACGCTGCTGGACGGCGGCCTCGTCGACACCTGGGACGCGGCGGAGCGGCGGGGTCCGGCGTACGGGACGTTCCACGCGTACCGGGGTCCGCAGCCGGGCGGGGACCGCATCGACTGGATCCTGGCGACGCCGGGCGTCACGGTCCACCGGGCATGGGTGGACACCTTCTCGCTGGACGGCCGGTATCCGAGCGACCACCTGCCGGTGTGCGCCTCGGTGTCCCTGGGATGAGCCGAGGCCCCCGTGACCGGTGGGGTCACGGGGGCCTCGGGACAGCGGCGCTCGGGGATCAGCCCTTGCGGGTCTTGATCTCCTCGGTGAGCTGCGGGACGACGTCGAACAGGTCGCCGACGACGCCGTAGTCGACCAGGTCGAAGATCGGGGCCTCGGCGTCCTTGTTGACGGCCACGATCGTCTTCGAGGTCTGCATGCCGGCGCGGTGCTGGATCGCGCCGGAGATGCCGTTGGCGATGTACAGCTGCGGCGAGACGGACTTGCCGGTCTGGCCGACCTGGTTGGTGTGCGGGTACCAGCCGGCGTCCACCGCGGCACGCGAGGCGCCGACGGCCGCGCCGAGGGAGTCGGCGAGGGCCTCGATGATCGAGAAGTTCTCGGCGCCGTTGACGCCACGGCCGCCGGAGACGACGATCGCGGCCTCGGTCAGGTCGGGGCGGCCCGTCGACTCGCGCGGCGTGCGGCCGGTGACCTTGGTGCCGGTCGCCTGGGCGGAGAAGGTGACCGCGAGGGCCTCGACCGCGCCGGCGGCCGGAGCTGCCTCGACGGCGGCGCTGTTGGGCTTCACGGTGATGACCGGGACGCCCTTGACGACGCGGGACTTGGTGGTGAAGGACGCGGCGAACACCGACTGGGTGGCCACCGGGCCCTCGTCGCCGGCCTCGACGTCGACGGCGTCGGTGATGACGCCGGAGCCGGTGCGCAGCGCCAGGCGGGCGGCGATCTCCTTGCCCTCCGCGGAGGACGACACCAGCACCGCGGCGGGGGAGACCGCCTCGACGGCGGCCTGGAGCGCGTCCACCTTCGGCACGACCAGGTAGTCGGCGTACTCGGACGCGTCGTGCGTGAGGACCTTGACCGCGCCGTGCTCGGCGAGGACGGAGGCGGTGTCGGCGGCGCCGCTGCCGAGGGCCACGGCGACCGGCTCGCCGATGCGGCGGGCCAGGGTCAGCAGCTCCAGGGTGGGCTTGCGGACGGCGCCGTCCACGTGGTCGACGTAGACGAGGACTTCAGCCATGGGATTGCTCTCCTGGGTACGGAACTTGAGGGGCGGGTCGGCGAGTGGGGACTCAGATGAACTTCTGGCCCGCGAGGAACTCGGCGAGCTGCTTCCCGCCCTCGCCCTCGTCCTTGACGATCGTGCCGGCGGTGCGGGCCGGACGCGCGTTCGCGGACTCGACCTTGGTCCGGGCGCCGTCCAGGCCGACCTCCTCCGCCTCGATGTCGAGGTCGGACAGGTCCCAGGACTCCACCGGCTTCTTCTTGGCGGCCATGATGCCCTTGAAGGACGGGTACCGCGCCTCACCGGACTGGTCGGTGACCGACACGACGGCCGGCAGGGACGCCTCCAGCTGCTCCGAGGCGGTGTCCCCGTCACGGCGGCCCTTGACGGTGCCGTCCGCCACGGAGACCTCGGACAGCAGGGTCACCTGCGGGACGCCCAGGCGCTCGGCCACCAGGGCCGGGACGACGCCCATGGTGCCGTCGGTGGAGGCCATGCCGGAGATCACCAGGTCGTAGCCGGCCTTCTCGATCGCCTTGGCCAGCACCAGGGAGGTGCCGATGGCGTCGGTGCCGTGCAGGTCGTCGTCCTCGACGTGGATCGCCTTGTCGGCACCCATGGACAGGGCCTTGCGGAGCGCGTCCTTGGCGTCCTCGGGGCCGACCGTCAGAACGGTGATCTCCACGTCGTCGTCGGAGTTCTCGGAGATCTGCAGCGCCTGCTCGACCGCGTACTCGTCCAGCTCGGAGAGCAGACCGTCCACATCGTCCCGGTCGACGGTCAGGTCATCGGCGAAGTGCCGGTCGCCAGTGGCGTCGGGCACGTACTTCACAGTGACAACGATCCTCAAGCTCACGCCGGCTCTCCTACTGCATCGTCAGTTCTGGCTGCCTTCTTTCAGGCAGCATAGGCGCCACAAGCGGCCGATCCCGATCGGGGCGGCCTGCGCTCCCGAACGGAATATTACTCGTCAGTACACCCAGTTCCTGCCCGCTAAGCAAGCGCTTTGAACTGTGACCTCCGCAACGCACCGTAACCGGAACTCGACGCCTCCGCAGCGGCGCCGGACCGTGATCAATCCCGCAGAGCGGTGAAACGGCCCTGGTGGTAGAGCAACGGGCGGCCCGCGCCCGCGGGATCGCCCACCACCACCTCGGCGAGGACGATCCGGTGGTCCCCCGCGGGTATGCGCGCGACGACCCGGCACACCAGCCAGGCCAGCACCTCGTCGAGGACGGGAACCCCCTCGGGGCCCTCCCGCCAGGACGTCGGCGCGCCGAACCGGTCGGCCCCGCTGCGCGCGAAGGTGGCGGCCAGCTCCCGCTGGTGCTCGCCGAGTATGTGCACCCCGACGTGGTCGGCCGTGGAGACGGCCGGCCAGCTGGAGGCGCCGGCGCCGATGCCGAAGGACAGCATCGGGGGCTCGGCCGAGACGGAGGTGAGCGAGGTGGCGGTGAAGCCGACCGGCCCGCTCTCTCCGACGGCCGTGATCACGGCCACCCCGGCCGCGTGCCGTCGGAAGACGGAGCGCAGCAGGTCGGGCGAGGCGAGCTGGGGGGTACCGAGGTCGGGCGTGGCCGTCATGGCTGGTCCTGGTCCTTCTGCCGGGAGTGACGAGTGGATGCGTGGCTGCTCAACGGACCGGACAGCGCGCACTCGCGGTACGGACGAGGTCGACGTGCGCCCGTCCGTGGAGAAGGAGTTCCTCGGGCATACGGCCAGGCTGACGACCGGTGGCACGCGCGGTCAAGTGCGTGCCGGCGTCGGGGAGCGGACTCGGCGTCGGTGGCACGGACTCACACCGCCTCGCCCAGGGCCGCGATGACGTCGGCCTTGCGGGGCTGTCCGGTGGCGCGGCGCACGACGTGCCCGTCGGCGTCCAGGACCAGCACGGTCGGGGTCTTGAGGACGGCGAGTTCCCTGACGAGGTCGAGGCGCGCCTCGGCGTCGATCTCGATGTGGGTGACGCCGGGGACGAGGTCCGCCACCTCGCCGAGGATCCGCCGGGTCGCCCGGCAGGGGGCGCAGAAGGCGCTGGAGAACTGCACGAGCGTGGCCCGCTCGCCGAGTTCGCCGCCCAGCCGGTCGGCCCCGAGCCGCTGTCCTTCGTCGCGCCCGCGCACGCGCACCCTCCCGCTCCGCCGTCGGTGCAGCACTCCGTAGGCGCTCGCCACCGCGAGCACCGCCACGCACACCATGAGTCCGGTCATCATCGGCACCAGCATTCACGAGACTGCAAAGATTCCCGCCTCCCCCTCGCCTGTCCGTTGCGGAATGCTTGATTCATGGACATCGATGCGAGAGGGCCGCGGTTCGGGGCGGCCGTCACGACCGTCGTACTGGCGGTCGTGCTGATCACCCGGAGCCCGTGGCTGCTGGCCTGGCAGACGCTGGCGTTCGCGCTCGGCGCGGCCGGCGGGGTCGGCCGTTCGCCGTACGGGTGGGTGTTCCGGGCGGTCGTGCGCCCCAGGCTGGGGCCGCCGACCGAGTTCGAGGCGCCGCAGCCGCCGCGGTTCGCGCAGGCGGTGGGGCTGGGCTTCGCGGGGCTGGGTCTGATCGGATTCGCCCTCGGGCCAGACTGGCTGGGGTCGGCGGCCACCGGGGCCGCGCTCGCGGCGGCTTTCCTCAATGCCGCTTTCGGGTACTGCCTGGGCTGCGAGATGTACCTCCTGGTGCGGCGGGCCACGGTTCGAGCGGAGTGAAGGCGGGCCGAAAGGCCGAGGTGGAGCAACGGCGCGGACGTGACGAGAATCTCGCGGTTGGCGGGCACGAGGACTGGCTACCCGGCCGTTCTTCGGGCACGATCTGCGAGATGCCGTAAACCTACGGCTGCGTAACTTTGCCGCCGGGGAGCCGCCCCCGGGCGGAGATCAGGAAGGGTCCGCCTCGTCCATGGCAGAGCTTGTCTACCGCCCCGTCGTCGGCCTCGCACAGACCCTGTTCAAGGTCTGGGACCTCAAGATCGACTGCCAGGGGTCGGAAAACATCCCGCGCTCGGGCGGAGCCGTGCTGGTGAGCAACCACATCAGCTACCTCGACTTCATCTTCAACGGTCTCGCGGCGCTCCCGCAGAAGCGGCTCGTGCGTTTCATGGCGAAGGAGTCCGTCTTCCGCCACAAGGTCTCCGGCCCGCTGATGCGCGGGATGAAGCACATCCCCGTCGACCGCACGCAGGGCGAGGCGGCCTACGCGCACGCGCTGGACTCGCTGCGCTCCGGGGAGATCATCGGTGTCTTCCCCGAGGCCACCATCTCGGAGTCGTTCACGCTGAAGTCCTTCAAGACCGGCGCGGCGCGGCTGGCCCAGGAGGCGGGCGTGCCGCTGGTGCCGATGGCGGTGTGGGGGACACAGCGGCTGTGGACCAAGGGGCACCCGCGCAACTTCAAGCGCAGCCACACCCCTGTCACCATGCGGGTCGGCGAGGCGCTCGAGGCCTCGCGCGACAAGTACGCCGGCGCGATCACCCGCCAGGTCCGCGAGCGGGTGCAGGAACTGCTGGAGGCCGCCCAGCGGGCCTACCCGGTCCGCCCCAAGGACGCGAGCGACACCTGGTGGATGCCGGCCCATCTGGGCGGCACGGCGCCCACGCCGGAGCAGGTGCGCGCGGCCGAGGCCCGCTGACCCGCTCCCCCTCCCCCGCCCGCGGGCGGGGGTCCGGCAGCCGATGAGGGTCCCGACCGCGAACCGGAAGCCCGGTGGCCGTGCCGTGACCGGGGTTCGGTCGTCGGCCGGGCCTCGCCCGCCGGACGCGTCACAGGGGCGAGGAGCGGCCGGATCAACAGGTCGGGTGGCCGGCTTCCCGGCGGTCCGGCCCCCTGCCGCAGTTGGGTCCACCGCTCCCGTCGCACCGGCGCCTCTCCCCCACCTCCCCCCGCACTCATCGACACCCCCGGCATCCGCGACGGGGGTGTCACAGCGTGGCGGGGAGCGTCTTCCAGAGGTGGGGGCGGTCCGAGGCGGCCCGGAGCGCGCGCAGGACGGGCGGGGGCGGTGCCGCGTACAGGACGGGGTGGTCGCGCTCACCGGCGGCGGTGTCGGGGACGAAGGCCAGTTGTTCGCCGTCCAGGGAGAACTGGGCGTTGACGCCGGGCTTGTTGCCGCGCGGGTCCTGGCGGTGCCAGGCGCCGTTGAAGCGGACGGCGACCAGCCCGTGGACGACGTCGAACGTCTGGTAGCAGAGGGCGGTGGGGATGTCCTCGGCGCGCAGCAGCGCGGTCAGCGCGTGGGCCTTGGCGTAGCAGATGCCCGTGCGCCGCTCCAGTACGTCGGAGGCGCGCCAGGTCACCCGCAGATCGCCGGAGTCCTCTGAGTGCGGGATGGTGTCCCGCACGAACTCGAAAGCCAGTCGCGCATAGGCATACGAGTCCTCTGCCTGTGACGCCAGCCGTGCGGCGGTGTCCCGGACCAGGGGGTGGTGATGGTCGATGACCTCGTCGGCGGCCAGGTAGGCGGAGAGGTCGGGGGTTTCCTGGATCAGCTCCATGCTTCGAGAGCATAGGAAAGCGATCACCCGGGCGTCAATCGTTTTCCAGGTGACCGCATACCTATGCGCACATCGTCGTGGCGGGCGGCAGCCCCTACCGGGCCATCTCCTCCTTGAGCGCCGCCACGAAGGCGTCCACGTCCTCCTCCGTCGTGTCGAAGGAGCACATCCAGCGGACCACACCCGCCGCCTCGTCCCAGAAGTAGAAGCGGAACCGCTTCTGGAGGCGCTCGCCCACCTCGTGCGGCAACCTGGCGAAGACGCCGTTGACCTGGACCGGGTGCAGGATCTCCACGCCGTGCACCGCGCGCACCCCCTCGGCCAGCCGCTGCGCCATGTCGTTGGCGTGGCGGGCGTTGCGCAGCCAGAGGTCCTTGGCCAGCAGCGCCTCCAACTGCACCGAGACGAAGCGCATCTTGGAGGCGAGCTGCATGGACAGCTTGCGCAGGTGCCGCATGTGCGAGACCGCGTCCTGGTTGATGACCACGACCGCCTCGCCGAACATCGCGCCGTTCTTCGTCCCGCCGAGCGAGAGGATGTCGACGCCGACCGCGTTGGTGAACGTCCGCATCGGAACGTCCAGCGAGGCGGCCGCGTTGGCTATGCGGGAGCCGTCCAGGTGCACCTTCATGCCGTGCGCGTGGGCGTGCTCGCAGATCGCGCGGATCTCCTCCGGCGTGTAGAGCGTGCCCAGTTCGGTGCTCTGGGTGATCGAGACGACCTGCGGCATCGCCCGGTGCTCGTCCTCCCAGCCGTACGCCTGCCGGTCGATCAGCTCGGGGGTGAGCTTGCCGTCGGGAGTCGCGACGGTGAGCAGCTTGAGGCCGCCCATGCGCTCGGGCGCACCGCCTTCGTCCACGTTGATGTGGGCGCTCTCGGCGCAGATCACCGCGCCCCAGCGGTCGGTGACCGCCTGGAGCGCGACGACGTTGGCACCGGTGCCGTTGAAGACCGGGAAGGCCTCCGCCGTCGGCCCGAAGTGGCCCCGGACGATCCGCTGGAGGTTCTCGGTGTAGTCGTCCTCGCCGTACGCCACCTGATGGCCCCCGTTGGCTAGGGCCAGGGCGGCCATCACCTCCGGGTGGACGCCCGCGTAGTTGTCGCTGGCGAAACCTCGGGTCTGCGGGTCGTGATGACGACGGGCGTCGGTACGGGGTGGGTTCACGGCTTCTCGGTGAGCCACAGACGGTGTCCGTTCACTTCGGCGGCGGGCTTCTCCCAGACGTCGGCGATGGCCTCGGCCAGGTCCTTGACGTCGGTGAACCCCGCGAACTTCGCGTTGGGTCGATCGGCGCGCATGACGTCGTGCACCAGCGCCTTCACCACCAGGATCACCGCCGCGGAGGTCGGCCCGTCGGGGCCCCCGGCCTTGCGGAAGAAGTCGGCCATCGACAGCGTCCACGCCTCGGCGGCGGCCTTTCCGGCCGCGTACGCGGCGTTGCCCGCGGTGGGGCTGCTCGCGCCCGCGGCGCTGATCAGGACGTACCGGCCGCGGTCGCTGCGCTGGAGTGCCTCATGGAAGGCGAGTGTGGTGTGCTGCACGGTGCGGATGAGCAGCAGTTCCAGGAAGTCCCAGTCGTCCAGGCTGGTCTTGGTGAAGGTCTCGCTGCCGCGCCAGCCCCCCACGAGGTGCACCAGACCGTCCACCCGGCCGAAGTCCTTCTCGACCTGGGCCGCCCAGTCCTGGGTGGAACGCAGGTCGAGCAGGTCGACCGGTTCGCCCATGACGGTCGCGCCGCCGGACGCGTAGCTCGCCGCGTCCACGGCCTCCGCGAGACGCTCCGGGTCGTTGTCCGCGCCCACCACGGTGGCGCCCGCCTCGGCGAGTCTGATCAGCGCCGCCCGGCCGGCGGGTCCGCCCGCGCCGGCCACCGCGATCACCGCACCACTGAGAGCCCCGTTCCCCATGGTCTTCGCCTCCTGAGCAGTGTTCTCGGTACGCAGGTCGCTCATGCGGCGATCCGCTCGGCACCGTCGGCCGTGATGCCCTTGGTGGAGGCGATCACGTTCTTCAGCTTCTTGGACAGTGCCTCATAGAACATGCTCAGCGGAAACTCGTCCGGAAGCACGTCGTCGACGAGCTTACGGGGCGGCTGGGTCAGGTCCAGGGCGTCCGGCCCCTTGGCCCACTTGGAGCCGGGGTGCGGGGCGAGGTAGGTGGAGACCAGCTCGTAGCCGGCGAACCAGTGCACGAGCTTCGGGCGGTCGATGCCGTCGCGGTACAGCTTCTCGATCTCCGCGCACAGCTCGTTGGTGACCTGCGGGGCGCGCTGCCAGTCGATGTGCAGGTTGTTGTCGGTCCAGCGGATGACGTCGCGCTTGTGCAGGTAGGCGAAGAGGAGCTGGCCGCCGAGACCGTCGTAGTTGCGCACGCGCTCGCCCGTGACCGGGAAGCGGAACATGCGGTCGAAGAGAACCGCGTACTGCACGTCACGGGCCTGCGGGACGCCGTCGGCCTCCAGCTTCACGGCCTCCTTGAAGGCGGTGAGGTCGCAGCGCAGCTCCTCCAGGCCGTACATCCAGAACGGCTGGCGCTGCTTGATCATGAAGGGGTCGAAGGGCAGGTCGCCGTGGCTGTGGGTGCGGTCGTGGACCATGTCCCACAGCACGAAGGCCTCCTCGCACCGCTTCTGGTCGTGGACCAGGGCGGCGACGTCCTCGGGCAGTTCCAGGCCCAGGATGCCGACGGCGGCGTCCGTGACACGGCGGAAGCGGGCGGCCTCGCGGTCGCAGAAGATGCCGCCCCAGGAGAATCGTTCCGGCGCCTCGCGGACGGCGATGGTCTCCGGGAAGAGGACGGCGGAGTTGGTGTCGTAGCCCGCCGTGAAGTCCTCGAAGGTGATGCCGCAGAACAGCGGGTTGTCGTAGCGGGTGCGCTCCAGTTCGGCCAGCCAGTCCGGCCAGACCATGCGCAGCACGACCGCCTCGAGGTTGCGGTCCGGGTTGCCGTTCTGCGTGTACATCGGGAAGACGACCAGGTGCTGGAGGCCGTCCGCGCGGTTCGCGGCGGGCTGGAAGGCCAGCAGCGAGTCCAGGAAGTCCGGCACCTCGAAGCCGCCCTCGGCCCACCGGCGCAGGTCCTTCACCAGGGCCCGGTGGTAGTCCGCGTCGTGCGGGAGCAGCGGGGAGAGCTCCTCGACCGCGGCCGCCACCCGGTGCACCGCCTGGTCGGCGTCGGCGCGCTCGGGGGCACCCTCGGCCGTGAAGTCGATCGATCCGTCCTTCGACTGCCAGGGGCGGATCCGCTCCACGGCATCCTTGAGCACGGGCCAGGCCGGGTGCTCCACCACCCTGACCACGGGAGGAACCCGCCCCTCCGCACCCACCTGCGCAAGAATTTCCGTCATGTCCCATCCTCCACGGGAGAAGCTTTCGTACGGACACCGTACGCGGAAGAGGTTGCCTCATCAAGATGACCTTCGGGAAAACGTCCTGCACACCCCCATGGTCACCGCTCTTTTTCCTGCGTTACCCCGAGTGTGCGGAGGCTTGTACGGAAGGTCCGCGGAGGCTTTCGGCGCCGGCCGCTGGGTAGGGGTCCCGCGGTGCGCACCGGCCGCACGGAACCGTCCAGGGAAAGCGAGCGTGTCGTGAACCTCCTGACCATCGGTCACCGCGGAGTCATGGGCGTCGAGCCCGAGAACACCCTCAGGTCGTTCGTCGCCGCCGAGCGGGCCGGTCTCGACGCCGTCGAACTGGACCTGCACCTGAGCAAGGACGGCGCTCTGGTGGTCATGCACGACGCCGACGTGGACCGCACCACCGACGGCAGCGGCCCGATCGCGGACCACACCCTCGCGGAGCTGCGCGCCCTGGACGCCGGGCAGGGCGAGCGGGTGCCGGTCTTCGAGGAGGTCCTGGCGGCCGTGTCGGTGCCGCTCCAGGCGGAGATCAAGGACGTGCAGGCGGCGCGGGCGCTCGCCGAGGTGATGCTCGAAGGGAACCTGGTGGAACGGGTGGAGGTGTCCTCCTTCCACGACGAGGCCGTCGCCGAGATCGCCCGCCTGGTGCCCGGCGCGCGCACCGCCCTCATCAGCAGCCTCCACCACCCCCGACCCGACTCGACGGCGGGGACCCCGGCCGGCCTCGACATCGTGGAACGGGCCGTGGCCGTCGGTGCCGGAACCGTGTGTCTGAACCTTCGGCGGCTCACCCTGGAGACCGTCGAGGCGGCCCGCGGGCACGATCTGCGGATCATCGGCTGGGTGGTCAACACCGCGGACCAACTGCGGCTGGTCCGGGCCTTCGGGCTGGACGGCGCGACCACCGACCGGCCGGAGATCGGGCACCCCGGCCGCCTCACGGCGTGAACCTCATCCGAGGGGCTTGACCAGCAGCTCGAACTGGAGGTCGTCCCGCTGGGGCACGCCGAAGCGGTCGTCGCCGTAGGGGAACGGCGTCATCCGGCCGGTACGGCGGTATCCGCGCCGCTCGTACCAGGCGATCAGGTCGTCGCGCACGGAGATCACCGTCATGTGCATCTCGGTGACGCCCCAGTCGCTGCGGGCCTGGCGCTCGGCCTCCTCCAGGACCGTCCTGCCGAGGCCGCCGCCCTGCACGGCGGGATCGACCGCGAACATGCCGAAGTACGCGGAGGAACCACGGTGTTCGAGCTGGCAGCAGGCGACGATCCGGCCGTCGCGACGGGCGGTGAGCATCCGGGTGTCGTGCCCCTTGATGATCTCCAGAAGGCCCTCGGGGTCGGTCCGCTGTCCCTCCAGGATGTCCGCCTCCGTGGTCCAGCCGGCCCGGCTGGAGTCCCCGCGGTAGGCCGACTGGACGAGCGCGACGAGCGCGTCCACGTCTGCCTCGGTGGCGTCAAGGAAGCTGAACTCGGTGGCGGTGGTGTCCATCGGGACTCTCCGGATGTGTGGTGCGACTGGGCAGCGCCGAGCTTAACGGTCGCCTACGCTGCGGATGCATGGTGCATGTACTCAGCAGCCGAATCCTGCTCCACCCCACCGACCCCGAGCGCTCCCGCGCCTTCTACGGAGAACGACTGGGCCTCCCCGTGTACCGCGAGTTCGGCACGGGCCCGGAGCGCGGCACCGTCTACTTCCTCGGCGGCGGCTTCCTGGAGGTCTCGGGGCGGGCTCAGACGCCGCCGGACCCCGCCGTACGACTGTGGATGCAGGTTCCGGACGTGACGGCGGCCCACGAGGAGCTGACCGCCTCGGGGGTGGACATCGTCCGGCCGCCGGTGAAGGAGCCGTGGGGCCTGGTCGAGATGTGGATCGCCGACCCGGACGGCACCCCCATCGTGCTGGTGGAGGTGCCCGCCGACCATCCGCTGCGGTACCGGCCGGGCACCTGACCTCAGCGGATGCCGCGGAGCGGACCCGGGCTTAGCGTGCTGGAGGGGGTGTTTTCTTCGGGAGGAACGCCATGAAGCTCGACGCGCCCGTGCCCGGCGGGCCCTGCTGGGCCGAGCTGGGGACCGACGACCCGGCCGCCGCCCGGCGGTTCTACACCGAGTTGTTCGGCTGGCGGTTCGAGACCGATCCGCGGCAGGAGGCGGGCGGCTACACCGTCGCGCATCTCGGGGACGCGGCCGTCGCCGCGCTCACCCCGCTGTACCAGCAGGGCCGGCCGGTCGCCTGGAACGTGTCCTTCGGGGTGTCCGACGCCGACGTCAGCGCGCGGATGATCGAGGAGGCCGGGGGCAAGGTGCTGGTCGGCCCGATGGACGTGTTCGACGTGGGCCGGTTCGTCGTCGCCCTCGACCCGGGCGGTGCCGCCTTCCAGCTGTGGCAGGCGCGCACCTTCCCCGGCGCGGGCCTGTTCAACGCGCCCGGCTCGCTGGGCTGGGTGGAGCTGCTGAGCCGCGACGCGGCGCGGGCGGAGGCCTTCTACACCACCGTGTTCGGCTGGACCGTCGCCACCTCCGAGCACTACACCCGGTGGGGCGTCGGCGGCGCCGAGTTCGGCGGCATGATCACGATGGACGACAAGTTCCCGCACGAGGTGCCGCCGCACTGGCTGCCGTACTTCGCGGTCGCCGACGTGGACGCCTCGACGGCGACGGCCGGCCAGGCGGGCGGCACGGTGCTGATGGAGCCGACCTCCCTGCCCGACGGACCACGGATCGCCGTCCTGCGGGACCCCGGGAGAGCCGTGTTCGGCGTGTACCGGGCCGGCGAGCGGCCCTGAGCCCGCCGCCCGCTTGCCTTCGAGCGCGCTTCAGCGCCTAGCGTCGGCCCCACCAACGCCTTCTGGGGGAGTACGACATGCGGTACACACTGTTCGGCAGGACCGGCCTGCGCGTGAGCGAGCTGAGCCTCGGCGCCATGACCATGGGCGGTGACCCGGGCTGGGGCGCGGACCAGGAGACCAGCGCCAGGATGCTGGACCTCTACGCGGAGGCGGGCGGCAACTTCGTCGACACCGCCAACATCTACACCGGGGGCGACTCGGAGCGCTTCCTCGGGGAGCTGCTCGACGGGCGGCGCGACGAGTTCGTCCTCGCCAGCAAGTACACCTGCGCGATCCGCGAGGGTGACGTCAACGCCGCGGGCAACCACCGCAAGAACCTGGTGCAGTCGGTGGAGGCGAGCCTGGACCGGCTGCGCACCGACCGGCTCGACGTGCTGTGGGTCCACGCCCGCGACCAGTTCACCCCCGTCGACGAGGTCATGCGCGCCCTCGACGACCTGGTCCGCGCGGGCAAGGTGCTCTACGTCGGCGTCTCTGACTGGGCGGCCTGGGAGATCGCGCAGGCCAACACCCTCGCGGAGCTGCGGGGTTGGACGGCGTTCGCCGGTTCGCAGCTGCGGTACAACCTGCTGGAGCGTACGCCCGAACGCGAACTGCTCCCGCAGGCGCGGGCCTTCGACCTGGCGGTCCTGGCGTGGGCGCCGCTCGCGGCCGGCAAGCTCACCGGGAAGTACCGGCGGGGCGAGTCCGGCCGACTGGGTTCCGGGGAGGAGGACCAGCGCGAGGCCGCGGTGATCAGCGCCGTCCTGGAGATCGCGGAGGAGGGCGGCTGGAGTCCGGCGCAGGTCGCTCTCGCCTGGCTGCTGGGCCGACCCGGCAACGTCGTGCCGATCGTCTCGGCCACCAGGGAGAGCCAGCTCGCGGACAACCTCGGCTGCCTCGACGTCCGCCTGGACGCCGACGCCGTCGCCCGCCTCGACGAGGCGAGCGCCGTGCCGCTCGGCTTCCCGCACGACTTCCTGCGCGACCCCGGCGTCACCCGCACCGTCTACGGCGACCGCTGGCAGTCCGTCGACGACCGGCGCTCCACCTACCGCCGCACGGTCCACGACGTGCGGTGACCGCCCGGCGCCCTCAGATCCGCAGCGCCTGCATGTGCCCCTCCAGGCGGGTGAGCAACTCGCCGAGAAGTCCGGCGAGTTCGTCCTGCCGGCCGGCGTCCAGGGCGGACAGTACGGCGCTCTCGTAGGCGAGTTGCTCGGGCATGATCCCGTCGACCAGGGCGCGGCCCGCCTCGGTGAGGCTCAGGTGGGCGACGCGGCGGTCCCGGGTGTCCCCGCGGCGCCCCACCAGTCCACGTTCGGTCAGCTGCCTGACCCGTTTGGTGACGGCGGCTCCGGAGGAGAACGTCTCGCGGGCGAGTTCGCCGGGCGTCAGCTCATGGCCGGTGCGGCGCAGCGCACCGAGCAGGTCGAACTCGGCTCGGCTGAGCCCGGCACGCCGCAGCGGGGCGTCCTCGGCCTGCTGGAGGAGGGCGGCACAGCGGTTGACCCGCCCGATGATCTCCATGGGCCCGGTGTCCAGGTCGGGCCGCACGGCCTGCCACTGCCGCACCACGGAGGCCACGGTGTCACCACGGGGGCCGCCGTCACGACGGGGGGCTTCGCCACGGGTGCTGTCAGGGTGGGGGGCTTCGCCACGGGGGCCGCCGTCACCGCGGGCGGCTTCGCCACGGGTGCTGTCAGGGCGGGGGGCTTCGCCACGGGGGCCGCCGTCACCGCGGGCGGCTTCGCCACGGGTGCTGTCAGGGCGGGGGGCGGGCCGGCCCGGAGTGGCGTCCGGCCCGGCGGGCTGCTGCCGTTGTGCCGCGTCGCCGACGCCCAGCGGTGCGTGCGTGGTCTCGTCCCCGCCGCCGAGCCGTCCCTGCGCGGCGTCCGGCCCGGCGGGCTGCCGTTGTGCCGCTTCGTCCACGCCCAGCGGTCCGTGCGTGGTCTCATCCTCGCCGGCGAGCGGTCCGTGCGTGGTCTCGCCCTCGCCGCCGAGCGGTCCTTGCCTGGTCTCGTCCCCGCCGCCGAGCCGTCCTTGCCCGGTCTCGTCCCCGCCGTCCGGCCCGCCCGTGTCATCCCCGTCCACAGGCTGTCCCCGCGTCGCCGTCATGGCCGTACATCCTCCGGTGTCGCCTCGTTGTGCCCGGTCAGGAGGAGTCCCTGGCGCCGGACCGTCGCCGCGAGCGTACGGTGTCCGTTCTGTTCGGCCGCGACGACCCGCTCCTGCGGCAGGGCACGCTGCCACCACTCGCCGCTCGCGGCGTCGGCGGTGGCGCGCAGGTCGACCAGGGCGGCGGCGAGGCCGCGGCGGGCGGAGTCCAGCTCCGCCGGGGCGGGGTGCGGCCGGGCGAGGAGGCGGGCGGCGCCCTCGCGGGCGCGTTCGGCGGCCGTCAGGGCGTCGTCGAGGCGGTCGCCGGAGCGGCGGTTGGTGACGGCGACGGCGGCGACGAAGCCGACCAGCGCGCCGACAAGGGTGTCCACGACCCGCTCGGTGATCAGCGTGCCCGCGTCCTGCTGACGGGCGAACTCGGTGATCAGCAGCGCCATCGGGGTCACGCAGACACTGCCGAGCCAGTAGTTGCGGCTGATCAGGGCCTCCGCGCCGAAGTTCAGGGCGAGGCAGGTGAAGACCAGGGCGGCCTGGTGGAGGTGGGCGAGCGGCACGATCGCGGCGAAGGCGAGGACGCCCACCAGGTTGCCGACGACGCGCTGGACGCCGCGGCTCCAGGTGAGGGTGACGTTGGCCTGGTAGAGGGAGGCCGCGGTGACCAGCGCCCAGTAGGGACGGCCGACGCCGAGCGCCAGGGAGGCGTAGCCGGCCAGGGCGCAGCCGACCGCGGTGCGGACGGCGAGCGGGGCGAGGGGGCGCAGGCGGCGGCGCAACGTCGCTCGCGGCGACGCCAGTTCGGTGTCGACACCGAGGAGTTCGTCGTCGCCCACGAGGTCGTGGGGGCGGGGGACGGGGCCGGTGCCGCGCAGTGCGCGGGCCCAGCCGCGCAGCCGTAGCGGGTCGGTGTCGGTGGGCGCGGCGAGGGCCACCTCGGCGCGGACCACGAGCCGTTCGAGGGCCCGGCCGGTGACCCCGTCGCGGGCCGACAGCAGCGTCTGCCACGCGGCGTGCACCGCTGCGGCCGCGGCGGCTCGGGCCCGGGCGTGCCCCTCGCCGGCACCGCCCGTGGCGGCGTACGCGGCGGCCGCGTCGAGCGCCTGCGCGGTGGCGCGGCGCTCCGGGCCGTGCGGGCGCAGCAGGCCCGGCGTCATGCCGACGATCCAGGACCAGGCCCCTGCCGCGAGGGCGAGACCGAGGTGGCCGGGGATCTGACCGGTGGTCTGCGGCGCGAACAGCGCGGCGGAGCTGATGAAGGTGAAAATGACGTTGCCGGGCGGGCCGATCCGGGTGGCGTCGCAGAGCGCTTTCTGCACGGCGGCGAGGCCGGCTCCGACGGTGACGAGGACGACGGCGTTCGCCGTGAGGGCGGCGGCGAGCAGCGCGACGGCGAGTCCGCCGGTCATGCCCAGCACCACCAGCGCCAGGACGCGGGCGCGGGCGGCGTAGGGGCGGTTGTGGGCGTACAGGGCGCACAGGGATCCGGCCATCGTGTACATCGCCAGGTCGAGGCGCCCGAGCGCCAGCAGGGTCAGGTTGGGCGGGGCAACCGCCGCGACCACGCTGAACGCCGGCTTGAACCAGATGTCCGAAGGGCGCCCGAGCCTCAGGACACCGGCCACCGGCAGGCGGACGCGGGATCGAGGCCGGGCGTGGGACCCAGAACGGGGACGGGGACGGGGTGACCGGGGGGTCGCACTGCTTCTGCTCACTCCCACTAATTTATCAGGTGTTTTACTAGTGAATGATTGGCGGGAAGCAGGGGAAGCCGCCCGTCACCCCGCTCCTCACCCAGTGTGCTCCGCCGAATGCCCCCCGTGTACATCCTTGCGCTCGCGTGCGCGCCGCATGCCGTGGGCATCGCATTCCTGGACCGTCAGTCGAACGGGGAGGTGCGCGTGCACGGACCGGCTTCGCCCGGTTGGCTGCTGGTCGCCTTGTGCGCGGCGACCGGGGCCTACTGCCTCCTGCGAATGCGCAGCAGCGACGAGACGCAGCGCCGGGCCGCGGGCGATGAGGCGCTGATGGGCTTCGGCATGGCCGTGATGGCGGTGCCGGGTTCGGCGTTCACCCCGCCGACGTGGGTCTGGCCGACGTACGCGGCGGTCTTCGGCGGGGCCGCGCTGCGGGCCCTGTGGGTGGCGCGGGCCTGCCCGCACCACCTGCACCACCTGGTCGGGGCCGCGGCCATGGTCTACATGGCGGCCGTGATGACCTCCTCCCCCGCGACCGGTCACGGGCACGGCGGCTCCGGGGTGCCCGTGCTCACAGGTGGCCTGCTGGTCTATTTCACGGCGTACGTCCTTGTCTCCGGGGTGCGCCTGCTGCCGGTGGCCGGAGTGACGGGGGGCACCGCCGCGGGGCGGGCGGTCGCGTGGGGCGACCGGCCCGAGTTGGCGCGCGCATGCCGGCTGTCGATGGGGATCGGCATGCTGGCCATGCTGCTGGCTGTCTGAGGCGTCGCCCCGGTGGGGCACGGCATCCGTGGCCTGCGTCACTTTGCCGTACCGAGCCGTACCCCTGAGCGGCACGGCGCTCATAGGGTGCTGACCATGATGGTCCCCGCGGTCCTGCTGCTGCTCGGTGCGCTGACCGCCGTCGTCGCTCCCCGGTTGCTGGCGCGTGCGGACTGGCCCGACCGTGAACCGGTGGTCGCGCTGTGGGTGTGGCAGTGCGTGGTGGCGGCGGTGCTGATGTGCTGCGCGCTGGCGATGACGCTGAGCGCCGCGGCCGCCTGGCAGGCGGTGCGCGGACACGTCTTCGCGCCGGCCCCGCACGCGGTGGTGGAGGCCTACGCCCTGAGCGCGACCGGCCCCTGGGCGGCGACGACCGCGGTGACCCTGGCGTGCGCCGGGCTGTGGAGCGGGGCGATGCTCGTCCGCGAGATAGCGGCGGCCCGCGCCAGAGCACGCCACCAACGGGACGAACTGGGCCTTCGGGCACCGCTGTTGCCCGGTGAGGAGCCCGCGTCCGGACGGCTCGTGGTGCTGGAGGGTGAGCGGTCCGACGCCTGGTGGCTTCCCGGCGGGGCTCCCCGACTGGTCGTCACCACGGCCGCGTTGCGTCGCCTGAAGGGGCGTCAGCTAGACGCGGTGCTGGCGCACGAGCAGGGGCACGCCCGCGCCCGGCACGACTGGCTGCTGCACTGCTCGGCCGCGCTGGCCGCCGGTTTCCCGCAGGTGCCGGTGTTCGCCGCGTTCCGTGACGAGATGCACCGGCTGGTGGAGCTGGCCGCCGACGACACGGCCTCCCGCCGCTTCGGCAGACTGACGACCGCGCTCGCGCTGGTGGAGCTGAACGAGGACCGAGGCGTGTTCCACCCCTCCCCCGGCCCGCAGGCCCACGTCCCGCGGCGCGTGCACCGGCTGCTGGCGGCCCAGGACCGGCTCACGGTGGCCCGTCGGCTCAGGCTGACGGCCGCGGCCTCACTGGTCCCGGTGGTCCCCATGCTGGTGACACTGGTGCCGGCGCTGCGGGCACTCGGCTGAGGCGCCGGGCCGAACGGGTTGGCTTGACACCGCGCAGTTCGGCAAGGATCACTTCATGCACACCCCCTCCGTCGACTCGCCGCCCACCCCGTCGCCGTACGGCACCGCCGTCCGTACGGCCATCGGGCTGGGCCTGTGCTCGCTGCTGGTGTCGATCCTGGTGGCGGCCGAGTGGCATCCGCTGGTCTCCGCCGACGGAGACATCTCACGCACGACCCATCGCTGGGCCGTCGCCGACCCCGGTGTCACCCACGCGTGCCGCATCCTGACGGACTGGGTCTGGGACCCGCTCACGATGCGACTGCTGTGCGCGGCGGTGGCGGTGTGGCTGGTGTGGCGCCGTTCGGCGTGGTGGACGGCGGTGTGGCTGGTCACCGTGTCAGCGGTCGGCACCGTGCTCCAGCAGGGGCTCAAGGCCGCCGTCGGCCGCGAACGCCCGGTCTGGACCGACCCCGTCGACTCCGCCCACTACGCGGCCTACCCCTCCGGACACGCCCTCACGGCCACCGTGGTCCTGGGCCTCCTGCTGTGGCTCCTGCACCGCCACGGCGCCGGCCGCGCCCCGTGGCGTACGGCCGTGGCGGTGGTCGTCGTCTCGGTGGCGGGCGTCGGCCTGACCCGCGTCTGGCTGGGCGTCCACTGGCCGACGGACGTCCTGGGCGGCTGGCTCATGGGCGCGATGCTGGTATCCCTGGCCATCGCGGCACACGTGCGGTGGCGGCCATGAACCGCCGGACGACCGCGGACGCGGACCTCTCCGCGGCGTGGAACCCCGACTCGCCTCCTCCCTAAGATCAACTCCATGACTTCCACCGTGCTGTTCGACTTCTCCGGCACCCTCTTCCGCATCGAGTCCGCCGAGCGCTGGCTGCGGGCCGTGCTGGAAACGACCGGTACGGTGCTGCCGGAGAGCGAGGTGGGGGGGACGGCCCGGGCACTCGAGGCGGCCGGTGCGCTGCCCGGCGGGGCGGATCCGGTGCGCGTTCCGCGGGAACTGGCGGGACTGTGGCGGGTGCGCGACGAGAGCGCGGAGCTGCACCGCGCCGCCTACACCGGGCTCTCCCGTCAGGTGCCGCTGCCCGACCCGGCCCTGCACGAGGCGCTGTACGACCGGCACATGCGGCCGGCCGCCTGGACTCCGTACCCGGACGCCCGGCACGTGCTGAGCACCCTGCGCGAGCGCGGGGTCCGGGTGGGTGTGGTGAGCAACATCGGGTGGGATCTGCGGCCGGTGTTCCGCGAGCACGGTCTGGACGCGTACGTCGACGCGTACGTGCTGTCGTACGAGCACGGGGTGCAGAAGCCGGACCCGCGGCTGTTCACGACGGCCTGCGAGGCGCTCGGCGCCGATCCGCGCACCACGCTGATGGTCGGCGACAGCCGGCCGGCCGACGGCGGGGCGGCGGCGCTCGGCTGCTCGGTGTACTTCGTGGACCATCTGCCGGCCGCCGAACGGCCGGACGGCCTGCGACCGGTGCTGGACCTGGCGGGCTGAGCCCGCCCGGCCGTTCGCGGCCCGAGGGTGAGCGGCGAGTCGCTCCCGGCGACCACCGGCCGAGGCTGGGGGCGGGTCGGTCCCGGTGGCTCACCGTCCGGCAGTGGGCGGCGGGTCGGTCCCGGTTGCCCACCCACGTCCGAGGGTGAGCGGCGGGTCAGTTCCGGTGGGCCCCCCTCCGGCACTGGGCGGCCGTTCGGTTCCGGTGGCCCACGTCCGAGGGTGAGCGGCGGGTCAGTTCCGGTAGCCCTCGACCTGCGACGAGGGCCGCACCCGCGCGTCGTCCGGGTTGTCCCCGAACTCGGACTTGGCCCGCCGCTGACGCAGCAGGTCCCAGCACTGGTCGAGGGCGCGCTCCAGCTCGCCGAGCCGCTGGTGTTCGGTGGCGTCGTCGATCCGGCCGGCCGCCAGGTCCTCGCGCAGCCTGCGCTCGTCCTCGACCATCGTCGTGATCCGGGTGAAGATCTCCCGGTCCTGCCCGCTGTCGGCTGCCATGGCGCTACGCCCTCCTCGGCTCGGCACTCCTGCCACTGTAGGGACGGCTCGGTCACCAGGCGACCGATGGGGCGAGGGAGTGCGCGGAGAGAACAGAACCGGGGCGTGGAACGGCGCGGACTCGGGTGACCGGAGAACCGGAGAACCGGACGGAACGAGAACCACCCGAAAGGAGCCTCAGGCCACTATCGGGGAAGAAGCACGCCCACTCTGGACGATCCCCCGCGTCGCCCAGAGCGGGCGGCCCCCGGGACGGCTCCGAAGCGGATCCGTACCGGGCTGCGCTGAGTATAGTTGGCTGGCAGCCAGTCAACGCAGGAGTTACAGCATGTCCCCGCGCAGCGCCTCGGTCAATGAAGAATTGCGTCGGCGTTCCCGGGAACGGCTCCTCCAGGCGGCCGTCGAGCTGGTGAGCGAGCGTGGGTACGAGGCGACGACGCTCGGCGCCATCGCGGACCGGGCGGGCTCGGCCCGCGGCCTGGTGTCGTACTACTTCCCCGGCAAGCGCCAATTGGTGCAGTCGGCCGTGCACCGGCTGATGCACCGCACGCTGGAGGAGTCGCTGGAGCGCGAGCCGCGCACCGAGGACGGCCGGGAGCGGATGGCGCGGGCCGTCGACGCGATCCTGGGCCTGGCCCGGGACCGGACGGTGCTGATGCGTCAGCACATGGCGGGGCTGCTCCAGGCGGAGGGGTTCGTGCAGTGTCCCGAGCAGCGGCGGCTGGCCGAACTGCTGCGCGACACGGTGACCCGGCACGGCTCACCGGACGTCGACAGCGACTATCCGATGCTGCGCTCACTGCTCATGGGCTCCGTCTACGCGATGGTGCTGCCGAACGCGGGCATGCCCCTCACGCCGCTGCGGGCCGAACTGTTCGCGCGCTACCGGCTGGACTGGGAGCAGGGGGTCCCGCCGGACACCGAGGCGCCCGACGGGTCCTGTGACTCCGATTTCTCGCGCTTCTTCGCGACGGGACGGCCCGCGGCGGATCAGCCGACCCCCGCGGACGCGCCGCACGACGTCGACGCGCCGCAGGCGATTGATCAGTCGAAGTAGTCCGGCTGGGTCTGGACGTTCAGTTCACGCAGTCGCACGTGCTTCGCCGGGTCCGTGCGCCGGTCGTTGATCTTCAGCACGTCGAAGCCCTTGGCGATGTCGTTCGAGTAGATGTATCCGTTGTAGTAGTACGCCGACCAGGGGCCGGCGGTCGTGAGCCGCACGGTGTCGACCGGGCCGCGCTCGAAGTAGGCGATCTCCTTCGGGTGGGCGGAGTCGGTGAAGTCCCAGACGGACACGCCGCCCTGGTACCAGGCCTGGACCATGATGTCCTTGCCCTTGACCGGGATCAGCGAGCCGTTGTGCGCGACACACACCTCGGTCGGCGCCTGGGGGCGGTCGATCTTGAAGTAGCTGCGGAAGACGAGCTTGCGCTTGTCGCCCTTGCCCACGATGTCGTAGATGCCGTCGGCGCCCTTGTTCGGGCCGATCTCCGCTGTGCAGGTGGCCGCGCCTCCGCCGCCCAGCTCGTCGGTGAAGACGACCTTGTTCGCCTTCTGGTTGAAGGTCGCCGAGTGCCAGAACGCGAAGTTCACGTTGTCCTGGACCTGGTCGATGATCTTCGGGTTCTCCGGGTCCTTGATCGAGAACAGGATGCCGTCGCCCATGCAGGCACCGGCCGCCAGGTCCTTGTCCGGCAGCACGGTGATGTCGTGGCAGCCGGTCGTCTTGGAGACACCGGGGTTGGTGGGCCCGCCCGGGTTGCCGCCGCCGTCCGGTCCCTCACCCGGGAACAGCACGGGGAAGTTGACGATCGCGGCCCGCTCCGGCGCCTTGCGCGGCACCTTGATGACCGAGATGCCGTCGTGCGGGGGCTGGCAGTCGGGGTAGGCCGCGTTGGGCGAGTACGACGAGACGTAGACGTAGACGTTCTTGCGCTGGGGCACCAGCGTGTGGGTGTGCGAACCGCAGGCGGTCTCGACGGCGGCGACGTACCGGGGGTTCGCCTTGTCGCTGATGTCGAAGACCTTCATGCCCTCCCAGGAGGACTTCTCGGTCGCGGGTTGCGTGGTGCTGCTGCAACTGCTGTCGCTGCGCGAGGAGTCGGTGGACAGGAACAGCAGGTCGCCGGAGACGGAGACGTCGTTCTGGGAACCGGGGCAGAGCACCTGGGAGACGGTCTTCGGGGACTTCGGGTCGCTGATGTCGAAGATGCGGAAGCCGTCGTAGTTGCCGGAGAAGGCGTACTTGCCCTGGAAGGCCAGGTCCGTGTTCAGGCCGGGCAGCGCGTCCTTGGGGATGTTGGCGAGATGCTCGATGTTGGCGGAGTGGACGATCTCGTCCTGGCCGGGTATCTCGCCGTCGGCGATCGCCTCGGCCACGTCGGCCCGCGCCTTCTGGGAGACCTCGCGCTCCACGGCCGGGCCGTCCCCCGGGTCGGGGGTGGCGGCGGCCGGTACCGCGGAGAGCAGCGTGGCCAGGAGTCCGGCACACGCCGCGACAACTCCCAGTCGTCTGTGCCGCGTTCGGGATGTGTTCAACAGGATCACTGCGTCCTTCCCTAGTCGCCGTCCGCAAGGAACGGTTCACGGTCCCCCGAGTATCGTCTTCATCATGCACAGATCAACAGTCGGCAACGCACTCGTCATAAATGACATCGCCCGGTGAGGCGCAGACTCGTACCAGGACGGTCCAGGACCGTCCGCACGTCCCTGGCCGGTTCTCGACCCGCCCGCAATCGGAGGTCTTCGTGCTCGTCCGCCGCGCGCCCCTTGTCGCCGCCACGCTGTTCGCCCTGGTCCTGACGGGTTGCGACGCCGGATCGGACACCGAGTCGGGCGCGGCCGCCGGACCGTCGGTGATCGCGCCGGGGAAACCGGGCGAGGAGAACCGGACACTCTCCGCCCAGGACGCTGCCGAGCAGCGCGTCGACGACGACACTCCCAACTCCGCCGACATCGACTTCGCCCGGATGATGGTCGAACACCACCGCCAGGCCCTGGAGATGACCGGACTCGCCCCGAAGCAGGCCGAGTCGGCGAAGGTCAGGGCGCTCGCTTCGCGGATCACCGCCGCGCAGGGCCCGGAGATCGAGGCCATGGAGAGCTGGCTGACGACCTACGACAAGGACGGCACCGGCGGGACGGGCGGCCGGCACGAGCACGCGGCGATGCCCGGAATGGCGACCGAGGCGCAGTTGAAGAAGTTGCGGGCGGCGAGCGGCGAACCCTTCGACCGGCTGTTCCTGACCTTGATGATCACTCACCACGAGGGGGCCATCACCATGGCCGCGGACGTGAAGGCACAGGGGAACAACATCCGGATCGAGGAGATGGCCGACGACGTCGTCGCGGAGCAGACGACGGAGATCACCCGGATGCGCGCGATGCTCTGACGAGCCGCGCGGACCCCATCCCGCACGCCGGACACCCGGGTGACCTGGTGATCACTCCGCCCGCGGACGCCCCCGCGGACATCCACGCCCGCCCGGTCGGCGTACGGCACCCTGTCGGCGGAGCCGTCGCGGTGCCATGCTGGAAGCACCAGCGCTCTCCTGCGTCCCCCTGGGGTAAGGAGTTCGGCCGTGCTGCGTGTCGCCGTAGTCGGCTCCGGGCCGAGTGGGGTATACACCGCCCAGAGCCTCGTCCAGCAGGACCCCGAGGTGCTCGTCGACGTCCTCGACCGGCTGCCCTGCCCGTACGGACTCGTGCGGTACGGCGTCGCCCCCGACCACGAGAAGATCAAGTCGCTCCAGCAGAACCTGCGCACGGTCCTGGAGCACGAGCGGGTGCGGTTCCTCGGCGGGGTGCGGGTCGGGGCGGACGGCGTGCCCGCGGCGCGGCTGCGCGAGCTGTACCACGCGGTGGTGTACTGCGTGGGCGCGGCGGCGGACCGGCGGCTGGGGATTCCCGGCGAGGAACTGCCGGGCAGCTTCTCGGCGACGGAGTTCGTGGCCTGGTACAGCGCCCATCCGGACGCCGCGCCCGACGGCTTCCTGTCCGGTGCCCGCTCCGCCGTGGTGGTCGGCATGGGCAATGTCGCCGTGGACGTCACGCGCATCCTGGCGCGCGACGCGGCGGAGCTGAGTCCGACCGACATGCCGCAGGGGGCGCTCACCGCGCTGACGGCGAGCGGGGTGCGTGACATCCACATGGTGGGTCGGCGCGGCCCCTCCCAGGCCCGGTTCACCACCAAGGAGCTGCGGGAGCTGGGCACCCTGCCGGACACGGACGTCCTGGTGGACGAGGCCGAACTCGCGCTCGACCCGGCGTACGCCGACCCGTCCGCGCTGCCTGCGGCCCCGCGCCGCAACCTCGAGGTGCTGCGCGGCTGGGCGGCCGCGCGGCCACGGGGGCTACGGCGCCGCGTCCACCTGCGCTTCTTCCTGCGGCCCGGCGAACTGCTGGCGGGTGAGGGAGGCCGGGTGGCCGCCGTGCGCTTCGAGCGGACCGCGCCGGGCGAGGGCGGCGGGGTGACCGGAACCGGCCGGTTCGAGGACATCGGGGCCCAGTTGGTGCTCCGGTCGGTGGGCTACCGAGGAGTGCCACTGGAGGGGCTGCCCTTCGACGCGGAGCGGGGTACCGTGCCGCAGCTCGCCGGGCGGGTGCTGCGCGAGGGCGTTCCCGTGCCGGGCGAGTACGTGGCGGGCTGGATCAAGCGCGGCCCCACCGGCGTCATCGGCACCAACCGGCCGTGCGCGAAGGAGACGGCGACCTCCCTGCTGGCGGACGCCCCCGCGCTCGCCCGCCGGGAACTGCGGGGCGACCCCCTCGACCTGCTCCGGGAGGCGGGTGCCGAGCCGGTCCCGTGGGCGGGCTGGCTGGCGATCGAGCGGGCCGAGGCGGCGTTGGGCGCCTCGCTGGGGCGGGGCGTGGTGAAGCTCCCGGACTGGGCCGCGCTGCGGTCCGCGGCGGGTCCGGCCCAGATCGTCGCACGGGACACCCAGCGGCGTCGCCACCCGTGAATTCGACGAACCGCGCAAGGCTCGCACCGGGGTGCCATCGATTCGGGCCGTGCGACCGCAATCGTACGGAATCTGCTGTTCAACCCCCTTGCCGGGACCGCGGGTTCACCCGTCGTGCGACCGGAGCGCCTCGCGGGCGGCGGCGTCGAGGACGGCACCGAGGAGGCCGGGGAAGAGGTCGTCCAGGTCGTCCCGCCGCAGGCCGTTCATCTTGGCCGTGCCCCGGTAGACCTGCCGGACGACGCCGGCTTCGCGCAGCACCCGGAAGTGGTGCGTGGTGGTCGACTTGGTGACCGGCAGGTCGAAGTGCGAGCAGGACAACTCGTCGCCGTCGGCGGCGAGTTCTCGCACGATCCGCAGGCGCATCTGATCGGAGAGGGCGTGCAGCACGGCCTCCAGCCGGATCTCCTCGCGCGCCGGATGCGGGAGATCGCGGCTGCTCACTGCGGGGGCGGTCACGGCTGCTCCACTTCGTCGGGAACCCCCATTGTACGAGAGTCCTCGTAGTTTGACATCTAACGTACTACGATGCCTATCGTACGAGTCGACCACCGGCCCCGTGACGAATGGAGTCCGCCGTGAGCGCGCTCTTCCAGCCCTACACCCTGCGCGAAGTGACCATCCCGAACCGGGTGTGGATGCCGCCCATGTGCCAGTACTCGGCCGCACCCGAGGGGCCGCTGACCGGCACCCCCACCGACTGGCACTTCGCGCACTACGCGGCCCGCGCGACGGGCGGCACCGGCCTGATCATCGTCGAGGCCACCGCCGTGTCGCCGGAGGGCCGGATCTCGCCGTACGACCTCGGCATCTGGAACGACACCCAGGTCGAGGCGTTCCGCCGGATCACCCGCTTCCTCGTCGGGCAGGGCACCGTCCCTGCCGTCCAGCTCGCCCACGCCGGCCGTAAGGCCTCGACCGACCGGCCCTGGAAGGGCGGGGCGCCGGTGGGTCCGCAGGCGCACGGATGGCAGCCGGTGGGTCCGAGTCCGGTGCCCTTCGCCGAGGACCACCCCGTGCCGGTCGAGCTGACGACCCAGCAGATCGCGGATATCGTCGGGGAGTTCGCGGACGCGGCCCGTCGCGCCCTCGCCGCCGGCTTCGAGATCGCCGAGATCCACGGTGCCCACGGCTACCTGATCGGCAACTTCCTCTCCCCGCACTCCAACCACCGTACCGACGAGTACGGCGGCTCCTACGAGAACCGCACCCGGTTCGCCCTGGAGGTCGTCGACGCCGTACGGGCCGTGTGGCCCGACGACAAGCCGCTGTTCTTCCGCGTCTCCGCGACCGACTGGCTGGAGGACGGCGGCTGGACGCCCGACGAGACGGTCCGCTTCGCCCGTGAGCTGCACGCGCACGGCGTGGACCTGCTGGACGTGTCCACCGGCGGCAACGCCTCGGGCGTGCGCATTCCGGTCGGCCCCGGTTACCAGGTGCCGTTCGCCGCGCGGGTGAAGGCCGAGACGCCGATGCCGGTCGCCGCGGTGGGTCTGATCACCGACGTCGAGCAGGCCGAGAAGATCCTCGCCAACGGCGAGGCCGACGCGGTGCTGCTCGGCCGCGAACTGCTGCGCAACCCCTCCTGGGCACGGCAGGCGGCACGCGAGACCGGCGCCGAGGTACGGGTGCCTGACCAGTACCACCGTTCGGTCTGAGCCAGCGTCCCGGTCGGTCGCGCGCCACGGTGTCCTCGGAGGACAGCGGTGAACAGCGTTGCGCCGGTCCACGTGGCGCAGGTCGACCGGCGGTCAGCGGCGCAGCCTGACACGGTGGGCCGCGCCGTCCTCGCACCAGAGCGCGGCCGGTCGTCGGCCCCCCGCTCGGACTCCGTCCGGCCGGCCTCGGAACCGCGCTCCGCGAGGTGGCGCGGGACGAGTTCCCCGCGCCCCCCGCCCGCTCCCCCGGCCGCGAGTTCGCGCACCGCGTCGCGGCGACCGGTGTCAACTCATCGTGCACCCCGACCCGTTGAGCGTGAACGAGGAGGGTGCACCGCTGTCGCCGGTATGGCTCGCCTGATACCCGACGGTGACGCTCGCCTTCGGCGCGATCGTGCCGTTGTACGACGCGTTCGTGGCCGTCACCGTCCCGGAGGACGGGGTGTAGGTGGCACCCCAGCCGTTGGTGACGGTCTGGCCGGCGGGCAGGGTGAAGCCGAGCCGCCAGCCGTTCACCGCGGTGGTGCCGGTGTTGGTGAGCGTCACCGAGGCGGTCAGTCCCGTGTTCCACGCGCTGGTGGACACGGTCACCGCGCAGGCGCCGGTCGGCTGGGGACCCGGTCCCGGTTCACCGCCCGTGTCCAGGCCGAAGAACGTGAGCACCTTGTCGGCCATGCCCCAGGCGTAGAGGTTGTGTCCGACGCCCTGGAGGCTGATGGCCTCCACCTGGGCCCGGTCACCGGTGGAGCCGTAGCGGGTGCGGGTCCAGCCGGTCTGCGGCGAGTCGGTGGCGGCCGGGCTCTGGCCGATCCCCCGCACCTCGGTCCACTGCTTGATCTCCTCGCCGAAGTTGGGGTAGCGCAGCACGTCGTCCTCGGTGCCGTGCCACAGTTGCATGCGCGGCCGGGGCCCGGTGTAGCCGGGGTACGCGCCTCGCACGAGATCGCCCCACTGCTGTGGGGTGCGGATCACCGTGCCGCCGGAGCAGGCACTGTTCCACTCGGAGCCGTCGGTGGTGGCGAAGCAGCCGAACGGGACCCCGGAGAACGCGGCGCCCGCCGCGAACACGTCGGGATAGTCGCCGAGCAGGACGTTGGTCATCATCGCCCCCGAGGAGATGCCGGTGGCGAAGACGCGCGCCGGATCGGCGGAGTACGTGGCGCTCACCCAGTCGATCATCGACTTGACGCCGACGGGATCGCTGCCGCCGCCCCGCCTGAGCGCCTGCGGCGAGGACACGTCGAAGCACTTGCTGGTTCGGGTGACGGACGGATACACGATCACGAAGCCGTACCGGTCGGCGAGTCGGGCGTACTCGGTGCCGGAGTGCATGGCCGGACCCGAGCCGCCGCACCAGTGCACGGCGACCAGGACGGCCGGGTGCGCGGTCACGTTGGCCGGCGCGTACACGTACATCTGGAGGTTGCTGGGGTTGGCGCCGAAGCCGGTGACCTCGGTGAGGGTGGCCGGCGGGACCGCCGCCGGCGCGGTCCTCGGCAGGGCGGAGGCGGTGGGGACGGCGAGGAGGGCGCCGGTGAGGAGGAGCACCAGCACCGTGAGTACCGAACGCGGCGCTCTCCTGGCGGAGTCGGGATTGATCACGCTGGTCCCTTCTGTGAGCGGCTCGTCGTGCACGGAAGGAGGTGGACAGGCGGGGTCCGTCCAGGTCACCGAGGACGGTCGCGAGGGCGGTCGGGAGCGGTCCCGGCCGCCGCGGGGTCCACGCGCCAGGCGGCCCGACCGATCCGGATCCGGATCGGGATCGGGATCGGGATCGTGACGTTGTTCCGCACGCGGGAACGCGTGCGCCCCGGTGTCGGCCGGCTCGGTCCAGGCGCCGCCGGGACCGCGGCCGTCCGCGCGCGGACGAGGCGCCGCCAGTCGACCGGGCAGGCCGGTCGCCGGTGGCCCGTGGCGCCGGTGGCCCGTGGCTCCGGTGTCGGTCACCACCCTCGGCTCATCGGTGAGGAAGTCGGTCGGCACGCCCCGACCGGCCGACTTCGACGGGTCGTCGCTGGTCGAGCGGCAGCGTGGAGAGGTCCGGCGGACCATGTGTCACTTCGTCCGTGACGCGGGGTGGCACGCCTGGGGCGCGGCCGCGTACGGGCCGCCGATGTCCGGGTCGGTGCCGAGCGGTGCCGGCGGCGCGGCGCCGGCCCGCGACAGAGCCCGGTGGCAGGGCCAGGGCGGCCAGGACGCTCGGGAACGGGACAAGGGCGGCCCCGCGGACAGGGAGCGGCACAGGGCGCCGGAGGCCGTACGCGTGCGCGGAGTCGGCATCGACTCGCCCCTCTCTCCGAAACGGATGGGAAGCGTCCGAAGCGCATAGTGACATGCCCACGCTCTCCATGGAAGCGCTCCCACGCCTTTGCCGGGAGGCCCTTCCGGTCTCTCCCCGTGGCCGGATGTGTTCTGCGCGAAGCGTTGACTAGAAAGCGCTTGCCCCCTACCTTCCGTTCAGAAGTGTGGACGAGCCGCCCGGCGCGATCCGTCGGCGTCCACACCGATAGCACGCAACGTTCAACATCACGCACGCTGTTCACAGTCTTGACCAGTCGTCGCCTCGGTGACGACCGGCTCGACCACCGGAACGCTTCGACCATCCCCCACCTGGAAGAAGGCATCGGGACATGACTTCCCCAGCACCCACGCGCCCCCGCGGGCGCGCCCTGACCGGCTCACTGGCCGCCGTCGGCCTCGCGGTTGGCATGATCATGACTAGCGGAGCGCTCACCCCCGCGAGCGCCGCCACCTGGCCCACCGCGAACGGCAGCCAGGGCGTCTCCGCCACCATCCCGGTCTCCGGCACCAAGGACTACGGGATGAAGCGCCTGTACGGCACGGGCGACCTGGGCAGCGGCAGCCAGGACGAGGACCAGGGTCCGATCCTGGAACTGGCCGCCGGCGCCGTGCTCAAGAACGTCATCATCGGCGCGCCCGCCGCCGACGGCATCCACTGCAAGGGCAGCTGCACGCTCCAGAACGTCTGGTGGGAGGACGTCGGCGAGGACGCGGCCACCTTCCGCGGCTCCTCGTCCTCCAACGTCTACAACGTCGTCGGCGGCGGCGCGAAGGAAGCCAGCGACAAGGTGTTCCAGTTCAACGGTGCCGGGACGCTGAACGTCTCGAACTTCGCCGTGAAGAACTTCGGCACCTTCATCCGCTCGTGCGGCAACTGCTCCACGCAGTACAAGCGGACGATCAACCTGAACACCATCGAGGCGACCTACAAGGGCAGCAGGCTCGTCGGCATCAACACCAACTACGGCGACAGCGCGACCCTGCGGGGCATCACGATCGTCGGGGACACGAGCAAGAAGATCATCCCCTGCCAGAAGTACATCGGCAACGACGACGGTGACGAGCCGACGACGAACGGCTCGGGCCCCGACGGCACGTACTGCAAGTACTCCAGCTCGGACATCACCTACAAGTAGGCCCGTACAGGCGGGCCGGGCACCCGCTGACGGGGTCCGCCCCACGGACGGCCGGAGGAAGCGACCCTCACGCGCTTCCTCCGGCCGTCACGCGTGGTCGCGCGTGCGGGCCGCCACCTCCCGCTGGAAGTCGGCGTAGGCGGCGCGCAGAGCGGCGCCGGGCCAGTCCCGCGGCAGCAGTTCCGGGGGCAGGACGGGGTCGGCGAGGAGATGCCGTACGACGGCTGCGAAGGCGGTGAAGCGGTCGGCCGGGCCATCGGCCCGCGCGAGGTGCGCCAGCAGGGCCCGGCCCTCGGCGGCCCACCCCTCCAACGGCCACAGGTCCGCCGCCAGTTCCCGGGCGGGGGTGTCCGGGCCGACGGTGAAGTACCGGGCCACGGCCCCGAGTTCGGCCGGCCACGGCCGGGCCAGGGTCGCGGGGCGCAGCCAGACCCCCTCCCGCAGCTCGGCCAGGCGCAGACGCGTCAACGCGGTGCGCAGCTCGGCGCGTTCGGCGGGACTCCGGCCGGTCGCCGTGACCACGGCCATCTCCCAGTCGCCGTCCCAGGGCCGGGTCGCCGGATGGACGGCCTCGTCCTGCCGGCGCTGGCGTCGCAGCAGGCGGTCGCTGAGGCCGTACACAGAACCGGTGCGCCGCAGGTCACCCGCCGCCACCATCCGGCTGAGCGCGGCCCGCAGGGTGGAACCGCCGACGCCGAAGGGCTCCACCAGCCGGACGAGGTCCTTCACCGGCAGCTCGGGGGGATGGGTGCCGAGCAGCAGGCTCAGCACCACCGACCGGGCCGATAGCGGGGGCAGCTCCACCTCTCCGGGCCCGGAGGTCACGTTCCTGTGCATGAGGACGCACTCTACGTCCGCCCTCGATGTTGCACTATTGCTGCGACCATACAGAAGATGCAACATTGGGGCCATGAACCTCCCGGACGCACAGCCCCTGCCCCCGTCCCCCGTCACGCACGAGGTCACCAACCAGCCCCCGCCGCTGACCCCGTACGACGCCTCCGACGACGTGGCCCTGCTGGAAGGGCTGCGGCGCGAGGGCGCCGGATGGGCGGAGACGGACGTCCGCCGGCTCGGACTGCTGGCCGGTGGCAGCGAGGCGCAGGAGTGGGGCGATCTCGCGAACCGGTACGAGCCGGTGCTCCGCACCCACGACCGGTACGGCCACCGAGTCGACGAGGTCGACTTCCACCCCGCGTGGCACGCCCTGATGCGGGTCGCGGTCGCCGAGGGCCTGGCGGGGGCGCCGTGGGCGGACGACCGGCCGGGCGCCCACGTGGCCCGCACGGCCGGCGGACTGGTGTGGGGCCACTCGGAGGCCGGGCACGGCTGCCCCACCTCGATGACGTACGCCGCCGTCCCCGCCCTGCGCCGCCAGCCGGAACTGGCCAAGGTGTACGAACCCCTGCTGACCAGCCGCGCGTACGACCCGGGGCTGCGGGTGCCGACGGAGAAGCGCGGGCTGCTCGCCGGCATGGGGATGACCGAGAAGCAGGGCGGTTCGGACGTCCGGACGAACACCACCACGGCCACGCCCACCGCCGAGCCCGGGGTGTACACGCTGCGCGGGCACAAGTGGTTCACGTCGGCGCCGATGTGCGACGTGTTCCTGGTCCTCGCCCAGGCCCCGGACGGTCTGTCGTGCTTCCTGGTGCCGCGCGTGCTGCCCGACGGCACCCGCAACACCTTCCGCATCGAGCGGCTGAAGGACAAGCTGGGCAACCGCTCCAACGCCTCCTCCGAGCCCGAGTTCGACGGGACGGTGGCCTGGCTGGTCGGGCCCGAGGGGCAGGGTGTGAAGACCATCATCGAGATGGTCAACTGCACGCGGCTGGACTGCGTGATGATGTCGGCGGCGCTGATGCGCAAGACCCTCGTCGAGGCCGGCCATCACGCGCGCCACCGCGGCGCGTTCGGTGCGCGGCTGCTCGACCAGCCACTGATGCGCAACGTCCTGGCGGACCTGGCGCTGGAGTCCGAGGCGGCGACCACGCTCACCCTGCGGCTGGCCGGGGCGGCCGACCGGACGGTACGCGCCGACGGCCAGGGGGACGAGCGGGCCTTCCGACGCGTCGCGACGGCCGTGGGCAAGTACTGGGTCACCAAGCGGGGGCCGGCCTTCACCGCGGAGGCCCTCGAATGCCTGGGCGGCAACGGCTACGTGGAGGAGTCGGGCATGCCCCGGCACTACCGCGAGGCTCCCCTGCTGTCGATCTGGGAGGGCTCGGGCAATGTCAACGCCCTCGACGTGCTCCGGGCGTTGACCCGCGAGCCCGCCACCGCGGACGCCTTCTTCGGTGAACTCGCCCTGGCGCAGGGGGCGGACGCCCGGCTGGACGCGGCCGTCACCCGGCTCAGGTCCGCACCGGGCGAGGCGACGCAGGCCGGGGCTCGTCGGCTGGTGGAGCGGATGGCCCTCACCCTCCAGGCGTCCCTCCTGGTCCGGTACGCCCCGCCGGCGGTCGCCGACGCCTTCTGCGCGACCCGGCTCGGCGGTGACTGGGGACACTCCTTCGGCACTCTCCCCGACGGTGCCGACCTGGACGGGATCCTGGGGCGGGCGCTGCCTTCCGCCGCCGCCTGACGCCTGCCCCCGGCCACCGAGCGGGCGCGCCCCGACACGGGAGTCCCCCTGCGGACCTTCACCGCCATGGTGAAGGGGCGGCGTCCACCTGGGCACCGGGCGTCCACGGCGACTCCCCCGCCGGCTTCCCGCGCTCCGACACGGGGGCCCCGGACCGGCGCCCAGGCCCAGGCGGACGTGCCCCCGCGCCGCCGCTCCCGACCCGGGGCCGCAGACGTGGCCGAACGTCCGGACGGCCACGGCCGAGGCCCGCTCTGACACCGAACGGCACGGGTCAGCCCGCCGGGCGCTCCCGACGGCACCGCTCAGTCCCTCCACAACACTCCCGACGCCCCTGACGCCGGACGGCACCGCTCAGTCCCGCCACACGCTCCCGACGCCGCTGACGCCCCTCACACCCGACGACAGCACTCAGCCCGTCGGCCGCTCCCGGACCGCGTCGAACACGGCCCACTCCACGGCCCAGCCGTCGAGCCGTCGGCGTTCCAGCCGACCGCGCAGCCACCGGCCGCCGGCACACGGCAGGACCGCCACGGTCACGCCCGCCAGGCCACCGACGAGCGAGGCCCGCACCCGGGCCTGGGCGGCGGTGGCCGGCTCCGTGACCAGGCGGCCCCGGCGATCCGTCCACACCGTCACCGTGGTGCCGGCGGCACTGCCCGGAACGACCCTGACCTGACCGGTGTGGGCGGAGCCGTCGGGCCCGGTCCAGCCGACCTCGGCCCAGACCCGCTCGCCGGAGTGCGCGCCGGCCTCCCCGGGCGCCCGCTCGGTCAGCCGTCCGGCGACCGGCCGCCACTCGACACGCTCACGGGCCAGACTCCGCTCGACGGATCCGGCGGCCGTCCAGCCCGCCAGCACCCCGCACACGACGGTCAGCACCCAGGAACCGAGCACGACCCAGGCCTCCACCGTGTCGGAGCGCCGCTTGAGCGGATTGCGCCGCCAGCGCCACAGCCACACCCTCGGACCACGGAACGCCATCGAAGGCTTCCTCCTCATGCGCGCGTGAACATCCCGACCGCCCTCCCATACGGGGCCGGCGGTGCGGATGCTCAGGACGAGTCCCTCGTCCCGACGGTCCCACGGACGCGGCCGACGCGCGGGCCTCCCGCCGAAGGTGGCCGACACCTTGCGGTCCCGGACCGCCGTCGCCGCTGTGACCTGCGGCGACGTCGATTCCAGGGGTGACTGTCAGTGGCTGGGTGCAGACTGGCCGGTGGCTGGGACAAAGACGTCACAGCACAGCGGAGGTGACCGGCATGACCGACGTACTGCTCGCCGTGGGCACGCGCAAAGGCCTTTTCATCGGGCGCGGGCGCGGGGGCACATGGGAGTTCGACGCATCCCCCTACTTCAACGCGCAGGCGATCTACTCGGTGGCGATCGACACGCGCGGCGGCCGCACACGGCTCCTCGCCGGCGGGGACAGCGCCCACTGGGGACCGTCGGTGTTCCACTCCGACGATCTCGGCCGGACCTGGACCGAACCGGCGAAGCCGGCCGTCAGGTTCCCCCAGGAGACCGAGGCCTCGCTGGAGCGGGTGTGGCAGCTGCACCCGGCGGCCGGCGAGCCGGACGTGGTCTACGCGGGGACGGAACCGGCCGCGCTGTACCGCTCCGAGGACCGCGGGGAGAGCTTCGCACTGGTCCGCCCGCTGTGGGAGCACCCCACGCGCTCCCGGTGGGTGCCGGGCGGCGGCGGCGAGGGCCTGCACACCGTGCTCACCGACCAGCGGGATCCACGCGCGGTGACGGTGGCCGTGTCGACGGCCGGCGTCTTCCGCACCACCGACGCCGGCGCGAGCTGGACGCCCTCCAACTCCGGTGTCTCCGCGGTGTTCCTGCCGGATCCCGACCCGGAGTTCGGCCAGTGCGTGCACAAGGTCGCCCGGGACGCGGTCGACCCGGACCGGCTGTATCTCCAGAACCACTGGGGTGTGTACCGCAGCGACGACGCGGGCGGCCACTGGACGGACATCGGCGCCGGCCTGCCGTCCACCTTCGGCTTCGCCGTCGCCGCGCACCCGCACCGCGGGGACACCGCGTACGTCTTCCCGATCACCGCCGACTCGGACCGGGTGCCCGCGGACCGCCGCTGCCGGGTCTACCGCACGACGGACGCGGGCGGGAGCTGGGAGCCCCTGACGGCCGGTCTGCCGCAGGAGGACCACTACGGCACCGTGCTGCGCGACGCGCTCTGCACGGACGACGCGGACCCGGCGGGCGTGTACTTCGGCAATCGCAACGGCGAGGTGTTCGCCTCGGCCGACGACGGCGACAGCTGGCGGCAGTTGGCCTCGCATCTGCCGGACGTGCTCTGCGTGAGGGCCGCGGTGGTCGGATGAGTCCGACGGGGGGAGCGCGGGGTCCTGGCCACCGGTTGATCGCCGCCGCCTCTACGGCAGTAGGGTGACGCCCGTGGCACCACGACCCTTGCATGAGATCGTCGAACCGGGCTGGGCGAAGGCCCTGGAACCCGTGGCCGGACGGATCGCCGAGATGGGCGACTTCCTGCGCGCGGAGATCGCCGCGGGACGCACCTACCTCCCCGCCGGACCCCACGTCCTGCGAGCCTTCCAGCAGCCCTTCGACGACGTCCGCGTCCTGGTCGTCGGACAGGATCCGTACCCGACGCCGGGTCACGCGGTGGGCCTGTCCTTCTCGGTCGCGCCCGACGTACGGCCGTTGCCCGGCAGCCTGATCAACATCTACCGCGAACTCCACACCGACCTGGGGCTGCCGCAGCCGTCCAGCGGCGACCTGACGCCCTGGACACGGCAGGGCGTGCTGCTGCTCAACAGGGCGCTCACGACGGCCCCGCGCAAACCCGCGGCGCACCGCGGCAAGGGCTGGGAGGAGGTCACCGAGCAGGCGATACGGGCGCTGGCCGCGCGGGGCAAGCCTCTGGTGTCCATCCTGTGGGGCCGCGACGCGCGCAACCTGCGTCCGCTGCTCGGCGACCTGCCCTCGGTGGAGTCGGCCCATCCCTCGCCCATGTCGGCGGACCGGGGTTTCTTCGGCTCCCAACCGTTCAGCCGGGCCAACGACCTGCTGATCCGGCAGGGTGGCCAACCCGTGGACTGGCGCCTGCCGTGACCTCGCCCGCGGGTCCGGAGCGCTCCCCCGGCGTCCTCGCCGTGGACTCGGGCGGCTCGGGCCTGCGGGTGGCCCTCGGCAGGGCCGACGGCGGCGCCCCGGCCGTACGGTCGTCACGGATTCCCGTGCGCACCGGCGCGCGGGGCATCGACCCCGAGCACCTGATGGCACAACTGGTGCCCATGGTGCGGGCGTTGTCCGCGCAGACCGGTGTGGTGCGGCCGGTCGTCGCGGTGGTCGGCGCCGCGGGTCTCGGCACGCTCGGCGGTGCCCTGCGTGCCGAGCTGCCAGGGGCGCTGGCGCGGGAGTTCGGGGTCTTCACGACCGTCCTGGCCGCCGACGCCGTCACCGCCTACGCCGGCGCCCTCGGCACCCGACCGGGTGCCGTGGTGGCCGCCGGGACGGGACTCATCGCGGTCGGCACCGATCTGACGGCCTGGCACCGGGCCGACGGCTGGGGCCATCTGCTGGGCGACTGCGGCGGCGGCGCGTGGATCGGGCGGGCCGGCCTGGAGGCCGCGCTGCGCGCCCACGACGGCCGGGCCGGTGGTTCGGCCGCGCTTCTGGCCTGCGCCGAGGAACAGTTCGGGCCGATGCCCGGCCTGCCCGGCCTGCTCTACCCGCGTTCGGACCGTCCCGCCGTCCTCGCCTCCTTCGCACCCCGAGTGGCCGCGCGCGCACCGGCCGACCCGGTCGCCGCGGACATCCTTCGGGCGGCGGCCCGGCACATGGCCGACTCGGCCGCCGCGGTCTGCCCGCGGGACACGGAACCCCGCCCCCGCGTCGCCGTCACCGGCGGTCTGGTGCATCTGGGCGCCCCCCTCCTCGTACCGCTGGCGGAGGAACTGGCACGGCGGCTGCCGTACGCGCGGCGCGTGGCGGCCGTCGGCGATCCGCTGGACGGCGCCGTCCGCATCGCCGCCGATCTTGCGTCCGGCGCGCTCGGCCTGCCGGCCGACGACACGATGCTGCACGTGACCGGCCGGGTGAACGGCACGTCATGACGGAAAGGGGGAATTGACCCCTTCGGGGGCAAGTCGCCTGGAATACATGCTGATCACTTCTGATCCGTACGTAACTCATCAGACAAAACCGGACGGATACCGCTCACCTGCACCCTCCCCGAACAGGGGAGCCCAGGAAGCCAGTAACATGCGGCGCCATGAGCTCCCCCACTGGGCCCGCGTCCGGCCTCCCTGTACGAATGCCGCGCCCCCGCCAGCCCGGGCGGCACCGCCGACCCGAGCCCCTGGCGGCTCCCGAGGGCGCGCCCGCGCTCGTTCTCGCGGTGCCGGGCACGCCGAGCGCCGCCACCCGCGGCCTCGCCGAGGAGGTCGTGAGCATCGCCCGCTCCGAGCTTCCCGGCCTCGACGCGCGCATCGGGTACCTCGACGGCAACGACGCCGAGTTCCCCGCCCTGCAGTCCGTCCTGGCGTACGCCGCCGACGAGCGCACCGCCCGGTACGAGCGGGCCCGCGCCGCCGGGGTGGACGTCAAGGAGCCCGACGGCCCGGTCGCCGTCGTCGTACCGCTGCTGGCCGGCCCGGACAGCGCGCTGCTGCGCCAGGTTCGCCAGGCCGTCATGGACAGCCGCGTCGCGGCGGACCTGACCGATGTGCTCGGCCCGCACCCGCTGCTCGCCGAGGCCCTGCACGTGCGGCTCTCCGAGGCCGGTCTGGCCCGCGCGGACCGCGCCCGCCTGTTCACCGTGGCCACGGCCGCCGACGGCATCATCCTCGCCTCCGTGGGCGGTGAGGAGGCCGTGCAGGCCGCCGGGATCACCGGCATGCTGCTGGCCGCGCGTCTCGCCGTGCCGGTGATGGCCGCGGCCCTCGACCAGGAGGGGTCCATCGCCTCCGTCGCCGAGCAGCTGCGTGGCTCCGGCTCCCAGCAGCTCGCCCTGGCGCCGTACCTCATCGGCCCGGAGATCGACTCGACGCTGCTGGAGGAGGCGGCCAGGGAGGCGGGCTGCGCGTCCGCCGAGGCGCTCGGCCCGTACCCGGCCATCGGCAAGCTCGCCGTGGCCAAGTACACGACGGCCCTGGGCATCGCGCCGCAGCAGCCGCAGGGCGCACCGGTCCGCCAGTCGTAAGAGACGTGGGGTGTGAGCCCGTACGACCCGCAAGGACGCCGAGAGGGTCCGCTCCCGACCTGGGGGCGGGCCCTTCGTCGTGCGGGTGTGCGGGTGTGCGGGTTGGCGGCTGTGCCGGTCGGCTGACGGAGCGCGAGGGTGGGGGCGGCGACCGCCGCGGCTGTTAGCCGAGGACGACGCAGGACGCCGCCGGCACCCGGATCGAGCCGCCGCGCCGGGGAAGACCGGTGGCCGGGTCGAGGGTGAACCAGGTCACGTCGCCGGAGCGCTCGTTGGCGGCGTACAGGTAGCCGGCGGACCCGGCGAGCGCCCGCGGCCAGCGGCCCCCGCAGGGCACGGCGCCGACGAGCCGCAGCGCCTCTCCGCCGCCCTCGACGGCGAACACCGACAGAACGTCCTCGCCGCGGGTCGCCGTCCACACGAACCGTCCGTCGGGCGCGACGACGATGCCCGACGGGTAGGCGTCCCCGGCGGGCGCGCCGGGCAGTACGGGGACCTCCGCCAACGGTTTCAGGGCGCCGTCCCGGGCGTCCCAGCGGCAGACGGTGACGGTCGGCGTGAGTTCGTTGACGACGTAGGCGTGGCCGCCGCCGGGGTGGAAGGCCAGGTGGCGGGGGCCGGAGCCGGGACGCAGGGAGAACTCCCGGTGCAGGACCGGGCTGCCGTCACGCAGATCGCACACCCGCACGGAGTCCGTGCCGAGGTCCACGCTGACCACCCAGCGTCCGCTGGGATCCGGCTGCACCTGATGGGCGTGCGGTCCCTGCTGTCGCGGGCCGTACGGGCCGGAGCCGCTGTGCCGCAGCGTCCCGGAGGCCGCCGGGGCGAGGGTGCCGTCGGGCCGGACCGGGACGGCGGTGACGCTGCCGGAGCCGTAGTTGGCGGTCAGGACGTGCCCGTCGAACACGCTGAGGTGAGTGGGACCGCCGGCGCCGACCGGCACGAGCGGCCCGACCTGCTCCGGGACGTCCCCCGCCACGCTGTACGCGGCCACCGCGCCCTCTGCCGTCTCGCTGACGGCGTAGAGCGTGCCGCCGCCCGGCGAGAGGGCGAGGTACGAGGGATCGGGGAGGTCGTTCACACTGCTCAGGACGGTCAGCGCGCCACTGCCCGGATCGACGGCCGCCGCCACGATCCCGGGTCCTCCGGCCGCGGTGAACGACCCGATGAACGCCCGCTGGGGCCGCCTGCCGACGTCTGCCACCGCTGTCCCCTCTCCTGCCGCCGATGTCGGGGGTGACGGTAGCAGTCGATCAGACGCGGTCTAGACCAAATTACGGGGGGTGACACGGCAGCTCGCCACGGGGTTCCGACGCGCCGCGCCGACGGCGCGCGGCGACGGGACACCGTCCGACCGGGCGTGGCGGCGGAGCCGGCTCGGAGCAGGCGCGCCCCGCTGGGCCCGGCGCCTGCCGCGACGCCGCAGACGCCCGCGACGCCGCAGGCGCCGGCGAGGGGGCAGGCGCCGGCGCCGGGGGCGCGTCGGCTCGGGCCGCCGCGACCGCCCGAGCCGCTCTGACCGCTCGGACGGTCGAACGACGGCGGCGACCAGGCCCACCGGGTGCGGAGTGCCCGGCCGGGTACGACGCCCGCTCGGGCAGGGGTAACGCCGCTGGGCCGGGAACCGCCCACTCACCCCCAAAGACGTCCCCGGCGGCTCGGGCCACGGCCCACTCGACCGGTGAGACCGACCCGGCGGATCCCCGGCCAGGAGGTACGGGACCACCCGGCGCGGGAGCACGGAACCACCCCGCGCGGGAGCGGATCAGCCCCTCGGGACCACGACGGCTGTGCCGTCACCGAAGCCTTTGACGGCTTCCGTCGACCCTTTCGCCGTCGACCGACGTGCCCGCCGCCGACCGGGTCAGGAGCAGCTCCCTGTGCGTGCACGAGAACGCGAACACCGTCACCCGGGGAGAACCGCACCGCCGGGGCGAGGGTGTTCAGGCACCCACCAGGGGTGAGCCGGGCGGTGTGCGCAGGGGATGGGCGAGTTCCGCCAGGGCGCGTTCCAGGCCGTGCAGGTGGGCCAGGGCGGGTTCGGTGGCCGTGGGGTGATCCGCGGGCGTGAGGTGTTCCGTGCCGCCCTCGGTCAGGGCCTCCACCGCGGCCTGTACGCGCCAGCAGGCGGCGGCGAGGCGGGCGTCGTGGGAGGCCTCCGGGTCGGCGGCGACGGCGACGAGTCCGCGGATCTCGCGGGCGCAGTCGTCGAGCAGGGCGAGGACCCGGCGGGCGCGCGCCTTGCGGCCCAGCATCGGGTTCAGCGGGTGCGTGAGCGGGGCCACGGAGAGCCGGACGCGGCCGAGGAGCTGCTCCAGCTCGGCGACGCGCGCGCCGGGGTCGGCGGCGGTGTCGCCCGCGAGCCGGGCGGCGGCCTCGGCGGTGCCGGCGTGGACGCAGCGCAGCGCGCGCTGGATCCAGGCGTCGGTGACGGCGTGGGTGGTGACGGGCAGCACGAACAGCACGGCGAGGACCGCGCCGAGCGCCCCCACGCCGGTCTCGGCGAGGCGCACCGCCAGCAGGCCGGGGCTGAGGACGCCGAGGAGCCCGTAGAGCAGCTCGGCCAGCAGGGTCACCCAGAGCATCATCCAGGTGTAGGAGACGGCGGCCGTGTAGAAGATGCCGAAGACGCAGACGGCGACGAGGGCGGCCGTGGGCGCGTCGGCGCCGTGCACGGGGACGGCGACGAGGAAGCCGAGACCGATGCCGATGACGGTGCCGAGCACCCGGCGGAAGCCGCGTACCAGCGTCTCGCCGCGGGAGGTGGTGTTGACGAAGATCCACCAGGTGGCGCCGACGGCCCAGTACCAGCGCTCCCCGGACACCAGCTGGCCCACGAGGAGCGCGAAGCCCGCGCCGGCCGTCGCCTGGACGGCCTGACGGGTGGTGACCCGGGCCAGGCCGCGGCCGCCCGGCGGGGCGGGGACGGGGGCCGGCGGGAGGCGGCGCTCGTAGCACCACAGGCCGAAGCGCACGGCCGCCGCGGCGAGGACGGAGAGGACGACGGCCGTGGTCAGCTCGGGGAGCCGTCCGCCGGTCGCGTGCAGGAACTGGGCGACGAAGAACATCATGAACGCGAACACGCCGAGGCTGTGTCCGCGCGGCCCCCACCGGCGTGCGTACACGCCCGCGCCGGTGACGGCCAGGAAGGTCAGGTCGCGTGCGAGGGGGTGGTCGTGCAGGAGGGCCGCGGCGGCCAGGACGGGCAGGCCGACAGCGGGCAGCAGCGCGGTGGTGACCGCCTGGCCGCGCACGGTGCTGTCGGTGACGGTGAACAGGGCGAGCAGCGCGGCGAGCCCGCCGGTGACGGCGCCGACCAGGGAGTACCCGGCCAGGCCGCAGACCACGACGGCCAGGCCGATGCCGAGGACGGCCCGCGCGGCGAAGCGCAGCCGTACCCGCCCCGGATCCGGAGCCACGAACACCCTCTTCAACACTGCTTCCCGCCCCCATCGGCCATCAGGAACACCGGCATGAGAAAGGCGCCGCGGGATCCGCAGCGCCATCGACGCTCCCATGACAGCACTCGTGCCACCGCTGGCTCAAGTGGCACAGAATTGGCTGATCCATTGGTCCACCGTTCACCTGCTGCCAAGGACCGTTGAAGGGCCAACGGACCAGGAAGGGACGGTCCGCCCGGAATACGCCCGGCTGGACCATTGGTACAGTCGGCCGCGATCACCGACGAGGACGAGGAGTCCGGGCACCATGGCCGTCGACCAGCTCGACACCCGCATCCTGCGCCTGCTGCTCGAGCAGCCCCGCACCAGCGTGCGGGAGTACGCGCGCATTCTCGGCGTGGCCCGCGGCACGCTCCAGGCCCGCCTCGACCGACTGGAGCGCGAGGGGGTGATCACCGGCACGGGCCCGTCCCTCTCCCCCGCCGCGCTGGGCCACCCCGTGCTCGCGTTCGTGCACATCGAGGTCACCCAGGGGCACCTCGACGACGTGGGCGACGCGCTGGCCGCCGTACCGGAGATCGTCGAGGTGTTCTCGATCACCGGCGGCGGCGATCTCCTCACCCGGGTCGTGGCCCGCGACAACGCCCACCTGGAGGACGTGATCCAGAAACTGATCAGCCTGCCCGGCGTGGTCCGCACCCGCACGGAGGTGGCGCTGCGCGAGCGGGTGCCGTACCGCCTGCTGCCCCTGGTGGAGTCGGTCGGCCGCACGGCCGGCGGCTGACGGCGGCTGACTGCGGCCACTCTTCGTCAATCCCGTCAGTACCGTTGACGCCCCCCGTCGCTCCTCATAACGTCTGGTCGGTCTTTCGCACGTCGTCCGTGATATCGAACAATGTGGACTCCGGAGGAGCAGCACCATGGCATCGCCCCTCACCAGACGGACTCTTCTCCAGAGCGCGATCCTCGCCGCCGCCGTCCCCGGCGTCGGGGGCGTGGCGGCGTCGGCCTCGGCGGCTCCGGCCTCGACGACGGCGACAATGCCGCCGCCCCCGGCCGCCTGGCAGATCCAGCCCTTCGCCCTCGACAGCGTCCGGCTCGGCGCCGGCGTGTTCGCCGCCAAGCGGCAGCTGATGCTCGACCACGCCCGCGGCTACGACGTGAACCGGCTGCTCCAGGTCTTCCGCGCCAACGCCGGCCTGTCCACCCTGGGCGCGGTCGCCCCCGGCGGCTGGGAGGGGCTCGACGGCGAGGCCAACGGCAACCTGCGCGGCCACTACACCGGCCACTTCCTCACCATGCTGTCCCAGGCCTACGCGGGCAGCGGCGAGCAGGGCTACGCGGACCGGATCGAGACGATGGTCGGTGCGCTGACCGAGGTGCGGGAGGCGCTGCGCCACGACCCGGCCGTACTGAGCGTCGACGGACGGTTCGGCCCGGCGGCCGAGAACGTCCGCGGCTCCCACCGCTACGTCGACCTGCCCGCCGGAGTGCTCGGCGGGGCCGCCGAGGTGACCCTGGCCGCCTGGGTGAAGCCCACGCACGACGGCGACTGGGCCCGCGTCCTCGACTTCGGCGACGACACGACCCGCTATCTGTACCTGGTCGCGCGCAACGGGAACGGTGTGCCCCGGTTCGCCGTCACCACCGGCGGGCCCGGTGCCGAACAGGGCCTCGACGGCACCGCCGCACTCCCCCCGGACCGGTGGAACCACCTCGCGGTCACGATCGGCGGCGGCACCGGGACGCTCTACGTCAACGGCGCGGCGGTCGCCCGGAACCCCGCGATGTCCCTGACCCCGGCCGCCCTCGGCACGCTCGCCCACCACTGGCTCGGCCGCTCCCACTACGCCTCCGACCCGGTCTTCGCGGGCGCGTTCGGCGGATTCGACGTGTGGTCACGTGCGCTGACCGCCGACGAGATCACCGGGCTCCAGACCGCCCGCGTCCGCGGCGACCTCGCCTCGTACGCCTTCGACGAGACGTCGGGGTCCTCGTTCGCGGACTCCTCCGGGCGCGGCCTGACCGCGACCCTGCGCCGTACCTGGGGTGCCCCCAGCCATCCGGGGTTCCTGGCGGCGTACCCGGAGACGCAGTTCATCCAGCTGGAGTCGATGACCGCCAGCGACTACACGCGCGTGTGGGCGCCCTACTACACCGCCCACAAGATCCTGCGGGGGCTGCTGGACGCGCACCTCGCCACCGGCGACGCCCGCGCCCTGGATCTGGCGGCCGGCATGGCCGACTGGATGTACTCCCGGCTGTCGAAGCTGCCCGAGTCCACGCTCCAGCGCATGTGGGGCCTGTTCTCGAGCGGCGAGTTCGGCGGCGTCGTCGAGGCGATCTGCGATCTGCACGCGCTCACCGGCAAGGCCGAACACCTCGCGCTGGCCCGGCTGTTCGACCTCGACCGGCTCATCGACGCGTGCGCCGCGAACACCGACGTCCTCGACGGCCTGCACGCCAACCAGCACATACCGATCTTCACCGGGTACGTCCGGCTGTACGACGCGACGGGCGAGGAGCGTTACCTCACCGCCGCGAGGAACTTCTGGTCCATGGTCGTACCGCACCGGATGTACGGCATCGGCGGCACCAGCACGGGCGAATTCTGGAAGGCGCGGGACGTCGTCGCGGGGACGATCAGTGCCACCACGGCCGAGACGTGCTGCGCGTACAACCTGCTCAAGCTCAGCCGGGCGCTGTTCTTCCACGACCAGGACCCGAAGTACATGGAGTACTACGAGCGGGCCCTGCTCAACCAGGTCCTCGGTTCCAAGCAGGACCGAGCGGACCCGGAGAAGCCGCTGGTCACGTACTTCATCGGCCTCACGCCGGGCCATGTGCGCGACTACACGCCGAAGCAGGGCACCACCTGCTGCGAGGGCACCGGCATGGAGAGCGCCACCAAGTACCAGGACTCGGTGTACTTCAAGGCCGCCGACGGCAGCGCGCTGTACGTCAACCTCTACAGTCCGTCGACGCTGACCTGGGCCGAGAAGGGCGTCACCGTCACGCAGAGCACCGACTTCCCGCGCGAACAGGGCACCACGCTCACCGTCCGGGGCCGTACGGCGTCCTTCGCGCTGCGGCTGCGGGTGCCGTCCTGGGCGACCGCCGGGTTCCGGGTGACGGTCAACGGCCGGAAGGCGAGCGGCACTCCCACACCCGGCACCTACTTCACGCTCTCCCGGACCTGGCGCGACGGGGACACCGTGCGCGTGTCGGCCCCGTTCCGGCTCCGCGTCGAGAAGGCCCTGGACGACCCGTCGACGCAGACCCTGTTCCTCGGCCCGGTCAACCTCGTCGCCCGCGACCCGTCGACGTCGTACCTGGAGTTCGGCCTGTACCGCAACGCCGCCCTCTCCGGCGACCTGCTGCCCTCGCTGACACCCGTGAGCGGGAAGCCGCTGCACCACACGCTCGACGGCACCGAGTTCGCGCCCTTCTTCGAGGGCACCGAGGACCCGACGCACGCCTACGTGCGGCGGACGGAGCCCCGTGTCGTGTTCGGCAACACCGACTCCGGGGTGGCCAATCCCGCCAAGGCGGACGGCACCACGCTGCTCGACGAGGTGTGGGCCGCCGCGCCGTTCCGGGGGAAGGCGGCGCTGGTGACGCGGGTGCGGAGCGTGGTGGCGGCGTGGGTCGCCGACGGACTGCTCGGGCGGGCCGACGGGGAGAAGGTGGTGAGCACCGCGCGGGGGGCGACGTTCGTGCCGTGAGCCCAGGGGCCGCCAGTATCTTGCCTTCGGCTCGGGCCGGGATCAGGGCGCGGCGGCCGGTGCCGTGCATCGCCAGGCGGAGGAGGGAGCCGGGGCGGAGCCCGTGGGGGTCGAGAGCCGGGGGAACGACGACAACGCGGCGAGGTGCGGTGCCGGACCCCGCGAGCCCGGCATGATCCGCACGAAAGACTCTGGCTACGACCGGCGGCGGGGCTTGCCGGGCTTACCGCCGGTGCCGCGCCGGCTGCCGCTCCTGGCGCCGCCGGCGCGACCGCGCGCGGCCCCGCCCGAGCCCGCCTTGCGCGGGGCGGCTGCGGTCCTCGGCTTGGCGCGCTCCGCCTTCGGCTCGGCGGGCGGCTGCTGGCCACGCCCCCGGGTGCTGTTGACGGTGCGGCCGCGGACGATGCCGATGAAGTCCTCGACCAGGTCGGTCGTGGCGTCCTCCGGCCAGCACAGGGCGACGCTGGATTGCGGGGCGTCCACGAGGGTCCGGTAGGTGAGGTCCCGGCGGTGGTGCAGACGGGCCAGTGACTGGGGCACGACCAGGACGCCGATGTCCGCCGCGACCAGCTCGATCGCGTCGGCCGTGGTCTCCGGGCGCTCGAAGGCCGGCTCCCCCGGCAGCTCCTCCCAGCCCAGGACGTCGTCGAGGGGGTGGATGACCACCTCGTCGGCGAGGTCGTCGAGGGTCACCTCGTCCGCCGCCGTGATCACGTGGTCCTTGGGGACCACGACCACGGTCGTCTCGGTGTAGAGGGGGATCGCGCTGAACGCCGTACGGTCCACCGGGAGCCGCACGAACGCCGCGTCCGCGGTGCCCTCGCGCAGCGCCTCAGGGGCCTCGGCGGGTGTCACCTGGAGGAGGGCGAGGGGCACGTCGGGCAGGCGCTCATGCCAGGTCCGCGCCCACTTGGCGGGGGTCACTCCGGGGACGTACGCGAGCCGGAACGAGGGGGAATCCGCCGAGTCGGTCATCCCGCCAGGCTACCGGCTGTGGTCGGCGGCCCGGTCCGCGGCCGATAGTCTGGACGGCATGAAGTCGCACCAGAGCACCCAGACGATGAAGCCCGCGACCGCGGCGAAGAAGCTGGGTGTGTACCTCCCCGCCACCCCCGCCGAGTTCCAGGAGGGTGTCGTCACGCGCGCCGAGCTGAACGAACTCCAGGCGAACCCGCCGGAATGGCTGCGCGCCCTGCGGGAGAACGGCCCGCACCCCCGTCCCGTGGTCGCGGCGAAGCTCGGCGTGTCCATCGCCGGACTGGCCCGCGGCGGCGTCACGGAGGCGCTGACCACCGAGCAGATCCAGGAGATCAGGGACGCCGGGCCCGAGTGGCTGGAGAAGGAGCGCGCCACCCAGGCGGAGGTCCGCAAGGAGGCGGCGCGCCTCAAGCAGCGCGACGCCGATAAGGCCGACGGCGCGGAGTCCTGACCCGCGTCCCGCCACGGCGTCGAACCGTGCCCGGAGCGCCCCTGATGGTCGCCCCGGGCCGTGGCGATGACTACGATCTGCTCAGGTTCACCGACGTGGGTGTTTCGAGGTTGCTGGGGGTTGGGATGGTTGCTGGTCGTGTGGTGCGCTTCGACAACCAGCGGGGTTACGGGTTCATCGCGCCGGACGACGGCGGGGAGGACGTCTTCCTGCACGTCAACGACATGCTGATGCCCGAGTCGCAGGTACGCCGGGGCATCGTCGTCGAGTTCGAGATCGAGGACGGCGAGCGCGGGCCGAAGGCGTCCGGCGTACGGCTCGCGCGCGGGGCGGACGGCAAGCCGCTGGCGGCCGACGACGACGTGCTGTGCGACGTGCTCAGCACGGAGGAGTTCACCCGTGACGTCACCGAGGCCCTGCTCACGGCGGCGCCCTCGCTGACCGCCGAGCAGATCCTCCAGGTGCGCTCCGGACTCGCCCAGTTCGCGAAGAACCACGGCTGGGTCGAGGGCTGACCGACGGCTGAGATGTACCGGCCGGGATTCCCGGCCGGTGCCTCCTCCGTCCCCGGCCGGGCCCTCCTCCGTCCCCGGTGCCGCGGTCAGCGGTCGCGGCCCACTGTCAGAGGCGCGGGGCGGTAGGGGACGTACGCCGCTCCGTCGAGGCCGAGGCCGGTGGCCGCGCGCTGGAGGGCGGCCGGGGTCGCGACCCGGTCCCAGTGGCCGGTGTCCACCCGGTGTTCGAGCGCGTGCAGCGCGGCGACGGTCTCCGCGGTGGTGAAGGCGCAGTGGCCGACCCGCTCGACGTACGCCTGCCGCAGCAGTGCTCCGTCCCCGGCCGCGCGGACCCGGTCGCCGAAGCGGCGCTCCTGCTCGACCGGCACCAGGTTGTCGGCGACGGTGTGCACGTTCAGCAGCGGTACGGCGAGTCCCTGGCCGGCGGACGAGGTGCGCTCGGCGGTGCGGACGGCCTCGGGGTCCGCGGTGATCGAGGCGCCCGCCGTGAGCTTCGCCAGATCGGTGCGCAGGTCGAGGCCCGCCGACCTGTACAGCGCGCGTACCTGCGGGGCGTGGGCGGAACCGGCGAGGAGACGGGCGTAGTCGACGCCGCGGTTCCACGAGTTGTTGCCGCCGACGGACCGCTCGACGTGGTGGCGGCCGGTCTCGATGAAGCTGAGAACGCCCTGCGCGAACCAGGCGTACTGCTGTTCCTGCTGCTCCGCCCAGTCCGTCGGGGCGGGCGCGGTCTCACCCGGAGCCCGGGCGGGCAGGTTCAGGAAGGCCGCGGCCAGGGCGATACGGGCGCGGCCCGGTGCGGTGGCCTGTGCGGCGGTGACCGCGGCGGTGAGCGTGTCGGCGGTGGCGGCGGCTTCCGCCATGGTGTCCAGCCCGACCAGTTCCGGAGGCTGCTGTCCTTCGGGCAGCAGGAGGCGGGCGATGGTGTACTCCGCGTCCAGTTGATAGTTGTCCAGGTCGGTGCCGCCGGCGACGAGTCCGCACAGGCCGAGCGCGCCGTCGACGCGGCCGGCGCCGTCGCGGGCGAGCTGCGCGTTGACGAGGCCGCCCATGGACTGGCCGACGCCGAGGGTGCGGCGGGGCGTGCCGATCTTCGCGGTGACCGCGTCGATGGTCGAGAACTGGTCGCGGGCCGCGCTTTCGAGGGCCCACCACGGACCGTTCGGGTCGTAGGAGGAGCCGGCCAACGCGTAGCCCTGGGCGAGGAGTTCGGTGCGGACGGCCTCGGACGGGGCATTGCGGGCGACGGTCGGGCCGAAGCCGTGGCTGAACACCAGGAGGGTGCCGTTCCAGTCGTCGGGGACGTCGGCGATCCAGGTGGCGCCGTCGGCGAGGGTGCCGGTGAGGCGGGCGGCGGCCTGCGTGTCCGCCTCGGCGGCGGGGGCGGCGAGGGTGAGGGACATGGTCAGCGCCAGGGCGGCGAGGGCGGTGCGGGGTCGGGTGCGAGGACGCATGAGGACGGCTCCTGTCGGTGGGGGGGTGGAGCGGTGAACGTGCGGATACTCAGTGCACTGACGACCGGAATCTATGGCTGTCTCGTCACTGGCGTCAACGAGGTGCACAACATTGGCGCATCGCCGGTTCCTGTCAGGAGTCGTTGTCAGTGGCCTGATCTAGAGTTCCGGTCACTTGATCGGTGCGGGTGCGGGAGGCACACATGGGGTGGGTGTCGGCCGGCGGCTATGAAGTCGCTCTGGAAGACGGCAAGGTGACGTGCCGGAACGCGGCGGGGCGACGGTTGAAGTCCGTTCCGCCCAAGATCGCCGACGATCCGGCCGTGGTGGGCCTGCGTCAGCTCGTCGAATGGCTGGAACGGCACGAACAGCGGTGCCTGACCGACGTGGAGCGCTGGATGGTGCGCTCGCTTCCGGTGCCGTTCGCGGTCCTCGCGCGGGTGTGGCCGGACCCGGCCTGGCGGTCCGCCCTGCGCGACCTCGTCGTCACCGGCGAGGACGGCCAGGTGGCCGGATTCCTGCGGGACGCCGACCCCGCGCGCGGCCTCGGCCTGGTCGACCTCGACGGCGACACCGTCCGCATCACCCCCAGCCTCGTCCGCCTGCCGCACCCGGTGCTCCTCGAAGACCTGGAGGATCTGCGGGAGTTCGCCGTCGAACTCGGCGTCGAGCAGCGCGCCCGGCAACTGTTCCGCGAGGTCTGGCACCGGCCCGCCACCCTCGACGCCGAGGGCACCTCCGTGCAGGAGTACGCGGGCGGCGCCTTCAAGGAGCTGCGGTTCCTGCACGGCAGGGCCGCCCAGCTCGGCTACCGCGTGCGCGGCGGGAACGCCGTCTGCTCCGTCCTGGAGGACGGCCGGGGCGTCGAGGCCAGGGTCTGGATCGGCGACTACGACGGCTACGAGGAGACGGAGACCGGTCCCCTCACCTTCACCGACTCCGCCGGCCGGGCCCTGAGACTCGGCCGAATCGGGCCGGTCGCCTGGTCGGAGGGCATGCGCATGGCGGCCTCGCTGTACGCCGGACGGGACATCGAGGACGAGGAGCAGGCGGCATGACGACGTACGACGAGACGAGTTCCGCTGTCCTGCTCGAAGCCGGCGCGGTCCTGCCGCCGGGTACCACCGGCCGGGAGGACGCCGACGTCCTGACCGTGCGCACGTACACGCATCCCGCGCTGGACGAGCGGAGGATCGTGCGGCTGGTGCCGGGCACCCTCGGCGAGGCGGAGGACCTGGCGCTGGACTTCCTCGGCCTGGTCCGGGAGCCGGAGACGCCGGAGGTCGGCCAGGTCCGCCGGGAGACGCTCGGCTTCCCCGCCTGGGCGCTGGTCAACGACCCGGCCAACGGCCACCACGCGCTGGCCCTCGTCAAGGACGTCGAGCGGCTCGCGCGACAGGCCAAGTCGCGCCCCGGCACCGCCAAGGAGGGCTTCGAGGCGCTCGGCGAACGGCTCGGCCGGGCCGTACCGCACTTTCTGCCCACCTTCTACGAGCAGGCCGCCCGCGTCTTCCTCCAGCACGAGAACACCACGTACGCCGCCGCGTTCTTCGGCAGGGCCCGCGAGGCCGAGCGCGTGCACGCGCTGGCCGTGGACGAGGAGCGGCAGCGCGCCGTGTTCCTGGAGTTCGCGTTCGCCGGAGCGCTGACGGTGAAGGCGCTCAAGGAGCACGTCAAGGCCCTGGCCGCGCGCCTCAGTCCGGCCGAGGCCTGGTCCCAGTTCCGGCAGCTGACGGTGGAGCGGTGCGCGGCCGGCATGCCGCCGTACGCCTCGCTGCCGCAGGACGCGCGCGGGCTGATCAAGGCCGCGGGGCTGGACCGGGTCGCCGAGGAGTGCGCGCTGGTCGCCGACCTGCTCACCTCGCCGGCGGCGGTCCGGGCGCCCGCCTCCTTCTGGAACACCTACCGGGCCACGCTGGTACTGCTGGCCGAACGGCAGCCCGCCGTGCGGGCGCGACTGCTGGAGATCATGCCGACCGGCCTGGGCCGCTCCACACGGGACGACGAGTTCTGGCTGGCCCTGCTCACCGAGTGCGGCGCCGATCTGCTGCTGACCGGCGAGACCGAGTCCGACGTCGACGCGGCGGACTGGCTCAGCCGCTGGTCCCTGCACCGCAAGCACGGCGGGTCGGTCGGCGACCGATCGCCGGCCACGCTGGAACTCGTCCGGCGGATGACGTCACGGCTGCGCGACCGCGGCCGGCCCGTCGACCTCTTCACCGGCCGCTGGCACGCCGGCGCCGACCTCGACCTGCTCGACCTGTGCCTGGCCGAGGGCGTGCCGCTGACGGTGCCCGGCGCCGACCAGAACGTCTTCCTGCCGCTGGACCAGTGGCTGAAGGACCGCGCTCCGGGACGGCGCGACCTGACGGCCGTCGCGGCGGACCCCCGCAGCCGCCGGCTGCTCCACCTGTCCGTCGGCACGCTCGGCGGCCGGCGGCCCGACACTCAGTTGCTCGAGGGGCTGGCCGGTCATCCCGTCCTCGCCGACGTGCTGCGCGAGTGGCTGGAGGACGCGGCCGACGAGCTGACCACCGCGGCCGGCCTGCCTGCCGCGCGCGGAGCGCTGGACAAGCTGCGCCCGTTCCGCGCGATCGCGGCCCGGGTCAGCCCCGCCGCCGTCGCCGAGGTCGCCGCGCACCGGGCCGCGCCGCTGCTCGGCCGCACCCTGCGCGCCGGCATCCCGGACGAACTGGGCTGGCCCGCCCTCGACGAGGCGCTGGACCGGCTCGACGCCGAGACCAGGCGCGGCCCCGACGACACCCTGCGCGTGGAGGAGGCCTGGCCCGCGCTGATCCTCGCCCGCCGGCACAAGGCGATCGTCGTCGGCCCCGAGGGCATCCTCCTCGAACACGACCTGCGGCTGCCCGACGGCCTGGACCGCTGGCAGCGTCCGTCGTTCCGGTTCACGGACGGCGAACTGCTGGTGATGTGGCCGCAGGACGGCAAGCAGTACGGCTACTGGTCGGCCCGCCCCTCCGACACGTTCCCCCTCGCCGGCGAACGGGTCCCCCACTGGTACGGCGCCAACGACGCCGGCGAGCCCTCGATACCGCTGCCGGGAGGCGGCCGGGCCACCGGCGGACGCACGCTGCACACCGGCGACACGGTCCTGCCGCCGAGCCGCCGCGTCATCGGCGACGGCGCCTCGTACTGGCGTCAGGGCCGACAGGGGACCAAGCAGGTGTGGCTGGAGTACGACCCGGCCACCGGCACGCACGGACGTGCCTCGCTGCCCGCGTTCCTGCGGACGGGCATCAGCGACGACGCCGCCCTGCTCCAGCAGCACTGCGCGGTGCTGCCGCTCCAGCCCGGTCTGGAGCACAGCCCGTTCGGCACGGACGGCACCGTCCTCGGCCGCTGGGTGCGCGAGGAGGGCGAGGGCGCCGACGCCCGCGTCACCGCCGGCTCACCGGACGGACGCACGGTGTCCCTGCCGAAGAACCGCGACGGCATCGCGCGCGGCGTCCCCGTCGGCGCGCTGCGGCTCCCCGGCGGTGCCGAACCCGTCGTCGTCGCCCTGTACCGGGGGATCGCCCTCTACGCGGCGGACGACACCTCCGAGACCGGGGAGTCCGGGCGGGTGACCCCGCTGGAGCGGGGCGGCGAGTTCGCCGCGGGCACCCGGCTCGTCCCGCCGATCGACTTCTGGCACGCGCTGCGGCCACGCGACGAGGCGGCGTCGGCGGTCCTGCGGGCGCTCAGCGACGAGCAGGCGGCCACGGTGCTGCGCGTCGGGGCGGAGGCGCTCGCCGAGCGCGCGGCGCGGGTGGCGGTGACCAGGGCGCCCGCGGCGGGTGCGGCCGAAGGATCCGCGGCGGCTGTGACGGGGAGTCCGATGGCGGCGAACGGCACCGCCTCCGCCACCGCCCACGACGCCAAGCCGGTCCTCCCGACCGCCGACGAGGTCCTGCGCGGGGCGGTCTCCCGCTGTCTGCCCGGTCTCACCGAGCCGCGCCTGCTCATCGGGGTCTCCTCCCTGGTGCGCGCGGTGCTGCGGCTCACGGAGTCGACCGCCGCGTTCGTGGCGCCTCCGGTGGAGCTCAAGCCGGTGCAACGGCGGCGTACGGCGGGCATGTTCGCCGACCTCAGCCCCCGCCACGGCGAGGACCGGACGCTTCGGGAGGCCACCGCGGGCCTCGCCGACCAGCAGGGCTGGTGGCAGAGCGGGGAGCAGTGGACCGCGTTGCGCCAGATCCGCTCCGTGAACCACGTGCTGTCCGGCAAGCCGGCCGACGGCCGGCCACTGCCCGAGCGGACCCGGTCGACCGGGTCCGCCGAGGGCTGGCGCAGCGACGAGTTCACCGTCCCCGGCATCGGTCTGCCCTGGCTGTCGGTGCTCGACGTGCTGCGCCCGCTCGCCTACCGTGCCGCCTCCCCCGTCGTGTCGGAGGCCCACCGGGAGGCACTCCTCCTGCTGTTCGAGGCCATCGTGGACGGGCCGCTGGCCGCTGCCGACGGCGCCGCTCCGCGGGAGATCGTGCTGACCGAGCCGCAGGACAAGCACGAACGCCTCGGCCAGGTGCTGCGCCGGGGCGGCCGTACCGTCGTCGTGCTCGGCTGCCGGCAGGTCGACCGGGAGAAGGGGCGGGTGCACTGGCTGGCCCTGGACCACGATCCGTCCGGCGCGTTCGGCGCGGTCGCCCACTTCGTGCTGGAGCGCGAGACCGCCCACCCGCCCGTGTTCCCCGCGGACGCCCTGGCCGCCGTCACCGAGCTGATCCGGGACAAGGGACCGGCGCCCTGGCAGCCGGAGGCGCCGGACGCGCTCGCCGCCGCGACGGCGGGCGGGCTCGGCCCCGTACAGTCGACGCTGCTGCTGGCCGGCAAGCCTGCCGAGGTGGCCACGGAGGCACTCGCGACGATCGGACTGAAGCCCCGACAGAAGACCTTCGGCGACGGCCTGCTGACCTCCCTGCGGTCCGGCGACGGTCCCGCCCTCGTCGGTGCCCTGCTGCCCGACAGCCCCGGTGAGCTGTGGACCGCCGGGCCGGACACGGCGGCCGCGGGCCGGATCTGGGAGGACCGGTTCGGCGGGTTCGTCCGGCTCCCCGAGGACATCGCCGCCGATCTCGAACTCGCCGGGGTGCCCATCGGCTCCGTCGAGGACGTGCTGAACCCGACCCGCACGCCCTGGATCAGCCGGACCACCGTCCAGCGCCCCGACAAGAACGGCGACCTCGTCCCCGACGACGCGCGGGCGCTGCCCAACCGCTACCAGCTGACGAACGCCGTGGCCGCCCTGGCCGGCCTCGCCTACACCCTGCCGTACGGCCATCCGCTGCGCGCCGCCCTCCCCGAAGGGCTGGCCGCGGTGCGCCGCCGCCTCACGGATCCAGGGCTGCTGCTCGATCTCGACATCTCCTGGGCGGAGAAGGGCACCACCGCGCCCGGACTGCGCAAGGCCTACGGCATGCCCGCCACCGGCGGCGCCGACGCGGACGGTCTGACGCGACTGGGCGACGCGCTGGTGCTGCGCCCCTGGTACCAGGACCAGGAGGCGGTCCTGGTACTCCCGGCCGGGCTGACCGGACCGGACGACTCCGTGTTCGGGCTCGTCGAGGGGCTGGCCGGGCCGGGGCGCGGCGGCGGCCTGCGCGCGCTGCGGGCCATCCTCGGCGACGATCTCCCCCGGGCGCTCGGCGACGACCTCCCCCGTGCGCTCGACGCCGGCTCCGAGGAACCCGCCGGGCACGCCCAGGACCCGACGGTCAGCGCGCCGGAACTGGTGGCGGAGGTCGCCGCGGCACACGCCCTGAGCGAGGACGCGGCGGCGCTGTACCTCCAGTTGCTCGCGCTGCCCGACCCCACGGACCGCAACTGCGCCCGCTGGACCGGCTGGAAGCCCGCCCGCGTGAAGAAGGCCCGCGCGGAACTCGCGGCCACCGAACTGGTCGTGGAGGCCAAGCGGCCGCGCGCCGGGCGCACCCTCTTCCTGCCGTGCGGCTGGCGTGACCTGAAGGCGCCCGCGCTGCCCGTCGAGGTGTGGAAGGAGCGCCTCTACCCGGTGGGCGAGCGCTCCCGGGCGGTGCCGCTGGTGCCCGTGCCCGAACTGTTCACGCGCGCGTGGGACCGCGTCCGCTCCGGCGACGCCCCGGCCTACGAGGAACTCACCACCCGCGCCACCCGCAAGGGCCGCCGCCGATGACCACCGTCCCTCCCCACCTGGAAGAACACGCGCCGATGACGACCGCCCTCTCCCCCGCCCCGGCCCGCCAGATCATCCCTCCCGAGGACCTGCACGCCACCGAACTGGCCTTCCTCGCCGCGTACGACGACGGGCCCCGGCCGCCCGCCTGGCGGCTGACCCCACGGGCCGTCGTCACCTTCGTCATGGGCAGCGAAGGGCGGGCCCTGAAACGGCCGGAGGGCGCCGGGGCCGCCGACGGGGTGCCGCGCCGGCTGGTGATCGAGGGCAAGTTCGTGGGCGACCGGGCCCTGGTGGAGCGGTGCGTGGTGACCCTCGCGGGCGAGCGCGGCCTGCTGCTCGTCGGCGAGCCGGGTACCGCCAAGTCCATGCTCTCGGAGCTGCTGTCGGCCGCCGTGTGCGGCACCAGCGGCCTGGTCGTGCAGGGCACGGCGGGCACCACGGAGGACCAGCTCAAGTACGGCTGGAACTACGCCCTGTTGCTGGCGCAGGGGCCGAGCCGACAGGCTCTGGTGCCCTCGCCGGTGCTGACCGCCATGCGGCGCGGCGGCATCGCGCGGGTCGAGGAGGTCACCCGCTGTCTGCCCGAGGTGCAGGACTCCCTGGTGTCGCTGCTCTCCGAGCGGCGTATCGCGGTACCCGAACTGGCCGGTTCGGAAGACGCGTTGGCGCATGCCGCGCCCGGTTTCAACCTCATCGCCACAGCCAACCTGCGCGACCGGGGCGTCTCCGAGATGTCCGCGGCTCTCAAGCGGCGCTTCAACTTCGAGACGGTGGGCCCCATCCCGGACCTCGACGCGGAGACGGCGCTCGTGCGCAGCCAGGCGCGGGCGTCGGTGGAGCGGGCCGGGGCGCCGTTCCACGTCGACGACGCGGTGCTGGAGGCGCTGGTCACGGCCTTCCGGGATCTGCGCGAGGGCCGGTCCGCGGAGGGCTGGGAGGTGGAGCGGCCGTCCACGGTGATGAGCACCGCCGAGGCCGTCTCCGTGGCGGGAGCCCTGGCTCTCGCGGCGGCGTACTTCCCGGGCGACCGTGACGTGCTCGGTCTGCTGCCGGGGCACCTCCTCGGCGTGGTCCGCAAGGACGACCCCGCCGACGCGGCCCGGCTGCGCGGCTACTGGGACGGTCCCGTCCGCCGCCGCGCGGAACAGGGCTCCGCCACCTGGCGCACCCTGTGGGACCTGCGCACGGTCCTGGAGGGCTGACGGCCGTGTCCCTCCCCTCCCACGTCCGTCCGGATCCGGCCGGTCCCGATGCCGGTCAGGGTCCCGATTCCGGTGCCGGTTCCGGCACCGATTCCGGTGCTGGTCCCGGTGCACCCGGCGCTCTTCCCGGTCGGGGCGCACCTGATCCGGATTCCGGTCCGGGCGCACCCGGCTCTCTTCCGGGTCCCGGCGCTGCCGGCTCGGGTCCCGGCGCTGCCGGCTCGGGTCCCGGCGCTACCGGCTCGGGTCCCGGCGCTACCGGCTCGGGTCCCGGCGCTACCGGCTCGGGTCCCGGCGCTACCGGCTCTCGCCTCTGTCCTGGTGCACCCGAGGAGGCGCTCAGGGCCCTGACCGGGCCGGCGGCGCCCTACCTCGTCGGGGTACGGCATCACGCGCCCTCCCTGGCCGCGGCGATGCCCCTGCTGCTGGCCGAGGCGAGCCCGGACGTGCTGCTCGTCGAGCTGCCGGCCGAGATGCAGGAGTGGCTGCCGTGGCTCGGGCACGAGGAGACGCGGGCGCCGGTGGCGCTCGCCGCCGCTCCCGCCGACGGGAGCGGCGGCGCGGGTCCGGCGTTCTTTCCGTTCGCGGACTTCTCCCCCGAGCTGGCCGCCGTGCGCTGGGCGAACCGCAGGGGCGTGCCGGTGGTCGCCTGCGACCTGCCGCTCGCCGACCGGGCGTGGGGCGACGGTCGGGCCGCCCCGGCACCGGGCGCCGGCGGTCGCGGGCTGGCCGCCGCCCTGCGGACCGGGCTGAGCGGCCGTCCCGGGGACGACCTGTGGGACCGGCTCGTCGAGGCCACCGCGCCGGGCTCCCCGCCCGAGGCCCTGCGCCGCGCCGCCCTGCTCACCGGCTGGGCCCTGCGCGAGGACGCGGCCGCGGCCGGCGGCGTGCCGGAGCTGGACGTGCGGCGGGAGCGGTGGATGCGGGCGCGGCTCGCGGAGGCCACCGCAGGCGGACAGCGGGCCGCCGTGGTGGTCGGGGCCTTCCACGCCCCGGCACTGGTGGGGCGAGACGCCGGGGACGTCGAGGACGTCGAGGACGTCGAGGACTCCGCCTCCGACGCGCGGCGCCCCGCGTGGACCACGTCCCTCATCCCCTACACCTACGCCCTGCTGGACGAGCGCTCCGGCTATCCGGCGGGCATCCGGGACCCGGAGTGGCAGGACATGGTCCTGCGCGCGGCGGGCGATCCCGAGGCGCTCGGGGAAACGCTAACGCGGGCCGTCGTCCGCGTCTGCGCCGAGCTGCGCAGCCTCGGTCACCCCTCGGGGCCAGCCGACGCGCGGGAGATCGTCCGGCTCGCCTCCGATCTGGCCCGGCTGCGCGGGCTGCCCGCGGCGGGCCGGGGTGAGCTGGTGGAGGCCGTGCAGACGGTGCTGACGCAGGGTGAGCCGTACGGGCGTGGGCGGGCCGTGGCGCGGGCGATGGAGCGGGTGCTGGTCGGCACCCGCACCGGGCGGCCCGCGCCGGACGCGCCGCGCTGCGGTCTGGCCCCGGCGGTGGAGGCCGAGGTGGCGGAACTGGGCCTGCCCGGACCGGCGGACGGGGCGTCCCCCACGGCGCGGGATCTGCGTCTGGACCCCCTCCGCTCCGACCTGGACCGGCGCCGCGAGCTGCTGCTGCGCCGGCTGGCGGTGTGCGGGGTGCCGTACGGCGAGGCGAAGGAGGTCGTCGGCGCGGGCGGTGCCGAGGCGCTCACCTCGCGCTGGGAGGTGCGCTGGACGCCCGCGACGGCGGCCATGCTGACGGCGGCCGGGGTGCGCGGGGTCACCGCGGCCCAGGCCGCCGAGGGGGTGCTGCGCGAGCGGCGCCGCGCCGAGCTGCACGAGGGCGGACCGACGGCCGCGCAGGCCCTCGACGGGCTCGCGCAGGCCGCCGGGTGCGGTCTGCCCGTGCTCGCGGACGAGCGGCTCGGCGACATCGCCGAGGCCCTCCCCCTGGCCGGCACGCTGCCCGAACTGCTCACCGGACTCGCCCTGTTGGACCGGCTTCGGGCCGGCCACATCCCCGGACTCGGCGACGACGAGGACCGTACGGCGCGGGCGGCGGCCGTGGCCGTGCAGCTCACGTCGGCGGCGGTGCAGCAGGTGGACGGCCTGACCGGCTCCGAGGACCCGGCGGACGCCCACGCTCTGCTGGAACTCGCCCACCGTGCCGATCTGTTGGGGGGCATCCGGCTCACCGACGCCCTCGCCCGGCTGGCCGCCGACGGTTCCCCCTTGATGCGCGGCGCCGCCGGGGCCGTACGCGTGCTGCTCGGGCAGGAGGATCCGCGGGTCTTCGGGGAGCGGGTGGCCTCCTGGGTCGACGGGGCCGTCGACGCCGACTCGCGGGCCGCGCTCACCGCGCGCCTCGGTGGGCTGCTGACCGCCGCCGGTCCCCTGCTGGAGGCGGCGGCCCCCGCGCTGGAGCCCCTGCTCGACCGGGTCTCGGAACTGCCCGACCGGCATTTCCTCGACCGGCTCCCGGCGCTGCGCGGCGGCTTCGACGCCCTCAGCCCCGCCGCCCGCGACCGCCTGTCGGCGGCCGTCGAGGAACGCCTCGGCGTGTCGCGGATCGCGGACACCGGCGGTGTGGACCCGGCCGCGCTCGCCGCGTGGACGCGGGCGGACCTCGCCGCGCGCGAGACCCTGCGGACGCTGGAGCTGCTGCCCGCACCGCCCCCGACGCAGGCGGACGTCCCCGTCGGGTCCCCCACGACACAGGCTGACGTCCCCCTCGGATCCCCCATCACACAGGCGGACGTCCCCCTCGGATCCCCCGCATCTCGGGTCGGGGGCGGTCGGCTCGCCCCCGGCGACCGCTGGCGGCTCGTCCTGGGCCGCCGCAAGGACCGGCTGCCCTCCTCCGCGGCCTCGTTGGCGACCGCGCTGGACGAGCTGTACGGCAGCGGACGCGGGGAGGGCAGCAGGGGCGATCTGAGCGGGCGCGGCTCGGGCGGCGGCCGGGATGTGCCGTATCCGGGTGTGCGGGAGTGGTCGCAGGAGCTGGCGATGCTGTTCGGCCCGGGCATCCGCGAGGAGGTGCTGGCGGCGGCCGCCGCGTCGGGCCGCAAGGACGTGCTCACAGAGCTGGACGCGGATAGCGTGCGCCCCTCGGTCGACCTGCTGCGGACCGTGCTGAGCCACGCGGGCGGTCTGCCCGAGGCCCGGCTGGCCGCGCTGCGTCCGCTGGTCCGGCGGCTGGTCGAGGCCCTGACCCGGCAACTGGCCACCCGGCTGCGGCCCGCCCTGCACGGCACGGCCCTTCCGCGCCCCAGCCGGCGTCCCGGTGGCGGCCTCGATCTGCCCCGCACCCTGCGTGCCAACCTGGCGACCGCGCGCCGCGCCCCGGACGGCACGATCCAGGTCATCCCCGAGCACCCCGTGTTCCGCACGCGTGCCCGGCGGTCCGCGGACTGGCGGCTGATCCTCGTCACGGACGTGTCGGGGTCCATGGAGGCGTCCACGGTGTGGGCCGCGCTCACGGCGTCGGTGCTGGCCGGGGTACCGACCCTGTCCACGCACTTCCTGGCCTTCTCGACGGAGGTGATCGACCTCACCGGGCACGTCGAGGACCCGCTGTCGCTGCTGCTGGAGGTCAGTGTGGGCGGCGGCACGCACATCGCGGCGGGCCTGCGGCACGCCCGCGAGCTGGTCACCGTACCCTCGCGCACCCTCGTCGTGGTCGTGAGCGACTTCGAGGAGGGCTATCCGCTCGGCGGGCTGCTCGCCGAGGTCCGCGCCCTGGTCGGGGCGGGCTGTCACGTCCTGGGGTGCGCGAGCCTCGACGACACGGGCCGACCGCGCTACTCCACGGGCGTCGCCGGTCAGCTCGTCGCGGCCGGCATGCCGGTGGCCGCCCTCAGTCCACTGGAACTCGCCCGCTGGGTAGGGGAGAAGATCGCATGAGCCGGGACCTGTCCGCGCGACCACCGGGCCCGGAGCCGTCGTCGGGCCGCCACGGCCCCGGACCGTCGTCGGACCACCGTGGCCCGGCCCCGTCGTCGGATCACCGTGGCCCGGCCCTGTCGTCGGACCCGGCCGGCCCGGCCCGGTCGTCGGACTGCCCCGACGCGGACCCGTCGTCGGACCGCGTCGGCGCGGACTCCTCGTCGGACCGCGTCGGCGCCGGGCTGCCTCCGGTCGCCCCGTCCGTCACCGCCGAGCTGGTGGGGGCGCTCTCGCCCCGGCTCCGCAAGCGGCTGGACGCGGGGGTCACCAAGCTCACGGCCCGTCCGGTGGTGCGCGACGGCGACACGGTGCGGATCGCCGTCGACGACGACACCGACCTCGAACTCCACGCCCCCGGTGGGACGGTGACCACCGTGGACGCGATCCGCTGCGGGTGCCTGCTGGCGCCGGACTGTCTGCACCGCGCGGCCGCCGCGTCGGCCGCGCCGGTCGCCGCCGACGACCCCCCGGCCCCGTCGGCCGACGAACGGACGGACACGGCACGGGAGGCGCGGAAGGAGCGGGAGGCACCGGAGGGACACGCGGAGCCGGACTCCGGGACCGCTCGGCCCGAGGAGCGCGCCGCCGCCCGCGCGGTGTACGACGCGGCGGCCGCCGTCCTGGAGGCCGGCACGGACGGGGCCGGCGCCGTGCTCCAGGCGGAGCTGCTGCGCGCCGCGCACACCGCACGCCTGGCGGGTCTCCCCCGGGCCTCGGCCGCGGCGGTCTCCGTGGTCACCGGGGTGCGCGCGGCCCGTTCCGCCGACCCGGCGTACCGTCTCGCCGACCTCGCGGACGCACTCGGTGGCGCTCTGGGCGTGGCCCACCGCCTCCCCCGCGCCACCGGCGCCGACCTGGCCGGCCTGCGCGGCACGGCACGGCAGCCGTACCGCCCCGACGGCTCACTGCGCTTGTACGGCCTGTTCTCCGAGCCGGTGCTCACGGCCACCGGGTACGCGGGCGCGGTGACCTGGACCGCCGACGCCGACGGCCGCCTCTACACCGTGTCCGACGTGGCGCCCGGCGGTCCCGGCCGCGCGACCGGTGCCGCCGACCGGGCCGTGCGCATCGGCGACACCTCGCTGACACACCGTGAGCTGGCGCGCGCGGGACTCGCAGTGTCGGGCGCCACCGTCTCTCCGACAGGACGCCTGGGCGCGGGGGCGGGGGTGCGGGCGGTGCGCGCCTCCGGTGCCGCGTGGCGCGAGGAGCCGCTCGACCGGCTGTGGGCCGTACCCGCCGCCGACCAGGTGGCACAGGCCCTCGGCGGCGGCCATGACCTGTTGTTCCTCGACGTGACGCTCACGGGCACGGTCCGGGAGACGGCGGGCGACTGTCTGCTGGCCGACTGCGCGGGCATGCCCCTGCGGCTGGTCACGGCCCACGACTCGCCCGGTCTGCCGTACCGCGAGAACCTGCGTCTCCTGGCGGCGGCCGGGGGCAGCGGGCTGCGGGTCGTCGCCCGGCTGGCGCCCGGGCCGGTGCCCCGCGCGCTGTTGCTGGCCGTGGAGCATCCCGGCGACCCGGCCGCCCGGGTGGACCTGGGACTGGACCGGCTCCAGCACGCGGACCTGCCCGCGGGGGCGCTCCCGGCCGCGGCCGCGCCCGCGGCCGTGGACGAGGCCCCGCTCCACCTGCTGCGCCGGCGGGTCCACCAGGCCGTTTCGGGGGGCCGTCGTGTGCTGGCCTTCCCCGGGAGCGCGGCGGGTGACGGTGCCCGTCTGCGCCGCGTGGGTCTCGGCACCGCGGGCGACCTCCTCGACGAGTTGCACACCGCCGCGGCGGACCGTGCCCGGGACGTGTTCGGGCGGTTCCTGCCGTCCGACTCGGGCCGTTTCGCGGGCGCGTGGCTGGCGGCGGCGCTGTACACCGGTGAGGTCGAGCGGGCGCTGTGCGCGCAGGCATGGGGGGTGACCGCGATGCCGGAGCGCTCGGGCGTGCGGGGGTGACCGCGGCCCGCCCGAGCGCTCGGGCGTGCGGGGGTGACCGCGGCCCGCCCGAGCGCTCATGCAGGGGGGACCGCGATCCCGTTGTGCGGGCGATGCACGGTTCCCGCCCTGCTAGGACAGGATCTGACCTCTATGGCTCCTAACGTGGTCCACGAACGCGGAACACACGCACGGAGACGGAGACATGTCATGGAGCCGAACAACCCCGCCACCCCCGCCCCGGTCCTCACCGGTGAGCGCGCCGACCTGCTGGAGACCTTGGCCAAGCACCGCGGCTTCCTGCGCTTCACCGCCAACGGCCTGACCGACGAGCAGGCCGGGCTGCGGACCACCGCGAGCGAGCTGTGTGTCGGGGGTCTGATCAAGCACGTCACCTCGGTCGAGCGGAACTGGGTTTCGTTCATCGTCGACGGCCCGTCGGTGATGGGCGACTTCCACAACATGACGGAGGAGGACTTCGCCCGACGCGCCGACGAGTTCCGGATGCTGCCCGGCGAGACGCTGGCGGAGGTGCTGGAGAACTACGCCGAGGTGGCTCGCCGCACCGACGAACTGATCGCGTCCCTGCCCGACCTCGACGCGGCGCACCCGCTGCCGTCGGCGCCGTGGTTCGAGCCGGGCAGGACGTGGTCGGCCCGTCGGGTGCTGCTCCACGTGATCGCCGAGACCTCCCAGCACGCGGGGCACGCGGACATCATCCGCGAGTCGCTGGACGGTGCGAAGACCATGGGATGAGCCGGCTCCCCGTCAGGACACCCGGAACAGGTGACCCTGCCAGGGTCCGAGGTCGACGAACAGTCCCCGGTCGGCCAGTTCGTCGCCCTCGCGGTCGTACGTCCGTGAGGTGAGCAGGTCGGTCAGGCGCAGTTCGCGGTCCCGCAGATCGTCCCAGGGGAGGGGCAGCCGTGCCTGGGCCGGCCGGCCGGAGTGGTTGACGACGACCAGGTGGCGCGCGTCGGGGTGGGTCCAGGTCCAGCTCAGCAGGGCGCGGTGGCTGTCGTTGTCCGGCCAACCGGTCGGCGTCGAAGACCGCCACTCCCCCCGCCGTACGGCCGTGGCGGCGCCCAGGAGCCGGCCGTAGAAGTCGCGCAGCGCCTCGTCGACCGGTTCCGGGGGACGGCGGGAGAGGAAGACCGGCGGGCGCACGCGCCGGCCCTCGAACTGACCCTCGTGCCAGAGGGTCGCGCCGGGCAGGGTGGCGACGACGAGGGCCGCCGCCCGTCCCCGCTCGCCCGGCAGGGTGACCGCCGCCCGCGCCTCGTCGTGGTTCTCCAGGAAGCGAACGAGTCCGCGCTGGTCGGCGGGGTCGGCCCGCAGATGGGCGCGGACGGCGTCGGCGTCCTCGTCGAGCAGCCGGTCGTGGAGCCGCTTGTCGTAGCAGTGGTCGAACCCCTGCCGCCGCAGGGCCTGTTCGAGGTCCCAGTACGCCTCGGCGACGAGGAGCAGGTTCGGATGGCGGGCGCGGACGCGCGGGAGGACGTACGGCCAGAAGTCCTCGGCGGGCACCGGTCCGGCGGCCTCGCCCCAGGTCCTGGCGAAGACGTCGTTCATCATCAGCATCGCCATGTCGCAGCGCACGCCGTCCGCCTGCTCGCCGATGGAGACCAGCGTGTCGACGGTCGCCCGGCGCAGGTCCTCGCTGAAGGCGTTGAGCTGCACGACGTCCGGCCACGGCGGGAAGTACGGGTCGCGGCCACGGGCGTGGATCCGCCCGCCGATCTCGACGTAGGCCTCCGGCGCGCGGGACAGGTCGTCCGGGGTGCCTTGGACGAGACGGTCGGGGTGCGTGGTGAGCCAGGGATGGTCCGGGGCCACGTGGTTGGGGACGTGGTCGAGGACGAGTCGCAGTCCGCGGGCCGCCAGCCGGGCGCGGGCGACGGCCAGTCCGTCCGGTCCGCCGAGGGCCGCGTCGACGACGTAGTCGCGTACGCAGTACGGGGATCCGGCGATGTCCGCCTCGGTGAGGTCGGGCAGGGCCGCACGGAACGAGGCGAGCAGGGCGTCGTCGCGCAGCGCGATCCGCACCCCGGCCGGGCTGCGCTCCCAGACGCCCATCAGCCAGACCGTGTCGATGCCCGGCAGGGCGATCCCGTCCCAGACCTCCTCGGGCACGTCGCCCAGGGTGACGCGGCGCCCGTATCGCTCGCTCAACCCGGTCAGCCAGACAGCGGTGTTGATCTCGTGGATCACCGTCATGGCAGCGGTCGCTCGCGTCGGCGGACCGCCGGTGCCGCCACCGCGTCCGCGCCTGGTCCACGTAGACCGGGCCAGGTCCTGGGTGAGGACGGCCAGGCGTCACCGTCGGCACCGTGACCCTCCCGGGCCGTGCCGCGTCGCCGCTCGCTCGGGTCCGGGCCCCGGGCCCGGCCCTGCCAGGGCGCCACCTCGTCGTCGGCCTCCGCGAGCCGCCGTCGTCCGGGGTCCGCCGCGCCCGCGCCGTCGGTCATCACCCGTCCTCCTGCCCACCTCGCGTGTGCCTCCACAGTCGGACCAGCCGTGCGGGATCGCAAGGGCAGGGCTCCGGGCCGGTGACGGCGGGTGCCGACGAGTGCCGCCCAGGGGCGGGCCGACGGGGTCGGTGGAAAGCCCTGGCACAGCCAGGCGGGCCAACGCTACGATCATCGCGATGACAACTCACTCTGTTGACAGATTGGGGGACCCCACCGCGCAAGGTGAGCGCTGATGCTCACCCCCACCGCGATCGGGGATTCCCGGCTTTCCTTCTGGCTGCGCGTGCGCGAGTTCGCCGTGTCGCCCTCCATGATCGAGACTGCGACCGCCCGCCGGCTCACCGGTGACTGGGCCGGGGCGTGCGCCGCCGCAGGCTTCGACGTCGATCTCCCTCTGCGCTCCGTGGCGCGTACCCATCACCCCGACCTCGCGGCCCGGATCCGGGCCGATCTCCGGTGCCTCGCCCCCGACCTGCTGCGCTGGCACATGCCGAGGATCGCTCCCGACGGGTTGCTGCGCCCCGGGCTGACCCTCACACTCGCCCGCTACGACTCCTCGGGGCGGGACGGCGTGAGCCCGGTCCACCTCGTCGTGCGGACGCCGCCGGCCTGGGCGGACGCCGGTCAGCGGATCAGCCTGGCGCTGTGGGACGGTTCCGGCGCGGACTACGGCGCCGCAACCGCCCGCCATCCGCACCCTCGCCCCAGCCGTCGGTTCCGCTTCGACCTGCACCGCCACCTGTGGGACGCGGGCCGCGCCGACGAACTGCGGGTCCGGTCGGGAGCGGATCGGCCGCCCGTCGACGGCCGTGCCGCCGTGCCGCACGCGATCCCCGAAGGGCACCGCTCAGCCCTCGCCGTCGACCGATGGGCGGCCGAGGCGGAGATCCTGCTCCGCGCCGAAGGGCGCCCCGCCGGACCCGTGCTGGTGCGGTGCGGAGGACGGCACCGGCTGGTGCTCGACGTGGAAGCGTCCCCGGCCGACTCACCGCCCCCGACACGGGACGCACAAGCACCCCCGGCCGACTCACCGTCCTCGACACGCGGGCTGTCCGGGACAGCCGGGTCGGCGGCCCGGTGGCGGGTGCTTCCCGACGCGGCCGGTGCGGGCTCCGTGTGGCCCGTACTGCCGGACGCGGCCGGTGCGACGTTCGCGGCGCGTGGCCCGGCCGAGGCGGTTGACTCGGCATCCGGGGCACATGGCCTGCCCGCGGCGGCCGACTCGGCGTCCACCAACCACGGGCTGCCCGAGGCAACCGGGTCGGCGGCCCGGTGGCGTGTCCTTCCGGACGCGGCCGGTGCGGCCTCCGTGTTGCCCGTCCTGCCGGACGCGGCGACCTGGGTGCCGCCCGACCTGGAGCTGATCCGGGCCGGGGCGATCGACGTCGATCGGCTGCACCCGTTGGTGGCCTCGGCGCTGGTACCGGGTCGTCTGCGCGCGGGTCCGTCGCGTTCCTCCGACCCGGCGGGGCAGCCACGGCTCGTGGACTGCCGGGGAGCCCGGCACCGGATCGGCCTGGTCGACGGGGTACTGGCCCCGCTGGACCACGGCCCGGACGAGATCCGGCGGGAGGAGTTGCTGGTCGCGCTGACCGGCACCCCCCTTCCGTGCCTCCAGGCCGTCGACGAGGCCCACCGCCACCCGGACTGTCTCACCGGCGTCCGCGAACGCCTGGTCCACGGCGACATCGCGGGCGCGCTCGCCGTCGTGGAGGGCCTGCTGGGCCCCGACGCGCTGCTGCGTGACGGCGCGCTGCGGGACGCCCTGGAGGCGGCCGCCCGGCAGCGGATCACGTACGGGCTGTACCGGGCGGGTCTGATCGGACGCGGTCGCGTCCGCCTCGAGGACGTGCGCCACCCGCGGGTGGGCCGCTCGCGCCCACGACACGGCACCTCGCGCTGAAGGTCACGCCCTCCCTACTCCCAGAACCTGCCTGCTCCCCGCCCCGTCCTCACTCGTCGCACCACAGAACTCAAGGTGATCACATATGCCCACTCGCACCCCTGCCCCCGTCACCGCCACCGTCACCGCCGCTTCACCCGGCTACCCCGCCTCTCAACTCGACGTGGCCGGTGAGTTGTTGGCCGTACTCCGCGATACGACGACCGAACCGCGTCCCGACACCCAGCTGGAGGCGCTGACCCTGGCCGTGGCCGCCGACCTGCCCGTACTGCTGTGGGGCGAGCCGGGGATCGGCAAGACCGCGGCACTGACCCAGCTCGCCGAGTCCCTGGACCTGCCCCTGACCACGGTGATCGCCAGCGTGCACGAGCCGTCCGACTTCTCGGGTCTGCCCGTCGTAGGGGACGATCCGGCCGTGCACGGGGTCCCGATGGCACCGCCGGACTGGGCGGTGCGGCTGGTGCGGGCCGGTCGAGGACTGCTGTTCCTGGACGAGCTGTCCACCGCGCCGCCCGCCGTGCAGGCGGCCCTGCTCCGGCTCGTGCTCGAGCGCAGGATCGGCGCCCTGCGACTGCCGCCGGGCGTGCGGATCGTGGCCGCCGCCAACCCGCGCTCCTCGGCGGCGGACGGCTGGGAACTGAGCCCGCCGCTCGCCAACCGGTTCGTCCACCTGCAGTGGACCCACGACCAGGAGGTCGTCGTACGCGGGCTCGGCGGGACCTGGCCACGGGCCACGCTGCCCCGGCTCGACGCCCGGAAGGTGCCGCAGGCCGTGGACTTCGCGCGGCGGGCGGTGTGCGGGCTGTTGTCCGCCCGCCCCACGCTGGTGCACCGGCTGCCCGGCGGGGAGGCCCGCCGGGGCGGTGCCTGGCCCTCGCCCCGGACCTGGGACATGACGCTGACCCTGATCGCCTTCGCCACGGCGGCCGCCTCCTCCCGGGAGGTGCTGTCCCTGCTGGTGCGGGGGACCGTGGGGGACGGTCCGGGGCTGGAGCTGCTGGCGAGCCTGGACCGGATGGACCTGCCCGACCCCGAGGCCGTACTGGCCGATCCGACGGGTGTCGAACTGCCCGAGCGGGGGGATCTGCGCCAGGCCGTGCTCGACGCGGTGGTGGACGCGGTCCGCAGGCGTCCGGACAGGGACCGATGGGAAGCGGCGTGGACGCTGCTGGTCCGGGCGGTGGAGACGGGGGCGCCCGACCTGGTGGTCGTCCCCGCGACCACGCTGGCCTCGCTCCGCCAGGCCGACTGGGACGTTCCGGCGACGATCGAGCGGCTCGCCGGCGTGGTGTCCCTGTCCCGGCGGGCGGACGTGGCGGCGGCCCGCTCCGTCCCCGCGCGGTCCGGCCGATGAACCAGGACACCGCGGGCACCCTGGACCTCGACAGGCTCTTCGCCGCCCGGCTGCACGCCGCACGGGCCCGTCCCTACCTGGCGACGGCGCTGTTCGCCCTGCACACCGTGGAGTCGCGGCACGTGCCCACGATGGCCGTCGACCAGCACTGGCGGTGCTACGTCTCACCGTCGTTCGTCGACCGGACGCCGGTGGAGGAACTGGCCGGCGTCTGGGTGCACGAGGTGTCGCACCTGCTCCGCGACCACCACGGGCGCAGTGACCGGGTCGCTCGCACGCGCGGCCTGACGGGGCCCGGAGAGCGGCTGCGGATGAACATCGCCGCGGACATGGAGATCAACGACGACGCCTTCGGCGACGGACTCCTGCGACCTGAGGGAGCCGTCCGGCCCCAGACCCTGGGCTTGTCCCAGGGCGAGCTGATGGAGGACTACCTGCGCCAGTTCCGGTTGGGGCCGCGCACGCGGGAGATGGCCTGGCTGGACTGCGGCAGCGGCGCCGACGGACTGGACCGGGAGTGGGATCTGGGCCCCGACGGCGCGCACGGGCTGAGCGCGCAGGAGCGGGACGCCGTCCGGTTCCGCGTCGCGCAGGGCATCGTCGGCCGTCCGGGGCACGCCCCGGAGAAGTGGCAGCGGTGGGCGGAGGAGGCGTTCCATCCGCCGCAGCCGTGGCGGGAGTTGCTGGGCGCGGCGGTCCGCTCGGCGGCCTCCGGTCCCGGTGCGGGCGAGGACTACACCTACGGCAGGCCGTCGCGGCGCTCGGCCGGGGTGCCCGGAGTCGTCCTGCCCAGCCTGCGGCGCAGACCGCCCCACGTCTCGGTGATCATCGACACCTCGGGGTCGGTCAGCGACGCCGAACTGGGCAGCGCGATCCTCGAGGTGGCCGCGATCGCGCGCGCCGTGGGCGGTCGCCGCGACCTTGTCACGGTGTTGCCCTGCGACGCGTCGGCCCGGATCGTGCACCCGCTCTGCCAGGGCGAGGGCATCCCGCTGATGGGCGGTGGCGGCACGGACCTGCGCACGGGCTTCGCCAAGGCGCTCCGGTCGCCGCCCCGGCCCGACGCCATCGTCGTCCTGACGGATGGTCAGACCCCTTGGCCGGCCTCCCGACCGCCCTGCCGGACGGTGGTGGGGCTGTTCCCCAGGAGGGGGGCGGCCAACGACGCGTGGGACGAGGACGATCCCGACTACGTGCCGGACACGCCGCCCGCCTGGGCACGGGTCGTGGAGATCGGCTCGGTGCCTTCGGGAGGACGTAGGTGAACGGGCGAACGGGTGTCGACGGCGTCCTCGGCGGGGCGGGTGCGGGCTTCCTCGCGCGGGCCGTGCGCAAGGGCGACGCGGGGCGTGCGCGAGCACGGCTCCGCCTGCCGGCCCCACCTCCGTGGTGGAGCTAGCCCTACCTCAGGTCCGGTAGGCCGCTCCCTCGTTACGGGGCGGAGAACAGGGCATCGTTCAAGTCGGCGGATCCGAAGCCCGGTCGAAGCTGGGCCGCGGTTCGGGCTCGGCCGCGGTTCGGCGGAGAGTCGGCCGCTGTCGTGCGGCCGGCACCCAGAGCCTCCAAAGCCGTCAAGGCCCCCAAGCCCTCAAAGCCCGAGTTCCACCCGGAAGGAAACCGCGATGACATCGCCCGTCCTGTCGAAGCCGCAGCCGCAGGCACAGGCGATGTCCGTGCAGGAACCACCGCGGACGGAGGTCGCGACCGGAGCGGGGGCCGCCGCGCCGGCGGCCGCGTCGACGACGCCCGGCCCGCTCGCGTCCTTCGTGCGGTTCGTGGTCTGCGGCGGCGGGGTCGGCCTCCTCTCCGGCGCCGCCGTCCCGCTGCTGGCCGCGCTGATGCCCTGGGCGCTGGCGAACGCGGCGATCACCGTGGCGTCGACCCTGCTCTGCACCGAACTGCACGCCCTGTTCACGTTCGGCACCGGGCGCCGTGCCGGGTGGCGACGGCACATGCAGTCCGCCGGGTCGGCCACGGTCGCCTACGGGACCACCTGCGCCGCGGTGTTCGTCCTGTACGCCGTCCAGTCCTCCCCCGGCCTGGTCACCCAGCAGGCCGTGTACCTGGGCGCCTCCGCCCTGGCGGGCACGGGGCGCTTCCTGGTGCTGCGGCTGTTCGTGTTCGCGGACCCCGCGCGGCACGGGACGGCCGCGGACCCGCGCGGCGGAGCGCCCGCGCCCACCGCACTCGTGCCGGCCGTGCCCACCGCGCTCGTGCCCGCCGTCCGCGTCCGGCCCGTTCTGGCCCCCGCGTGCTGAGCGCCAGGCACTGGTGGATCTGGGCAGGCAGGCCCACCGGCGCCGCCACCGCCCGGAGTTGGGCCCACCGGCGTCGCCACCGCTAGGGATTCGGCCCACCGGCGTCGCCGCCGCCCGGAGTTCGGCGGATCGACGTCCCCCGACCGTCCGTCGATACCCGTCCTGCTTCTACAGTGCGGGTATGGAGATCAGGTGCTCGCAATGCCAGGGCTTCGACCTCGAGCCGGGGTTCGTCGAGGACGCCGGCGACCACTCGCAGGGGTACGCGCGGTGGATCCCGGGGCCGCTCCAGCGCGGGCTCCTGGGCGGCGCCAAACGCTGGGGCCGACGCCGGTTCCAGATCGACGCCCACCGCTGCCGCGACTGCGATCATCTCGAACTCTTCGCACGGCACGAGGTGTGAGGCGCCGCGGGCGGCGTGGGGCCGCCGCTTCCGGGGACCGCCCACGATCACCGCGGCGCTCCGGGACGCCGGATCAATGCCCGCGGGGGAGGCGAGAGATGCCCGATCAGGCCCTCGCGGTCGTGGCGCCACCGGACTATCCGAGGAACGACAACCGCACCTGACGTTCGGGGTTGTCGCGGTTGGTGTCCACGAGGCACACCGACTGCCAGGTTCCCAGCCGCAGGGTTCCGTCCACCACCGGCAGGGTGGCGTGGGGCGGGACGAACGCCGGGAGAACGTGATCGCGGCCGTGGCCGGGGCTGCCGTGGCGGTGCTGCCAGCGGTCGTCGGCGGGGAGGAGGGCGTGCAGGGCGGCAAGGAGGTCGTCGTCGCTCCCGGCACCGGTCTCGATGACGGCGATGCCCGCCGTGGCGTGCGGGACGAAGACGTTGAGAAGGCCGTCGCGGCCGGCCGCCGTCTCCCGCAGGAAGGCCTCGCAGTCACGGGTGAGGTCGACGACCCTCTCCTGGGCGCCGGAGGCGATGTGCAGTACCCGGGTGGTGAACGCATCTGACATGCCCCCATCCTGACCCATTCGCGCCCGGTCGACGATCGTCACGTGCTCGGCCCGGCGGGAAGATCCACGACCTCGGCTCTGTTGATTCACATGTGAACGACATGCGTGAGGTCGAGGTGGTCGTCATCGGCGCCGGTCAGGCGGGGCTGGCCGCCGCCTACCACCTGCGGCGCACCGGCTTCGAGCCGGAGCGCGACTTCGTGGTGCTCGACCACTCACCCGGCCCGGGCGGCGCCTGGCAGTTCCGGTGGCCCTCACTGACGTACGGCAAGGTGCACGGGATGCACGCGCTGCCCGGCAGGGAACTGACGGGAGCGGATCCGGCGCGCCCCTCCTCCGAGGTGATCGCCGAGTACTTCACGGCGTACGAGCGCGCCTTCGACCTGCGGGTGCGGCGGCCGGTCGATGTGACGGCGGTGCGTGAGGGGACGGGCGGTCGGCTGCTCGTCGAGAGTTCCGACGGCACGTGGGCCACGAAGGCGCTGATCAACGCCACCGGCACCTGGGACCGGCCCTTCTGGCCGCACTACCCCGGGCAGGAGACCTTTCGCGGCCGGCAGTGGCACACCGCGCGCTATCCGGGGCCGGAGGCGTTCGCGGGGCTGCGGGTGATCGTGGTCGGCGGCGGTGCGTCGGGGACCCAGCACCTGCTGGAGCTGGCCCCGTACGCGGCCGCCACCACCTGGGTGACGCGGCGCCCGCCCGTCTTCCGCGAGGGCCCCTTCGACGAGGACGCGGGTCGCGCCGCGGTCGCGCTCGTGGCGGAGCGGGTACGGCAGGGGCTGCCGCCGAGGAGCGTCGTGTCCGTGACCGGCCTGCCGCTGAACGACGCGATCCGGCAGGGGCTGGCGGACGGGGTGCTCGACCGGCTGCCGATGTTCGACCGGATCACACCGGACGGAGTGGAGTGGAAGGACGGGCGGCACGTGTCCGCCGACGTCATCCTGTGGGCGACCGGTTTCCGGCCCGCCGTGGACCACCTGGCGCCGCTGCGGCTGCGCGAGCCGGGCGGCGGTATCCGTGTCGAGGGCACGCGCGCCGTCGCCGACCCCCGCGTCCACCTCGTCGGCTACGGTCCCTCCGCGAGCACCGTCGGCGCCAATCGGGCGGGGCGCTCGGCCGTACGGGACATCAGGCGGCTGCTCGCCGAGCCGGCCGGGGAGCCGGCCGCCGCCTGACGTGCCGCCGGGTCAGGGGGCCTTCGTCGGAGTCCGCGAGGCCTGAGCGCTCTGCTGGACCCTGTTGAACTCCGCGACATTGCGCTGGTGCTCCTCGTAGCTGGCGGTGAAGCGCGTGTCGCCCGGCCTGACCGTGACGAAGTACAGCCAGTCGCCGGGCGTCGGGGTGAGAGCGGCGCGCACGGCCTCCTCGCCGGGGTTGTCGATGGGCGTGGGAGGCAGGCCCATGCGCTGGTAGGAGTTGTAGGGGCTGTCGACGCGGGTGTCCGCCGTGCTCGTCCTGAGCGTGGCGCGGTTCAGCGCGTAGTTGATGGTGGAGTCCATCTGCAACGGCATGCCGCGCTCCAGACGGTTGAAGACGACGCGGGCCACCTTGCCCATGTCCGCCCTTGTGGCCGCCTCGGCCTGGACGATGCTGGCGACGGTGACCGCCTGGTAGACGTTCATCGCGTTGCGCTGGGCCCCGGCGGTGACCGGCGCGCCGCTGAACTTCCTGTTGGCCGTGGAGACCATCTGCTTCAGCAGCGCCTGCGGTGTCGGCTTCCCGTCCAGCGGATACGTCGCCGGGAAGAGGTAGCCCTCCGGGTTGCCCCCGGCGTCGGGCGGCAGTTTCAGTCCGGCCTTCGGCAGCGATTTCCTGGTCGTACCGGCCGGCAGGGCGAGGGCCTTGTCGACGGCCTCGTAGATCTGGCCGGCGCGCCAGCCCTCCGGGATCACCAGCGCCGTCGTCTTCTTCCCGGGGCTGTCCATGCTCAGCAGCGGCACCGCCACAGCGGTGCCGGCCGCGACGGCTCCGGTCGCGATGAGGACGAGGCGGCCCCGGCGCGTCAGTCGGATCGTGCTCCGTGGCGGAGTGTTCATCTGCATGCGGGCACGGTAACCCGCATATCATCACAATTCCGGCATCACTCGACTCATTGTCAGCTTGTCGACTCCAGTCGGGCGTCCCGGCGCACCAGCTCCGCATACCGCCCGTCGCGCTGCAGAAGCTCCTCGTGCGTGCCCCGTTCGGCCGGCCGGCCGGAGTCCAGGACAACGATCTGGTCGGCATTGCGGATGGTGGAGAGCCGGTGGGCGATGGTGAGCGTGGTGCGGTTGGCCGAGAGCGCGTCGATGGCCTCCTGTACGGCGTGCTCGGTCCGGGTGTCCAGGGCGCTGGTCGCCTCGTCGAGGATGAGCACCGGCGGGTCGCGCAGGATGGTGCGGGCGATGGCCAGGCGCTGCTTCTCACCACCGGAGAACCGGTGCCCGCGCTCGCCGACGACCGTGTCGTACCCGTCGGGCAGGGCGGCGATGTGGTCGTGGATCTGGGCCGCGCGCGCCGCCGCGTGCAGTTCCTCCTCGGTGGCGTCCGGCTTGGCGAAGCGCAGGTTGTCGGCGATCGAGGAGTGGAAGAGGTACGTCTCCTGCGAGACGACGCCGACCGCCCGCGCCAGCGTGTCGAAGTCGAGGTCGCGGACGTCGACCCCGTCGATGGTGACGCGGCCGCCGGTGACGTCGTACAGACGCGGCACCAGGTAGCCCAGCGTGGACTTGCCGGCGCCGGTCGGCCCGACGACGGCGAGGCTGCTGCCGGCGGGGACGGTCACGTCGATGCCGTCGAGGACGGGCGGGACCGTGTCGTCGTCGGCGTCGTAGCGGAACTCCACGTTCTCGAAGCGGACCTCGCCCTTGATCTGGTCGAGGTGGACCGGGTCCGCCCGCTCGGTGATGTCGACGGGCAGGTCGAGGTACTCGAAGATGCGCTGGAAGAGCGCGAGGGAGGTCTGGATCTGCACGCCGGTCGACAGGAGGCTGACGGCCGGACGGAACAGGCCCTGCTGGAGGGAGACGAAGGCGACGATCGTGCCCAGGGAGGCGCCGGGGCCGCCGAGCTGGAGGGTCATGCCCGCGGTCCAGTAGATGACGGCCGGCATGGCCGACATGACGATCCCGATGACCGACATGCGCCAGCGTCCGGCCATGCTCGATCTCACCTCGAGGTCGACGAGGCGCTCGGACTCGTCGGCGAAGGAATGGGTGAGGGAGTCGGCGCGGCCCATGGTGCGACCGAGCAGGATGCCGCTGACCGAGAGCGACTCGGTGACCGTGGCGGCCATTCCGGCCATCTGCTTCTGCCGCTGGGTGGTGATCTTCCGCCGTTCGTTCCCGACCCGGCGGCTGATCCACACGAACACCGGCAGCAGGAGCAGCGACACGACGGTGAGACGCCAGTCGAGGGCGACCATCGCGACGATGGTGGCGACGACGCTGGTGAAGTTGGAGACCAGGGAGGTGGCGGTGGAGGTGACGGTCGCCTGCATGCCGCCGATGTCGTTGGCGATGCGGGACTGGACCTCGCCGGTACGCGTGCGCGTGAAGAACGCGAGCGACATGCTCTGGAGGCGGCCGTAGACCGCGGTGCGCAGGTCGTGCATGACGCGCTGGCCGACCGTCGTGGAGATCAGCGTCTGGAGGACGCCGAAGACACCGGCGAGGACGGCGCTGAGGATCATGCCGAGGGCGAGCAGGCTCAGCAGGCCGGTCCGGCCCTCGGGGATGGCGACGTCGAGGGTCTCCTTCAGCAGGAAGGGCGTGGCGACCGAGACGAGCGAGGAGGCGGCGACGAGCAGGCCGACGACGGCGAGCCGACCACGGTACGGGCGGAAGAGTCTCAGGATGCGGCGCACCTGCCGAGGCTGTTCCTCGGCGTCGCCGGACGGGTGCCAGGAATCTGGCTTGTCGGGATGCATGGGCTCCTACGGGAGGTGAGTCGAGCGGGACGGAGGGAGCGTAGCTCATTGTTACCTATACTCACAATGAACGGCATCCTGATATTGTTCCCGCATGACCACCCCCGATCCCGACGGCGCGCTCGCCGAGCAGCTGCTGCGGTTCACCCGCCGGGTGCACCGCATCCAGAAGCGCCATCTGGAGCTGTCGGACCTGGGCATCACGCCCGCCCAGTCCCGCCTGCTGCGCACCCTCTCCCACTTCAGCGCCCCGCCGCGGATGGCGGACGTCGCCGAACGCCTGGAGGTCGTGCCGCGGGCGGTGACCACACTGGTCGACGGGCTGGAGACGAACGGCAAGGTGCGCCGGGTCCCGGATCCGACCAACCGCCGGGTGATCCGCATCGAGCTGACCGACGCGGGGCGCGCCGCGCTGCGCGAACTGCACCGGGCGCGCCAGTCGGCGGCCCACGAGATCCTGGCCCCCCTCACGACCGTGGAGCGGGCCGTGCTCGGGGAGTTGCTGGACACCTTGATCGACGGCACGGCGGCCCCGCACTGTTGAGGCGCCGCCGGTTCATCGAGGCGGCGCCGCTTCGCCGTTGCGGCTGAGGCCTTGCCTCTTCATCGAGCCGTCGCAGCTCCAGGGCAAGGACGGCGGGCGCCGCCCCGTGACGCCGGGGCGACGGCCGCGGCACTTCTCGGCACTCGTCACGGCCGGGGCATTCGTCGCGGCCGGGGCGGCCGACATGGCCCTTCCGGGTGACCGGTGAGCGGTGACTGGTGAGCGGTGACTGGTGACCGGTGTCGCGTCAGTGGCCTTGGGGGCGGGGGCTCCTCGGCCGTCGGTCAACAGCCGGTCATCGACACCGACGGTCACCGACACCGACGGTCGTCGACACCGCAGGAGGTACCCACCGCGGATGGCCGGCCCTGCGGATGGTCGGCACCGCGGGTGGTCGTGCGTTCCTCGCGTGGGTGCGGCGGGTCCCCGGGGGGCGGGCGGTGGGCGGCGGGCAAAACCATGCGGCGCCCTGAAAAACAGGTTGATTTTGACCACCGTGCGAAGCGAACCTTTCACGGTTTGCTGTCGCCGCTCCCCGCGGCCCCTTCCGCCCTATCCCTGACACGAGCCACTGGGACGTCATGCAGATCCAAGACCTTCCGTATCCAGACCCGGGCGTGCCGGACGTCCGCTCGGGTTCCCGATTCCTGTGGTGGCTCGGGCGCAACCAGCTGGGCGGCCAGCTCAGATCCCTGGCCTGGGGCCTGCTGCACTTCATGGCGGTGTCGGCACAGCCGTTCTGCGTCGGGTTCGCCATCGAGGCCGTCATCGACCGCTCCGGAGCGCGGCTGGCCCTCGCCGGTGGGCTGATGGCCCTGTTCGGCGCCGCGACCGCGCTCGGGGACACCTTCCTGCACCGAGCGGCCGTCACCAACTGGATCACCGCGGCCGCCCGCGTCCAGCAACTCCTCGCCCGCAAGGCCTCGCAGTTGGGCTCCGCCCTCAGCCGACGCGTCGCGGCCGGTGAGGTCGTCGCCGTCTCCACCGGTGACGTCGAGAAGATCGGCTGGTTCGTCGAAGGCGTCTCGCGCTTCTCCGCCGCCGCCCTGACGGTCGTGTTCGTCTGCGTCGGCCTGGTGGTCTACCAGCCGGCCCTCGGCGTCGTCGTCGCCGTGGGCCTGCCCGTCGTCGCCTTCGCGGCGCTGCCCCTGCTGCCCCACGCGACGCGACGCGCGGACCTCCAGCGCGAGAAGGCCGGACGCGCGACCGAGCTGGCCTCCGACACCGTGGCCGGCCTGCGGGTACTGCGTGGCATCGGCGGCGAGGACCTCTTCCTCGACCGCTACCGCCGCGCCTCCCAGGAGGTCCGTCACGCGGCGGTGCGCAGCGCCCGCATGTGGTCGCTGATCAGCGCCATCCAGGTCCTGCTGCCCGGCCTGCTGCTGATCGCGGTCGTGTTCTACGGCGTCCACCTGGCCCGCGCGGGCCGTATCTCCGTCGGCGAACTCGTCACCGTCTACAGCTCCGTCATGGTCCTGGCGTACCCTCTCAGGCACTTCGAGGAGATCGCGATGGCCTACTCCTTCTCCCGTCCGTCGGCTAAACGCGCCGCCCGCGTGCTGTCGCTCGAACGGGTCACGGACGCGGGTGGGTCACGCGCCGCGGAGCTGCCCTCCGGGGATCTGTACGACCCCGCCACCGGGCTGCTGGCCCCTGCCGCACGACTCACCGCCGTGGTGTGCGGCGACCCGGACGCCGCCGGGCGACTGGCCGAACGCCTCGGCGGACACCCCTCCGAGGACGGCCCCTCCGTGCTGCTCGGCGGAGTACCGCTGGACGAACTGCCGCTGGACAGCGCGCGCACGGCCGTCCTCGTCCAGGACAAGGACCCGGTGCTGCTGTCGGGCTCCCTGCGCGACCTGCTCGACGTGCCCGCCTCGGGCGAGGTCGGCGCGGCGGCGGCGCTCGCGGCCGCCCAGTGCGGGGACGTCCTCGACGCCCTCGTCCAGGGCTCGCTGGACGCCGACGATCCGATGGACGCCCACATCACCGAACGGGGGCGCTCCCTGTCGGGCGGCCAGCGCCAGCGACTGGCCCTGGCCCGCTCGCTCTTCACGGACCCCGAGGTTCTCGTCCTGGACGAACCGACCTCCGCCGTCGACTCGCACACCGAGGCACGGATCGCCGAGGGACTGCGGGAGATCAGGACGGGGCGCACCACCGTCATGTTCACCTCCTCCCCGCTGTTGCTGGACCGGGCCGACCGGGTCGTCCTGGTCCACGAGGGTCTGGCCGTCGCGGCCGGGGCACACCGCGAACTGCTCCACACGGAGCCGCGATACCGCGCGGTGGTGACCCGCGAGACCGAGGAAGAGACCGCGGGGATCACCGACACCGCGCCGACCGTGGCGACCGACGCGACCGCGCTGAGCGGTGTGCTGAAGGAACTGCACGAACTCCACGACGACGAACGGCAAGAGATCGAGGAGTCCGCATGATCGGCGTGGCGCCACCCGCGTACGACCCGGCGGCACCGACGACAGCGAACACGCTGCCCGTGGGCGCCCCCGCGACCGTACGCGCCTATGTGGCCGAACTGTTGCGCCGGCACCGCCGCGCGTTCGTCATCCTGCTGGTCGTCAACACGGTTGCCACGGTCGCCTCCATGGTGGGTCCATGGCTCCTCGGCGACGTCGTGGAACGGCTCTCGCAGGGGGCCCGCGAACTCCATCTGGGCCTCGTCGCCACGCTGTTCGTCGTCGCCCTCCTCGTCCAGGCCTTCTTCGTACGGCAGGTACGGCTGCGCGGGGCGATGCTCGGCGAGCGCATGCTGGCCGACCTCCGCGAGGACTTCCTCGTCCGGTCGGTGCGGCTGCCGCCGGGTGTGCTGGAGCGGGCCGGCACGGGCGACCTGCTGTCCCGCATCACCACCGACATCGACCGGCTGGCCAACGCCATGCGCGAGGCGGTGCCCCAGCTGACGATCGGCGTGATGTGGGCGGCGCTGCTGCTCGGCGGACTCGTCGTCACCGCTCCGCCGCTGGCGCCGGCCGTGCTGGTCGCGGTGCCGCTGCTGGTGGCCGGCTGCCGGTGGTACTTCAAGCGTGCCCCCGCCGGGTACCGCTCGGAGGCCGCCGGTTACGCCTCCGTCGCCGCCGCCCTCGCCGAGACCGTGGACGCCGGCCGCACCGTCGAGGCGCACCGGCTGGGTGACCGCCGTGTCGAACTGTCGGAGCTGCGGGTCAAGCAGTGGACGGCCTGGGAGAACTACACGCTGTGGCTGCGGTCGGTCCTCTTCCCGGTCATCAACCTCGTGCACGTCACCGTCCTCGGGTCGGTCCTCATGGTCGGCGGGGTGTTCGTCCTCCAGGGATGGATCGAGGTCGGTCAGCTCACCACGGGCGCGCTGCTGACCCAGATGCTCGTCGACCCGGTGAACCTGATCCTGCGCTGGTACGACGAGCTGCAGGTGGCGCAGGTGTCGCTGGCCCGGCTCGTCGGAGTGCGCGACATCGAGCCGGACGCCGGTGACTCCGGGCTCGAACCGGACGGGCGGGACGTACTCGCCGACCGGGTCCACTTCGGCTACCGCGAGGGCGTCGACGTGCTGCGCCAGGTGTCCCTGGAGGTCGCGCCGGGCACCCGGCTGGCCCTCGTCGGCCCTTCCGGCGCGGGAAAGTCCACACTGGGCCGGCTCCTCGCCGGCATCTACGCTCCCCGGGACGGCAGGGTCGCCCTCGGTGGCGCCGAGCTGTCCCGCATGACTGCCGAACGCGTCCGCTCGCACGTCGCGCTCGTCAACCAGGAGCACCACGTGTTCGTCGGCTCGCTCCGTGACAACCTCCGGCTGGCCCTTCCGCCCGCCCGCCTCGAGAAGGGCGGGACGGAGCCGGCCGAGGCAGGGGAGGCGGAGGAGGCCGAGCTGTGGGCGGCGCTCACCGCGGTCGACGCGGACGGCTGGGCACGCGCGCTGGACGAGGGACTGGACACGGAGGTCGGCTCGGGCGGACAGGTACTCACCCCGGCACAGGCCCAGCAGATCGCGCTGGCCCGCCTCGTCCTGGCCGACCCGCACACGCTGGTCCTCGACGAGGCGACCTCGCTGCTCGACCCCCGCGCCGCCCGCCACCTGGAACGCTCCCTCGCCCGCGTCCTGGACGGCCGTACCGTGGTCGCCATCGCCCACCGCCTGCACACCGCTCACGACGCGGACGTCATCGCCGTGGTGGAGAACGGCCGCATCAGCGAACTGGGCAGCCACACGGAGCTGGTCGCCGCTGACGGGGCCTACGCGGCCCTGTGGCGGTCCTGGCACGGCTGAGCGGATGGATGCGGGAGGTGACGGGTGGCGAGAGGCGGCGGGCGACGGCGGGCGGTGAGGGCCGGCTGGGCCGGGTCGCCGTGAGGGGGGTCGGGGGACGGCCGCGGCCGGGCTCCGGTGAGGCTGGCGAGGGCCCGCCTCCGGGCTCCCGCCAGGTGAGCGGAGACGGGATGCCGGTCTCCCGCGGCGTGAGCGGAAGCGGGATGCCGGGCTGTCGGCGGGCTGCGTCGAGGCGCGCGGCAGTGAGCTGCCGGACTCGCGCCGAGACGGGCGCGCACTGACCGTGACCGGCTCGCCGGCGCACCGTTCCGCCGGGAGCTGGTCGGCACGCACAAAGCTGGGCCGTGGAGGGGGGCCGGTCGCACGCCGCACCCGTCCACGGAGGAGACACAGTCATGAGGTACCGCACCCCGTGCGTACCGGTGGGTGTACAGGTCGGCTCGCTCGTGCTCGGCGCGATGAACTTCGGCGCGATCGGACGCACCACCCAGGGTGAGGCCATCGCCATCCATCGTCGTCTCCCCGGGCGCCGACCTGGCCGCACGCGAGAAGCACGACACCCCGCCCGCACCGCTCGACCCGGCTCCGCGGCGCCGCTGAGCCCCTCGGCCGACGGCGGCGACAGAACACCTCCGGGAAGCGACGGCCGGTCACCGCCAGGGCAAAACGAGCAAGGTGTCGGTCGGTCGGCATCCGGGGGGGGCGAGACCCGGCCGTGAGCGGGCGCCGAGCGGGCGAGCGGGAACCTGCCGCGGGTGCGACCCTCGCGAGGCCGGAGCGTTGGCTCCCCGGCTCGCCGCTCGTAAGCCCGACGGGAGCCTGCTGCGGGTTCGACCGAGGCCGGAGCGCTTTCTCCCCGGTCCGCCGCCCGTAAGGCCGGCCGGAGCCTGCCCCGGGCCGGCCACCCGGGAGACCTACGGCACTCCGCCGCGGCCGGATCACCACCGGGCGGGGACCGGGGGCCGAGCCGGGGGCGGATCGCGCGGCGGATCGCGCGGCGGATCGCGCGGCGGATCGCGCGGCGGATCGCCGTGCGAGGCCCATGCGGCCCTCGTCGGCGAGGGGTCGTGGCCGGGGTTCCGGCGGCGCCGAGTGGCGGCCTTCCGCTGGCGCCCCGGGTGCCACAGAAGCGTTCTGGCGTTGCGCGCTCCCGAAGGGGGGTGGAACGCTGGAGAGCGGCACCCGCGGAAGGCAGCCGGGCCGGCCCGTCCGGCTTACCCCCCAGCCGGACGGTGCCCCGTGCCCGGCGGTCCACCACCGGCCACACGGCGAGAACGGGCCCTTCACCCCCTGGAGGTACCCGTGAACAGCGCCGACGGATGGGGAGACGACGTCTACCAGCCCGACGCCTCCGACATCCAGGACGACGCCGGACTGCTCAACGGGGAAGACACCCTGGAGAGCGACGACGTCGACGACCCACTGGACCGGGGATGGTCGCCTCCCGAGCGGCCCTGGGCCGTGGAGCACTCCGGCGTGACGGCCGCGGAGCGCCGGCGGGGCGAGTCCTTGGACCAGCGGCTCGCGGAGGAACTGCCGGACCTCGCGGTGCCTGGCGGCGACGGTCTCGGTGACTGCGAAGGCACCGACGGGGAACTCCTGGACAAGGAGGTCGGCGCCGCCCGCTCCGGCCGCCTGGTGGCACCGGACGAGGGAGCGCACGAGGACGAGGAGAGCGCCCTGGTCGCCACCGACGTCGGCATCGACGGCGCCGCCGCCTCCGCCGAGGAGGCCGCGATGCACATCGTGGACGAGGACGCCCTGCCCGGCTGAACCGCCCCGGACGTCCTGACCGGCTGCCACGGCCCGCGTCGGGCCGCCGGTCCCGCACCCACCGAACGAGGAGCACGTATGCAGCAGGACAAGCACCCCGACTACCACGCGGTCGTCTTCCGCGACCGTGCCGCCGGCTACGCCTTCCTGACCCGGTCCACCGCGAGCAGCGACCAGACGATCGAGTGGGACGACGGCGAGACCTACCCCGTCGTGGACGTCGAGATCTCCTCGGAGAGCCATCCGTTCTACACCGGCAAGGCCCGCACCGTGGACACGGAGGGCCGGATCGCTCGCTTCGAGCGGCGCTACGGCGAAGGCACGCCGACCTGACCCGGTCCCGCCGCCGGCACGGCTCAGATGTAGTTGAGCGCGGCGGCGCCGCCCACCCCTCCCAGCAGCATGAACACGGGCATCAGCACCTTCAGCTCGACCCAGCTGCCGGCCCGGAACCGCATCGCCTTGGGCGGACCGATCGGGTACCACCGCTTGCGCCCGACCGGGATGGGCCACAGCACCGGGCAGCCGGAGACGGTCAGCGCGTCCCCGATGTCGTGGACCAGGGCGCCCAGCACGATCGGCAGCCCGAGCCACAGATACTCCTGGCCGGGATCCGTGAACAGCCAGTCCGCGCCGTTGCCCGGCTTGTCGAGCACGCCGGCGATGATCCACGCGCTGGTCGCCGCCAGCAGCCACACCAGCACGTCGCTGCTGGAACCCCGCGTCGCCCGCCAGAGCAGTCCCTCGATCGCCAGGACCATGTGGACGAAGAGAAGTGCCAGCACCGCCCAGCGGCCCCCGCTGATCGCCAACGCCGAGGCACCCGCGCCGATCATGACGGCCCAGAGCCAGGTGTGCGTCAGGGTGCGGTGCCCGCCGGAGCGACGCGGGTCGCCCTGTTTGCGGGTGCTCTTGTAGACGGCGTAGGAGAGCTTGTCGACGATCTCGCACAGCCAGCGTGAGACGGGTCCGAAGGCCCGGGAGATGGTCGCGGCCTTGTGATCGAGGTCCGGGGCCAGCGCCGCGCCGGCACAGATGAGCGCACCGGCGAGCAGCACCGGCCACGGCATCGAGTGGCCGGCCGCGGCTGCCGCCGCGCCGACGCCGAGCCAGGCGGCGGCGCCCGACAGTGAGTGTGCTGGTCCCATCATGGCCGTTCCCCGCCCCATTCCTCATGCGCCGCTGTCCAGTTGACCGGGTGCGATGACGCTCCGTCGGCGACACAGCGTAGCTGCCGTGATCTTCGGTCCCGCAGCCGATTCCCCCCTCCGGCACCGAGGCAGGCAAGATGGGGGCGTGACCCTCATCGATCAGTTGCCGCCGACCCCAGATCCCGACGCCCTGTACGAAGCCTTCGAGTCCTGGGCCCAGGAACGCGGTCTCACGCTCTACTCCCATCAGGAGGAGGCGTTGATCGAGGCGGTCTCCGGGGCGAACGTGATCGTGTCGACGCCGACCGGCTCCGGCAAGAGCATGATCGCGGCGGGTGCGCACTTCGCGGCACTCGCCCGCGACGAGGTCACCTTCTACACCGCTCCGATCAAGGCGCTGGTGTCGGAGAAGTTCTTCGAGCTGTGCAAGATCTTCGGCACGGAGAACGTCGGGATGCTCACCGGCGACGCGTCCGTCAACGCCGACGCCCCGGTGATCTGCTGCACCGCCGAGGTGCTCGCCTCGATCGCGCTGCGCGACGGCAAGCACGCGGACGTCGGCCAGGTAGTCATGGACGAGTTCCACTTCTACGCGGAGGGCGACCGCGGCTGGGCCTGGCAGATCCCGATCCTGGAACTGCCGCAGGCGCAGTTCATCCTCATGTCGGCCACGCTCGGCGACGTGTCCTTCTTCGAGAAGGACCTCGCCCGGCGCACCGGCCGGCCCACCGCGGTCGTCCGCTCGGCGACCCGGCCCGTACCGCTGTCCTACGAGTACCGCTTCACGCCGCTCACGGAGACGCTCACCGAGCTGCTCGAGACGAAGCAGGCTCCCGTGTACATCGTGCACTTCACGCAGGCGCAGGCGGTGGAGCGGGCGCAGGCGTTGATGAGCATCAACATGTGCTCGCGCGAGGAGAAGGAGCGGATCGCCGAGCTGATCGGCAACTTCCGTTTCACCACCAAGTTCGGCCGCAACCTCTCGCGCTACGTACGGCACGGCATCGGCGTGCACCACGCCGGCATGCTCCCCAAGTACCGGCGGCTGGTGGAGAAGCTCGCCCAGGCGGGTCTGCTGAAGGTGATCTGCGGGACGGACACGCTCGGTGTCGGCGTCAACGTGCCGATCCGGACGGTGCTGTTCACGGCGCTGACGAAGTACGACGGCACTCGTGTGCGCACACTGCGGGCTCGTGAGTTCCATCAGATCGCGGGCCGGGCCGGCCGGGCCGGCTTCGACACGGCCGGCTTGGTGGTCGCGCAGGCCCCCGAGCACGTGGTCGAGAACGAGAAGGCGCTCGCGAAGGCGGGCGACGACCCGAAGAAGCGCCGCAAGGTGGTCCGCAAGAAGGCGCCCGAGGGTTTCGTCGCCTGGACCGAGAACACCTTCGAGAAACTCATCGGCTCCGAGCCTGAGCCGCTGACGTCCCGCTTCCGCGTCACGCACACCATGCTGCTGTCGGTGATCGCCCGTCCGGGCAACGCCTTCGAGGCGATGCGGCACCTGCTGGAGGACAACCACGAGCCGCGCAAGCAGCAGTTGCGGCACATCCGGCGGGCCATCGCGATCTACCGTTCGCTGCTGGACGGCGGGATCGTGGAGAAGCTCGACGCACCGGACGCCACGGGCCGCGTCGTCCGCCTCACGGTGGACCTCCAGCAGGACTTCGCGCTGAACCAGCCGCTGTCCACGTTCGCACTGGCCGCGTTCGAGCTGCTGGACCCGGAGTCGCCGTCGTACGCGCTCGACATGGTCTCCGTCGTGGAGTCCACGCTGGACGATCCGCGGCAGATCCTCGCGGCCCAGCAGAACAAGGCGCGTGGCGAGGCGGTCGCCGCGATGAAGTCGGACGGTGTGGAGTACGAGGAGCGCATGGAGCGCCTCCAGGACGTCACGTACCCCAAGCCGCTGGAGGAGCTGCTCTTCCACGCCTACGACACGTACCGCAAGAGTCACCCGTGGGTGGGTGACCATCCGCTGTCGCCGAAGTCGGTGATCCGCGACATGTACGAGCGGGCCATGTCGTTCACCGAGCTGGTGTCGCACTACGAGCTGGCCCGCACCGAGGGCATCGTGCTGCGCTACCTGGCGAGCGCCTACAAGGCCCTCGATCACACGGTCCCGGACGACCTGAAGTCCGAGGACCTGCAGGATCTGATCGAGTGGCTGGGTGAGATGGTGCGCCAGGTCGACTCCAGTCTGCTGGACGAATGGGAGCAGCTGGCGAATCCGGAGGAGATGACCGCCGAGGAGGCCCAGGAGAAGGCCGACGAGGTCAAGCCCGTCACCGCCAACTCGCGTGCCTTCCGCGTCCTCGTCCGCAACGCCATGTTCCGCCGCGTCGAACTCGCCGCTCTCGACCACGTGGAGGAGCTGGGCGAGATGGACGGCGAGTCGGGCTGGGACGCCGACGCGTGGGGCGAGGCGATGGACAAGTACTGGGACGAGTACGACGACCTCGGTACCGGTCCCGACGCCCGCGGCCCGAAGCTGCTCGTCATCAAGGAGGAGCCGCAGCACGGGCTGTGGCGTGTCCGCCAGATCTTCGACGACCCGAACGACGACCATGACTGGGGAGTCAGCGCGGAGGTCGACCTGGCGGCGTCGGACGCCGAGGGTCGCGCGGTGGTCCGCGTCACCGACGTCGGCCAGTTGTGAGCGCCGGACAAGGCAGCCCAGGCACAGGAGAAGCACACACATGACGAATCCGGCCGAGAGGCTCGTCGACCTGCTGGACCTCGAGCAGATCGAGGTCAACATCTTTCGCGGCCGCAGCCCGCAGGAGTCGCTCCAGCGGGTCTTCGGCGGCCAGGTGGCCGGCCAGGCGTTGGTGGCGGCCGGCCGGACGACGGAGGGCGACCGGCCCGTGCACTCGCTGCACGCGTACTTCCTGCGGCCGGGTCGGCCGGGCGTGCCGATCGTGTACCAGGTGGAACGGGTGCGGGACGGGCGGTCGTTCACGACCCGGCGGGTCACCGCCGTGCAGCAGGGGCGCACGATCTTCAATCTCACCGCCTCCTTTCACAAGCCTGAGGAAGGTCCTTTCGAGCACCAGCTGCCGCCGGCACGCGAGGTGCCGGACCCGGAGTCCCTGCCGACGGTCGTCGAGGAGGTCCGGACGCATCTGGGCGCGCTGCCCGAGCAGTTGGAGCGGATGGCGCGTCGCCAGCCCTTCGACATCCGTTACGCCGACCGGCTGCGCTGGAGTCCCGAGGAGATCAAGGACGCCGAGCCGCGCAGTGCGGTGTGGATGCGTGCCGTCGGGCCGCTGGGGGACGACCCGCTGGTGCACACCTGCGCGCTGACGTACGCCAGCGACATGACCCTCCTGGACGCTGTCCGTCTCCCGGTCGAACCCTTGTGGGGTCCGCGCAACTTCGACATGGCGTCCCTGGATCACGCCATGTGGTTCCACCGGCCGTTCCGCGCGGACGAGTGGTTCCTCTACGACCAGGAGTCGCCCGTCGCGACCGGGGGCCGGGGTCTGGCCCGCGGGCGGATCTACGACCTTCAGGGGCGTCTGCTGGTGTCCGTCGTCCAGGAGGGGCTGTTCCGGAAGTTGTAGGCCCGGTGATTCAGGCGCTTCCACTACGGCGCAGCCAGCCCAGGAGTCCGCTTCTGGGCCGCTCGGTCCTCGCGGTCCGCCCCGGTTCCGCCGCCGTCCGTGGCGGGACGGACTTCGCGGTGGGCCGTGGTGCCGGATGGTGGGCGCGAGCCTCTGCCAGGGTGTGGGCCAGGTCGGAGCGCAGCCAGGCGATCTCGTCCGGATCGGCCGCCGTCATGATCCTCTCGACCAGGTGTGCGGCCGGTGAGCCCGGGGCGCTGTGTGTCGGCGGTCCGGGCCGGAAGCGGTTCAGGTGGGAGCGTTCGTAGGGGTCCCTGGCGATCTCGGCGACCTGTAGCGGGTCCAGGAGCGCGGCCAGGGCTCCCGCCCGCTGCCAGGGGCCCTCGGCCTGCCGCAGCAGGAATCCGAGATGCCGCCCGCGCCAGTTGCGGGCCCGTAGGTCCAGGCCGGCGGCCAGCCGGTCGCGCATCGCCTCGGGCGTCCGGCCCGTCAGCAAGGACGCATTGCCCTCGTCGGCGGCGAACTGCCGTAGTTCGTCGGTGAGATACAGCCACACGACGGCCCGGTACCGGTTGAGATAGAAGGTCACGGGTGCCACGAGCCCCAGCCTCGCCAGGCGGGTGAAGCGGCTCGGGGGCACCTGCATGACGGCCGCCGCTTCCGTGGTGCCGACGGCCTCGACGCTCCTGGCGAGGGCCTCGGGGAAGCCGTGCGCCGCGCGAAGACGGTCGATCTCGGTACGGGTCACCCGTCGGCCCCCGCCCCCTTCGTCGGGCACGGTCCTGATCCGTCCGAGGTGCACGGCGAGGTCGAACTGGTTGCGCTTGAGGCCCAGTTCGCGTGCCGCGCGACTGTAGGTGCAGGAAAGGGTGTGCGGTGGTGCGACGGTGTTGCCCGACATGGCCGGTCTCCCCGTGGAGTGATGTGCCCCGCGCCGTCCGCGGTGGCCTCGGGAAAAACCGTAGCCGGATCCTCACACCTCGTGGCGGGCCTGTGGACAACTCCACGAGAAGCTGTGAAAGACGAGGTCAAAGGCCTGTGGACGGATCGTTGCCGAGTCGGCGCGCGTCCACGGTGAGGTGTTCTCCGACCCGGTTGACGAGCAGGGCCATCTCGTAGGCGATCTGTCCCATGTCCGCCTCCGCGGCGCTGAGCACGCAGAGACAGCTTCCGGTGCCGGCCGCGGTGACGAACAGCACCGCGTCGTCGAACTCGACCATCGTCTGGCGCACCTGACCGGCGCCGAAGTGGCGGCCGGATCCCTTGGCGAGGCTGTGCAGTCCGGACGAGACGGCTGCGAGGTGCTCGGCGTCCTCCCGGCGCAGTCCGGTGCTGGCACCCGTGACCAGCCCGTCGTTGGACAGGACCAGCGCGTGGCGCACTTGTGCGACGCGCTCGGTCAGGTCGTCCAACAGCCATCCCAGGCCCTGTTTCCGTGCCATGTCCGTCTCCCCGTGACGTTTCCCCGTGTGCTGCTCCCGCCTGGCCGACGGGTCCGTTTCGCCAGCCTTCCCCACCACCGGCCACCGGGCAAGGAGGATGGGGGCATGGCACAGAAGATGACCGACGAGGAATGGCGGGCGTTCGTCTCGCAGGGCACCCGCACCGGAAAACTGTCGACGGTACGGGCCGACGGAAGTCCGCATGTGGCACCCGTCTGGTTTCTGCTCGACGGGGACGACGTGGTGTTCAACACGGGAAAGGAGACGGTGAAGGGGCGCAATCTCGCGCGGGACGGCCGGGTCGCCCTGTGCGTCGACGACGACCGGCCGCCGTTCGATTTCGTGGTGCTTCAGGGCCGCGCCCGGATCTCGGAGGATCTCGATCAGGTGCGGCTCTGGGCGACCCGTATCGCGGCGCGGTACATGGGTGAGGACCGGGCCGAGGCGTTCGGCGCCCGCAACGGCGTCCCGGGCGAGCTGCTCGTCCGGGTCGCGATCGAGAAGGTGCTGGCACAGAGGGCCGTGGCGGACTGACGCGGGGGCCTCCCTCAGCTCACCGAGTCGAGCAGCCGGGCGGTGTGCATCCGCCCGGCGTACTCGACGAGCCGGATCAGCACCTCCTTCCCCGAGTCGCGGTCACGGGCGTCGCAGAGGACGACCGGGGTCCCCTGGTCCAGGTCGAGGGCGCGCGCGACCTCCGGGGCGCCGTACGACCGTGCGCCGGTGAAGCAGTTGACGGCCACCACGAAGGGGATGTGGCGATGCTCGAAGTAGTCGACCGCGGGGAAGCAGTCCTCGAGCCGCCGGGTGTCGGCGAGGACCACGGCGCCCAGCGCACCTTGTGAGAGTTCGTCCCACAGGAACCAGAAGCGGTCCTGGCCCGGGGTGCCGAACAGGTAGAGGGAGAGTCCGGAGCGGATGGTGATCCGGCCGAAGTCCATGGCGACGGTCGTGGTGACCTTCTGGTCGACGCCGTCGGTGTCGTCGACCAACTGGCCTGCCTCGCTCAGCAGTTCCTCGGTGCGCAGCGGTCTGATCTCGCTGACCGCGCCCACGAGGGTGGTCTTGCCCACGCCGAACCCGCCGGCGACCAGTATCTTCAACGCCAGCGGGGCGCTGTCGCCACCCGCGGTGTCGGAGTGCTCGGAGACCATGGATCACTTCTCTCGGGAGTGTCGGCAACGGTCGACGTGGGTACCGGGTTCGGGCGCTGGGGCGGCTCGGCCGCGCGCGGCTGCGGTCCGGGCGGCGGTGCGGTGCGGTTCTGCGCTCAGGGCTACGGTGCGGGACTGCGAAGGCAGCAGCATCATGACAATGGGGGGCCCGTTTCCGGCTGGTTCGACCGTTGTCTCCACTATGTGACCGCCTGCTACCGGTTCGTTGTCCGAAGGCGTGCGCGATTCGGTTCGGGGTGGGTCCGTACGCTTCCGGGTCCCTCCGAACGTCCATCTACAGCGCCCTCAGCCCCTCGATGACCTCGCGCAGGATCCGCTCGTCGGGGAGTTGCGCGGGCGGGACCGGACGGCTGACGGTGACGCAGCCGAGTTCCAGCAGGTCGCCGAGGAGTACCCGGACCACGCCCACGGGCAGGTCCGAGCCCGCCGCGAGTTCGGCGACGGACTGCGTCTCCGGGCGGCACAGGTCGACGAGGGCGAGGTGTTCCGGCCCGATCCCCGTGCCGTCGGCACCCGGGGCGGCGGGGTCCAGGGTGACCAGGGCGATGAGGTCGAAGCGCACCCCGGTGGGACCGGGTTTCGTGCGTCCGCCCGTCATCGCGTAGGGGCGGACCAGGGGCCCCGCCTCGTTGTCGTACCACTGGCTGCCCTGTTCGTGCGGGGCGCCGGTCGTCATGTGCTCGTTCATCTGCGCGGGTCACCTCTCGCCTCATCCGGCGGTGGGCGGCCGCGCGGAGGTGCGCGGTGCCGTGCGGAGGTGTTCTCCGACCCTTTTGACCAGCCGTGCCATCTCGTAGCCCACCAGGCCGATGTCGGCGGTCACCGCGGTGAGGACGGCGAGGCAGGAGCCGTCGCCGGCGGCGGCGACGAACAGGAAGCCGTCGTCCATCTCCACCATGGTCTGGCGTACCCCGCCGGCGCCGAAGTGCCGGCCGGCGCCCTTGGCGAGGCTGTGGAAGCCCGAGGCGACCGCGGCGAGGTGTTCGGCGTCCTCACGGCTGAGGCCGGTGGAGGAGCCGACGGCGAGACCGTCGTTGGACAGCACCACGGCGTGCCGTACCTCGTTCACGCGCATCACCAGGTCGTCCAGCAGCCAGTCGAGTTCGCCGGACCGCTGGGCCGGCCTCATGCTCGGGTCCTGGATCATGCGGGGTCTCCTTCGGTGCTTTCGCGGCCCGGTGCGGCGCCGCGGCCGGGTTGCCTGCCGCCGCCACGCGCCCAGCCGTCGCGGTAGGCGGCCATACGGTTCCGTACGAGTTCCGGGGTGTGTCTGTCGTCGTTCCGCGGGCCGGGGGCCTGCGCCGGTTCCCTCGTCGTCGACCGGCGCAACTGAGGGGCGAGGCTGGCTTGCCGGACCCGGCGCGGAAGGTCCTCCGATCCGCCCGGTCCGGCAGGCTCACCAGGCCGGTCCGAGCTGTCGGAGTCGTCCGACGGGCGGTGCAGGCGCAAGGCGGTGACTCCAGGTGGCGGGGGATCGGCGGCCGCCGGTTCCGCGGCGGCCCGGACGGGGGCGACCAGCGCCGGCCGCCGGACGGTCGGGGGGACGGCCTCCTGCCGGCGGTCGGCGGCGGACACACGCGCGTACTCGTGTTCCAGGCGCTGCTCCTCCCCTGCCACCTCCCGAGCGGAACGTTCCGGCGTGTGGCTGTGCAGCAGGGCCGTGGGCAGCAGGACGACCGCGGTGGTTCCGCCGTAGGGCGAGGTGCGCAGGTGGACCTTGACGTCATGGCGGGCCGCGAGCCTGCTGACCACGAACAGACCGAGCCGGTCGCTGTCGAACAGGTCGAGGGCCTCGGACTGGGCGATGCGCCTGTTGGCCTCGGCCAGGGTCTCCTTGCCCATGCCCAGGCCACGGTCCTCGACCTCCACGGCGTAGCCGTTGCCCACGGGTTCGCCGGTGACGCGCACCCGCGTGTGCGGCGGTGAGAACTGGGCGGCGTTCTCGACGAGTTCGGCGAGCAGGTGGGTGAGGTCGGCGACGGCGGTTCCCTCGACGGAGGCCTCGGGGAGTTGTCGCACCTCCACGCGCGCGTAGTCCTCCACCTCGGAGACGGCGGCGCGCACCACGTTGGTCAGGGAGACCGGCATCCGCCAGGCCCGTCCGGGAGCGGCTCCGGAGAGGATGATGAGGCTCTCCGCGTGGCGCCGCATACGGGTGGTGAGGTGGTCGAGCCGGAAGAGGTCGCTCAGTTCGTCGGGATCCTCGGAGCGGCGTTCCATGCTGTCCAGGAGGCTGAGCTGGCGGTGGACGAGGACCTGGCTGCGGCGGGCGAGGTTGACGAACACCCCGGAGATGCCGCTGGCGAGTTCGGCGCGTTCCACGGCGGCCCGCAGCGCGGCTCGGTGCACGGTGCCCAGGGCCTCGGCGACCTGGCCGGTCTCGTCCTCGGCGGGTGGTCCGGACGGGGCCTCGGCCCGCAGGTCGATCTCCTCGCCCGCCCGCAGCCTCCGCATCGCCTCGGGGAGTTTGCGGCGGGCGATCTCGAGGGCGACGTTGCGCAGGCCGACGAGTTCGACGACGAGGCCGCGGCCGATGCGTACGGAGATGACGAGCGAGGCCGCGACGGCGGCGAGGCCGAAGAGGACCGCGGCGCCGGCCGGCGTGAGCAGCCCGCGGGTGAAGGGGTCGGCGCGCTCGGCGACATCGCGCGCGGCGTCCGCCTCGATGGTCCGCATGCCGTCCTGCACGCGTGCGTGGGCCCTGCCCCAGGTCTCTTCCGGTGCGGCGGCGACGGCCTTCGCACCCGGCCCGGCGTCGAGCACCTTGCCCTCCACGGAGTCCACGGCGGCGTAGGCGCTGCCCGCGGCCAGACTGCCCCAGGCGGTGCGCTCGGGGCCGCGGAGGTCCACGACGGCCGTCTCGGTCAGGGAGCGGCGCGCTTCGACGGCGCCGGTGAACAGCCGCATGCGCTCACCGTCGAGGCGGCCGGCCAGACGGGCACTGGCGAGTACGACGTCCTCCTGGGCGAGCGCCTCCCCCGCACGGGAGAACTCGACCAGCACGCGCGCGTCCGAGCCGAGTTCGGCGTCCTGGATGCCGGAAAGAGCCCCGCCGACGGAGAACGCGGACGCGATCGCGCGCGTGTAGCGGCCGTAGGTCTGCTCCCAGTCCGCGCTGCCGCCGAGCACCGCGGCCCGCGACGGGCGCAGTTCCTCGGCTCCGGAGACGAACGCCTCCAGCCGCTGGGCGACTCCCGCGGGCAGGTCCTGGCCGTCGGCCACCGTCCCGTCGTCTCCGAGGCGGAGTTCGGCCACCGCTCGGTCGGTCGCCTCGCCGAGTTTCGTCAGGTCGCCGCCCTGTCCTGCGGCCGGGTCGGTGGCGTGGCGGACGGCGGCCGCCCGTTCGGCCTGCAACGCGGCCACGGCGGCCGCCACCGGGGTGCGGATCTGGGAGTCCACCCGCTGGAGCTGGCGCAGCCGCGAGATGTCCTGGGCGGTGGTGACGGTGGCGTACGCCCACAGGGCCAGCAGGGAGACGACCGGCACCATGAGAAGGCAGACGATCTTGGCGCGCACGGTGCGCGGCCGGATCCGCCAGTGTCCCGCGCGCGGGAGCGGCGCGTCCGTCGGTACGGCCATCTGTTCGTCCGGCCCCTCGTCCGCGGGTGGTCCGGCGTGGGCGCGACGCCCGCGCACGGGGGTCGGCGTCTCGGCGCCGTCCGTGGGGGTCCTACGGGGTTTGCGCATGGCCTCCTCGCTCCTCAGTGGTTCGCAGGGCGTGTGTCCGCTCCCGTCACACGGTCCGGGCCCGCTGACGGACGGCGGCGTTCTCGGCCTGCTGGGCGGCGGCGGACGCCTCGCGCTCCCCCGTGGTGGGCGACAGCGCGACGAAGGCCGAGGTCAGGAAGAGGTAGGACCCGAGGCCGACGGCGAGGGGGAAGATGAACTGCATCGCCGTGGCCCCGGTCAGGGACTCGCCCGAGGGCGTGACCCGCACATGGACCGCCAGCATCCCGGTGTAGTGCATGCTGCTCACCGCCGCGCCCATCACGAGGGAGGCGAGCGTGACCGCGACCGGCGACTTGATGTTGAGTGCCGCCCAGAGCGCCGCGGTCGCCGCGACGACGGCGATGGCGACGGAGAGTCCGACGAGCATCGGATCGTAGGTGACGTCACCGTGCAGTCGCACCGCGGCCATGCCCAGGTAGTGCATGCTCGCCACACCGAGCCCGGTGGTGAGGCCGCCGATCAGCAACGCGCGCGTGCGGTCCCGGCTGTGGCCGACCGCGAAGACGCCGGCGCAGACGACGACCATGGCGACCAGGAGGCTCAGCACGGTCAGGGGAACGTCGTAGCGGATGTCGGTGCCGCTGACGCCGAACCCCAGCATGGCCACGAAGTGCATGGTCCAGATGCCGGTGCCGATCGCCGATGCCGCCGTGACGAGCCAGTTGCGGCGCGAGCGCCCGGTCGCGCCCAGCGCACGGACGGTGCAGCGCAGCCCGAGGGCGGCGCCGATGCAGGCCATCGCGTACGACAGCACGGGTGTCAGCCAGCCGAAGGTGGCGTGGTCCAGGTGTCCCATGGCTCCGGGACGCTAGCCGGAGCATGGGAGCACGAAGGGGGCGCATTTCGAAAGCTGCCGCAATATGACGCACAAATGCGCCGGAGCGATCGCCTCACGCTCGAACATGTGCACCGAGACATCCTCCGTGCCGGTGAGGGATCATGCGGACCATGAGCGACGACCACACACATGTCCGGGAGTTCTTCACCCCGCGCGCGGCGGACTGGGACAGCAGGTTCCCCGACGACGGTCCCGCCTACGCGGCCGCGGTCGCGGAACTCGGTCTGCGCGAGGGCGGCCGAGTGCTCGACGCGGGCTGCGGGACCGGACGGGCCCTGCCGTCGCTGCGCGGCGCCGTGGGACCCTCCGGGGTGGTCGTCGGGGCGGATCTGACTCCGGCGATGCTGGAGGCCGCCGTACGGGCGGGACGCGACCGGGACGGGCGGCTGCTGCTCGCCGACGTCGCCGCGCTCCCCCTGCGCTCGGGTTCGCTCGACGCCGTGTTCGCCGCCGGGCTCGTCGCCCACCTGCCGGATCCCGCGCGGAACCTGCGTGAACTGGCGAGGGTGGTGCGGGCCGGCGGCACGCTGGCTCTCTTCCACCCCATCGGCAGAGCCGCCCTCGCGGCACGCCAGGGCCGCGGCATCACCCCGGACGACCTGCGCGCCGAGCCGAACCTGCGTCCGCTCCTGGCGCGTTCGGGATGGCGCCTGACGTCGTACGTCGACGAGGACGCCCGGTTCCTGGCGCTGGCCGTGCGTGAGGACTGAGGCTCACGCGCCTCCGGCGACGGCCCGCACGAAGGAGTCGGGGTTGTCGAAATGACGTGGTGACCGGCGGCCGGCACGGTCACGACGCGTACGCCCGCCGCGGCCAGGGCGTCGGCGCCGTCGAGCGGACCGCTCAACTCCCCTTGCAGGTGGACGCGGTCGACCTTGTCGAGCCTCCTGAGGATGGCGCGCATGACCGGTCGCGATCCGTGCCGCAGTCCCACGGCGGTGCGGTGCAGGCCGACGGCGGTGCGGTGCAGGCCGACGGCGGTGCGGTGCAGGCCGCTCGGGTCGGCAAGGCGCACGGTCGCCGTCCACCGTGCCGACCGTCGCGCGGGCCACGTCGCGGGCCGAACTCACCTGGTTGCGCGAGACGCTGGAGTCACTGGCCGGCTGAGCCGTCGCCACGCCGTACGGGGCAGCCTCGCAGTCCGGGTACCGGGCGGGTGCCCAACTCGTCGAGGCGGTAGCCCTGCGGGTAGCTCCTGATCTCCCAGTTCTGGCGCGCGTAGTGCGGTGCGCGGCGTGGCGGGAGCAGCCGGACCGCGCGTCCACGCGCGCGTACCGCCCGGCGGACCAGCGCGCGCGTGGCGGGTGCCGGCGGGGTGTACCGGAAGGCCCGCAGCAGTGGTTCGTCGAGCAGGGCGAGGGTGGCGGTGCGCAGCACGGGGGCAAGTGGCCGCGGGTACCAGGAGGCCATCAGGCCGAGCGTGGCGTCGGAGACCGCCCGCGCGCCCTCGTCCCAGCCGAAGTGCGCCTTCTCGTAGGCGTCGAGGCAGGCCTCGAACTCCTCGTACGACGAGGGGATGTCCTTGATGCCCATGCGCTGCCCGAGGGTGCGGTAGTGGACGGTGGAGGCGACGATCTCGTGGCGGGAGAGCCTGCGCCATCCATACGCGTCGATCCAGCGCTTGGGCATGACGACGAACGTGCAGAGCACGTAACGCATGTCGTCGTCGCTGATGTCGTAGCCGCGGTGCATGTGGTTGATGCGGCGGACGGCCGTTCGGCCCGCCTCGCTGTCGAATCCGTGCTCGACGACGGCGTCGAGGAGCAACGAGGTGTCGTCGTAGCGTTTCTGCGTACGGTCCGTGAGTTCCGCCGTGCGGGCGAGCAGCCTGCCGATGCTCGGCACCGCGTAGGTGCGGTAGAGGGCGAGTTCCAAAGCTCGGGTGAAGTCCCAGGGAAACTCGTACGCGACCGTCAGCCGGTAGATCTCGGAGGCCTCCGCCACGGGGTCCATGCTCCGGATCCGTGCGAGCCGCTCATAACGCTTCACCGCGCCGTCCCCCTTCTGCCGCCGGAGCGCCAACCTTACTTTGGGCGACAGAGGACGAACGCTCGGTGGATACGACGACGCAGGGAAGGTGGTCGGCGATGTTCGACTCGGTCCGCAGCAACTGGGGACGGCTGCTCGACGCCACACGCGGGCGGCCGCGTCCGGACGAGGAGCGGAAGCGGTCCACCGGGGCCGCGCGGGGAGCCGGCGCCAGGCGTGCGCACAACCTGTTCGAGGCGGCCGCCGCACACGTCTCGGCGTGCGTGGAGGACGATCAGGACGCGATCGAGGAGGCGGCGGGCTGGGTGTCGCCCGAGGCGCTGTCGTTCGGGGTCAACGAACTGGCCTGCCGGGCGGTCATCGCCCTCGCGCGCGAGCGTGACGAGTCGCCGCGGGCCGTCGCGCGGACTCTTCTGGGGCTGCCGCCGGGGTGACGCTCCAGGCGACCGGGGGCGATTCGCCCCCGTCCGGTGGGAAAACTGCAGCTCCGGGCGGGTCGGGGAGTCGTGACAAGCTGCTTGTCGCGGCACTAGGGTGCGCGCCGATGGACGAACCGAAGGGGAGGCTGGGATGGCCGGGACGGAAGAGGACGCCGTCGCCGCGGACGATGCGCTCTACGTGCTCACGGCGGTGCTGCTGACGCCGGCGAAGTTCCCGAGCGTGCTGGGCGACGACTATCCGGAGGCCTGCGCCGCACTCGGTCTCGCACCGCTCGCCGACGGCTACGGCCTGGTGCTGGGCCAGGACGGCGAGGGCGCCCGGTGGACGGTCGCCATCGACGACGTGTCGCTGGTGGCCGTCGCCATCGCGTCGTGGGACTGCGGCATGGAGTACGACCTGTCGCCCGACGAACGGACGGTGGTCGCCGCCCTGCCGGGGTGGCCCCTGGCGGTGGCCGTCGCGGCGCCCGGCGTGCCGGCCCCGCACGATCCCGACCCGGAGACGGCCGGCGGCCCCGTCCTGTGCCCGCCGGAGACGACCACCTGGGGTCCCGCGCAGCGGCGCCTGGGAGCCGACGAGATCGCGCTCCAGTGGGCCCTGTGGCGGGAGCAGATCGACGACGCCGAGTTCTCGCCCGCACCGGACGGGCCGGCGGCCGCCGATCCGACCGACGGCGCGGAGGAGCCCGGGAGCAGCAGCGCGGGGGGACACGGCGGCGTCCGACGTGTCCTCGCGGAGGTCCGTGCCTACGTGGAGACACCGCCGCCGCTGGGGCGCGTGCGCTCGTCGTTCGCGCCGGGTGACGCGCGGACCCTGCGGGCGGACGGCCCCGGCTGGTCGCTGGTTGCGCGGACCGACGACATCGCCTTCGTCCTGCTCGACGAGGAACCCGGCGAAGTGCTGCCGATCGGCCGGGGGCCCGAGCTGCCCGGCCTGCTCGAAGCGCTGGACAAGATGGCCGTACGGCCGAGCTGAGCCGGAACCGGGGCGTGCCGGACGACGGGGGCCGCGGGGCGGCCCCCGCGCCTCACCGGCCGATTTCCTTGCGGGTGACACGACGCAGTCTGCGCCGCTGCGAGGGATCCAGCGTGAGGTACGCCACCGCCGGAACCCCCAGCACGATCAGCAGAGCCGCCCACCAGGGCAGCCAGATGAGCAGCAGGAGCCCTACGGCCACCCCTCCTGCGGCGATCTTCGCCTTCTTCGACATGTGCGTCGCCTCCTCCGCGGCCACTGCCGCTCTCTGCTCTGAAAACGGCTCTGCGCGGCGCGCGGTTCCAGCATCACCCCTGAGGCGTCCCTGACCTACACCCTGAGCCACCCCTGAGACCCCTTCCCTCCGTCCCTGCCCGGTGCCCTTCGGACGATGATGCGTGTTCGGTGGCGGAGTGCTGTACCCTCGGCGGCCGACCTCGTAGTCAAGTTTGAGGAGCAGGCATCTCCGTGCAGTGGGTTTTCGCGGAAAAACCGTCCGAGACAGTGGAACTGGCACGTTGGCCGGCCGTGTTCATGCCCGCTGTCCCCGCGCGTACGGGCCGCGTCGCCTTCTTGCGGCCCGACGGCGACGATCCGTCCGCCCCGGTGTCGGGGTCGGGGTGGGGGTCGCTCGAAGACGTGTCGGTGGTCCGGCCCACCCCGACGGGCGTGGAACTGGTCCGCGTCCCCGCCCTGCTGCTGCCGATCCGCGAGGCCCTGCCCGTCCTCACCCGCACGCGTGCCGTCCCGGAGGCGCACCGCGCTGTCGCGTTCTGGGGCGCCGCGGCGGTGACGGCACTGCAGTTCACCGCGCGCGGACTGCTGCTGCCCGGTCTCTCCTCGGACGGACACGACGCCTGGCGCGCGGGACCTCTCGGGCCTGACGACGTCGAGCGGGTGCGCCGACTGGCCGCCGCGATGCCACCCGAGGCTCATGCCGTACCACTGGACGATGTCCCGCCCCTGCGACTGCCCGATCAGGAGCGACTGCTGCGGGCCTTCCTGGACGCGGTCGCGGACACCCTCCCGCGCTCCCCCGCCGCACCCCTCCTGACGGGCGGTCCGGCCTATGCGGCGCCCCAGCCCGTGCGGGTGCCGCAACTGGGGGCCTGGGCCGCCGATGTGGCGGCCGGCCACGACGCCGGCGTACGGGTGTCGCTGCGGATCGAGATATCGGGGCTCTCCCCTGCGGCCCCTGAGGGGACGGCGCCGACCTTCCGCGCCGTGCCGCAGGTGCACAGCCTGAGCGATCCGGCGCTCGTCGCGGACGCCTCCGAGATCTGGCAGGAATCCGACGCCGGTCACCGAGCGTTCGGCCCGCGCGCGCGGATGGACGCCCTTCTCGCCCTGCGCCGCGCCGCCCGCGCCTGGCCCGCGCTCTCGCCCCTGCTGTCGGCGGCCACTCCGGACGCCGTCGGTCTGTGCGACGAGGAGATCTCGGAACTCCTGGGCGACGGATCGCGGGCGCTCGCGACGGCGGGGGTCGAGGTGCACTGGCCCCGCGAACTGGCCCGCACTCTCACCGCGCGCGCGGTGGTGGGCCCGCCGGACGACGTGCACGGACCGGACCAGAGCGGCTCCGGCTCCGGCTCCGGCACACCGTCGTTCCTGTCCGCGGACGCGCTCCTGACCTTCAGCTGGTGGTTCGCGCTCGGCGACCAGCGCCTGACCCGCGAGGAGTTGGACCGCCTCGCCGAGGCGAACCGGCCGCTGGTGCGCCTGCGCGACCGGTGGGTGCTGATCGACCCCCGGGAAGTGCGTCGGGCCCGGGCTCAGCAGGACCGCAAGGTAACTCCGGTCGACGCGCTCGGTGCCGCGCTGACGGGCTCCGCGGAGGTCGACGGCCGCCGGGTCGAGGTCGAGCCCGGCGGATGGCTGGCGGCCCTGCGGGAGCGTCTGACGCGCCCCGCGGACCAGGAGCCGATGGATCAACCCGCCGCGCTCGACGCGACACTGCGCGACTACCAGCGGCGCGGCCTCGGCTGGCTGGCGAGGAACACGTCCCTGGGGCTCGGCTGCTGTCTGGCCGACGACATGGGCCTCGGCAAGACCGTCACGCTGATCGCCCTCCATCTGCACCGCCGGACGGACCCGTCCACCGCCGGCCCCACCCTGGTGGTCTGCCCCACGTCCCTCATGGGCAACTGGCAACGGGAGATCGAGAAGTTCGCCCCCGGCACACCCGTGCGCCGCTTCCACGGGCCGCGACGGGATCTCGAGCACCTGACCGACGGCGAGTTCGTCCTCACCACCTACGGCACGCTGCGCCTGGACGCGGGCCGGCTGCGCGAGGTGCCCTGGGGGCTCGTGGCGGCGGACGAGGCGCAGCACGTGAAGAACCCGCACTCGGAGACAGCGCGGGCGCTGCGCACCGTCGGCGCACGCGCGCGTGTGGCGCTCACGGGCACCCCGGTCGAGAACAACCTGTCGGAGCTGTGGGCGATCCTGGACTGGACGACCCCCGGACTGCTGGGACGGCTCGGCACGTTCCGCACGCGGTACGCCCGCGCCGTCGAGGAAGGCGGGGACCCGGGCGCGGCCGAGCGGCTCGCCCGGCTCGTCAGCCCGTTCCTGCTGCGCCGCCGCAAGTCCGACCCGGGGGTCGCGCCCGAACTGCCGACGAAGACCGAGACCGATCGCCCGGTGTCCCTCACCGAGGAACAGACGGGTCTCTACGAAGCCGTGGTGCGTGAGACTCTCGCGGCGATCGCCGAGGCCGACGACATGGCACGGCGCGGACTGGTCGTGAAGCTGCTGACCGGCCTCAAGCAGATCTGCAACCACCCGGCGCAGTACCTCAAGGAGGAACGGCCGAGGACCGGCGGGCGCTCCGGGAAACTGGAGCTGCTGGACGAATTGCTCGACACGATCCTCTCCGAGGGTGCGAGCGTTCTGGTGTTCACCCAGTACGTGCGCATGGCGCGAATCCTGGAACGCCATCTGGCCGCGCGGGGCGTGCCGACCCTGTTCCTGCACGGCGGCACGCCCGTCGCGGCGCGTGAGGCGATGGTGGCGCGTTTCCAGGACGGCGAGGTTCCCGTCTTCCTCCTGTCGCTCAAGGCGGCCGGGACCGGGCTCAACCTCACACGCGCCGAGCACGTCGTGCACTACGACCGCTGGTGGAACCCGGCCGTCGAGGCGCAGGCCACCGACCGGGCCTACCGCATCGGTCAGACCCGGCCGGTGCAGGTGCACCGGCTGATCGCGGAGGGCACGATCGAGGACCGCATCGCCGACATGCTGCGTCGCAAACGGGAGCTGGCCGACGCCGTGCTCGGCTCCGGGGAGGCGGGGCTCACGGAGCTGTCGGACACCGAACTGGCCGAACTGGTGGAACTGCGAGGGGCCACGCGATGAACTCCTACGACAGCGAGCAGGAACGTACTTTCGAGGCTCTGGCTCCCGCACAGGGGCGGAGCTTCGCGCAGTCCTGGTGGGGGCGGGCGTGGCTGACGGCCCTGGAGGGCGGGGCGCTGGACGGGGAGCAGGTGCGGACGGGCCGCCGGCTCGCGCGCGCGGGAGCCGTGGGCGCGGTGTCGGTGCGACCGGGACGGATCACGGCCGTCGTCCGGGACCGCGACGGCACGGGGTACCGGGCCGACGTGTTGCTCGACGTCCTGACGGACGCCCAGTGGGACCGGTTCGTGGATCTGACGGTGGAACGGTCCGGGCATGTCGCCGCGCTGCTCGACCGTGAGATGCCGCCGCATCTGGTCGAGGACACGGAGACGGCGGGCATCGACCTGCTGCCGGGGCTGGGCGACCTGGAGGCCGAGTGCGGGTGCGGAGCCTGGGACCACTGCGGTCATACGGCGGCCCTGTGCTATCAGGTGGCGCGGTTGCTCGACGAGGATCCGTTCGTGCTGCTGCTCCTGCGCGGGCGCACGGAACGGGCCCTCCTCGCCGACCTCCAGGCCCACGGCACCGCGGCGCCGGCCGAGACCGCTCCCGGCCCGCGGGAGGGCGTTGACGCGGCGGAGGCGTACCTCGCCGGGCATGTCCTGCCTCCGCTGCCCGCCGTCCCCGAGCTGCCTGAGCATCCCGGCGTGCCGCCGTCGTTGGACACCGACGTTCCGCCTACCGGCGAGGTGGACCCGGCGGCCCTGGAGATCCTGGCCGCCCGCACGGCCGCGCGGGCCCACGCCCTGCTCGCGGAGGCGTTGCGCGACGGAGCGGAGCGGCGGCCCTCGGTACGGGTCCTGACGGTCGGTGAGGACGCGGTGCGGCTGGCGGCGGGCAGCCCTGGAGCCGCCGGCACCACGCACCTCGGGTGGGGCAGGCTCGCCGCCGGCTCGGGACGCAGCCGTGAGCAGCTGGAACTCGCCGTCCGGGCCTGGCACTCCGGCGGACCGTCCGCCCTGGCGGTTCTCGAGGAGGAGTGGGCCGTGGAGGGCGAGGCTCTCGCACGCGCGCGTGCGGCCCTGGCCACGGCCTGGGAGGGGGACGAGCGGCCGGTGCTGCGGGCGCGGGGCAACCGGTGGACGGTGGTCGGATCGGCCGGCCAACTACGCCTGGGCCGGGACGGCCGCTGGTGGCCGTACCGCAAGGAGCGCGGGGGCTGGGTGCCGGCCGGCGGCCCGGCCCAGGATCCGGCGACGGCCCTGGCCGCCCTCGGGACCGAGGAGGCGCTTTCCTGAAGGGGAGCCGCCCATGAAGGATGCGGTGCCCGAAGGGTGCGGTGCAGCGAGGATGCGGTGCAGCAAGGATCGGGTGGGCGGGCAGCGGGCAGGACCGCGCCCGCCGAAGGCCGTGTGACTCCCGGCTGACGCCCGCCGCGCCATGCGGCACGAAGGCCGTGTGACACCGGCTGACGCCCGCCGTGCCGTGCGGCACACGGGTCCGTGGCACGCGACCCTCACGCGCGTGTGCCGCACGGCGGCGAGGCTACCGCAGCAGCTCCTCCAGGGACGGCAGGAGCGACTCGAGATCGCTCGGCAGGGCGGTCGGCAGGTCGCTGGGGAACTCGGACGGCAGCCCGCTCGGGAGCCCGCTGGGCAGCTCGCTCGGAAACGTGGACGGCAGCTCGCTCGGGAGCTCGCTGGGCAGCACGGTCGGGAGACCGAGCGAGGGGCGGGGCGAGGGGCTCGTCGCCGCCGGTGGGTCGCCGTCCGGCGAGTCGTCGTCACCGGAGGCCCACAGCACCACGGCGAGGACGACTGCGGCGGCGACCAGCAGCGCGAGGACGGCGAAGAGGGGGCTCCCACGCCTTCCGGGGCCATGGGGCGGCCCGGGTGGCGCAGGGGGTGGCTGGGACGGTGGCTGATCACCGCCCCCCGAGTGGCCACCTGGGCCGAAGCCCGGGGAAGGCGGTCCGAAGCCGCCCGGAGGCGGCGTGTCGCCCGGCGGACCGGGCGGCTTGGGTGGTACGGGCGGCATGGCCATGGCGTCCAGCGTCGCCGTGGACGCGCCGAAGCGCGACCCCCGCGGGGAAGTTGATACCGACTCATGCCACGGACGGCATGATTCCGGCGTACCTCACGCGGAGGCCGCTCCCCAGGGCGGTGGACGACACACGCGTGTGCGTGGTGAGCGGCGCGCGTGGGGCCACGGGCAGTGGCCGGTGCACCCACGCGCGTCTGCCGTCAGCCGCGGGCGCCGAGCAGGTGGTCCATGGCGAGCTGGTCGAGGTGCTCGAAGGCCATGCCTCGGGCGGCGGCCGCCTCCGCGTCGAAGTCCTCGAAGGCACCACGGTCGGCGAGCAGGGCCTGAAGACCGTCGGCGGCGGTCGGCTGGGCCAGCTCGTCCAGGCGGGAGTCACGCAGGGCCTGCTGGACCTCCGGGTCGTCGCGGAAGGCCGCCGCACGCTCCTTGAGGATCAGGTAGTTGCGCATGCAGCCCGCGGCCGACGCCCACACGCCGTCCAGGTCCTCGGTGCGCGGCGGCTTGAAGTCGAAGTGACGCGGGCCGCTGTATCCGGCGGTCTCCAACAGGTCGACCAGCCAGAACGCCGAGCGCAGGTCACCGGCGCCGAAGCGCAGGTCCTGGTCGTACTTGATGCCGGACTGGCCGTTGAGGTCGATGTGGAAGAGCTTGCCGGCCCACAGCGCCTGGGCGATGCCGTGCGGGAAGTTCAGGCCCGCCATCTGCTCGTGGCCGACCTCGGGGTTGACGCCGTACATCTCCGGGCGCTCCAGGCGCTCGATGAACGCCAGCGCGTGACCCACGGTGGGCAGCAGGATGTCGCCGCGCGGCTCGTTCGGCTTGGGCTCGATGGCGAAGCGCAGGTCGTAACCCTGCTCGACGACGTACTCGCCGAGGAGGTCGAAGGCCTCCTTCATGCGGTCGAGGGCCACGCGCACGTCCTTGGCGGCGCCCGACTCCGCGCCCTCGCGCCCACCCCAGGCGACGTAGGTCTTCGCGCCCAGCTCGGCGGCCAGGTCGATGTTGCGGATGGTCTTGCGCAGGGCGTAACGCCGCACGTCACGATCGTTCGCGGTGAAGGCGCCGTCCTTGAAGACGGGGTGCGTGAAGAGGTTGGTGGTGGCCATGGGCACCTTCATGCCGGTGCTGTCCAGGGCCTGGCGGAAGCGCTTGATGTGCTCCTCGCGCTCGCTGTCGGAGGACCCGAAGGGGATCAGGTCGTCGTCGTGGAAGGTCACGCCGTGCGCGCCCAGCTCGGCCAGGCGCTGCACCGTCTCGACCGGGTCCAGGGCGCGGCGCGTGGCGTCACCGAACGGGTCACGTCCCTGCCAGCCGACGGTCCACAGACCGAAGGTGAACCTGTCGTCGGGGGTGGGCTGGTAGCTCATTGCCGCGGCTCCTTGCTTGCAGACTATTTCGTCATGGCCGTTTACAAATTAGTATGCGAAGGCATCTCTGGGAAGTCAGATCCCGCGGAGCCGCGGAAAAAGTTAGGGAGATCCCGATGTCAGCAGCCGAGGGTCCGCTCGTCGTCGGCGTGGACACGTCCACCCAGTCCACCAAGGTGCTGGTCGTCGACGCGGCCACCGGTCGGGTCGTCGCGAGCGGCCAGGCACCGCACACGGTGTCCTCAGGCGCCGGCCGGGAGAGCGACCCCCGACAGTGGTGGGACGCCCTGCACGAGGCCCTGCGCCAGTGCGGTGACGCCGCCCACGAAGCGGCGGCCGTGTCCATCGGCGGACAGCAGCACGGGCTCGTGACGCTCGACGAGCGTGGCGAGCCGGTGCGCCCGGCGCTGCTGTGGAACGACGTGCGCTCGGCCCCGCAGGCCCGCCGGCTGACGGAGGAACTGGGCGGCGCGAAGTTCTGGGCGGAGCGCACCGGCCTGGTGCCGGCCGCGTCCTTCACGGTCACCAAGTGGGCCTGGCTCGCCGAACACGAGCCGCAGGCCCTGCGCGCCACCAAGGCCGTACGCCTCCCCCACGACTACCTCACCGAACGCCTCACGGGTGAGGGCACGACCGACCGCGGCGACGCCTCCGGCACCGGCTGGTGGGCGTCCGGGAGCGAGGCGTACGACGAGGAGATCCTGGCCCATGTGGGTCTCGACCCGGCGCTGCTGCCGCGCGTGGTGCGGCCAGGCGAGGTGGCGGGCACCGTGCGCGACGGTCACGACCTGCCGTTCTCCAAGGGCACCCTGGTCGCCGCGGGCACCGGCGACAACGCGGCGGCGGCGCTCGGTCTCGGGCTGCGCCCCGGCACTCCGGTGCTGAGCCTCGGCACCTCGGGCACGGTGTACGCCGTGTCGAAGCGGCGCCCCACCGACCCCACGGGCACGGTGGCCGGCTTCGCCGACGCGCACGGCGCCTGGCTGCCGCTGGCGTGCACGCTGAACTGCACTCTCGCCGTGGACCGGATCGCCGCCCTGCTCGGCCTGGACCGCGAGGCCGTCGAGCCCGCCGCCGGCCTCACGCTCCTGCCCTACCTGGACGGCGAGCGCACCCCGAACCTGCCGAACGCCTCCGGTCTCCTGCACGGTCTGCGCCACGACACCACCGCCGGCCAGCTGCTCCAGGCCGCCTACGACGGTGCCGTGCACTCCCTGCTCGGCGCCCTGGACCTCGTCCTCGACGAGGACGCGGACCGCTCCGCCCCACTGCTGCTGATCGGCGGTGGCGCCCGCGGCACGGCATGGCAGCAGACCGTGCGCCGGCTGTCCGGGCGGCCGGTGCAGATCCCGGACGCCAAGGAACTCGTCGCACTGGGTGCGGCGGCACAGGCGGCGGGCCTGCTGACCGGGGAGGATCCGGCCGCCGTCGCCCGGCGGTGGGACACCGCGCGGGGTCCCGTCCTCGACGCCGTGGAGCGGGACGAGGCCGCCCTGTCCAGGATCGCCGGGGTACTCTCCGACGCGTCCCCGCTGCTGGAGCGGGGCACGGACACCCACTGAGGATCGACGGAGGCATGAGCGCACCGCCGCACGAGGCCCGCCCGACCGGCCCCGGGCGAGCGCTGCCCGACACCCAGCAGGGCATGCGCCGCCGCAACCTGGCACGGGTGATGCACGCCGTCAGCGCCGAGGGGCCGCTGTCACGGGCGGCGGTCGCCTCGCACATCGGCCTGACCCGCGCGGCGGTCTCGACGCTCGTCGACGAACTCGTACGCGCCGGACTGATCGAGGAGCTGGGCCCCGAACGGCCCGGCAGGGTGGGCCGGCCCGGCTCGGCACTCGCGGTCAGCGGACGCGGTCCGGCGGGAATCGGCGCGGAGATCGGCGTCGACCACCTCGCGGTCTGCGCCGTCGACCTGCGCGGCGAGGTGCGGGCGCGCGCCGTGCGGCACGGCACGAACCGGGGCCGTGCCCCCGAACCGGTGCTCCGGGAACTCACCGCGCTCATACGCCGGGTCGTGGCCGAGGGGGAGGCCGAGGGGCTGTGGCCCGCGGGGCTCGCGGTGGCCGTACCCGGCCTGGTGGGCCGTGACGCCCGCACCGTCGTCCGTGCCCCGAACCTCGACTGGCACGACGTCGATCTCGGCGCCCTGCTGCCCGGCGGGTTCCCGCTGACCGTGGACAACGAGGCCAACTTCGGCGGTCTCGCGGAACTCTGGCTCGGCGCGGAGACGCCGCGGGACTTCCTGCACGTCTCGGCCGAGATCGGCATCGGCGCCGCCCTCGTCGTCGACGGCAGCCTGCTGCGCGGCACCCGCGGCTTCGCCGGCGAACTGGGGCATGTGCCGGTCCATCCCGACGGGCCGGCCTGCGTGTGCGGCGGCCGGGGCTGCCTGGAGCAGTACGCCGGCGAGGAGGCGGTCCTGCGCGCCGCCGGCCTGGAACTCGGCGAGGATCGCGTCGGACTGCTGGCCAGGCGTGCCGCGGACGGCGACGAGGACGTCCGGCGAGCGCTGCGCGCGGCGGGGACGGCGCTCGGCGTCGCCCTCACCGGAGCGCTCAACCTGCTGGACCCCGAGGCGGTCGTGCTGGGCGGTGCCCTCTCCGGGCTCGCGCCCTGGCTGCTGCCGTCCCTGGAGTCCGAACTCGCCCGTCGCACGGCCGGCCCGCCCTGCCCGGTGTCCGTCTCCCGGCTGGGTCCCGAGGGACCTCTGCTCGGCGCGGCGCACGCCGTGGTGCGGGCGGTGCTGGACGACCCGGCGGGCGTGGCGGCGCGGGGCTGAGAGCAGGGAGGCAGGGGGACTTGGCGGCGGGGCCGACCGCCACTGCCGACCGCTGACTGTCAACCGCCGACCGCCGAGTACCGACCGCCGACTACACCTACCGAGTGCCGACCGCCGGTCGACCGTGACCGGGGTGGGCTGCGCGCTCGGCGCGGCCGCACCCTTCGGCAGACGGCCGATCAGCTCACGGGAGACTCACCCGGCGACCGTCAGCGGTGCCCTCCCGCGATACGGCTGTGGAGCCGGGCCGGGCCGAGCCCTTCCGACGGCACGTGAGAGCGGACGCGCAAGGCGGCTGACCGCCAGTCCGCCGCGCACCCCCCACGAGGCCTCCCACCCGTCCGGAACTCCCCCTTCTAGTGAGCGAGTTGTCCACAGTGCCGCGGCCGTCCACCGGAGGCGGCCGTGTCCCGCTCCCCCGTGGCCCGGCGCCGTAACGTGATCCACGCGGGGCGCAGCCGGCGACGCCATCCCGGACACGTCACGCAACCGACCAAGTCCCCGCCGGCGTCCCGCCCTCATCTCCCCGACGTCCCGTCCTCATCCCCTCATCCGCCGACGTCCCGTCCTCATCCCCTCATCCGCCGACGTCCCGTCCTCGTCCCCTGATCGCCCCGACGTCCCGTCCTCAGCCCCTCATTGGCCCTGCCCGGAACGGAGCTGTGCACCATGCCCGATCCCCGAATCCCGACCCTGCCGTCCCCACCGGACGAAGACGCCTGGACGTCCGGCGGCGCGCGGCCCGTGGCACGCGTCGCGCCGAGGCGACCACCCGAGACTCGTCGGCTTCGCCCGGCAACCGAGCACGCCGGACTCCCCCACCGCCCTCTTTCGGGCGACCGCCGTCCAAACGGTTGTCGGGGCGCACCCCCGGCGTGACGATGTCCCCAGCCGCATCGCCTTCCGGGAGGACGACGTGACCGATCCCTGGGTGGCCCTGGAGCCGGGGGCCGACCCTGCCGAGCGGGTACGGACCCTGCGGCGGGCCCACGATGCGTTCACCCGGGCCGGCACGGTGCCGCGACCGGTGCGAGCCGTGGTGGCCGACTCGTGGCGGCGCTCGGCGCGGGCGGGAGTCGGGCCGGACGGCACGGCGAACGTGGAGCTGACCGACGCGGACCTCGGCGCCTACCGGGCCGAGCATCCACTGGCGCGGGTGATGCCGCTGTTCCGGGAGCTGATGGGCACGTTCGCCGCCGACGGAGAGCACCTCCTCGCGGTGTGCGACGCGCACGGCCGCCTGCTGTGGGTCGAGGGTCATCCGGCGACGCGGCGGCAGGCGGGACGGATGAACTTCGTACCGGGCGCGCGGTGGGCGGAGACCGCGGTGGGGACGAACGCCCCGGGGACGGCGGTCGCCGTGGACCGGCCGGTACAGGTGTTCGCGGCCGAGCACTTCATCCGCAGGGTGCAGCCGTGGACGTGCGCGGCGGCGCCGGTGCACGATCCGCGGACCGGGCGGGTGCTGGGCGCGGTGGACATCACCGGCGGAGACGGACTGGCGCATCCGCACAGCCTGGGCTTCGTCCAGGCGGTCGCGCGGGCCGCCGAGTCGCACCTCGCGCTGCTCGCCCCGGCGCGGCCGGAGACCGACCCGCCCCAGCTGACCGCGCTCGGCCGCGACGAGGCGCGGTTCGCGGTGGGCGGGCGACGGATCAGGCTCAGTCGGCGGCACAGCGAGATCCTGCTGCTGCTGTCCCGCCATCCGGAGGGCCTGACCGGCGACGAGTTGCTGTGCGCGTCGTACGAGGACGAGTCGGTGACTCCGGTGACTCTGCGGGCGGAACTCGCCCGGCTGCGCGGGGTGCTCGGTCCCGGGCTGCTGGCCTCGCGGCCGTACCGGCTCACCGTGCCCGTCGAGTCGGACGTCGCCGTCGTGGAGCGGCGTCTGACGGCCGGGGCCGTCACGGCCGCGGTCACGGCGTACGCCGGGCCGCTGTTGCCCGCGTCGCAGGCGCCGGCGGTGGTGCGCCTGCGGACCCGCCTGGCCGACGGCCTGCGTGCCGCCCTGATCGCCGGCCGGGACCCCGACCTGCTCGCGGACTGGGCGCACGCGCCATGGGGCGAGGACGACCTCGACGTGTGGCGGGCCCTGGCGTCGGTACGGCCGACGGCCGCCGTCCGGGCTCGGCTGACCGCGCTGGAGTCGGAGCTGGCGGCACCGGCGTCGTGGACGCGCCGTTGAACACCGGCCCGCCCGCGCACGAGCCGGCAGGCCGGCAGGACCCGCCGCTCACGCGACCCGGCCGCCACCCGCCCCGCGCAACCTGGCTGCAACGTCGGCTTCCCTAGCCTCGCGCGCAGAGCTGCCCGACGGCGGGCAGCGCCGCTGAGGGAGGCCATCCACCATGACCCGTTACGCGGCGCCCGGATCCGACGGCGCGATCGTCTCCTACCAGGCACGTTATGACCACTTCATCGGCGGCGAGTACGTGCCGCCGGCCCGCGGCCGGTACTTCGAGAACCCGTCTCCGGTGAACGGGCAGCCGTTCACCGAGGTGGCGCGTGGCACGGCCGAGGACGTGGAACGGGCGCTCGACGCGGCGCACGCGGCCGCGCCGGGCTGGGGCCGCACGTCGGCGACCGAGCGCTCGGACATCCTGCTGAGGATCGCGGACCGGATGGAGGCGCACCTGGAGCCGCTGGCGGTTGCCGAGAGCTGGGAGAACGGCAAGCCGGTCCGTGAGACGCTGGCGGCGGACATCCCGCTGGCCATCGATCACTTCCGCTATTTCGCGGGTGCCGTCCGCGGGCAGGAGGGGTCGCTCAGCGAACTCGACGAGGACACCGTGGCGTACCACTTCCACGAGCCGCTCGGTGTGGTCGCGCAGATCATCCCGTGGAACTTCCCCATCCTGATGGCCACGTGGAAGCTCGCGCCGGCCCTCGCGGCGGGCAACGCCGTCGTCATCAAGCCCGCCGAGCAGACACCGGCCTCGCTGCACTACTGGATGAGTCTGGTCGCCGACCTGTTGCCGCCGGGCGTGGTGAACATCGTCAACGGCTTCGGCGAGGAGGCGGGCAAGCCGCTCGCGTCCAGTCCGCGGGTGGCCAAGGTCGCGTTCACCGGGGAGACGTCGACCGGGCGGCTGATCATGCGGTACGCGGCGGAGAACCTGAAACCGGTCACGCTGGAACTGGGCGGCAAGTCGCCGAACATCTTCTTCGACGACGTCTGGGAGAAGGACGACGATCTGCGCGACAAGGCCCTGGAGGGCTTCACGATGTTCGCGCTGAACCAGGGCGAGGTGTGCACCTGCCCGTCCCGCGGTCTGGTCCAGCGGGGCAACTACTCCGAGTTCATGGCGGCCGCCGTCGCCCGCACCGAGCTGATCAGGCCCGGACACCCCCTCGACACCGACACGATGATCGGTGCCCAGGCGTCCGGCGACCAGCTCACGAAGATCCTCTCCTACATGGACATCGGCCGCCAGGAGGGCGCCAGGATCCTGACGGGTGGCGAACGTGTCGAGTACGACGGTGAGTTGAAGGGCGGCTACTACGTCCAGCCGACCATCTTCGAGGGCGACAACCGTATGCGGGTCTTCCAGGAGGAGATCTTCGGCCCGGTCGTCTCGGTGGCCTCGTTCGACGACTTCGACGAGGCCGTCGAGATCGCCAATGACACGTCGTACGGCCTCGGCGCCGGGGTGTGGACGCGGGACATCAACACGGCGTACCGGGCGGGACGGGCGATCCAGGCCGGCCGCGTCTGGACGAACTGCTACCACGCCTACCCGGCCCACGCGGCGTTCGGCGGCTACAAGCAGTCGGGGATCGGCCGCGAGACGCACAAGATGATGCTGGAGCACTACCAGCAGACGAAGAACCTTCTGGTCAGCTACTCGCCGAAGAAGCTGGGCTTCTTCTAGACGCACGCGAAATGGGCGCCCGGCCTGGGTTCTCACCGGTCAGGCGTCCTTCGCCGAATCCGCTCTCGGCCAAGCCCGGCTCGCGCGCCACCTCCCCTTTCCTCCCGCACCGAGGTGGACCGCCACGGCTCGCGGCCGCCGGGCGGGACCTCAACCGCCGGCGGCGATGATCCGGGACATCGCCCTCTCCGCCAGGGCGGCGATGGTGAGTGAGGGGTTGGCGCCGCCGACGTTCCCCGGGATGAGCGAGCCGTCGACGACGTACAGTCCCGGGTTGTCCTTGACCCGCCCTTCCAGGTCGGTCGCCCTGCCGATGACGCATCCGCCCAGGGGATGCGCGGTCAGCGTGCGGGGGTTGTCGAGCGTGACGGGAAGGCTGCCGGGATTGGCCTCCAGGACGCGGGAGCCGTACGCGAGGGTGGCCCGGGCCGCGGCCGCGGACTTCTCCCGGGTCCAGTCGGACAGCACCACCCGGCCGGACTCCGGTTGGAAACGGAACGTTCCACGGTGGTCGGTATCGACGGTCATGGCAAAGGTGACCGTGGCGGGGACAGCCGCATAACCGGGCAGGACCCAGCTCTGGGTGAGCAGCGGCAGCTCGAACTCGTGGTGGAGGAAGGCGCCGGAAGCGCTGGGTGAGCCTTGGCAGGGGCCGATGGGGCGCAGGGGCTGCGAGCGGAGATTGATCTGGTCGCCGTTGTCGCCGAATCCGCTCCCCACGCTGTCGGGCAGGTCGGGAAGGTCGCCCAGTTCGCGGGCAGCGACGAGCAGACGATTGGTGTTCAGGGTGCCCGCGGCGACGAACAGCAGATCACAGGAGAACTCGGTGGTGCCGAGAACGGCGCCGTTCAGGCCGAGTCGGCGGACCACGACCCGATAGCGGCCGTGGGCGCCGCGGCTGATGGACCGGACCTCGTGCAACGGACGTAGCTGCACATGTCCGGTGGCGAGTGCGGCCGGCAGGTAGGTGCGCGTGAGCGACCTCTTGGCACCGTTTCCGCAGCCGAAATCCGAGTCGCCGACGGTGGCCGACAGCGCTGCCCGGCCGGAGAGTTCGTCCCGGACGACATTCCAGTCGAAGGCCGAGTCGAGAGGGAAGCAGGGCATGCGCGCCTTGCCCATCTGGCGGTCCCACAGACGTGAGTGGGTGAAGGGGGCCGAGTGGTACACGTCCCGCGGCATCCGGTCGGCTCCCAGCATGGCGCGGACTGTGGGGAACCAGGTCTGCGTGAATTCCTCGTATGCCAGCCCGGCGGGATAGAGCGCCTCGAAGTAGCGCCGGGGCGGGGCCAGGGTGACTCCGGTGTAGACCACGGATCCGCCGCCGACCGCCGCCCCGCAGGCGATGTCCAGATGCCGTTCCCGCGAGACCTCCATCACCCCCGGAGTGCGGGCGATGGGCGCAGGGGGCATGGCCGGCCAACACGCGGTGTCACGGAACCAGAACATCGTGTCCGTGATGCCGTGGGCCGAACCGAAGACGGGTCTGTCCGGGGCTGTGGGCCACTCCCGGCCTCGTTCGAGCACGACGGTGTCCACACCGGCCTGGCCGAGGCGCAGGGCGGCGACCGAGCCACCGAATCCCGAACCGATCACGACAGCGCGAAACCGCGTGCGTGACGCCTGCGACGCCGCGGCACGACCCCCGAGATGGCTCCAACTCGCGGCACTGAGCCCGGCCAACGTGCCTCGGGCCGCCAATCCGAGGACGGTACGACGGCGAAACGTGGACATGGCGCACTCCTGTGGTCGAGGACGGACGGCTGTGCGGGGTGGGCGCCCGCCTCCCGGGCACACGCGACTTCCGCCGACCCGACGACGCGCAGCAATGGCGGGGGACGTGCTCGGCTCCTGGGAGACCGGCGTAGAGACCGCTGCTTTCGGGAGCAGTGGCGGGGACGTGCTCGCCCTCCTGGGAGAGTGGCGCTCAGGCCGCTGCTTTCGATGCCGCCTCGGTGAAGCCGACTTTGGCGTGCACGTGACGCAGGGGCGCCGGGCACCACCAGTTCGCCCTCCCCGCCATCTTCATGATGGCCGGCACCAGGAGCATCCTCACCAGTGTCGCGTCCAGGACGACCGCGAGCGTGAGCCCCACGCCCAGGAGCTTCAGCGGGGTGAGGTGGGAGGTGGCCATCGCCGCCATGGTGACGGCGATGACCAGGGCCGCGGCGGTGAACAGCCGACCGGTCTCCTCGAGACCGCCGGCCACGGCCGTGGTGGTGTCGCCCGTACGGCGGTACTCCTCCATGATCCTGGACAGCAGGAACATCTCGTAGTCCATCGAGACTCCGAAGGTGACACAGAACATGAGGACGGGAAGGAGGGTGTCCGTGGTGCCGGTGACGATGAAGTCGCCGACCAGCCACCGCAGATGACCCTCCTGGAACAGGTAGACGACTGCTCCGAACGTGGCGGTGAGACTGAGCATGTTGAGGACCACGGCCTTCACCGGGACGAGGACACTGCCGGTGAAGAGGAAGAGCAGGGTGAAGATGACGAGCACGATGATCCCGGCGGCCCGTCCGAGCCCGTCGCCCACGACGGCTCGGGTGTCCACGAGTGCCGCCGCGTCACCGCCCACGAGAGCGGGTACCGGGGCGGACAACGCGCGCAGCGCGCGGACGAGTCGACCGCCTTCGGCGGAGTAGGGCTCGGCGTCGGTGACGACCGAGAGCCAACTGCCGCCGAGTCCGGAGAAGCGGGCGGACATCGGCGTGGGTGGCGCCTGCCGCACTCCTGCGGTGTAGGAACCCGTCACGGTGTCCACCCTGAGCACGTGCGGCGTCAGTGACACCCTCCGGGCGTAGTCGGCCAGATCCGGCGACGACGCGTTCGTCAGGCCGGGCAGCACGATGCTCGCCATGTCCGTCGCCTGCGTGTCGAAATCCTTGCGCATCACGTCGGTGGCCCGGTGCACGGGTGACGAAGCGGACAGCGCGCGGTCGTCCGACAGGCCGAACTCGACGCGCTGGAACGGGCTGGCGAGACACAGCAGCGCCGGAACCACCAGGACGACGGTGAGGAGAGGACGGCGCATGACGGTCCGCGCGGTGCGGTCGAAGAAGCCACGTCCGCGCCAGGTGCCGGCACTGTCGGCGGCTGCTCCGGCCGACGATGCCGCGCCGCGCCGACGGCCGACCCGGCGGCCGACCCGGTGACCGACCCGGTGACCGGCGACGAGCAGGCACACCGGCAGGACGAGCACGGCGGTCAGTCCGGCCAGGGCCGCCACGCTCATCCCCGCGTAGGCCAGCGAGCGCAGGAAGTGCAGCGGGAAGGCCAGCAGCGCCGACATCGACAGCGTGACCGTCAACGCGGAGAAGAAGACGGTCCGGCCCGCGGTACGCAGGCTGACCAGAACGGCCTGCCCGACGTCGCGTCCGGCCGCCAGCTCCTCTCGATGGCGGGTGATGAGGAACAGGCCGTAGTCGATGGCGAGTGCGAAGCCCAGCGCCGTGGTGAGGTTGACCGCGAAGACGGACACCTGTGTGAACTCGGTGAGAACGCGCAACAGTGCCAGCGTGCCCACCACGGCGATGCCGCCGGCGAAGAGGGCGAGCAGAGCGCTCAGGACGTTGCCGAAGATCAGGACGAGGATCAGCAGGACGAGCGGAGCGGCAATGAGTTCCGCTCGTACGAGGTCCCGCTGACTCTGCGCCTCCAGTTCTCGGCTGGCCACCGCGCGACCGGCGACGGACGTCGTCAGCGGCCCCGTAGTGCCCGCGACGGCACGGCGGATGCTCTCGGCGGTGCGCGTCGCTTCGCGTTCCCCGCCGAGGAGTCGGAGGCTGACGAGCGCGGTCCGGCGGTCCCGGGACACCAGTGAGGGGTCGCGCCGCGGCCAGTAGGAGTCGAGGTGCTGAACGCGTGAGTCGGTACGAAGCCGTTCCGTCAGACGTCGGCCGGCGGCTGCCGCCCGCGGCTCGTCGACGGACCGAGGCGCGCCGACGAGGAGAACCAGGTCGGGGTTGCCGGAGTGGAAGTCCTTCCGCAGCACCGCGTCCGCCCGGGCGGACTCCGCGTCGGCAGGAGTCCATCCGCCCCCGGTGAGCCGGCCGAACACACCGAGGCCGACGAACGCCAGACCGACCGTCACCAGTACGGTCAGCGCGAGAAACGCGTACCGCCACCGGGACCGCAGGTGCACCAGCCGCTCGGCGCCCTTGGGCCGCATGGGGCCGAGGCCCTCGCCGCCCGGGGTCATCGCTCATCCCCGCGGCGCACCGTCACCCTGTCGCCGGTGCGGACGACCTCGACGGGGTGCTCGTGCCCGGAGGGGGTGCGGGCGGACCGCAGGTCCTCGCTCACCTCGATGTCGCACGGGTGCACTCCGGTCAGCCGGCCGACGTGGTCCTTGACGGCGATGACCTCCAGATGGTCCCGCCCCCGGGAGCCGGGCGGCAGTCCCATGGCGTACGCCACTGTCCCCCTGAGCCAGTCCACTTGGTCGACCTCGTCGGCGAGGAGTTCCGTCGTCCCGTCGACGCTTCTGCACAGACCCACCCCCGCCATGGCGCGACGGCGGACCAGGAAGTCCCGGCGTTCGACGAGCGAGGCGCGGGAGAGCGGGCCGACGGGCAGCAGGACGTTGATCAGCCGCAGCGCGGCGGCGACCCGCCCGTCCACGCACAACTGGATGTCGACCGCCGTCATGGGTCCGGGGCTCGCCTCCTCGGTGACGAACCCGCCGAAGCGGGCCTCGATCTCGGCCTCGCCCGTCTCCGGCGGAGCTTCGAACAGCTCCAGGGAGACCAGGCGGAGGGGATAGCCGACGACGTCGTCACCGATCTGCGGGGACCACCGCCAGAGGCTGCCGGACGGGATCACCTGGAGGAGCGCGTCCAGGAGTCCCTGATGCAGGCATCCTCTCGGCACCGTGCCCCGGGCCACCTCGGTCACGCCGGAGGACCCGGTCGCTCCGACGGCCAGCGAGGTCAGGTACTGGAACGCCGGGCCGTGGAACAGTTCGGCCGACGCGTAGGGGTCCGGCTGCGCCTCGGCGTCCGGCATCGGGGCGAACCGATCGGGACGGCGCTCCGGCCAGGCGCCCACCAGGACGGTGCCCCTGGCCACTTCCTCGAACCGGGACAGCGCGGGCGTCGCCGCCTCGCGCCACATGAGCAGCGTGACGTCCAGTCCCGCCTCCGCCGGTGCCACCTCCGTCCGCAACCGGACGGGCCCGGCGAGCGGAATCCAGCGCCGGAGCTGAACGTCGCGCACGGCGACCACGTTCTGGCCGGCGTGGTCCGCCGCGGCCTGTGCGAGCCGGTCGACGACCGACATCATCGGCAGTGCGGGGATCGTCCAGGTCGGGCAGTGGTCACCGGTCCACGTCTCGACCGCGGGATCGAGCGTCTCCTCCCTCCCTTCCAGCTCCCCCGACTCCTCCGGCTTCTCCGTCCCCTCCGTCCCCTCCGTCGCGCCGGACGGGCCGTGCCCGGACACGACCCGGACGCCGAGTCCGCGGGCGTGGTAGAGGCAGATGTCGTCCCCCCAGAGCCGGGCCTCGGCGATCGCGTGCCGCCCTCGGGAGTCCTCGGCGACCTCCAGGATCTCCAGATCGATCCTGATGAGACGGTTACGGGGGGTGATCTGGCCGCGGTACTTCCAGATCACCTCGTGATCGAGCATGACGGGTTCGAACCGGGGATACGGCACGTCATCCGTGAGCCCCCGCTCGATCAGATAGAACTGGAGCAACTGGCACATGGCCTCGATCCCCAGGGAGCCCGGCTGGACCGGATCCTGGAAGAAGTGGGCCTTGAAGAACCACTCCCCCGCATCCACGTCCCTCTCCGACCGCAGCCGCCCCAGTCCCGCACGGCCGCCGTCCGGCCAGTAACCGGTGATCCGGTCGAGCATCAGCAGCATCGGGCCGGGCAGCCCGGCCGTACCGGCGAAGTAGCGGGCGGGACTCGTCGTGAGATCGACCGTGCGCGCGCAGGGCTCCTCCAGCGCGGCCCGATCGGTCTCCGACACGGGCAGTCCGATCTGATGATCGAAGGCCGAGGGCGGGAAGAACCCGAACACCGTGGACAGGGTGAAGACGTCTCGGCCGTCGGCGGAGCACCGGACCGCGAACGACACGATGATCATCTCGCCGGTCCGCGAGATCGTGGTCAGTTCCGCTTCGGTACGCACGATCCGGGTCTTCGGCGTGACCTCGCCGGTGATCGTTCCCGTCCCGTCGAGGTTGCGGAAGAGCAGGTCGATGTCGGCGGTCAGAGGGCAGCCGACGTAGGCGGCGAGCCATCCGCACGGCTGCAACGCGATCTCCATGAGCACGGCGAACGGCATCACCTGGTCGCCGTTCTGCTCGAAGTACCACACTTCGTCGGGCACGTCGTACTCGGCGACCACCCGGCTCCCCTGGCGCATGCCGCGCTGCGGCCCGCCCACGGAGACGACGCGGGTCATGAAGTGGTAGGGCGGCCCGGGCAGCCGCGCGATCCTGCGCGTGCCGTCGAAGAGACGGGCCGCGCTGCCGAACGCCTCACTCGGTCGTCCCCACGCACACGACAGCAACGCGGCGTAGTCGAAGGCGAATCCCTCGTGTTCCACCACCGCCTTGGACTCGCGATGACCGACGAGTCCGCCGAGTGAGGCGAGCGGCACCGGTGTTCCGCTGGTCTGCTCCCTGTGGCCGCCGAGCTGCCGCCAGTACGACAGGGGCCAGTCCGGCACCAGCCGGAGGGCGACGTGGTGGGCGTGGAACGCCTTGACCCCGTCGACGGTGCCGAGGATGTCGGCGTACAGGGTCGGCTCCGGGCCGGCTGAGACGCCGTGCACGAACACCTCGTACACGACCCGCTCGCTGGCCGGGGTGACCTGCCCACGGCACTGGACGGTGTAGCTCCGCTCGGTGGCCGGCTCGAAGCGCCACCCGTCCCTGGCCACGGTGAAGCCGAGGGCTGCCAGGTGGAAGGCCATCGCCTGGAGGCCCGCCTGGAGCATCAGGGTTCCCGGCATGCACGGATCGTGGTCGAAGTGGCCCTCGAAGAACCAGTCGTCCGGTGAGACGGGGGTCTCGGCACGGAGATAGCCGCGCCCCCACGGGCCACCCGCCGGGTCGAACGCGGTGACCTCGTGCAGGAGCAGCAGGCGGCCTTCGTCCAACCCGGGTGAGCGCACATGTGACCTGGTGATGTCCCACCCGGCGCCGAAGCAGTCCGCCGGACGGCCGCCGGCGAAGGCCAGCACCTGTTCGGCGGTGAAGGACGACCGCGTGCAGCGCACCGCCGGCGGGTCGAGCGGGAGGTCCCCGGCCGGCGGGCGGTCGGCGGGGTCCCAGCGCACGCCGTCGCTGTGGTCGAGTTCGGCCTTCGTGAAGAAGCCCGCTTGTCCGTCGCGGACGCTCAGCCGCAGTTCGCCGTCGGCGTAGCAGTCGTAGTGGAAGAAGAAGAGGCGGACGCCGCCGTGTTCGGCGTGCCGGTCGATGTGGATCTCGTATCGCAGCGTCTCTCCCGCCCGGGGCCGGCTGCCGTGGTGGGTCAGTTCGCAGCCGAGCAGCCGGTAGGCCCGTTCGCCGCGGTTGAGCAGGTCGATTCCGAGCCAGCTGATCAGCAGCAGGTCCGCCTGGCCCGCCTCGATCACCAGGCCGGCCGGCATGCGGCCGGTGGAGTCGAGGTACCAGCTGTCGAGGCGGACGTCGGTCTCGGTCCGGATCGTGCCGGTCGCGTGTTCCGGCCCGAGTTCGGCCAGGGCCGCCGGGACGGCGTCGATGCCGGTGACCCGGTCGGTGAGCAGCATCGGCGGTCCGGGCATCCTGGTCTGCACCTCGTACCCGTCCTGCGCGGCGAACTTGGGACCGAACAGGGTGGAGACCGGCTGTGAGGCGAGGTGTTCCAGCTGGCGCCGGTCGAACACCGGCCCTGGCAGGGGGCTGAGTCGCCCCTTGTCGACGGCAGCGGGCGAAGGGCCGGCGGCCGAAGGGACAGCTGGCGAAGGGACAGCGGGTGAAGGCATGACCGGTGTCGGCGGCGAGGGCGCGGCCCCCGCCGCCGCCTGGACGAGTGCGGCGCTGAGCTGGGCCCTGACCTGGAGGAACCTCTGGTGCACCTGGACGTGTCGGGCGAGCACGTCCTGGTGCAGCTCGGTCACGCGGTGGATCTGCCGCGCGACGAGCGTCCGCGCGTCCGTCACCTGCGTCTCGGTGCCGACCGCGGTGGCGACGAGGTCGGCGGCGACGGGTCCGGCGGCCGGCCGGGGCGGGACCGGTGCCAGGCGGGGGGCCCTCGGCATGGTCACCGCGGGTTGCTCGAGCGACGGCAAGGTGATCTCCCAGTGGGCGGGAACGGTGAGGGCGGGGACGTCCTCGGTCCCTGCCGGTGCTGCGGCTCGCAGCTGCCCGAAGAGTTCCTCGGCGCGTACGGGTACGCCGGCGGCGACGAGTTCGGCCACGGCGAGAGTCAGCTGCCGCAGCCCCCTGTCCTGGGCGTCGAGTGCGACGGCCACGTGCTCGCGAGGGCCGAGGATCCGCTTGATCCACCCGGTGCACAGGCCGCGCGGCCCGTGCTCGACGAAGACGCGGACTCCGTCGGCCCAGGCCTGTTCGACGGTCCCCGCGAAGTCGATCGTGCCCAGGCCCTGCGCCGTGACGGCGTCGGCGGCGCGCGCGGCCGTCGGGGTGTACCAGCGCGTGGTGGCACCGCTGTAGAACCGCACCCCGGGCACGGCGCTGGTGGGACGGTGATGGAGGTTCCACCAGCGGTCGCGGACCTCGGACAGTTCGGGAGCGTGGGCGGCCAGGTCGTATGCGATCGGCATGGCACAGGCGGTGCCGAGACGTGCCATGACGGCGGCACACGCCTGTGATTCGCCGCCGACCACGCACACGTCGGGGGCGTTGACCGCCATCAGATGGACGGCGCGTTCGTCCGCCAGTGCCGCGTGAACCCGCTCAAGAGGCGCCGTGACCAAGTAGCTCGACCAGCGATCACCCTCGACGCCCAGCCGTTCCCAGGCACGGCGCACCCCTCGCAGTTCGCCGGTGAGTTCACTGGTGAACAGGCCGCTGTCCCAGGTGTCCTGGTACAGGGCCGCGACGTCCCTCCACGCTCCGAGGGCGACCAGGGCGGCCGACTCCCCGGAGGAGTAGCCGATGGCGGCGTCCGGCTTCAGGCCGAGTAGCTCCTGACTCAACTCCGCGTGCACCGCGGCGAGTTGGGCGGCCCCCCAGATCTGGTCGAGTACCGTCGGCGCGGAACCGGCCGTCGGCCGCCCGATGGCGTTCCCGTACGTGGCCGCGACCGCGTCGCCGAGTGAGGGAAGGGCCAGCAGGACCTCACGGCCCATGCCCGGGTAGGCGGCCGACCCGTTGGTGAACACGAAGGCGACCTCGCCCGGCACCGGCGCATCGCGATACGCCGCCCCAGGCGGCTTGACCCCGCCCTCGGCGAGCCACCGGCGTACGGCATCCCGGTGCGCTCGGGGATCGCCGTCCGCCACGAGGACCAGCCTGGCGGGTCCTTCGCGGGACTCGGTGCCCGCCTCCAGCGCGGCCAGGACCGTTCGCCGGTCGACGCCGGAGTACACGTGCAGGCGGGGCGCCGGTCCGTCCGCCCACGGCCCGATGTCGGCGGCCCTCATGTGCACCCGCGCCGGAGGTCCGTCCGGCGGCGACATGACCACGTGCGCGGTGCGCATGCCCGGATGGGCGTCGGCGGGGCCCTCCCTCCGCGGGAGCGCGCGGTGTCTCAGAGCGGTCACCGCGGCCGCGACCGCCAGCAGCCCCTGGGCGGCGTGGGCGCGGCCGAAGAGGTCGGCCGGGTCGAATCCGGCGTCCGGGCCGTTCCCGAGGACCACGTCCGGCCCGTCGACGGGATCCTCGTCGAGGAGGGCGAGAACGGTGTCGCCCTCCTTGCGGGCGTCGGCGAGATGTTTCAGTACGACCACGACAGCGGCGTCCCCGGTGTCGGTCTCGTGTCCGAGTTCGCGCAGGGCTGCCTGGTGGACGGCCTCGCAGGAGAGATCGACGGCGCCGACCAGTGCGGCGTCGACCTCCATGGCTCTGATCGCACGCGCCGCGAGGCCGAGGGCGACCAGACCGGAGGCCTCCCCGGCGGACACGGTGTAGCCGGGTCCGGCGAGATCGAGCTGGGTGTTGATCCGGTTGGCCACGAGGTTCGGCAACGTGCCGACGACCCGCTCCGCGTCCATCGGCGCCGAGAAGGCGTCACGGACGCGCTCGACCAGGTCCGGGCCGATCTCCTTCCCGGCCTCCTCCAGCCAGGAAGGGGCTCGCCAGCGCGCGCCGGCACGGGAGTTCTGCGTGTCCACCTCCGTCCCGACGACCACCATGGTGCGCTCACGCGGCAGGCGGATGTTTCGCGCCGCTTCCCTTGCGGCTTCGAGCATCAGGATCTGCTGGGGCAGTGCCTTTTCGACCGCCAGCGGCGGCACGCGCAGACCCGGCAGGGCCACCTCGACCTTCGAGGCCGGCCCGCTCCGCCGGCCGTCGAGGACCGCACGGCAGAAGTCCTGGGTGTCGGCTCCCTCGCCGACGCGGGCCGCGAGCGCCACGATCGCCAGCGGCGTACCCGGTGGGCGCGGGATGCCGGGGACCGCCACCGTGGCGCCGTCCGTACCGTCCCAGGCGTCGACGATCAGGTGGGCGTTGGTGCCGCCGAACCCGAAGGCGCTCACCGCCGCCCGGCGACGCCCGGACCACGGCTCGGACTCGCCGAGCACGCGCAGCGGTGTGCCGTGCAGTTCGGTCAGCGGGTCCTCGGCGCCGAGCGTGGCGGGACGGACGCCCGCCCGCATCGCACCGAGCACCTTGAGCAGTCCTCCGGCTCCGGCCGAGGCCAGCAGGTGCCCGACGTTGGACTTCACCGAGCCGATGGGTACGTCGGCACTGTCCGCGAAGACCCGCGCCATACCCCGGGCTTCCACCACGTCTCCGACCGGAGTCCCCGTCGCGTGGCATTCGACGAGGGACACGGTCCGCGGTGCGACGCCCGCCATGGCGTACGCCAGATGCATCGCACGCTCCTGCCCCTCCTGCGCGGGGCTGAGCAGGCCCCTGCCGCGCCCGTCGTTGGACAGCCCGATCCCCCGGATGACTCCGAGTACCGGCGAACGGTGTGCGAGTGCGTCGCGCAGGCGCATCAGCGCGACGAACCCGGCGCCCTCGCCGGCGAGCAGCCCGTCGGCCTCCCGGTGGAAGGGCCGACTGCGGCTGGTGCGGCTCACCGCGGACAGGCCGCAGAACCCCACGTGCAGAAGCAGGTTGTCGGCCCGGTTGACCCCGCCGGCGACCATGACGTCCGCCGTCCCGTCGTGCAGGCGGTCACAGGCCAGCTTGATCGCGTACAGGGAGGAGGCGCAGGCCGCGTCGAGCGCGAAGGCACCCGCGCCGAGGCCGAGCGCTCTGGCCGCGAACTGCGCCGGAAGCCCCGCGGAGAAGCGGTTGCGCGCGTCGGGCCTGGCCCGGCCCAGGGCGGACAGCAGCGACGGTGCCCGCTCGGACAGCCATACGTGCTCGGCGAAGGCGGAACCCGCACTCGTCGGGTAGGACAGGTTTCCCAGCACCAGTCCCGCGCGGGCCGACGCCCCGTCGTGTCCGGCCTCGCGCAGCGCCTGCCTGGCGCCGTACAGAACCCAGTGGAACAGCGGGTCCAGACCGAGGATCTCCTCGGGGGCGACGCGGAACCCGGTGGGATCGAAGACCGACTCGAAGTCCCGTACGTAGCCGCCGACATCGGTCCACGTCCGGTCGAGGTGGTCGTCGACGGTGCCCGTCGCCCAACGATGCGGCAACCGCCAGCGACCGTCCGGGACCGGGGCCAGACTGCACCGGCGTGCGGCGATGTTGTCCCAGAACGCGTCGGGGTCGAGGGCGTCGGGGAACACGCAGCCCCGGCCGACGACGGCGATCGGTTCGAATACCATTCCGGTCTCATTTCAGGACGAACACGGACGCGCGTGTGGCTGTCACGGATGCGGAGAGAGGGGGTTCGCCGGCTCGGTGACGCCGGCTCAGGAGGGGCGCCGTACGAGTTCCACGCCGAGCAGCTCCACCCTGGGCAGGCCGTCGGGGTCGACGAGGGCCGCATCGCAGCGCGCTCCCGTGTCGTGCACCTTCCTGGCCCGCACCACGCACCGCACGGTGCCCTCGACGGGACCGCTCCGGTGCACCCGGCACTCCGCGACGGCCATCGGCAGGGTCGCGTCACCGAACGCGTTCTCGGCCCACAGCAAAGCGAGTTGCAGGGCAGCGTCCACGGCGGCCGGGTCGAGTTGCCAGTGGTCACCGTCCCAGCCGAGTTCGCTCACACCGGTCACCGTGGCCTCGGCTCCGTCCGCGCCGATCTTGTGGACCGCGCGGATGGACCGGAAGCGCGGGCCGTGGAAGAGCACCCGGCCGTCGTAGATCTCGGCGCGGGCGGGCGCGGTGAGGCCCTTCGGTGTGTCCCACCCCGCGGACCGCGAAGCGTCCGTCCCGAACTCCAGGTGGGTCCGGAAGTGCGGCAGGCCGTCCTCCCCGACCAGTTCGGCCTCCAGGACCGAGGGCGCTTCGGCCGGCCCTCCGCGACCGCGCAAGGTGAGCCGGTGGCCGGGGCCGTCGAGGTGCGGCAGAGCGACCTTGCTGAAGACGCGGACGTCCCGCAGCACCAGGTGGCGGCCGTTCGGCCGCCAGGCCGTGGCGGCGCCGGCGAACCATTCCAGGGCCAGTGCCACCGGCAATACCGGGACACCGGCGATGTCGTGGTCGGCGAGATGGGGGTGTGTGTGAGCGTCGATCCGCACCTGCGCCGGGGCCGGTCCGGTGACGGTCATGGGGTTCAGGTCGTCACCGGCCGCGACGACCACGGTGGTGTCGGCGCCCGGAGCGCCCAGTTCGGCGGTGAAGGCCGCGGCGCCCTGCGCCAGGGAGATGAGCGGGACCCCGGACCGGCCGAAGTGGGCGGCCAGCTCGGGGGTGACCATCCCTCCCTGCCACGGGCCCCAGGCGATGGACCGCACCAGGCGGTCGGGGCGGCGGGCTCGTTCGGCGCGGGCCACGTGGTTGAGCACCTCGTTGGCCATGGCGTAGTCGCTCTGCCCGGCGTTGCCGAAGACGGCGGCCACCGAGGAGAACAGGACGATCGAGTCGAGCGGATCGCTCTCGGTCGCCGCGAGCAGCGCGCGCAGCCCGCCCACCTTGGTCGTCAGGACGTGGTCGTACTGCTCGTCGGTCTTGTCGGCGATCAGCTTGTCCGCTCGCACTCCGGCACCGTGCACGATCCCGGTGATCGGCCCCCAGTCCCGGCGGACCTCCTCCAAGGCGTCGTGCAGGGCCTTGCCGTCCCGGACGTCCACCGGCACGTACCTGACCCGGGAACCGGCGCTCTCCAGTGCCGCGAGCGTGGTCCGGACCTCACGGGCCGCCAGGATGCCGCGGGCCTGGGCGCCGATCGCGGCGGGAGCCACCGTTCCGGAGCGCTCGGCGAGGGCACGGGTGAGTGCGGCCTCGTCCGTCGCCGCCGCCAGTCCCGGCGGTTCCTCGGCCGGTTCGGTGCGGCCGAGCAACACGATCCGGGGCCGGTGGGTCCTGGCTAGGTCCAGCAGCGCGGCCGCGGTCACTCCCCGGGCGCCACCGGTGGCCACGACCACCGAGTCCGGTCCGATGCCCGCCGTGGGCCCGGGGTTCACGGGCGCCGGGACCGCGACGAGCGTGGTGCGGGTGCCGTCCGCGCGCAGGCCCACCTCCGTCGCGGGACCGCCGCGAAGCAGTTCCCGGACGATCGCTTCGGCGACGCCGACGGCGTCGCGGTCTCCGCGCTCGCAGTCGATCGCCTTGACCGACGCGGAGGGCCACTCCTTGGCCGCGGTCCTGGCCAGCGCGGCGATTCCTCCCAGCCACGCCCGCTCGGGCCGACGGCCGCGGAGCCCGAAGTCACCGCCGGTGTCCTGCACGGTGACGAAGACCCCGCCCCGGTCGGCGAAGTCCGACGCGACCGACCGCGCCGTTCGGAAGGCGTCCCGCTGCAACTCCAGCGCTTCCTCGGGTGAACTGAGCGGCGCGAGTCCGCCGAGGTGCACGACCGCCCGGCAGCCCGCGGGAACGGTGGACACGGCGGTGGCCCGGAAACCGTGGTCGACCAGTTTGGCCGCCACCAGTTCGGCGGTTCCGCAGCCGTCCTCGGTCACCGCGATCGGCTCGTCCCCCAGACCGGCCAGGGCCAGTCCGGGTGCCGGGGTGTCGAACGCCCGCAGGGCGAGCCTGCCGAGGTCCGTCCGCCCGGCGGGCTCGTGCCGAGGTGCGGACGTCTCGTGGTCGGTGCCGGGCCTTGCGGCCGGAACGGAGGTGGCGGGAGCGCCACCGGTGACGGCGGCGGTGAACGCTTCGACGATCTGCCGCAGGGTGCGGAGCTTCAACAGCTCTCCCACGTCCCCGCCGGGACGGTCGCCCACCCGCTCCCTCATGGCGGACAGGATCTCCACCCGTTTGATCGAATCCACCCCGAGATCCGACTCGAGTTCCATGTCGACGTTCAGCATTCCGACCGGATAGCCGGTCCGGTCCGCCACCACGGACAGCAGCAGTTCCTCGAAACCCGCGGCGGACACATCCTGGGGCACGCCCGGAGCGGGCGCCGCCAGGACCGGCGGAGGTTCCGGAACGACGACGGGAGAGGCGGCTGTCGGCGTCACCGAGGGCACGAGGAGCGCGGCAGCAGCGGAGTCCTCGGGAGGCGAGGGCAGCACCGTCGGCACGGCGCCCGTGCCGGTGCCGGTGCCGGTGCCGGTGCCGGTGCCCGTGCCGGTGCCGGTGCCGGTGCCGGTGCCGGGTGACGCGAACAGGGCCTGCGTCTGCGTATACGTATGCGCCCGTTCCCCGCTCACTGCTCCCAGCAGCGCGGTCATGGTCGTCTCGGTCATCTGGAGGAAGGCCAGGTGACTGTCCATCAGCATGCGCTGGCAGGATTGATGGACCTCCGCCGTGTGACGCTGCACGTTGTCGAGCAGGGCGAACCAGTTGCCGTCAGCGCCGGCCGCGGCGGGTGCGGCAGAACCGGCAGACAGGGCAGGCACAGCGGGCGGCCCAGCGGGCGACTCGACGACGGCGGGAACGGCGGCTGCCGGGGCCACAGGCTGCGCGACCGGAACGGCGGCTGCCGGGGCCGCAGGCTGTGCGGCGGGTGAGGGTACGTCGGGTCGTCGAGGCGGGTTGGGCGCGGGCAGCGCGGTCGCCCCGCCGGCGGGCGGGTAGAGCCGACCGTGGTTCTTGCCGTCGATCTTCACGGTCATCCTGGGCTTGTGCTCCTCGCCTGCTGCTACGGGGGGCGCGTACGGCGCCCACAAGTCTTCGTGGTCGAGTGGGACGCCCCATACGGCGAGCCGGCCGAGCGCGTCCTGCAACGAGGTGACACCGCTGCGTCCCTGGCGGTCCAGGCCGACCGCCAGGTGCTCACGGTCCCCGAGGATCTGCCGGACGAGGCCCGTGAGCGTGTCACCGGCGCCGACCTCGACGAACGTGCGCACTCCGGCGGCGTACATCGACTCGATCTCGTCGTGGAACAGCACCGGTGAGGCGATGTGGTCGGCGATCCTGCGCCGGATCTCCTCGGGTGCGGACGGATACACCGCGGCGTCGGCGTTGCCGTAGACCTCGAGCCGGGGCTCGCTGACCGAGAGCGCGCGGAGGTGGTCCAGCAGTGGTTCGCTCGCCCGGGCGACGATCGGGCTGTGGAAAGCCGTCGCGGCGTGAAGCCGGCGTGCGGTGATGCCCTCGGCGGCGAGTTTCCGCTCGATCAGTTCGATCGCTCCGGTCGTGCCGGAGACCACGACCTGGGCCGGAGCGTTGTGGTTGGCCAGCCAGACGTCCGTGGCGCCACTGCCGACGAGGATGTCCTCGACCTGTGCCCGGCCGGCCGCCACGGCCAACATCGCGCCCGGCGCGGCGGCAGCCTGTCGCATCAGCTCACCGCGCCTGCGAGCGAGGCCCACCAGCGACTCGGCCTCCAGTGCGCCCGCGGCGTGCAGCGCCGCCAGCTCGCCGAAGCTGTGCCCTGCCACGCAGTCCGGTCGCAGCCCGAGACCGTTCAGTACCTGGAGCAGGGCGAGACTGTGCACCGCCAGCGCGGGCTGCGCCCATTCCGTCTCGGTCAGCAGAGCCTGCTGAGTGGCCCGCTCCTCGTCGCTGAAGGCCGGCGGCGGGAACACCACGCGGTGCAGCGGGCGACCATCGAACTCCAGGGCTCCCAGCCGGTCCCAGACCGCTTGGGCGGCCGGGGACAGCATGGCCACGTCCGCGCCCATGCCGACGTACTGAGCGCCCTGCCCCGGAAAGAGGAACCCGATGCGTCCGACGGCCGCCGCGCCGGTGGCGTAGTGGATTCCGGTCGGTGTGGAGAACGGTGCGTCGGGCTGTCGGCCGATCAGCGCGAGAGCCTGCTCGAGCTTCGCGGACAGGTCGTCGCCGTCTGCCGCGACGATCGCGAGGCGGAACGGGTCGCTCACGCGGAAGTCCCGCTGACTCTCCCGTGCCACATCGGCCGGCGGGCGGGAGCTGTCGATCTTCCGTTCCCGCAGGGCCGGCGCGGACGGAGCGCTGAACAGCACCAGTTCGGTGGGGGCGGTGCGGGCGCGCCATGCCGCACGGCCACCGGATTCGGCGGAGGGCTCGTACTCCTCCAGTGCGACGTGGAAGTTGCTGCCGCCGAAGCCGAAACTGGACACAGCCGCCCGGCGCGGATGGCCGGCGGGGCGCACCCACGGACGCGACCGGGTGTTCACGTAGAAGGGGCTGTCGTCGATTCGCATCGCGGGATCCGGCCGATCAACCTTGATCATCGGCGGAAGGACCTTGTGGTGCAGAGCCAGGACGCTCTTGAGGAGTCCCACGGCACCGGCGGCACACTTGGTGTGGCCGACCTGCGACTTGACCGAGCCGAGCGCACACCACTGCCGGTCGTCGCGGCCGGACTCCTCGTACACCTGGCGCAGCGCGGCGAACTCCGCGGCGTCTCCCGCGCGGGTCCCGGTGCCGTGGGCCTCCACCAGTTCGACGGTCTCCGGCCCGTAGCCGGCCTCCTCGTAGGTGCGCCGCAGAGCCCGGGCCTGTCCTTCGGGCACCGGGGCGTAGATCGCTCCGCTTCTGCCGTCCGACGAGGTGCCGATGCCACGGACGACGGCGTAGATCCGGTCCCCCGCGCGCTCCGCGTCGGACAGCCGCTTCAGGGCGTACATGGCGATGCCCTCGCCGAGCATCGTGCCGTCGGCCTGGTCGGAGAACGGCCTGCAGTCGCCACTGGGCGACAGGGCGGGTGTCTTGGAGAAGCACATGAACGTGCCCGCGTCGTTCGAGGCGTCGACACCGCCGCTGATCACGAGGTCGGACCGGCCCAGGGACAGCTCGCTCATCGCCACCGACAGTGCCGCGAAGGAACTGGCGCACGCGGCGTCGGTGGTGTGATTGGTGCCGTGCAGGTCGAACCGGTTGGCGATCCTGCCCGCGATGACGTTGGCCAGCAGCCCCGGAAAGGTCGACTCCTGCCACGGTGCGTAGTGATCGGTCACGCTGTCGCAGACGGCTTGGGCCTCCTCCTCCGGGATCCCGTTCTCCCGCAGGGCCTTGAGCCACACCGGCCGCTGGATCCGCGCGGTCATGTGCGTCAGCAGTTCCGTCGCGCCGGCGCCAAGGACGACGGACACGCGGTCGCGGTCCATTCCCGCAAGCCCGCCGACATCGGTGAGGACCTGCTCGGCGACCGTGAGCGCGAGCAACTGCACGGTGTCCGTCGTCGCGAGGGTGTTGGGCGGGATACCGAAGGCCATCGGGTCGAACGCGACCTCGGACAGGAAGGCTCCCCTGCGGGCGTACGTCTTGTCCGGTGCGGCGGGATCGGGGTCGTAGTAGTCCTCGACGAGCCAGCGCGCGGCGGGGACGTCGGTGATCAGATCGCGGCCGGCCACGACCGTCTGCCAGAACCCGTCGGCGCCGTGCGGGCCGGGCAGCAGAGCGCCGATCCCGACCACGGCGATCGGAACCTGTCGGGGGCGAGGGTCGGACATACTCTCAACTTCCTTGTGGGTCGGCGCGGTCGGCGGTCGGCGCGGAGAACCGCGCCCGGGAAGGCGCGGTCAGGCGAAGAGACACGGTGTGAAGGCGAACGCCGCGGGAGGCACCGGCACGCCGTACGTGCGGAGCTGGTGCGCGCGGGTGCTCACGGCCGCCCCTTCGAGCAGGTTGAGGGCGATCTGCACCACGGATCGGTTGTCCCGTTCCGCCAGGACACTTCCGGCGGTCCACTGGTTGAACGCCCCCATCGCCGGGCCGCACCAGAGCTGGTAGTCGCCGCGCCGGGCTGTCTCCCCGGTGATCGCCCAACGGCTGGAGTTGCCCAGGTACCAGCGGAAGACCAGTGCCATACGGTGCTTGGGGTCCCGTTCCGCGCGGGCGATCTCCGCCGGGTCGCGTTGCTCCCAGAATCGCCGCGTGAGGTCCCAGACCTCCTCGACCGGCGCTCCGAGCACGTCCCGTTCGATCTTCGCGCGCACCTCCGGCGGCAGCTCCTCCAGCGACGGGTGAGCCCGGTACGCCTCGTACAGCTGACCGGCCCGCTGGGCGAACATGGTGCCCCGGCGCAGGACCTGCAGCTTGACGCCCAGTTCGAACATGTCGGCGGCGGGCGCCATGACCACATCGGCGATGTCGGCTTCGGTCAGCATCGCCTTCGCGTCGTCCGAGATGCCGGCTTCCACGGCGACCTGGTTGACGGATCCCGTCACCACATAGGCCGCGCCGAGTGCGAACGCGGCGGCGACCCCGTCCGGTGTGCCCAGTCCACCGGCCGCGCCGACCCTGACCGCCCGCGGGTACCCGAATCGCCGGACGAGTCGGTCCCGCAGGTTCAGGATGCGTGGCAGCAGGACGCCGAGTGGCCGGTTGTCGGTGTGTCCACCGCTGTCGGACTCCACCGTGATGTCCTCCGCCACAGGAACCCGCGCCGCGAGGGCGGCTTCCTCCGCGCCGAGTTCCCCCCGCTCCACGAGGTGACGCAACAGGTCCGGAGGAGCCGGTGAGAGGAAGCGTTCGGCGACCTCCGGGCGCGACACCTTGGCGAAGAGGCGCGTACGCCGCACGATCTGCCCCTCCGGGCCCCGGCGCAGCCCTGCGGCCGAGCACAGCACCACGGCCGGGGTGAGCCCCATGTACGCCGACGCCGAGACGCAGGGAACGCCGTGCCGCAGCAGCAGCTTGGCGACCCGGTACTCCAACTCGGGTTCGTTCGGGGAGTGGATCAGGTTCACGCCCCAGTTCGGCATACCGGCCAGGTCTCCGGCCAGCTCCCGCACAGCTCGCTCGACTTCGGGCAGGCCGAGACCGCCGGCTCCGAAGAAGCCGAGCATCTCGGCGCGGGCCATCGCCGTCACCATTCGCGTCGTGGCGATGCCGTTCGCCATCTCGCCCGCCACATAAGGGAAGCGGACCCCGTGCGCCTCGCAGAAGGTTCGCCCGCCCAGCCACTCCGGATAGAGCGGCGGCAGTGTGCCGACGACGTCCCCGACGGGCCGGGCCCCCATCACCAGCCCCAGCTCCCGGCCTGTGGGGCCGGTGACGATGTGCGCGTGTTCCCTGACCCGGCGAACACAGGCCGCGATCTGCTCCGGATCGAACACCGGCGAGGCGGTGACGGCTTCGTCGGGACATGCCAGTACGGACAAGAGTCGACTTCCCATGTGGACGGGGCATTCGAAGAGCGTGTCGTGATCCGGACCCGGCGCCGCGACAGCGGGAGCAACGGGTGCCGTCAGCGCACTCCGGCGGCGGACGTGGACTGCGTGGACTGCTTGGGGCTCAGCCCGCTGGTCAGGTAGTCGAGATCGACGCGGATCCCGGACGAGAACGGGCCCAGCCGGGTCCGCACCCGGGTGTCGTCGAAACGACGGCGGTGACTGAGGTACGGCGTGAATCCCGGGTAGAGATCCGCGGTGGCCTCCAGTGCGGTCGGGTCGTGCGGCTTCTTCTCGACGAGCCGCACTCTCACCGGCACCAGCCGCTCCAACAGCGCGACGAGCACCGTCGTGGCGACCTCGTGATCATGGACGATCTGATAGGTGTCGACCCGTCCGGAGGGCGCCCCGCTCGCCAACCGGACCATGACGGCGGCGGCGTGTTCCACCGGCATCAGGTTCAGGTGCCCGTCGTGGCGTCCCGTCATCCGTACGACCGGCCGGTCCTCCTCGGCGACGCCCCTCCCGGCGACAGCGAGACCGTCACCGCGCGCGGAGGCCTGCACGATGCGGGAGATGAACTGCAGTGGGTGCTGGGGAAGTTCGGCGTCGGGGGCAAGGTCCGTGACCAGGATGCCGGGCCGCATGATCCCCACCGGTCGCCCGTGGGCCCGCGACCATTCGTGCACCAGGACCTCGGCTTCGTACTTGGACCGCTCGTAGCCGTTCTCGAAGCCGTGCGCGCCGTCCAACTCGTCCTCGTAGATCACGCCTTCAGGCCGTGCACCGGCGACGAAGGCGGTGCTGACGTGGAAGACCATCGGCTTTCCCACGCCTACGGCAGCCAGTTCCAGCACGTTGCGGGTTCCCTCGACGTTGACCCGGCGAAGAGCCACGAGATCGTCGTCCAGATTGATGTTGCCCGCGCTGTGCCAGATCACGTCGAGTTCGTCCGCCAGTTGCCGGAAGACCGCGGTCGACAGTCCCAGTTGTGGCTGTGCCAGATCGGTCTCCACGACACGAAGCCGGTTGGGCAGCTCCGCGATCACCTCGCCGGGCGTGTTCGTCAGTTCCATGAACCGCGTGATCCGCCTGAGCGCGCTTCCCGACCCGGCATGCGTGAGAACCGTCAGCGAGTCGTGGCGCTCGAGCAACTCCCGGAGAAGGCGCAGTCCGAGGAACCCGGTGGCCCCGGTGAGAGCGACTCGCACTGTCAGCGACTCCAAAGTCTCGGAGGATGAGGAACCCGCCGCCATGGGACGGGTCGGTCTTCCGCCCTGGACAACCAACGGGCCGGTGGCATGGAAACGGCAGGACTGGCACGATCCCCGAACTTCACTCGGATGGCTCCAAGTGGGCGGTGGAAATACGCCTATTCGATTGCAGGGGAATGGGTGACGCCATGGGCGTGAGTTGCGGCCTCCCGGCCCGTGCAGGGGAGGCTGTGGTGCCAGGCATGTCCCACCGGCAGCCGAAGAGGCTCGGGAGGGAAGCGTCGCCTGGCCGCGAGGTCTTCGGCAGGGTCGTGCCGGCGCCCTGACCCGACTGATGGGACTCCCCGTCCTTCGATACGGAAGAGACGTGGACGGGGTGGGGCCAGGGTTGTCCCGGCCCCACCTGTGATGCGGGAGGGCGGATCACCCGAACTGTGCGAAGAACCTCCAGATCTCTGCCTTGGTCCAGGTGGTGACGCCGCTCTCGCCGGAGGAGCCGTCGACCGGACCGGGTATGTGGCCTCCGTCGAACGCGGCCCATTGGACCGGGTATCCGGCACGGCAGCCCGCGTAGGTGGTGGTGATGTGCGTCCGGCTGCCCGGCGCGGGCTCGCGCGGGCTCTGCGCGGTGCACCCGTTGTTGCGGACGAATGTGTCGCGCAGGGACCGCCCTTGCCCGATGTTGAGGACGTTGTCGCTGATGCCGTGGATCCCGAAGTAGGCGATGGGCTGGGTGCCGCCGCTGCATCCGCTGATCTGGGCGCCGGACATGACCGCGACGGCCCGGAAGACGTTCGCCCGGCTGCACGCGAGTGCGTAGCTCATACCGCCGCCCCAGCTGAATCCCGTGGCGAACCGCTGTGCCGGGTTGACACAGAGGCCGCCCTCGATGCGCCGGATCATGTCGTCGACGAAGGTGACGTCCTCACCGCCCGAGTTGGCCCAGCCATTGCCGAGGCCCTGGGGAGCGACGAGGATCGCGCTGTTGTTCGACTGTTCCTGTTGGCCGTAGTAGGACCAGGCGTTCCCACTCGTGCCGCCGGAGGCGACCTCGCCGGCGGTGCCGCCCCGCCAGTGGAACGCGAAGATCAGCCGGTAGGGGTGGCTGTTGTCGTAGTCGGCGGGAACCCGGAGGATGAAGCTGCGGGTCTTGCCGCCGCTCTGCATCGTGTGCGTGCCGCTCGCCAGAGTCGGGGCGCTACCGCATCCGCCGCCGCCACCACCGGACGACAGCTTGATCATCTGCCATTGCTGGTTGGCGCCACCCCAGTCGGCGTACTGGACGACATTGCCGCCGTCGGCGGTGGAGGCGCCCTGCACCTCCACCGCCTTGCCGCTGGTGCGGTTGATCAGCCGGACGTGGCCCGCGTCGGAGTCGGCCAGGCGGAACTGCTGGTTGGCCCCGTTGTGGTCGGTCCACTGCTGGATCGCGGCACCGTCCGCGGTCGAGGCGCCGGCCACGTCGAGAACCTTGTCCGAATGCCGGGCCTTGAGGCGGTAGAAGCCGTCGCCGGAGTCCACGAACTGCCACTGCTGGTTGGCTCCGTCGTGGCGCGTCCACTGGCTGACCCGCGCGCCGTCGGCGGTGGACGTGTCGGAGACGTCCAGCGCCTTGCCGCTGTTGCGATTGACCAGGACGTACCAGGCATTGGTGTCCACCGTCGCCGCCTCGGCGGGCGCTGGGTTCGCCACGGCGAGCATGCCGATCGCGAGGGTCGCCGCCACCAAGGCGGCGACCCGGGACCACCAACGAGGTCCTCTCGAACGGGCGGGGGAAGCCGCGCCGTAGGACGTCATCGATTCACCCTTTCGTTTCGTGGCGGGTCCCATCAGGTGCGGGTCCAGCGCTGGTTGCCGCCGCTCGAGCAGGAGTAGAGCTGGATCAGGGTGCCGTTGGCGGTGCCGCTCGAGACGGCGTCGAGGCAGAGGCCGGACTGGACGCCGACGATGGATCCGTCGGAGTTGAGGCGCCACTTCTGGTTGTCGGCGCCCCAGCAGCCGTAGATCTGCACCTTGGTGCCGTTGCCGGTGCCGCCGGCGTCCAGGCACTTGTTGCCGTAGACCCTGAGTTCACCGGCGGCGGTGTACGTCCACTGCTGGTTGGTGCCGCTGTTGCAGTCCCACAGTTGGAGCTGGGTGCCGTCGGTGGTGCTGCTGCCGGGCACGTCCAGGCAGCGGCCCGACCCGACGCCCTTGACCTGCCCGGAGCCCGAAGGGGGCGTGGAGGTGCCGCCGTTGAGCGCGTTGAGGACGGCGGTGTAGGCGGCCTTCTTGCTGCCGTCGCCGTTGAACAGCAGCGGCGTGTCCTGCGATCGCCAGGAGTCGGTGTCGCGCACACCCCAGACGGTGATGCCGAGGCAGCGCGGGACGGCCAGGCAGTCCTTGGTCACGTTGGCGTAGGTCGTGGCCGGGGCGCCCTGGATGTCCAGTTCGGTGATGGCCACGTCGACACCGAGGGCGGCGAAGTTCTGGAGGGTGGTGCGGAAGTTGCTGTTGTAGGGGCTGCCGCTGTTGAAGTGCGACTGGAACCCGACACAGTCGATCGGCACGCCGCGCTGCTTGAAGTCCCGGACCATGGAGTACATGGCCTGGGTCTTGGCCCAGTTCCAGTCCTCGACGTTGTAGTCGTTGTAGCAGAGCTTGGCGGCCGGGTCGGCGGCGCGCGCGGTGCGGAAGGCGACCTCGATCCAGTCGTTGCCGGTGCGTTGCAGGTTGGAGTCGCGCCGGGCTCCCGAACCGCCGTCGGCGAAGGCCTCGTTCACGACGTCCCACTGGGCGATCTTGCCCTTGTAGTGGGCCATCACGCCGTTGATGTGGCCGATCATCGCCTGGCGCAGCGTGCTGCCGCTGAGGCTCTGCATCCAGCCGGGCTGCTGGGAGTGCCAGGCCAGGGTGTGGCCGCGCACCTGCTTGCCGTTCTGTACCGCCCAGTTGTAGACGCGGTCACCGGCGGTGAAGGTGAACTGGCCCCGCTGCGGTTCGGTGGCGTCGATCTTCATCTCGTTCTCGGCCGTCACCGAGTTGAACTCACGGCTCGCGATCGTCGTGTACGCCGAGTCGCCGAGCCTGCCCGAGGCGATGGCGGTGCCGAAGTAGCGGCCGCTCTGCGCCGCCGCGGCGCCGAGCGTGTTCTCGGCGGCGTGTGCGGTCGGCGGCGCGGCCAGTGGGGCGACCGCGCCGAGAACGCCGACGACCAGCGCCGGCAGCAGGCCGCGGATCTTCCGGCGGACGACGGGTCCGAGAAGGGCGTAGGAGCCCATGAAGGTGCCTCCAAGGTAGAGATCACGGAAGGACGGAAACGCAGAGGAACGCGGCGTCCGCTTCCCTTCGGCGAACGGACGGGTGGACGGACGGGCGGACAGGCGGACGGGCGGTGGACGGAACCTGGGCAGCACGGCGTCACCGGACACCGCGGTCACGGGACCGGGACCATTCCGACCGGCACGGACGACACCGCGGTCACGGAACCCCGACCCTCGCGGCCGGCACCGGACGGCACCGCGGGTCACCGGACCGGGACCGTCCCGGCCGGGACGGACGCACCAGGTCGGCCGTCGGGTGACCTAGGGCGGGCGGCGGGGTGTTCCGACGCAGGCGTGGGGCATGCGGGTACTCCATCGCGGCTCAGCCGGGGGATCCGCCACGCGGCCTCGCGTACCTCTCCAACCGCGCGAAGCCAGGATGCGCTGGGGCGAACCTCACCGGAACGAAAACGGGGTGGCGCAGGTGCTGTGGTGCGCGGATCAGTCGTGCGGCTGGGTATGTCGATGCATCTGCGCGTCTGTGCGTCTGTGCGTCTGTGCAGTGATCCGCCGTGCGGCACCACCTTGCTTGGCCCGACGCGGTTCGACATCTCGAACCATGGCCGGTTCTCAGACAGGGATGATTGAGGTGTTGACGATGCATCGTCAATACTTCCAGCAGAAAAAGTTTCGACTACTCAACCGAACCTTTCGAATCCCGCACGCCAAAAGGCGAACCGCAGAAACGGACTGATCGGTAGGACGGCTCGTCAGGCCGGCGGAGACAGGCGCTTTTTGTGGACAGATCGGTGACAGCCCTTGACCGGTCCGCTCCGCATTCCTAGCTTGTGGCGTCGAAGCATCCGAGAATTCTTCGAAACTTTCGAGATTTCCCTTACCCCTGGTATGCCGCTCCCCGCTCCCTGTTCATCGGGGTCACCTCACCCCGCCCCCGCGAAGGAGGCCTTCTGATGTGGTTTCGCCCCTCGTCCCCGGTCCGTCTGAGACGCTTACTCGCCGTCCTCGCGCCTCTGCTGCTCGCGGCCACCTTCCTCGGCGCCCAGCCCGCCGACGCGGCGACCGTGGACCCCAACGCCTCGTACGTGCTGGTCAATCGCAACAGCGGCAAGGCCCTGGACGTCTACAACCTGGCGACCAACGACGGCGCCCGCCTCACCCAGTGGACCAGGAACGATCAGAACCAGCAGCAGTGGCAGTTCGTCGATTCCGGGGGCGGCTACTACCGCATCAAGTCCCGTCACTCGGGCAAGGTGCTGGACGTCCACAACTGGTCCACCGCGAACGGCGGTTCCATCGTCCAGTGGACCGACCTGAACGCCACCAACCAGCAGTGGCGGCTGGCCGACAGCTCGGACGGCTACGTGAGGTTGGTCTCGCGCCACAGCAACAAGGCCCTCGAGATACAAGGCGCCTCCACCGCCGACAACGCGAACGTCGTCCAGTACGACGACTGGGGCGGCACCAACCAGCAGTGGCAGCTCGTCAGGGTCGGCGGCGACAACCCCGGTCCGTGCGATCTCCCGTCGGCATACCGCTGGACGTCGACGGGCGCGCTGGCGCAGCCGAAGCCGGGCTGGGCCTCGCTCAAGGACTTCACCGTCGTCCCCTACAACGGCAGGCAACTCGTCTACGCGACGACGCACGACACGGGGACGAGCTGGGGTTCGATGAATTTCAGCCCGTTCACCAACTGGTCGGAGATGGCCTCGGCCGGCCAGAACACGATGTCGGCCGCCACCGTCGCGCCCACGCTCTTCTACTTCGCGCCGAAGAACATCTGGGTGCTCGCCTACCAGTGGGGTGGGACCGCCTTCTCCTACCGGACGTCGAGCGACCCCACCAACCCGAATGGGTGGTCGTCCCCGCAGGTGCTCTTCTCCGGAAGCATCTCCGGCTCCGGAACAGGCCCCATCGACCAGACGCTCATCGGTGACGGGACGAACATGTACCTGTTCTTCGCCGGTGACAACGGCAAGATCTACCGGGCCGCCATGCCGATCGGGAACTTCCCGGGCAGCTTCGGCACGACCTCGACAGTGATCATGAGCGATACGACGAACAACCTGTTCGAAGCCCCGCAGGTCTACAAGCTCCAGGGCCAGAACCGCTACCTCATGATCGTCGAGGCCATCGGCTCGCAGGGCCGCTACTTCCGCTCGTTCACGGCCACCAGCCTGAACGGCTCATGGACGCCCCAGGCCGCCACCGAGAGCAACCCGTTCGCCGGCAAGGCCAACAGCGGGGCCACCTGGACCAACGACATCAGCCACGGCGAGCTGATCCGCACGAGCCCCGATCAGACCATGACCGTCGATCCGTGCAACCTGCAGTTGCTCTACCAGGGGCGCAGCCCCGACTCCGGGGGCGACTACGGCCTCCTGCCCTACCGTCCGGGTCTGCTGACAGCGCGGCGCTGACGGCGCGACACGCGTCCGGCTCCGGTACGGAGCCGGTGTGGCGGGCTCGGCGGAAGGCCGGGCCCGCCCGCGACTACGTCCCCGGGGGCGTGCTGTCCGGCGCGGCGGGGCGGTCCGGCCGCACGGCCGGCAGCCACACCCGCACCGTCGAAGGCCCTCGGTTCGCCCAGCGGTGGTAGGGGACCAGGACGATCCCCGTGCTGTCGTCGGACCGCGGGACCGCGGCCCCGTCGAGCGGCCGGTACGGCCAGGTCTCCTCACCTCGCACGTCGTGGACGGTGATCCGCCCGGCGGTGACCACCGTGCCGTCCGGCCCGTCCTCCGGCACGACGGACGGGTCCACCCGGACCACGTCGACGTCGTGTCCGTCCGGCAGGTCCACGGACTCGGCGCAGTACACCAGCGGCCCGCGCTCGACGGCCACCGTGCCGCGGACGGCGTCCACCCGCGGGTCCGCCCGGATCCAGCGCGGCCGTACGGGCAGTTCGAGCCGGATCTCGTCACCGGGCCGGAAGGAGCGGGTCACCTCGGTCGTGCCGGGGGCCACCGTACGGCGGGTTCCGTCCGGGGCGACCAGCAGCGCCGTGGCGCCCGCCGTCCACGCGGGGACGCGCAGCGACACGGTCCACGGGCGGTCCGACGACGACCGGTCGACGCGCACGGTCACGCTGCCGTCCGACGGGTAGTCGGTACGCACGCGCAACGCGACCCGGTGGCCGCCTCCGAGCGAGGTGGAGATCTCCGCGTCGGCGTACTGGTGCAGCTGCACGCCGTGGTCGTCGGCCGTCGCGAGGTACGCGGGCAGCTGGGCCAGCGTCCGCGCCACGTTGGTCGGACAGCAGGAGACCGCGAACCAGGGCGCCCGCAGGCTCGACTCGGCGCGCGGGCTCACCGCGTCCGCGGCGGGCACCCCGCCCCGGTGGCGCCGGTGCAGGGTGTTGGCGTAGAAGAAGGCCCGGCCGTCCTCCGCCGGGGAGGTCGCGACCACGTTGAACAGGGTGCGTTCGGCGAGGTCGGCGAAGCGTGGCTGGCCGGTGGCCAGCAGCAGCCGCCAGCTGAGCATCACGGAGGCGACGCCGGCGCAGGTCTCCGAGTAGGCGCGGTCCGGCGGGAGGACGAAGTCGTCGCCGAAGGACTCGTCCCGGTGGTGCGAGCCCATGCCGCCCGTCAGATAGGTCCGTCGGGCGACCGTCGCCTCCCACTGTCGTACGACCGCGTCGAGCAGGTCGTCGTCGCCGGTCTCCACGGCCACGTCGACGGCGCCGGCGGCGAGGTAGAGGGCGCGGACCGCGTGGCCGCGCAGCACCGTGGCCCGGCGTACGGGCATGTCGTCCTGGTGGTAGACACGGCCGAACTCGCCGTCGGCGAGCGTGCCGTGGCCTCTGCGGTCGACGAAGAGCGCGGCCTGGTCGAGGTAGCGCTGTTCCCCCGTCAGCCTGGCCAGCTCCACCAGGGCCGTCTCGATCCCGGGATGGCCGCAGACGCCCTCGACACCACCCCGTCCGAAGGTGGCGCAGACGTGGTCGGCGGCCCGTCGGGCGATCTTCGTCAGCTCGTCCTCGCCCCGCGTCCGGGACCGGGCCACACCCGCCTGGATGAGGTGCCCGTGGCAGTACAGCTCGTGGCCCCATTCGAGGTCGCTGTAGCGGGGCTGCTGTCCGGGGTGGCCGAAGGCGGTGTTGAGGTAGCCGTCCGGGTCCTGGGCGGGTGCGACGGCCTCGGTGAGCGCGGTGATGTCCGTGTCGAACGTGCTCGCGGTGCCGGACTGCCAGGACATGGCTTCGAGGAGCTTGTACAGCTCGGAGTCGGCGAACTCCCGGCCGCGCCGGTCCCGGTGGACGCGGCCCTCCGCGACGGCGCGGAAGTTGCCGGTCCAGCCGACGCGTTCCATCCAGTCGCGGCAGTGGCCGAGGGTGGCGCTCGCGTTGGTGTGCCGGCGGTGGGCCCAGAACCCCCCGGTGATCCTGACCTCGTCGAGACCGAGCGGTCGCAGCCTGCCGCGGGTCGGCGCCACCGGCAGGACCGGTGATCCCGCCGTGTTCTCCTTCACCACTTCATGCCTTCGGTTCGTCCCTTCGGTCGTCTCGCTCGTCCGGCCGGGTCCATCCGTCGCGTCGGCCATCGGTCAGCCCTTGAGCGCGCCGGACATGAAGCCCCGCACGTAGTGCCGTTGGAGCAGCAGGAACAGGAGGAGGCAGGGCACGGTGAGGACGACCACGCCCGCCTCGGTGGCGCCGTAGTCGACGGCGCCCATGCTCTGCTGCCGCAGGTTCGCGACGGCGAGCGGCAGGGGTGCCTTCTCGCTGTCGGAGATGAGGATCAGTGGTGCGATGAAGTCGTTCCAGGCCGCGAGGAACGCGAAGAGACCGACGGTGATCAGTCCGGGGCGCACCGCCGGGAGGAGGACCCGCCGCAGCGCGCCCGCCGTGCCGCAGCCGTCGACCAGGGCCGACTCCTCCAGTTCGCGCGGCACCGACTCGAAGGAGATCCGCATCATGAAGGTGGCGAACGGCAGTTGGAACATGGCCAGCACCAGGCTCAGCCCGATCAGCGAGTTCTGGAGGTGGAGTCTGCCGAGCAGTACGTAGAGCGGGATGAGGAGGGTGGCGTAGGGGACCATGAGGATGGCCAGGGTCACCAGGAACAGCAGGTTCTTCCCGGGGAAGTCGAAGCGGGCGAAGGCGTAGCCGCCCAGCAGTGACACCCCGAGGGTCAGGGCGACGGTCAGCGCCGAGACGACGGTGCTGTTGAGGAGGTACCTCCACAGGCCCGCGTCGTAGTCGAGGAGCGTGCGGTAGTTGCCGAGGCCGTGACCGGACTCCTGTGCGGTGCCGGGCTGTCCGCTGACGGAGGCCCAGGCGTTCCACAGCAGCGGGAAGAGGAAGACGACGGCCAGACCTCCGGCGACGACGTAGTGGGGCGTCCGGCCGAGGGTGCGGGTCAGCACCGTGGGGTCCCTTCTCATGAGCGGCGGCTCATGACGCGTCGGTGCGGCGCAGACCGCGGAACTGGAGGGCGTTGAGCAGGAGCAGCACGGCGAGGACGGTGATCGACAGAGCCGCCGCGGTGCCCAGGTCCATGCGCTGGAAGGCCTCGCGGTAGATCAACTGGACGACGGTGACGGTGCTGTTGTCCGGTCCGCCCTTGGTGAGGATGAAGAACTGGTCGAAGGCGAGCAGCGATCCGGTGACGCACAGCAGCAGCGTCAGGGCGAGGGAGGGCCGCAGCAGCGGCAGCGTGACGGAGCGGAAGATCTGGCCGCGGCTCGCCCCGTCCATGCGCGCGGCCTCGAACACCTCCTGCGGGATGCGCTGGAGTCCCACGAGGAGGATCAGCATGTAGAAGCCGGCGAACTTCCAGACGATGAGGAAGACCGTCGACAGCAGGGCCGAGGTCGGTGTGCCCAGGAAGGACACCGGGTGGTCGACGAGGCCGAGTTGTTCCGGGACGCGGCTGAGCGGACCGGTGGTGGGGCTGTACAGGCCCCAGAACAGCAGGGACGCCGAGGCCAGTCCCAGGGCGCCGGGAAGGAAGTAGACCGTGCGGAAGAAGCCCGCTCCGGGCCGTGACTCCTGCACCAGCAGGGCCAGGCCGAGGGCGAGGCCGAGGAGTACGACCGTGACGATCCCGGTGTAGAGGAGGGTGAAGCGGACCGCGGGCCAGAACAGGGTGCTGTCGGTGGCGTCGGTGTAGTTCTCCGGGGCGTTGAGGCCCCGGTCGCCCGCGAGGAGCGGCCAGTCGCTGAGCGACATCTGCCCGACGAGCAGCAGCGGCAGCAGGAAGAACACCGCGACGAACACGGCTGTCGGGGCCGCGTAGGCGAGACCTTTCGCCGTGCGGGACCGCCACCGGGGCGGGAGGGAGCCGGCCGGACGGACCCGGCGTTCCCACCGGGTCCGGGGCTGCGGCCGGGGCCGGGGTCCGGCCGCCGCCGGGCCGGCTGCCTTCAGCTGCATGACTCTCCTCTGCCGTGTGACTGGGAGGGGGTACCGCGGGAGCCGGGTGCCGTTCAGTCGGACAGGGAGGCGCTGACCGCGTCGTTGTCCTTGTCGACGGACGCCCCGTCGCCGAAGACGGCGTCCCGCATGAGGCTCAGCCACGGCCCGTTGGGGTCGTTGAAGGTCTGGCCGAACTTGAGCGCGTACGGGGTACGGCCGTCGGCCACGAGTTCGTTGATCGTCACCAGCCGCGGGTCCGCCCGGCTGTACTTGTTGGACGCGAGGTCGGTGCGGGCCACCACGTCCTTGTGCGCGGCTACCACGTCGACCTGGGCCTTGTCGCCCAGTGACCAAGCGAGGAAGTTCCAGGCCTGGTCGACCGACCCGCTGGTGGCGGCGATGCCGATGGCGTCACCGCCGACGAAGGTGGACCTGCCGCCGTCGGGTCCGGGGATGGGCGCGACGCCGAGGTCGAGGCCCTTGGGCATCAGCCCCAAGGTGGTCGACGGCATGGGCATGATGCCGACCTTGCCCCGGGGGAAGACGCCGGTCCAGGTCGTGCCCGTCTCGTCGCGTGCGCCGGGGGCCACGATGCCGTCCCTCACCCACCCGCGGTAGGTGTCGTAGACCTTCTTCGCGGTGTCGGAGGCGAGTTCCGCCTCGGTTCCGGCCTTGTTCAGGACCTCGTCGCCCGCGGCCCAGATCGACGGCCACCAGGTGAAGACGCCGCAGCCGCCGCAGTTGCCGCCGAAGAAGGTGCCGTCGACGCCCGAGCCCAGCGCGTCCACGGCCCGTGCCTGCCGGTCCCACTCGCTCAGGCTGGTGGGCGGCTTGTCCGGGTCGAGCTTCGCCTTCCGGTAGAGGTCCTTGTTGTAGAAGAGCACCGACAGGTCGAGGGTGTGCGGCACGACGTACTTCCTGTCCTCGTACGTGCCGGCCCTGATGTGCGACTGGGCGAGGTGGTCGCCGAAGGGCAGGGCGTCGAGGCGTTCGGTCAGATCGGCGAACAGCCCGCTGGAGGTGTAGTTCGGGACGAACACCACGTCGGAGGCGAACAGGTCGGGCAGATCCTTGGAGCCGGCGGCCGCACCGACCTTGGCCTGGTAGTCGTCGGTGGGGACGACGGTCAGCTCGATGTGGTTCTTGTGGCTGTCGTTGTACGCCTCGACCAGCGCCTCGCTCTGCGGCCGGGTCGCCGCACGCGTCCACATCGTCAGCGTGGCACCGTCGTCGACGCCGTTGGCGTCAGCCGTCCCGCCTCCTCCCCCGCCGCCCGAGCCGCCTTCTCCCGACCCGCACGCCGTGGCCAGACTCGCCGCGGCGAACAGGGCGACGGTGCCCGTGACGAGGCGGCGGACGCGTCGGCGTGGTCCGACGGTGATTCCCATGCTCGCTCCTCCTCCTGCGCGGCAGGCCGCGCACGGCCGGCCGTCGGGACAATGGCTCCGATGGCTGTGGTGGCGCTGGACTCCGCGACGGGAAGGGAAACGACCGAAAAGGTTTTCTGGAACGCTAGAACCCGGCCCGCTGCTCGTCAATCCCCCTGCGGCGAGCGAGTGTTGCGGGTCGTCGAGAGACGGACCCGATCCGCGTCCGAAAGCCTTCGCGTACTGTTTTAGCCCGACGTGTCACCTCGACGGCCTCGGCACGCGACACGGGACAGGAGCACCCCATGGCACAGGTCACCGACCCCTCTCGTTCGCAGCCCACCACGCTCAGCGACGTCGCCCGGCTGGCGGGCGTGTCCGTCGCCACCGCGTCCAAGGCCCTCAACGGCCGCACCCAGGTGCGCGCCGAGACCCGGCAGCGGGTGATCGACGCGGCCGAGCGGCTGTCGTTCCGGCCCAACCAGCTGGCCCGCGGCCTGCTCGCCGGGCGCACCGGCACCGTCGGTCTGCTCACCAGCGACCTGGAGGGCCGGTTCGGCATCCCGATCCTCATGGGTGCCGAGGACGCCTTCGGCGCGGGCGAGGTGGCGGTGTTCCTCTGCGATGCCCGTGGGGACGCGATCCGCGAGCAGCACCACGTCCGCGCGTTGCTGGGCCGTCGGGTCGACGGCCTCATCGTGGTGGGCAGCCGGACCGATCCGCGCCCGTCCCTGGGGCGCGAGTTGCCCGTTCCGGTGGTCTACGCGTACGCGCCGTCGGAGGATCCGGCGGATCTGTCCATCGTCCCCGACAGCGTGGGCGCCGGCCGGATGGCCGTGCACCACCTGCTCGCCTGTGGCCGCGACCGGATCGCGCACATCACCGGCGACCCCGGGTATCTCGCGGCGCAGGAGCGGGCCGAGGGTGCCCGGTCGGCGCTCGCGGACGCCGGCCTCGCCCTGGTCGGCGAACCACGGTTCGGGGTGTGGTCGGAGGGGTGGGGGCGGGCGGCGGCCTCGATGCTGCTGGACCAGCACCCGGACGTCGACGCCATCCTGTGCGGCAGCGACCAGATCGCTCGCGGTGTCATAGACGTACTGCGCGAGCGGGGTCACCGGGTGCCGGAGGACGTGGCGGTCATGGGCTTCGACAACTGGCAGGTCCTGACCTCCGCCTCCCGCCCACCGCTGACCAGCGTCGACATGAACCTCGAACAGGTCGGGCGGGCGGCCGCACACGCGCTGTTCAGCGCGATCGCCGGGGCGCGGCGCTCCGGCGTCGAGACCCTGCCCTGCCGTGTGGTGATCCGGGGGTCCACCGCACCCCTGTCCTGACACGGCAGTCCGTCGGCCGCTCGCTTCCCCCCTTGACACCTGCGGGGCCCACACCTACTTTGCGAAAACCTTTTAGGTTCGTTTTCAGCATCTCCTGGGGACGCGGGGCACCATCCCCGGACCGGTCCCCTTCCTCGCTCTCCCAGCACTCCCCAGCGCCATATGTCATGAGCACTACACGAGCGACGGCAGCCGACGCCCTCCCACCGCGCACGTCCGGGTGCGGACGCCTGCCGTCGACCGGACAGGGAGCATCCGATGAGACGACGACGGACGACGGTCCCCGCAGGGACCGGCAGCGTGAGCCGGTACGAGGCCGGCACACGGGGCGACGGCACCACGGCACGGCCACGGCTCCTGCCCCGGCCGCGGCTCCGGCTCCGGCTCCGGTCCGGATCACGGGTACGGCCCCCGGCGCAGCGCGGCCTCGCGGGCGCGTCGCTTGTCGGGCGTCCGGGAACGGCGGGCTCCGTGATGAAGCGCCTCCTCGTCGCCCTGGTCCTCATCGTCTGTTCCGTCTTCACCGCGAACCCGGCGCACGCGGCGCAGACCATCGGGTTCCCCACGTTCAGCGGGCCCGCGATCCCGGCACCACCCGTCGGCTACACGCCGGGCGACATGATGCGGAGCATCTACGACGCGGAGCGCTCGGGGACCGACTTCTGGATGGACCGCCTGCTGGCCCGCTCCGGCAACGATCCGGCCGGACCCTGGCTGATGAGCCGGGGGCGCGCGATGTTCATGAAGGAGCACGACCCCTCCAAGCTCGGGTTCGGCGGCAAGGCCGCCTACTGGGAGAGCATCGACGACCGCAGCGCCTACACCGTCGCCATCACCCCGGGCACCTTCACCGAACAGGTGTCCCAGCGCCGGCAGGCACCCAGCCACTGGAAGAGCGTGCACACCAGCGGTTCGGTCACGGTCGACCAGACCAAGTTCATCACCGACAACAACGTCGCCGTGACCAACCTGTCGATCAGGAACAACGGCAGCAGCTCCACCACGCTGCAGTTGCGGGCCACCTCCCCGTACGCCACCACCGGCACCGGCACCGAGCTGACCGGGCAGGTGAACGCCTACAACAACCTCACCACGATCCGCCCGAGGCTCACCGGTGACGGATTCGCCGTCTCCGGCGGCGGCCTCGACCGGTCCGTGACCGTAGCGCCAGGAGCGACGGTGACCGCCAAGGTGGTCATGGGCTTCGTCACCGACGAGATCCCCCAGTCGCTCACCGAGTACCACGCCTACGCGGGCTACTCGGGCGCCACCGCCTTCGCCACCCACGTACGGGCCTACAACCTGTGGTGGGCGGAGAACGTGCCCTACATCGACGTGCCCGAGGCCGCGATCAAGAAGAACGTCTACTACCGCTGGTGGCTGATGCGCTTCAACAGCCTGGACGCCGACATCCCCGGGCAGACCTTCCAGTTCCCCACCTCGACCGAAGGCGTCCTCGGCTACAACAACGCGATCGCGCTCACCCAGCCGATGCACATCGACGATCTCAAGTACCTGCGCGACCCGGCCTACGCGTACGGGGACTGGATCGGGGTCGGCCAGACCTCCAAGGGCGGCCGCTTCCTCGACAACCCCGGTGACCCGGAGAACTGGTCCAACAGCTACACCCAGTACATCGCCGAGGCGGCCTGGAGGAGCTACCAGATCCACGGCGGCCAGCCCGCGATCGCGGGCAGCCTCGCCCGCTACGCGGAGGGCGACGTCAAGGGCCAGCTCGCCCACTACGACCACGACGACAACAAGCTCATCGAGTACGACTGGGGCGCCCTCACCGGAAACGACGCCGACGCCGTCTCCTTCCACTGGAAGCCCGGCGGCATGGACCGCGCCGAGTCCGCCTACCAGTACAGCGGTGCGCTCGCCGCCGCGCAGGCCTACGAGGCGACCGGCAACACGGCCAAGGCCGCCGAGATGCGCACGCTCGCGACGCAGATCAAGGACGCCATCGTCAACGTGCTGTGGAACCCCGACCGGCAGCTGTTCGAGCACCGGCTCAAGTCGACCGGAGAGTGGGTGCCCTGGAAGGAGATCAACAACTACTACCCGTTCTCGGTCGGAGCCGTCCCCGACACGGCGACGTACAAGCAGGCCCTGCGGCTGTACGACGATCCGGCCCAGTACCCGATCTACCCCTTCTACACGGCGAACCAGGTCGACAAGAAGGCGGCGGCCGACGCCGGGGAGCCGGGCTCGAACAACTTCTCCACCATCAACTCGACCGTCCAGTTCCGGCTGTACTCCTCGGTACTGCGCGACTACCCCAACTCCTGGATGAACGCGACCGACTACAAGAAACTGCTCTACTGGAACACCTGGGCGCAGTACGTCGGCGGCAACACCCAGTGGCCGGACGCCAACGAGTTCTGGGCCGACTGGAACGGCAGCTCGATCAACTACCGCTCCTGGATCCACCACAACATCCTGGGCAGCAGCAACTGGACGGTCATCGAGGACGTCGCCGGCCTGCGGCCCCGTAACGACGCCAAGGTCGAGCTGGATCCGATCGGCATCGGCTGGAGTCACTTCACCGTCAACAACCTCCGCTACCGGGGCGCCGACCTGTCCATCGTCTGGGACGACCCGGCCGACGGGGTGGTGCGCTATCCCGGCGTCCCGGAGGGCTACTCGATCTACGTCAACGGCAACCGGGCCGCCACCGTCGGCTCACTGGTGCCCTTCACCTGGGATCCGGCCACCGGCGACGTCACCACGAGCGGCACGGTCACCCACCACTCGGCCGTGGCCGGACTCAAGGCCCCCCACCAGGTCGTGCAGAACAGTCCCCGGATGGTCGACATGCTCGCCAAGGCCGGTGTCGACCTGACCGGGGACCTGACCAACCTCGCCGCCGGGGCGAGCGTGTCCGCCTCCCACACCGCGTCCGGCAGCACCGTCTCGGGCGCGGTCGACGGGTTTCCCACCAACGAACCGTTCTGGGGCGCGGGCTCCTCCCCCAACAGCCAGGACTGGTACGAGCTGAATCTCGGCGCGGCCCGCACGCTGAACGAGGTGCGCCTGTACTTCAAGGACAGCCGCCCGGCGAGCACCACCTACCGGGCCCCGTCCGCGTACAGCATCCAGTACCACAACGGGAGTACGTGGGTGAACGTGCCAAGCCAGACCAAGAGCCCGGCCGCGCCGCGCGCCAACTACAACCTGGTGCGGTTCCCGGCGGTCAGCGCCCAGCGCGTCCGGATCCTGGCCGACCACGCCCCCGGGGCGAAGACGGGGCTCACCGAGGTCAAGGTGTACAACCGGGGCGGCGTCCAGCCACCGGCCAACCCCAACCTGGCCGTGTCCGCCACGGCGTCCGCGTCGTACACCTCCTCCTGGGAGAGCGTCGCCGCGATCAACGACGGCATCGACCCACCGTCGTCCGACGACGCCGCGAACCCGCGCTGGGGCACCTGGCCGGAGACCGGCCAGCAGTGGGCCGAGCTGACCTGGCCGTCGGCGAAGACGCTCGCCAAGGCCGAGGTGTACTTCTTCGACGACGACCAGGGCATCGACATGCCCGCCTCATGGAAGCTGCAGTACTGGAACGGCAGCGCCTATGTCGACCTACCGGGGGCGAGCGGCTATCCCTTGGCCAAGAACCAGTACAACACCGTCACGTTCACCGCGACGAACACCACGCGACTGCGGGTGCTGCTCACCGGCAACGGCAGCAACTCCGTCGGGCTTCTGGAGGCCAAGGTGTACGGCCCCACCCCAACCTCCAAGCGATGAAGGGCGTGTGCCCAGTGACCCGTTCCCGATGCCTGTCCGTGCTCACCGCCGTGCTCGCCATGGTGGTCGCCTTCCTGGCGGCGCCTCCACCAGCTGCCGCGGCCGTCACGTTCACCTCGACGGTGTTGAACCAGAACGGCGGCAACTGCCTCGACCTGCCGGGCAGTTCGTCGGCCGACGGGACCCAGCTGCGCGCATTCGCGTGCAGTACCGGAGCGAACCAGAACCTCGGCTTCACTCCCGTCGCGGGGTCCAGCGACACCTACACGATCACCACCTCGTCCGGACAGTGCGTCGACGTCCACGGCGCGTCCACCGCGGACGACGCCGCGATCATCCAGTGGCCCTGCCACGGCGGGACGAACCAGCGGTGGCGGCTCACGCCGGTGTCGAGCGGCACCGACAAGACCTTCAACCTGGTCTCCGTCGGTTCCGGCAAGTGCGTGACGCCGAGCGGCGGTTCGTCTGCCTCGAACACCGGCCTGGTGCAGCTGCCGTGCGCTGCCGCGAACGGCAGGGTATGGCGGCTGCCCGGCTTCACCGGCGGCTCCACGAGCCCGCACACCTTCACCAACCCGCTCTCCCAGCGCGGCCCCGACCCCTGGCTGACGTACTACGGCGGGTACTACTACCTCGCCACCACCACCTGGAACTCGACGGTCACCATGCGCAAGGCCGGCACCCTGGCGGGGCTGGCCACCGCCACCGACCAGGTGGTCTTCAACCTCACCCGGCCCAACGGCGCCGGCACCATGTGGGCCCCGGAGTTCCACCTGCTCGACGGCCCCAACGGCAAGCGGTGGTACTTCTACTACACGGCCGGACGGGAGCCGTACGATCTGGGCACCCAGCGGATCCACGTGCTCGAGAGCGCGGGTCTGGACCCGATGGGGCCCTACAGTTTCAAGGCGGACCTGCTCGACCCGGCCCAGGACAACACCTGGGAGCTGGATCCGGGCATCCTGCAACTGGACGGCAGGCTCTACCTCCTCGGTACCTTCTACAACGGCTCGCAGCCCCTGTTCATCCGGCCGCTGTCGAACCCGTGGACCGCGAGCGGAACCCGCCGTGTGCTGTCCACCCCGACGTACGGCTGGGAGACGGTGGGCGGCGCGGTCAACGAGGGCGCCGAGGTCCTCCAGCGGGGCGGGAAGACCTTCATCGTCTACTCCGCCAGTCACTGCTCGACGCCCGACTACAAGCTGGGGATGCTCACCTACAACGGCGGCGACCCGCTCAGCTCCTCCTCCTGGGTCAAGTCACCGAACCCGGTCTTCCAGCGGTCCAACGCCAACGGCGTGTACGGGCCGGGCCACAACGGCTTCTTCAGGTCGCCCGACGGGAGCGAGGACTGGATGGTCTACCACGCCAACAACTCCGCCTCCGGCGGCTGCGACCTGAACCGGAGCACCAGGGCGCAGAAGTTCACCTGGAACGCCGACGGCACTCCGAACTTCGGCACCCCGGTGGCGCTCGGCGTCACGCTGCCCTCACCGTCAGGAGAAGCCGGATGAGACGATCACCACTCCTGTCCCGCTGGGCGGTGCTGCTCACGGTGCTGATCGGTTCGGTCACGGGCACCGCCGCGATCGCGCCGCCCGTCCACGCGGCGACGGCGTTCACCTCCACCGCGGTCAACCAGAACGGCGGCAACTGCCTCGACGTACCGGGCGGTTCCGCCGCCGACGGGGTCCAGCTCATCCAGTGGGCCTGCCACGGCGGCGGCAACCAGACCTTCACCTTCACCCCGGTCGGCGGGACCACCGACCAATACGGCATCGGCACGTCGGCCGGCGGAAAGTGCGTGGACGTCGACGGAGCGTCCGGCGCCGACAACGCCGCGGTCGTGCAGCGGACCTGTGGCTCCGGCGCCGGCCAGAGGTTCCGTCTCGTGCCCGCGACGATCGACGGAACGCACAACGTCTTCACCCTGCGGGCGGTCCACTCCGGCAAGTGCGTCGCGCCGTCGGGCGACTCCTCGGCCGGCAACACGGGCCTCGTTCAGCTGCCGTGCAGCAACGCGACGTCCCGGGCATGGCGGCTGCCCGGCTTCGCCGGCAGCGGCGGCGGGCCGGCCACCCCCCCGACGAAGACCGTCCGGGTGTACTGGCTGAAGCCTTCCGACGTTCCATTCGACCAGCGATACCCCGACGGCATCGCCCAGGTGATGCGGGAGGCACAGCGCTACTACAAGCAGGAACTCGGAAGGACGTTCACGCTGAACGACCCCGTGGTCGAGGTGGTGGGCGGCGACCGGCCGCGGAGCTGGTACGAGAACACGCCCAACGGCGGCGACCGTTACTGGTGGGCCGTCACCAACATGCAGAACGAGCTCGCCAGGAAGTTCGGCTTGAACAACCCCGACAGCCGTTGGCTCAACGTGGGCGAGATCAGCGCCGAGGGAGAAGGCGCGGGCGGCGGCGCGAGCCCCGGATGGGTGGTGCTGAGCGGGCACGACGCCGACGGCGCCGCGGGCACCGGCGGGCAGCCGATGAACCGCTGGTACGGCGGCATGGTGCACGAACTCGGCCACGCCTTCGGCCTGCCGGACTCGGCCTCGACCGACGGCACACCGATGTCCGCGTCCTTCTACGACTACCCGAACACCCACTTCGACCAGAGGCAGAAGAACCAGATCCTGAACGGCCCCTACGGAGGCTTCCTCTCCTGAGACCGACCGCGCCGGCAGCGGGGCACGGGTGCGGCCCCGCTGCCGGCGCGGACCCGTGTGACCGCTGCGGGCCCCTCAGCCGAGGGGACCGGCGCAGAGGGTGCTCACCTTCTCGTGGGCCGCCACCGCTCCGGCGCCCTTCACGTCGTAGGTCTGCAGGCGTCTGGTGATGTCCTGCAAGGCCTTGTCCAGAGCGTCATGGCGGTGGTCCAGCAGGGCCGCGGAGTGGGCGAGGGCGGCAGCCGCGGCGGCGCGGTGGTAATAGGCCTCGGAGGCCTTGTCGTCGTCGCTGTATATCCCGCTCAACGCCGGAACGCGATGCCACGCCCGGCAGGTGCCCGCCGCGTCGGCCGTCGCGCTGTGGAGGTCGGTCCCGGCCGCCGCGTCGTCCGGGCCGGCCCACAGGAGCCAGCCGATGCCGAGGCCCGCACCGGCGGCGACGACGGCAGCCCCCAACGGCGCGATCCACCGGGAGGGATCACGACGGCCGGCGGCAGGATTCGGCGGCACGGAGGGAGGGGGTGGCACGGGCGCGGAGGCGGTCATCGAAACGGCTTCCTTCGGCAGACGGGGAGGCGGTCCGGCCCCCGAACCGGCAGTCGGTAACCGCTTCCGTCGCCGGCCACGCTGTCGGATCCGGATGTCGGTCTTCTCGACGTGGGTGCGGACCGATCGTAGTCCGTAGGCGGGCAGTTGCCGCCGCGGGAGCACCCCTCGCCCCCACCCGAGCCCGAGCCCGCGCCCGCGCCCGAGTCGGACTCCGTGCCCTACCCGGACCCGAACTCGATCCCCGTCGGCCTCAGCCGTGTACCGAGGCCCCGTGATCTCGCACCCGACGGCCTGACGACAACGACAACCTCCACGGCTTCGCGTCCTCGCGCATCGGCCGTCGTCGAACGCGGTCCGCTCACGGTCGACGTCCACCGCTGACTCCCCGTGGCCGGCTCCCGGCACCGTCCTCGGGCTACGGCACACCGCCGTGAAGGACGACGTAGCGGACGTCCGAGGACCAGCAGATCCCTTGGCCGCGTCGGCACCGTCCACGGTCGACGCCGTCCACGCGGCGGCACCGCGGCTCGACGCGCTCGGCCGCCGTCCCGGCTTCCGGGGTACCCCCCAGGGGTATATAGTCGAGTCGTCGGCGGGGCGGATCGAGCTCCTCCGGCAGCGACTCACGCACCTGCGCACCGACAGCCGAGGAAGAAGCCATGAGCGACCCGAAGAAGTCCGGTTCCTGCTGCTCCACCGACGGCTCCTGCCACTCCGACGCCGCGGCACCCGAGGTCCGGGACGGCGCGGTGACCACCGTCTACAAGGTGTCCGGCATGACCTGCGGGCACTGCGAGGGCGCCGTCTCGCAGGAGATCGCCGCACTGGACGGCGTCACCACGGTCACCGCGGTCGCCGGGACCGGCGAGGTCACCGTCGCCTCCGCCACCCCGCTCGACGAGGCTGCCGTCCGCGCCGCCGTCGACGAGGCGGGTTACGAGTTCGTCGGCACGGCGTGAGCCCGCCCCGGGACCGGACGGTCGGCCCCGGACCACGCGCATTCCTCCCGCGCCGTGGCGTGCCGCTCCGCTGATACGGACGCCGTACGCCCCGGCCTTCCCCAGGAGTACCTCCATGACCAGCACGGCTCCCGAGAAGACCCGTCCCGACCGGGCATCCGCGCCCGCCTCCGAGGTGGAGCTGTCCATCGGCGGCATGACCTGCGCCTCCTGCGCGGCCCGCGTCGAGAAGAGGCTCAACCGGATGGACGGCGTCACGGCGACCGTCAACTACGCCACCGAGAAGGCGAGGATCTCCTATCCGGACGGGATCGAGGTCGCCGACCTCATCACCACCGTCGAGAAGACCGGCTATACCGCCGCGGCGCCGCCCCCGCCCACTCCCCCGGGCGACGGCGGCCCGGTCCGCGACGCCCCGTCCGCCGCGGACCACGAGTCGCGCACCCTGCGACAGCGACTGTTCGGTTCGCTCGCGCTCACCGTGCCGGTGGTGCTGATGGCGATGGTCCCGGCCCTGCAGTTCGACAACTGGCAGTGGCTGTCACTGACACTGGCCGCTCCGGTCGTGGTGTGGGGGGCGTTCCCGTTCCACCGGGCCGCCTGGACGAACGCCCGGCACGCCGCGGCGACCATGGACACGCTGGTGTCGATCGGCACGCTCGCCGCCCTCGGCTGGTCGCTGTGGGCACTGTTCCTCGGCGACGCCGGCATGCCGGGAATGCGGCACGGCTTCGCGTTCACCATCTCCCGTTCCGACGGCTCGTCCTCCGTCTATCTGGAGGCCGCGGCCGGCGTGACGACGTTCGTCCTCGCCGGGCGCCACCTGGAGGGGAGGTCCAAGCGCAAGGCCGGCGCCGCACTGAGGGCGCTGCTGGAGCTGGGCGCCAAGGACGTCTCCGTGCTGCGGGGCGGCACCGAAGTGCGCGTACCCGTCGGGCAGTTGGCGGTGGGCGACCGCTTCGTCGTACGTCCCGGCGAGACGATCGCCACCGACGGGACCGTCGTCGAAGGGACTTCCGCGGTCGACGCCTCGATGCTGACCGGCGAATCCGTACCCGTCGACGTCGGCATCGGGGACGCCGTGACCGGGGCGACGGTGAACGCCGGCGGCCGACTCGTCGTCGAGGCCACCCGGATCGGCGCGGACACCCAGCTCGCCCGGACGGCGAAGCTCGTCGAGGACGCCCAGAACGGCAAGGCCGAGGTGCAACGCCTCGCCGACCGGATCTCCGGCGTCTTCGTCCCGGCGGTCCTGCTGGTCGCCGCCGCCACCCTCGGCGCCTGGCTCGGCCTCACGGGTGACGCGAGCGCCGCCTTCACCGCCGCCGTGGCCGTCCTGATCATCGCCTGCCCGTGCGCCCTCGGCCTCGCGACGCCGACCGCCCTCATGGTCGGCACCGGTCGCGGCGCCCAGCTCGGCATCCTGATCAAGGGCCCCGAGGTGCTGGAGTCCACCCGCCGCATCGACACGATCGTCCTCGACAAGACCGGCACCGTCACGACCGGGCAGATGCGGCTCCACTCCGTGTTCACCGCACCGGGCGTCGACGAAGGCGAGCTGCTGCGCCTGGCGGGCGCGCTGGAACACGCCTCCGAGCACCCCGTCGCCCGGGCGATCGCGGCCGGCGCCGTGGACCGGGCGGGAAGCCTGCCGGTACCCGAGAGCTTCGAGAACGTCGTCGGTCTCGGCGTCCAGGGCGTCGTCGACGGGCACGCCGTACTCGTCGGCCGTGAGCAGCTCCTCCAGGAGTGGTCCATCGAGCTGCCCCGCGAACTGGCCGGGGCCAAGGCCGCCGCGGAGGCCGAGGGGCGCACGGCGGTCGCGGTGGCCTGGGACGGCGAGGCGCGCGGTGTCCTGACGGTCGCGGACGCGGTCAAGGAGACCAGCGCCGAGGCGGTGGCCGGGCTGCGCGCGCTCGGACTCCGTCCCCTCCTGCTCACCGGGGACAACCGGCTCGTCGCCGAGTCGGTCGCCAGGGCCGTCGGCATCGACGAGGTCATCGCGGAGGTGCTGCCGCAGGACAAGGTGGACGTCATCAGGCGACTCCAGGCGCAGGGGCGTACGGTCGCCATGGTCGGCGACGGCGTCAACGACGCGGCCGCACTCGCCACCGCCGACCTCGGTCTGGCCATGGGCACCGGCTCGGACGCGGCGATCGAGGCGGGCGACCTGACCCTGGTCCGCGGCGATCTGCGGGTCGCGGCGGACGCGATCCGCCTGTCCCGCAGGACCCTGGCCACCATCAAGGGCAACCTCCTGTGGGCCTTCGGCTACAACGTCGCCGCTCTGCCCCTCGCGGCATTCGGAATGCTCAACCCGATGATCGCCGGCGCCACGATGGCCTTCTCGTCGGTCTTCGTCGTCACCAACAGCCTGCGCCTGCGCTCCTTCCGATAGCCACCCGACGGACACCGGCTACTGTCGAAACACAGATCCGGAACCACCAGTGACCAACTGAGAGCCTCAGAAAAACAGGCCGCACTCGACGGGATCGGGGATGAGGGTCATGGATCACAGCGCTCACCACACGGACACGGCAACCGGGCCCGATCCGGCCGGCCACGAGGGTCACCACGGCCGTGCGGTCCACGGGACGCACCCGGGACCAGGGGCATCCTGGGGTACGGCGGTCAAGGCGACCCTGCACTGCCTCACCGGCTGCGCCATCGGCGAGATCCTCGGCATGGTCATCGGCACGGCCCTGGCGTGGGGCAACGTGCCCACCATGATCCTCGCGATCGCGCTGGCGTTCCTCTTCGGCTACTCGTTCACCCTGTTCGCGGTCGTCCGGGCCGGAATCGACCTCAGGAGCGCGATCACGATCGCCCTCGCCGCCGACACCGTGTCCATCACCGTGATGGAGATCGTCGACAACGGGATCATCGCCCTCGTCCCCGGCGCGATGGACGCGCACCTCTCCGACGGGCTGTTCTGGTCGTCCCTGCTCGGCGGCTTCGCGGTCGCGTTCCTGATCACCACGCCGGTCAACAAGTGGATGATCGGCCGCGGCAAGGGCCACGCCGTCGTCCACGCCCACCACTGACGAACGGCGGCGACGGTTCCGCCGCTCGTTCCGGCCCCGCGCGCCGCACGGGCACGGTGCGATGCGCGTGTTCCTACCGGCAGTTCAGCGGTCGCCGTCCGGACCGTCCGCGGCGAGAGCGGCCATCCGCAGGTTCCAGCGACCGTTGCGGCCGGTCAGATGCACCGCGGACAGCGGTGGGACGTCCACGCGCCAGAAGGACGACAACGGCGCCTCCAGCGCGCGCAGTACCGCGGCCCGCGCCACGGCCTGGTCCACCACGACCAGGATCCGTCCCGCGTCCGGCGGCAGCCCGTCCAGCCAGGCGGCGACCCTGCCGCAGGCGTCCGCCACGGACTCACCGCCATGGGGGGCGGCCGCGGGGTCCGTCATCCAGGCCGCCAGCCCTGAACCGTCACCGCCACCGTCACCGGCCGCGACCTCGTCGAGCGTCCGGCCCCGCCAGTCGCCCATGTCCATGTCCCGCAGCGACGGTTCGACGACGGCGTCCCACCCCAGGGCCTCCGCCGTCCGCCGGCACCGCTGCGAGGGCGCCGTCCGCACCAGGGCCGCCTCGGGCAGGGCTCCCGCGACGGTCGCCGCCATCGCACGTGCCCGACCCAGCGCCCGTTCGTCGAGCCGGGTGTCGCCGAAGCGCACGTCGCGCCCCGCGCGGGCGGCGGCGCTGAGCAGGGTGAGCCGGACGGTCATGACGGTCCCTTCGCCGGATTCGCCGGTGGGCGGTTCATCGTAGGTGGCGTACGCCATGTTGGCCGACGCCGCCGGTGCCCCTACCATCAGGGCGACAAGGACGACGGCGCCACGGAAGCCGGTGCAAGCCCGGCACGGTCGCGCCACTGTGTGCCGCCCCTCCCCGAGGTGGCGGTGAGTCAGACCCGACGCCGTCGTCGCGTGCTCCACACGATGCGGGACGCGATGTTCCCGAGGAGGTCTCGCCATGGCGCAGTCCACCGCCGCCCCCACGCCCACCACCCAGACCCTCACCCCGTTGCCGTTGCGGGCGATCGCCCCCTGGGCCGTCTTCGTCGGCGTCCTGATGCTCGTCCTGCTGTACTTCGTCGGCGCCGAACAGGGCGCCACCGCGCTGGTCTCCGGTGAGGGCGTGCACGAGTGGGTGCACGACGCCCGCCATCTCCTCGGCTTCCCCTGCCACTGACGGGACGCCCCTTCCATGAACTCCGTCACCGTACGCACGCTGCTGGTGCGCGGCATGCTCGCCGGCCTGGGCGCCGGACTGCTCGCCTTCGTGTTCGCCTACCTCGTCGGAGAGCATTCCGTGGACGCGGCCATCGCGTTCGAGGAGTCCCACTCCCATGAGCACGGCGAGGAACTGGTCAGCAGGTCCCTGCAGTCGACGGCCGGCCTCGCCACGGGCGTGCTCGTCTTCGGTGTCGCCATCGGCGGCATCGCGGCCCTCGCGTTCTGCTTCGCGCTGGGCCGTGTCGGCCGGTTCGGCGCGCGGGCGACCGCCGCGCTGACCGCGCTCGCCGGGTTCCTCCTGGTCTACCTGGTACCGATCCTGAAGTACCCGGCGAACCCGCCGGCCGTCGGCGACCCGGACACGATCAGCGAACGCACCGGCCTGTTCGTCCTCATGATCGCCCTGAGTCTGCTGCTGGGCACGGCGGCCGTCCTGCTGGGCCGCAGGCTCGCCCCGGCGTGGGGCAACTGGAACGCCTCCATCGCCGCCGGCGTCGCGTTCGTGGCGGCGGTCGGGATCGCGATGGCGGGCCTGCCGCAGGGGGACGCCATCCCCCACGGCTTCCCCGCCGCCGACCTCTGGGCGTTCCGCCTGGCCTCGATCGGCATCCAGGCCGTGCTCTGGTCCGCCTTCGGGCTCCTCTTCGGCTACCTGGCCGAACGGGTTCTCGAACCGAGAGCCGTACGCGGCCGGGTCGCCACCCTGACCGTCTGAACCAACGACCCCCTCGGCGGGGGCTGCCGGGGGCGCGCCCGACAGCCCCCGCCGTGCGCGTTCCGCCCGGTGTTCGGCGCGGGCCCGTGAACGGCCGCGCGGCCGGCCGCTGTCAGTGCGCCACCCGCGCGACGGGCGTCTCACCGCCCTGCGCGGACGGGGCGGCCGGCCGGCGGGGCAGGAACGGTTTGCGGATCAGGATCAGCGCCGCGTCGTCGTGCAGCCGGCCGCCCACATGGTGCAGCAGGTCGTCGTGGAGCGCGGTGAGGGTGCGCGCCGGTTCGTCGGTCAGCGTGCGCGCCAGCCCGTCGTGCAGGGGATAGAACTCGCGGTGGCGGTCGCGGGCCTCGGTGACGCCGTCGGTGTACAGCAGCAACTGGTCGCCGTCGGCGAACGGCAGCACATGGAGGCCGGGGGTCTGGTCCGTGAGGGCGCGCAGCCCGAGCGGCGGGGCCGGATGCGGGGGGTCCACCGGTACGACGTCTCCGGACGGGCGGACCAGCAGGGGCGGCGCGTGTCCGCAGTTCACCACTTCGAGGTGTCCGGGGCGCGGGTGTCCGGCGACCACGGCGGTGACGAAGTCGTCGGGGCCGAGGTTGCGCGCCAGGCTGCGTTCGATCCGGTCGACGACCGCGAGGAGATCCGGCTCGTCGTGGGCGGCCTCCCGGAAGACGCCGACCACCAGGGCGGCGGTGCCCACGGCCGGCAGTCCCTTGCCCCGCACATCGCCCACGATCAGGCGGACGCCGTACGGCGTGGACACCAGGGCGTAGAGGTCGCCGCCGATCCGGGCCTCGGCCGCGGCGGCGCTGTAGCGGACGGCGACCTGGAAGGGGCCGACCGTCGGCGGCACGGGCACCAGCAGCGCGTGCTGGGCGGTCTCGGCCACCGAGCGGACGGCGGCGAGGACGCGTTCCCGGCGCCCGCGCAGCACCCCGGCCAGGCCGCTCGCCAGGGTGACGGCCGCCAGGACGACCAGTACGGCGGTCAGGTCACGGCCCGCCACCCCGTGCCGCGCGCCGTGCACGACGCCGAAGGCCGCCGCGAGCAGGCCGACGCACAGGACACCGCGCGGACCGTTGGTGGTGGCGGCCAGCGCCGGTCCCACCGCGAGGAGGGGCAGCCAGATCACGCCGGCTCCGCCGGCGAGGTCCACCGCCAGCACGACGGCGGTCACCAGCAGCACGGGCAGCACGGCCGTCCCGGCGGCCAGCAGGGCGACGGCCCGCCTGACCGCCGGCGCCCCGGGCGGGCGCCCACGGTTCTCGGGGGACCGCACGGTCCGGTGGCCGTCACGACGGTCTCGGGCCTGGCTCATGGTGTGTCCGCAGTCCTCGTCTGTGTAGGGGGGATCGCCCCTGAAACACCTGTTTCATCCAGGAATACGGGTTCGATCCGAGTGCCACAAGGAGAGGGTTTTCAGATAGTGAGCGACAGGCCCCTGGTCACCCGGTCCGCGGTCGGGATGAGCCGCTCCCGGATCTCCCCCAGCCGGGACAGCCGGTTCACCGGCAGGGACACCCCGAGCGAGCCGAGGGTGTCCCCGCTGTACACGGGGACGGCGACGCAGACCGTGCCGAGGGCGTACTCCTCCAGGTCCGTGACGGCCGGCGCCATCGGCGCGGAGTCCAGGCGCCGCAGCAGCTCGGGCGTGCTGGTGATCGTCCGTGGGGTGAGATCGGACAGGTGGTGGCGGGAGAGGTAGTCGCGGCGGGCCTCGGCGTCCAGCTGGCGCAGGACGGACTTGCCGAGAGCGGTGGCGTGTCCCGCGTCCTCGAATCCCACCCAGAGGTCGACGCGGGGCGTTCGGGGGCTGTCGACGATCTCGGCGACGCGGATCTCGCCCTCCTCGTAGAAGGTGAGGTAGGCGGCGGTCGCCAGTTCGTCCCGCAGTGCGGCGAGCGCGGGACGGACCCGGCTGAGCAGGGCCTGCCCGCGGCCCGTGGCGCGCAGCGTCTGCAGGTTGTCCCCGAGGACGAAGCCGCCGTCCTCCAGCTTGCGCACGTATCCGTCGTGGACGAGCGTGCGCAGCAGGTGGTAGGCGGTGGCCAGGGGCAGGCCCGTCTGGCGGGCCAGTTGCTTCGCCGGGGCGCCGTTCTCGTGCGCGCCGACCGCCTCGAGCAGGCGGAAGGCCCGCTGGACGGACGTGATCAGCGTCGGGCCTCCCTGCGCACCCATGCGTCCAGCCTGCGTCAGGGGTTCGCGAGGGGCAAGGCGGGCGCAGAAGCCGCCGATTCGGGGCACCCGGTCCGCATGGACGACACACGGCACACACATCAGACGAACGGGAGCAACGGGGTGAACGAAGAGGGCGAAGAGAACGAGGGGAACCAGGCGAACGAGGCGAACGGCAAGGGAGCGCCACGCTTCTCCTCACCCGAGGAGCGCGACACGGTGGAGCGGCTGGTTCCGGCCTGGCTGGCCGAGACGGAGCGGCACGATCCGGCCGCGGCACGCGAGGCCCGGACCGGGTGGGACCGGGGGTCGCTGTCGGCCCGGGCGGCCGAGGACCTCGCCACCTGGGTCACCGCGCGGGTCACCGACACCGGCTTCAACGAGGACGAGGGCCCGCGCGTCGACGGGCCGGCCCGCATCACCCCGGCCGACAAGGACGTCGTGCACCGCTGGCTCACGGGACAGGGTCACCGGATCTGACGGCCGGCCCACCGGACTCTCGTGTCGACGGCGCCCCGCTGCGGACTCTCGTGTCGACGGCGTCCCGCCGGGTACCCGAAGGCTTCGACGTCACGGCCGGGACCCGGCTCGCCGGGCATGCCGGGCGACGGACCGGTCCAGGAAAGGGGGCAGCGATGACGCAGCGCGCGGACGACGACGCTCTGGATCAGCCCGCGGGCATGGCGGAACTGCGACTGGCGACGGGGATCCGGGATCTCGGCGCGCCGAACGACGTGCTCGGGGAGGAGGAGCTGCCGGTCGACCGGAACCAGGCGATCCTCCAGGCCGCCAAGCAGGTCGGCTCGCTGCTCAAACGCCAGGGCCACCCGTTCGCCCTGGCGGGCAGCGTCGCCGTGTACGCCCACGGCTGCACGCAGAACCTCCAGCACGACGTCGACTTCGCCATCCGTCCCGAGGACGCGGAAGCCGTCGCCGGGACGCTGCGGGAGGCGGGGCTCACGGTGTACGAGCCGCCGGAGGACTGGCTGCTGAAGGCCGACTGCCTCGGCCAGCAGGTCGACCTGATCTTCGAGCTGGCCCGTCAGCCGGTCAGTACGGAACTGCTGGAGCGGGCCGAGAAGCTCTCCGTCGACTCGGTCTTCATGCCGGTCCTGTCGCCGACCGACCTCGTGCACAGCCGGATCGCCGCCTTCTCCGAGCACCACTGCGACTTCGGGGCGGTCCTGCCGATCGCCCGCACACTCCGGGAGAAGGTGGACTGGGACCGGGTGCGCCGCGCCTGCGGCGACGACCCGATGCCCGACGCCTTCTTCTACTTCCTGGAACGACTGGACGTCATTCCCCCGAGGGCGGAGGAGGACCGGTGATGAGGCCTGTCGCCGAGCCCGTGGGCGGCAGCGGCGCGGACAACGCCGACCGGCCCCCCGGGACCCACGAGACTTCCGACACGACCGGGACCCCCGGGACCACCGGAGCCACCGGAGCCACCGGAGCCACCGGAGCCACCGGAGCCACCGGAGCCACCGGCAGCATCGAGTACCGCGTCGCCCATCTGTACGACCGGCTCGCCGCCGAGGAACTGGGCGAGCTGGGCGTACGTGCCGAGGTCCGGGCCGGATCGGTGGTGGTGTCCGGCACGGTGCCCTCCGCGCAGTGCCGCGAGACGCTGCTGCGGACCGTCCACGAGGAACTGGCGGGACTCGCCGTGCACACCGACGTGGTGGTGGCCGAGACCGCCTCCCCCGACCATGCGGAGGACCTGCCATGATCCGCGTAGCCGCCGTCGGGGACATCCACATGGGCCTCGACAGCCAGGGCCTGCTGCGGCCCGCCTTCGACACCCTCGACGAGTGCGCCGACCTGCTGCTGCTGGCGGGCGACCTGACCCGGCACGGCACGCCCGAAGAGGCGCGGGTGGTGGCCCAGGAGGTGCGCGGTCTGCCGGTGCCGGTGATCGCGGTGCTCGGCAACCACGACCACCACGACGAGCAGCCGGAGAAGGTCACCGGCATCCTCGAGGAGGCGGGCGTGACGGTTTTGGAGGGTGAGGGGACCGTCGTCGAGTGCGCCGGGGCGCGCGTCGGCGTCGCGGGCACCAAGGGTTTCTGCGGCGGGTTCGTCGGCCGCAGCGCCGGGGAGTTCGGCGAGCCGCTGATGAAGGAGTTCGTGCGCTACACCCGGCGCAGTGCGGACGCCCTGCACGGCGCGCTGGAGGATCTCGGCCGGCAGGGCTGCGACGTACGGGTCGCGCTCACCCACTTCTCCCCCGTCGCCGACACCCTCGCCGGTGAGCCGTTGGAGATCTACCCGTTCCTCGGCAGCTACCTGCTGGCGGAGGCGATCGACACGGCCGGCGCCGACCTCTCCGTCCACGGCCACGCCCACATGGGAACGGAGCACGGGATGACGGCCGGCGGAGTCCGGGTGCGCAACGTCGCCCAGCCGGTGATCCGGCGGGCGTTCAACGTGTACCAGTTGCACGACGCCTGAGCCGGGGCCCGCGCGTCGCCCAAACCCGTGCCGGCCTCTTTTCGGTTGCGCGGGGGGCATCGCGTTGCGCGCGGGCCGTCCCGAGGCACTGGCCGGCGCGTGCTCGCTCCGTGGCGCTGCCCCGTTCAGGTGGTGATCACCGCGGATCGCCTCGCCGGCCCCGCACCCGCCCGTATCCAGGGCACATGGACAATCTCCACGCCTCCGACGGGCCCCGCTCCCTTTCCCGCAGACACTTCACGGCCACCGCCGGTACGGCCACCGCGGCGCTGCTCGCCGCGGCCCCCGGCGCGACCGCCGCACCGGCCGCGCCGGCCGTACCTCAGGCCCGGCCGAAGTCCACCGCCGACTGGGCCACCTGTCTGGAGGTCGCACGGGCGCTGCTGGTGGTCGACGAACAGGACAGGCCCCTCGTCCCCGGCTACCGGAAGATCCTCGGCGACGGGCTGCCCCGCGCCGGGACGAGGACCTCGAAGAAGGTGCTCGTGGTCGGTGCCGGCCCGGCCGGACTGGTGGCGGCCTGGCTGCTGAAGCGGGCCGGGCACCACGTCACGCTCGTGGAGGCCAACGGCAACCGCGTCGGGGGCCGCGTCAAGACCTTCCGCACCGGCGGGCACGAGAACGCGCCCCAGGCCTTCGCCGACGCCCGCCAGTACGCCGAGGCGGGCGCCATGCGGATCCCCGGCAGCCACCCGCTGGTGATGACCCTGCTCGACCAGCTCCACGTGCAGCGGCGCCCCTTCCACCTCGTGGACGTCGACGGCCAGGGCAAGCCGGTCAACAACGCCTGGCTGCACGTCAACGGGGTCCGCATGCGCCGTTCCGCCTACGCGAAGGCCCCCCGCAGGATCAACCGGTCGTTCGGAGTGCCGCAGACGTTGTGGGACACGCCCTCCGCCACGATCCTGCGCCGGGCCCTCGATCCGGTCCGCGACGAGTTCAGCACGGTCGGCGCCGACGGCAAGCGCGTCGACAAGCCGATGCCGGAGCGGGTCCGGGGCTGGGCCCGGGTGGTCCAGCGGTACGGCGACTGGTCGATGTACCGCTTCCTCACCGAGGAGGCCGGCCTCGACGAGCGCACCATCGATCTGGTCGGCACCCTGGAGAACCTCACCTCGCGGCTGCCGCTCTCCTTCATCCACAGCTTCATCAGCGCCTCGCTGATCAGCCCGGACACCGCTTTCTGGGAGTTGGTCGGCGGCACGGCGACCCTGCCGGACGCGCTGCTGCGGGAGGTGTCCGACGTGCTGCGCCTCGACCGGCGCGCCACCCGCGTCGAGTACTGGACGCCGGACCGGCCCAGCGCCGACGGCACCCCGCACGTCCGGGCGGACGGCCCGCACGTGTGGATCGACACCGTCTCCGAGGGCCGCGACGGCACGGTGGTGCGCGAGCAGTTCACGGGTGACGTCGCGATCGTCACCGTGCCGTTCTCGGGGCTGCGCCAGGTGCAGGTCAGTCCGCTGATGTCGTACCGGAAGCGGCGGGCCGTCGCGGAGCTGCACTACGACAGCGCGACCAAGGTGCTGCTGGAGTTCAGCCGGCGCTGGTGGGAGTTCACGGAGGCCGACTGGAAGCGGGAGCTGGACGCCGTACGGGCGGGGCTGTACGAGGAGTACCGGGCGGGGAAGGCCCCGGCGGACGGGAGTCTGCTCGGGGTGCACCCGTCCGTGCCGCCGGGGCACATCACGGCGGGGCAGCGGGTGCACTACGCCGCCAACCGGTGGGTGGGCCGGGACCAGCCGGAGGCGGCGCACATCGTCGGCGGGGGCTCCGTCTCCGACAACTCCAACCGCTTCATGATCAACCCCTCCCATCCGGTCCAGGGCAGCCGGGGCGGGGTGGTGCTCGCCTCCTACAGCTGGGCCGACGACGCCTCCCGCTGGGACTCCCTCGACGACGACGCCCGCTACCCGCACGCCCTGCGGGGCCTCCAGCAGGTGTACGGCCAGCGCGTCGAGGTCTTCTACACGGGCGCCGGACGCACCCAGAGCTGGCTGCGGGACCCGTACGCCTACGGCGAGGCGTCGGTCCTGCTTCCCGGTCAGCACACCGAACTGCTCACCGCGATCCGCTCCCCCGAGGGTCCGCTGCACTTCGCGGGCGACCACACCTCGGTGAAGCCGTCGTGGATCGAGGGGGCGCTGGAGTCCGGGGTGCGGGCGGCCCTGGAGGTGCACCAGCGGTGAGGCCGGCACCGCCGACCCACTTTTGAACGCGTTCAACTATTGGGTAGGCTCCCTCTCACGCGAACGAGGGGGAGCCTCACGATGAAGATCGTCATACCCGGTGGGACCGGGCAGCTCGGGACGGTCCTGCGCCGGGCGCTCACCGCGGCCGGACACCGGGTCGTGGTGCTCGGCAGGCGGCCGGAACGGCCCGGCGACCTCGCCTGGGACGGCAGGACCCCCGGGCCTTGGACGGACGCCGTGGACGGCAGTGACGTCGTGATCAATCTGGCCGGCCGGAGCGTCGACTGCCGCTACACGGCGGCCAACCTGCGGGAGATGATGGATTCGCGGGTGCACTCCACGCGGGTCGTGGGCGAGGCGATCGCCGGGGCCGCCGAACCGCCCCGCCTCTGGCTCCAGATGAGCACCGCCACCCTCTACGCCCACCGTTTCGACGCGCCGAACGACGAGACCACGGGCATCGTCGGGGGGACCGAGCCCGACGTCCCCGCCCACTGGTCGTACAGCGTCGACATCGCCAGGAACTGGGAGCGCGAGCAGGAGGAGGCCGACACCCCGCGCACCCGCAAGGTGGCCCTGCGGTCGGCCATGGTGATGAGCCCGGACCGGGGCGGGGTCTTCGACGTGCTGTCGACGCTGACCCGCCTCGGTCTCGGCGGTCCGGTCGCCGGTGGCGCCCAGTACGTGTCCTGGATCCACGACCGTGACTTCGTGCGCGCGATCGGCTTCCTGATCGACCGGGAGGACCTCGCCGGACCGGTCAACCTCGCGGCCCCGGTACCACTGCCCCATCGCGCGTTCATGCGCGCACTGCGGCGTGCGTGGGGCGTCCCGGTGGGCCTCCCCGCGACGAAGTGGATGGCCGCGGTGGGGGCCTTCGCCCTCCGCTCGGACACGGAACTCCTGCTCAAGAGCCGTCGTGTCACTCCTGGCCGTCTCCTCGACGCGGGTTTCGCCTTCGAGCACGCCGAGTGGCGGGGAGCGGCGGAGGACCTGGTACGGCGGAGACGGGACGGGGCCGGGGTCCCCCCGGGGAAGGCCGGGGGAGCCGCGCGGACCTGACGCGGGGACGCCGTTCGCGCGGCTGTGCCGCAGGCGTCAGCCCGTCGCGCCGACCGCCGCGCGGATCAGGTCCGCGACCTCCTTCGGCCGGGACACCGCGACGGCGTGCGAGGCGCCCTCGAGTTCGACGATCGTCGCGTCGGCACGCTTGGCTCCGAAGCGCTCGACCTCGGGGTTGATCGCGTTGTCCGCGCCGGCGACCAGCGCCCAGGCCGGCTTCGTCCGCCAGGCGGCCGCGGTGGCGGTCTCCTCGAACGCGGCGGCGGCCAGCGGACGCTGGGCGGCGGCGAGGATCTTGGTGACCTCGGCCGGCACGTCGGCGGCGAACACCGACGGGAAGGCGTCCTCGGCGATGGTGACCTCGACGGCGGGCTCGCCGCCCGGCACCGGGTACGTCCACTGCTTGAGATTGCTGACCAGCGGGGACAGCGGGAAGCGGCCCTGGAGCTCGCCGAGGCTCTCGCCCTCCTCCAGGACATAGGCGGCGACGTACACCAGAGCGACGACGTTCTCGGCGGTGCCGGCCACCGTGATGAGGGCACCGCCGTAGGAGTGGCCGACCAGGACGACGGGGCCGTCGATCTGGGCGGCGACGGAGGCGACGTACGCCGCGTCGGAGGCCAGGCCGCGCAGCGGGTTGGGCGGGGCGATCACGGGGATGCCGTCGCGCTGGAGTTCGGCGACGACGCCGGACCAACTGGCGGCGTCCGCGAACGCGCCGTGGACGAGGACGACGGTGGGAGTGGTGCTCATGTGGCGGATCTCCTCGGATCAGACCGTGTGCAGGGCGGCGCGCAGGACGGTGGTGGCCTGGGCGATGGCGGCCTGGGCGGCGTGCGTCTCGCGCAGGGCGTTGAGCATGACGAAGTCGTGGATGATGCCCTGGTAGCGGACCGCGGTGACGGGCACGCCGGCCTGGCGGAGCTTGTTGGCGTACGCCTCGCCCTCGTCGCGCAGCACGTCGGCCTCGCCGGTGATGATCAGGGCCGGCGGCAGGCCGGCGAGCTGCTCGGTGGTGGCCCGCAGCGGGGAGGCGGTGATCCGGGCGCGCTCGCTCTCGTCGGTGGTGTACTGGTCCCAGAACCACTGCATGCCGTCCCGGCGCAGGAAGTAGCCGGTGGCGAACTGGTGGTAGGAGCCGGTGTCGAAGTTCGCGTCGGTCACCGGGTAGAACAGCACCTGCTGCACCAGCGGCACATCGCCGCGTTCCTTGGCCATGAGGGTGAGGGCGGCCGTCATGTTGCCGCCGACGGAGTCGCCGGCGGCGGCGATGCGGGTGGCGTCCAGGCCCTTGGTGGCGCCCTGTTCGACGATCCAGCGGGCTACGGCGTAGTTCTGCTCGATGGCGACGGGGTAGCGGGCCTCGGGCGAGAGGTCGTACTCGGGGAAGACGACGGCCGCACCGGCGCCGACGGCGAGTTCGCGCACCAGGCGGTCGTGTGTGTGGGCGTTGCCGAAGACCCAGCCGGCGCCGTGGATGTAGAGGATGACGGGCAGGGTGCCGCTGCTGCCGGCGGGCTTGACGATGCGGGCGCGGACGCTGCCGGTGGGGCCGCCGGAGACGGTGATCCACTCCTCGTCCACGGCGGGCTTGCCGATCTCCCCGGACTGCACCTCGTCGACGGCCTTGCGACCCTCCGACGGCGGCAGGTCGAACAGGTACGGCGGGTTCGCGGTCGCCTCCACGAAGGCCTGAGCGGCGGGTTCCAGCACCGGCGTGGCCGGCTCGACGACGTCGGACATGAGAGTCTCCTGCTGTTGTTCGGCGGTGTGCGTCGTTCTGCACCTTCACGCTAGACCCGCTCCAACGGCCGGGCGTGTCCGCGCGCGCACCGGCAGTGTGCTCAGAGCGCACGGCGCGCGGTGCGCCGCGAGAACCCCTGCGGTGCGACCGGGGGGCACACCGGGCCCGGCGGGCCGGACCTCAGCCCCGGCCCGCGCCGTCCCGCCACTCGCGGGGGGACATGCCGTAGGCGGTGCGGAAGACGCGGCTGAAGTGGGTGGCGCTCGTGAAGCCCCAGCGGCCGGCGACGGCGGCGATGGTGCGGCTTCCGCGGTCGTGCCGTGTCAGGTCGCGGCGGCACTCCTCCAGGCGGCGGCGCAGGATCCAGCGGCCGACCGTGGTGCCCTCCTCCTGGAACAGCTTGTGCAGGTAGCGCACGGAGATGTGGTGCGCGCGGGCGAGGATCTCGGGAGAGAGGTCCGGTTCGGTCAGGTGCAGTTCGACGTACTCCAGGATGCGGGCCAGCACGGGCGGCGCCTGGCCGCCGGGGCCCGGGGTGCGGGTGCCGAGCTGTTCGGCGGCGAGGGTCGCCAGCAGGTTCACGGCGTTCCCGGCGAGCATCTCGCCCACCGGCGGCCGGGCCGTGGCCGCGGTGCGCGCCAGGTCCGACAGCAGCGGCGAGAGCAGCGCGCCCAGCCGGGAGGTCCGGGCGACCGGGGTGCGGGTGATCCGCCCGGCGTCGGCGGGGGTGAGTCCGAGCAGGTCGGTCGGGACGAGGAAGACGGTGGCCCGGAACCGCTCGGGGAAGTCCAGCTCGGGCGGCCGGTGCGCGTCGTAGAAGCAGATGTCGCCGGGGGCGAGGCGCACGCTCGCCGGGTCGGGGAGCGGCAGGCGGGTGGCGCCCCGGAGTCCCACGAAGAGGTACTCGCCGGCCTCCCGTGCGTGCGGCCGGTGCTCCGGCCGCGGTCCCCGTTCGCCGGGCAGCCGGCTGCCGGGGCCGGTCTCGGCGGTGGTGATCTCGACGCCCGCGGGCGTCCGGCAGACGGGTGTGTCGATGGTGCTGGTGGTGGTCATCTTCCGCCGTTGCCTCCGGAGCGAGCGACTGTCGAACGCGTCGTCCGGACGGTAGGCCTCAGGATGTGCAAAAAGAGTGACGAAGCAGTGACAGCGCACGGCGGACCGGCACAGTGACAGCGGACGGCGACCCGCACGTCAGGCGCCCTCGGCGGGTCATTCGCGCTCGGCGCTTCAGCCGCGCTCGGCGCTTCAGCCGCGCGGGGTGTGTCAGCCGCGCGGGGTGTGTCAGCCGCGGGGTGTGTCACCCGCGCTCGGCACTCCCGTCGCTCCACCACTCTCGGCGCTAGGACCACTCGCGGTCCTCCCGGCACTCGCGGCACTCTCGGCACTCCCGGCACTCCCGGCGCTCCCCGCACTCTCGGCCCTCTCGGCCGCGAAGACCCGGAGCAGGTCGTGCAGGGTGTGGTGACCGGGCGCGTGCTCGGTGATCAGGTGGGCCTCCGCGAGTTCGCCGAGGAGCCGGCGCACCCCGCGGACCGGCAGCCCGGTGAGCGCCGCCGCCGACGCCGGGGTGAGGTCGGGCCCGCGGTGGCGGGGCAGGAGCCGGAACAGCCGGGCGGCCTCCGGGGACAGCAGCCGGTAGGAGCCCATGAGGGCGGCCCGGAGGTCGGCCGCCCCCGCGGGGCCGGCGAAGGCGTCCAGGCTGCCCCGCGTCTCGCGCAGGTGTGCCGCGATGTCCGCGAGGGGCGTGGAGCGGTGGCCGGACGCCCGCCCGGCGACGGCCGCCAGCGCGAGGGGCAGCCGGCCGCTCCGGGCGACGATCTCGTCGGTGGCCAGGGGTTCGGCGGCCGTTCGGTCCGCGCCGACGAGCGCGGCGAGGATCGCGCGGGCGTCCTGGGCCGTGGGCGGCTCCAGGCGCAGTGGGCGGGCCCCCGAGGCGATGAACCCGGGCAGGGCGAGGCGGCTGGTGACCAGGGCCAGGCAGCCCGGCGCGGCGGGCAGCAGCGGGCGCAGTTGTTCGGTACCGGCGGCGTCGTCGAGGACCACGAGGACGCGGCGGCCGGCCAGCAGGGTGCGGTACAGGCCGGCCAGGGCGGCCGGCCCCGTCGGCATCCGGGCCGCGGGCACGCCGAGGGCCGTGAGCATCGCGCGGAGCGCCTCCTCGGGCTGGGCCGCGGCCCTCGCGGGGTCGCTCCCGCGCAGGGCGACGTACAGGTGGCCGTCGGGGAAGCGGGCGGCGGCCCGGTGGGCCCAGTGCACGGCGAGGGCGGTCTTGCCGACGCCCGCCATGCCCCCGACGAGTACGGGCGCCGGGGCGCCGGCGCTTCCCACGACCCGGTCCCCCGCCGCCGTCAGCCACTCCAGCTCGGGCCCGCGGCCGGTGAACCCCGCGGGATCCGCGGGCAGGCGGGCGCACCCCACGGATGCCGTCGGGTCCGGTGGGGCGGGAGCGGCACCGGCCGGGCGGCCGTCGACCCGGGGGTCCGGGCGCAGCCGTACGACGGGAGTCGCCCGTCCGAGGTCCACGCGTGGCCCCGATGCCGGCCGGCCCACGTCCTGGCGCAGCACACGCGTGTGCGCCGCCGTCAGTTCGGCGCCGGGGGTGACGCCGAGTTCCGCGGCCAGCCGGGCCCGGAGATCCTCGTACGCCGTGAGGGCGTCCGCCTGGAGGCCGCAGGCGGCGAGGGAGAGGATCAGCCGGGCGTGCAGCGGTTCGTCGAGCGGATCCAGCGCGGTCGCCCGGCGCAGGGCGGGCAGGAGGTGTGCGGCCCGGCCGCAGAGCAGGGCGGCGTCGGCCGCCATCCGGGTCGTTTCCAGGAGTTCGCGGCCGAGGGCCGTGAACTGGACGTGCCGGCGCGCGGCGGCGGGGATGCCCATCGCCACGGGCCCGCGCCACTCCTCCAGGGCCTCGGTGAGGCGCAGGGCCGCCGTCTCGGTCCGCCCGGTGACGGCGGCCCGCTTGCCCTGCCGGGCCAGTTCGCGGAAGCGCAGCAGGTCGCTCTCGTGCGGGGCGGTCTCCAGCAGGTGTCCACCGGGTCGGCGCAGCAGGCGTCGGCCGGGGGCGCGGGGCGGCAGGTCCGGTTCCAGGAGGCGCCGGAGCCCGCCGACGTATCGGCGCACCACGTTCGGTGCGCTGGCGGGCGGGCGTTCGGGCCACAGCAGGGCGAGCAGCTCGCCGGTCGGCACCGGACGGCCCGCGGAGGCCAGGAGCAGGGCGAGCAGGGCGCGCTGCTGGGGGAACCCGAGGTCGAGTTCGGTTTCTCCGCGCCACACCCGTACCGGTCCCAGTACCTCGAACCGCGTCGCGGCGGGGTCAGCAGGCACCGGCCTGTCCGTCCCGTCCGGTCAGCCGCGCGTGGACCCGCTCGGCGTCGGGGTGGTCCAGGGTGCGCAGCAGGGCGAGGGCCCGGGTCCAGGCGGCACGGGCGCCGTCCTCGTCGCCCGTGGCGCGGTGCGTGTCGCCGACCCGGACGAGGATGTCGGCCTCGGCGTAGGGGGCGCCGAGGTCCCCGAGGAGGGCGAGGGCGTTGCGGTAGGCGAGGAGGGCGTGCGGGTGACGGCCGAGGTGCTGGTGGGCGTAGCCGATGCTGTCCCAGGTGGCCGCCTGGCCGTAGCGGTCGCCCAGGGCCTGGAGGGTGGTCAGGGCCTCGAAGCAGTGTGTCAGGGCCTGTCGGTACTCGCCCAGCAGCGCGTGGTACCAGCCGACCGAGTTCAGGGCGCTGGCCTGGGCGCCCCGGTCGCCGACGGCCCGGAACAGCGCGAGGGCGAGCTGGTTGTGGCGCAGGGCGCCCGGCAGGTCGCCGCGCTGCTCGCTCTCCCAGCCGAGGCTGCGGTGGGTGTTGGCGCGGCCGGTGTCGTCGCCCAGCTTCGTGAAGAGTTCGAGGGCCTCCTCGAGGCGGGGCACGGACCGGTCGTGCAGGCCGAGCCGGCCCTCGATGCGGGCGAGTCCGCGTAGCGCGCGGGCTTCCATGACGGGTTCGGCGAGCCGTCGGGCGGCCTTGAGGGCGGTGCGCTGGACGGCCAGCGCGTCGTGCCAGTGGCCGCGCCGGTCGAAGAACGGCTCCAGGGACCAGGCCAGATGGCAGGAGATACGTTCCTGCCCGGTGGTGGCGGCGGAGTCGACGACGGCGAGGAGCACGGAGTGTTCGGCGGTGAGCCACGCCAGTGCCCGGCCGTCGTCGGCGAGCGGTTCGGGGCGTGCGTCCTCGGGCGCGGGCGGCGGTGGCGGCGGATCGGCGTTGGGGGCGAGCAGCCGGTCGGCGGCGTGGGCGGTGTGCAGGTAGTGGTGGTGCAGCCGGTGCAGGGCGGCCCGCCGTTCGGCGTCGGTGTGCCGCTCCTCGACGAGTTCGGCGGCATGGGCGCGGAGCAGGTCGTGGAAGGCGTGCCGGCCGGGACTGTGTTCGGTGACGAGGTGCAGGCCGGTCAGTTCGGCGAGCAGCGGCCGGGTCCGGCGGACCGGCAGTCCGGCGAGGGCGGCGGCGGCCGGCAGGGAGAAGTCGGGGCCGGGGTGCAGGGCGAGCAGCCGGAACAGCCGGGCGGCCGCGTCGGAGATCTGGCGGGAGGACCAGGAGAAGACGGTGCCCACGTCCACGGAGGAGTCGGAGCGGGCGAACGCGTCGAGGCTGCCGTGGGCCTCGCGCAGTTCGGCGGCGACGGCGGAGAGCGCGAAGTGGGGGTGGGTCGCCGCGCGGGCGGCGACGCAGGCGAGGGCGAGGGGCAGTCCCGCGCACAGTCGGGTGATCTCGTCGGCGGCGCGCGGTTCCGCCTCGACCCGGGCGGCGCCCAGCCGGCGGACCAGGAGGGCGCGCGCCTGCTCGGTGTCGAACGGTCGCAGCGTCAGGCAGTGGGCGCCGTGCCCGGCGACCAGCCCGGAAAGGGCGTCGCGGCTGGTGACGACGGTGAGGCAGCCGGGCGAGCCGGGCAGCAGCGGCCGTACGTGGTCGCTGTCGCGGGCGTTGTCCAGGACGACGAGGATGCGCCGCCCCGCCAGCACACTGCGGTAGAGGGCAGCCTGCGCGTCCAGGCCGTGCGGTATGCGGTCGGGCGGTACGCCGAGGGCGTCCAGGAAGCCGCGGACGGCCTCGCCCGCCTCCATGACCGCGCCGGAGGGGTCGTATCCGCGGAGGTTGACGTAGAGCTGCCCGTCCGGGAAGCGGCCGGCGACGCGGTGCGCCCAGTGCACGGCGAGGGTGGTCTTGCCGACGCCGGCCATGCCGCCGATGGCGGTGATCACCACGGTGTCGGGCGCCCCGCCGGGCTCGGCCCCGTCGCCGCCCGACAGGGCGAGTATCTCGTCGAGTTCGCCGCCCCGGCCGGTGAACGCCGGGATGTCGTGCGGCAGCTGGGCGGGGACCGGGTGGGCGGAGGGACCGACGGCTGCTTCTTCCAGGGCGGAGACGGGGGCGGAGGGCTCGTGGTGCTCCGCGAGGGGGGCGTCGGATCCGCCGGCGTCCGTCCGGCTAACGGCCGGACCGGGCACCCCCGCGCCGTGCCCGCCGGGGTTCTCCCGCAGCACGGCCTCCCGGGCCTCGCGCAGTTCCGCGCCGGGGTCGATCCCCAGCTCCCCGGCGAGCCGGGTCCCCACGGCGTCGTACACACCGAGGGCCTCGGACCGGCGGCCCGCTGCCGCCAGGGCGAGGATCAGCGCGGCCTGCACGGGTTCGTCCAGGGGGTGCGCGGTGGCGGCCTGACGCAGTTCGGACAGGACGGCGCCGGGAAGTCCGGCGCGCAGGGCGGCGTCGGCCGCCTCGCGCACGGCGGCGAGGCGTTCGCGGTCCACCGCGTCGAACACCGGACGGGCGCGGGTCGCGGCGGGCAGTCCGGCGGCGACCGGGCCCCGCCACAGGGAGAGCGCCTCGGTGAGCAGGCCGAGGGCCCGCTCGGGGGACTCCCGTGCGGTCCGCCCGGCGGTCTCCCGCAGGGCGCGGAACCGGATCAGGTCCAGCGAGTCGCCGTCGGTCAGGAGCCGGTAGCCGCCCGCGTCCCGCACCAGCCAGCGGCCCTCCGCGCGGGGGGCGAGGCCGGGCTCCAGGAGCCGCCGCAGCGATCCCACGTGCCGACGGACCACGTTGACGGCGCTGCGCGGCGGGTCGGTCTCCCACAGGGTGTCGACGATCTCGTCCATGCCGACCGGCTCCCCCGCCCCGACCAGCAGCAGCGCCAGGAAGGCTCGCTCCCGCGGCCCGGCGGGCGCCAGCTCCGTCTCCCCGCGACACACCCGCACGGCCCCCAGGACCGCGAAGCGCACGGATTCCAGCGGCACGTCTTCCCCCTCCGGTGTCACTCCCAGAGGCCGACCCTACGTCACCGCCGGTGTTACCGACGGTCGGTCCAGGAGCCGGGAAACCGCAGGTGGGGGGCGCTGACACGGCGTCCGCGGGTCGGCCGCGGCGCGGCGCGCCGGACGCTCAGGCCGACCTGGCGCGGGCCAGGGCGTCCGTCAGCGCCTGGTGGATCTCGTCGGGGAGCCAGCGGCAGTGGGCGCCCTGCACCACGTACTCGGCGACCTCGCGCAGTTTGGTGTTGGTGCGCTGGGAGATCTCCAGCAGCACCTCCCAACCCTGCTCGGGGCGCAGCCGGCCCACGGCGACGACCACCCCGATCGCCTGGTCCACCACGGCATGGGAGGCGACGGCCTGCCGCAGCTGGGCCACCTCCTCCCGCAGGGCGGCGACTCGCGCCTCGGCCTTCTCCTCCCCAACCATGCCGCACTCCACCTGTGTTTCTCCTCGTCAGGAGCCCGCGAACCGCGGGCGGCCACTCGGCGTCACCGTGCCGTCCCCTCCAGCCTGCACAGAACTGACCGGTCCGGCCGCACACGGGACGAACAACATCGCCGGGGACGGTACGGAAAACGAATGCGCGCCAGGACGCGGGGAAAACGTGCGGAGCGGGCGAATCGCCGTTTCGGCGACCGCCCGGCCCGCACAGCGCGGGGCCGCCACCCATCGGACGAAGGATTCATGGACACACTGTTCTTCGACAGTGACGACCTCGGCCGGACCGAGGACTTCCTCAGCCGGGCCTACGCCAGGATGCGCATCGGCAGCGGCGACCCGCGGGCCGGCCGGACGCGCGTCAGCCGCGCCGCGATGCCCTCGGTGACCGTCGACGAACTCGACCTCGGCTTCGAGATGAGCTACTCCGTCATGCCGCTGGGCCGGATCTGTCTGTGCCTGGTCCACGAGGGCACCATCCGGGACCACGCCTTCGACGGCGTCGAGGACACGTTCGGGCCGGGCGACGTGGTGTCCTTCGCCCCGCCGGAGCTGCCGTACTCGGGACGGGTCTGCAACGCCCGCTACAACATCACCATGCTCGACACCGACCTGCTCACCCAGGTGGCCGCGACGGCCCCGGGCCGTAGGCAGGGACCGGTCCGGCTGACCGGGCACCGGCCGCACTCCCCGGCCGCGGCCCGGCAGCTGCGGCAGACGATCGGCTACGTCCGCGATCATGTACTGGCCGCGCCCGGCTTCGCCGACCAGCCGCTCATCGCCTCCACCGCCGCCCAGCACCTCGCGGCGGGCGTCCTGGCCACGTTCCCCAACACGGCGCTCACGGAAGCCACCGCGACCGACCGCAACGACGCCCGCCCCGCGACGCTGCGGCGCGCGCTCGCCTACATCGACGACCACGCCGACGAACCGATCACGGTCGCCGACATCGCCGCGGCCGCGCATGTCACGGTGCGGGCGCTCCAGTACGCCTTCCGGCGACACCTCGACACCACCCCGCTGGCGCACCTGCGCGGGGTCCGGCTCGCCCACGCCCACGACGACCTGCGGGCCGCGAGCCCGACGGACGGCACGACGGTCACCGACGTCGCGGCCCGCTGGGGCTTCCTGCACCCCGGCCGATTCGCCACCCTGTACCGCTCCGCGTACGGCCGCCCGCCGCACCGCACGCTCGTCGGCTGAGACCCATCCCGCGGACGTCCGGCAGGTCTCACCGGCCGCCGGCGTGCCCGCGGACCTCGTCCCCCCGCAGCGGCGGGCCCGGCCGCGTCCAAGGCCCGGGCGGCCGCGCGACCCCACCTCAGTGCCGGGTGGCCGCGCGACCCCACCTCAGTGCCGGGTGGCCGCGCGACCCCACCTCAGGCCGGGTGGCCGCGCGGCCTCACTTCAGTGCCGCGCGGACGGCCAGGCGGGGAGCACGGTGGGTCAGCGCGGCGGCGGACAGGCCGATCAGCGCGCCGACCGCGACGTCGGAGGGGTAGTGGGCGCCGGCGTGCACACGTTCGCCGGCCACCACCGCCGCCGGCACCGCGCAGAGCGCGCCGGCGAGGGGCCACACCCCGGCGACGGCGGCGGTGAAGCCGACCGCGGCGGCCGTGTGGCCGGAGGGGAAGGAGGAGGAGTCGGGTCGGTCGGGGACCTCGTCCGGGACCCACTCCTGCGGCGGCCGGCGCCGTTCCCAGAGCTGCTTGACCACGCCGTTGGACACCACCTCCGCCACGGCCATGCTGACCACACCCGCCGCGGCGGCCCGTCGACCCCGCCACCCGCCGGCCGCGACCATCACGAAGGCGGCGCCCCACCAGAGCTTGGTGTGCTGCGCCGCCTCCTCCACCACCGGGAGCGCCCGCCGCGCCGGGTCCCACCGCCACGACGTCATCCGCCGGCCCAGTCGCCGGTCGCCGTCCTCGAGATCAGTCCGCACACTCATGGCCTGCGACTGCCCGGTACGACGGGTCTCTAACGGCAACCGGCGGGCATCCCTCACGTCATGCGGCGCTGGTCCTCCTCGCTCCAGGCACGGGTGTCCCTGGGCGGCACGTACGGCTCCTCGTCCTGCGGGAGACCACCCGCGACGGCCCGCTGCCGGGACAGTTCGGCGTCGAACTCCAGCCCGAGCAGGATGGCGATGTTGCTGATCCACAGCCACACCAGGAACACGATGACGCCGGCCAGAGTGCCGTAGGTCTTGTTGTAGGAGCCGAAGTTGGCCACGTAGAAGGCGAAGCCGGCCGAGGCGATCAGCCAGATCAGCAGGGCCAGCACGCTGCCCGGGGTGATCCACCGGAAGCCGCGGCCCTTCACGTTCGGGGTCGCCCAGTACAGCAGCGCGATCATGATGACGACCAGGAGGACCAGGACCGGCCACTTGGCGATCGACCACACCGTCAGGGCGGTGTCGCCGATGCCCAGGGTCGTGCCCGCACGGCGGGCGAGGTCACCGGTGAACACCACGATCAGGGCGCTGACCACGGCCAGCACCAGCAGCACCACCGTCACACCGACCCGGACCGGAAGCACCTTCCAGACGGGCCGGCCCTCCGGCATGTCGTACACGGCGTTCGCGCTGCGGATGAAGGCGGCGACATAGCCGGAGGCCGACCAGACGGCCAGCAGGATGCCGACCAGCGCCATGAGCGAGCCGATCCCGCCGCGGCCCTGGAGCTGGGTGACCGCGTCGGTGATGATGTCCCGGGCCGCCCCGGGGGCGAGTTTCTGGATGTTCTTCAGGACCTCGTCGGTCGCCGACTTGCCGGCGACGCCCAGCAGCGACACCAGGACCAGCAGGGCGGGGAACAGCGACAGGATCCCGTAGTAGGTGAGGGCGGCGGCGCGGTCGGTCAGCTCGTCGTCCTTGAACTCCTTGACCGTGCCCTTCAGCACCGCCATCCAGGATCGCTTGGGCAGCCGACCCGGTTCGTCCGGTTCCCGGCGCTCGACCTGCTCGTCCGGTCGGGTTCTCGATGTCCGTGCCATAGCAGACGGAGTAACCCCGGCGGGCCGTTCCATGCGGCTTTCCGGGCCCCGGCCACAGCCGGTACAGGTTGGCGGCGGCTCGGGGCGGCAGTGCCCCGGGTGTGACGCGGGTGCGGGTTCCGGGCGGGCCCGGGCCCCGCGGGGCGGCCGCCGACGCCGGGCGGCACCGGTGCCGCGGTCCGCAGGTCAGGCCGTACGGCTGCGGGGGTCCGGGACCTCGTCATGGGCCCGGTCCGCCGCCGCGTCGCAGAACGCGTCGAGCCCCTCCAGCAGGGCGACCCGCTTCCCCACGGGCATCCCGCCCAGTACCGCGCGCAGTTCCCGCTCCCGGCGCTCCCGCAGGTCGGCGAGGAACGTCCGGCCCGGTCCGCTCAGGCGCAGCCGCAGCTCGCGCCGGTCGGAGGGGTTCACCACCCGCTCCACGAAGCCGGCGGCCTGGAGCCGGTCGCACAGCCGGCTGACCGAGGGCGGTGTGGAGGCGAGGGAGTGGGCGAGGCTGCGCAGGTTGATGCCCTCCTGGTGTTCCAGGACGAACAGCACGCGCAGCTGGGACGCGGACGCGGGCGCCGTCGAGGCCCGTCCCCACAGCACCTCCAGCAGTTCCGCGGCCGTCGCGGTCACCCGTGCGACCTCGTCCGGGTCGGGGCGGTGGCGGAAGGCAGTCACGGTCACCCTCTCGCAGACACTGGGACGACCGCCAGGGTACTGGCGGCTCCCCGCCCTTCCTCACTCCCCGAAGCGGCGGCGCCGCACGCGCGTTCGCGGGACACCCCGGCCGCCGAGCCGGGCCGCGGAGCGCAGGAACGGTGTTTCCGTCGTGGTGTCCCCCTCATGAACAGCTGCGTCACCGCCGAGCGCGCCCTGCGGACGGCGGTCCTCGTCAGCGACGGCGTCCACGCGTTCGCCTCGCCCGGCGCGGAGACGGACGGGGACGCCGTCCTCGTCCGGGCGATCGGCTCGACCCGTCCGCTGCCGGCGGCCGAGGTCCCGCGTGCCGTGCTGCGCGAACCGGCCGGGCACCGCGGCGGATCCGGGGCGCGGGGCGACGCTCCGGTGGTGTGCCCGGACGGGCACGGTCGCTGACCGGCGCCGCCGCGGTGGCCCCGGCGCGGCGGGTGTGCGCCGGGGGGACACCCCGTGTCCGCCGCCCGTGCGCCCCCGGTCCCGCTTGTCACCGCCCCTGTCCTCGCACTACTGTCACCAGGCCTTGGTGAACGGGAAATCCGGTGTGATGCCGGTGCGGCCCTCGCCACTGTGATCGGGAAGTCCGGCTCCGGCCCTCGCGGGCAGCCACTGGGTCCTCACGGACCCGGGAAGGCGGAGCACGGGCGGTGGTACCCGTCAGCCAGGAGACCGGCCAAGGCACGTCAACCATCCACGAGGTGCTGGAGAGGGTCTGCTCAGCCATGCACATAGCCGAGGGTTTTCTGCCTCCGGCGCACGCGGTCGCCTGGAGCGTCGCGTCGGCGCCTTTCGTCGTCCACGGAGCCCGGTCGCTCAACCGTGAAGTCAGGGAGCATCCCGAGAGCACGCTGCTGCTCGGCGCCGCCGGTGCCTTCACGTTCGTCCTGTCCGCGCTCAAGCTTCCGTCGGTGACCGGGAGTTGCTCGCACCCCACCGGCACCGGTCTGGGCGCCGTCCTGTTCCGGCCGCCGATCATGGCCGTGCTGGGCACGATCACCCTGCTCTTCCAGGCGCTGCTGCTCGCGCACGGCGGCCTGACCACACTCGGCGCCAACGTCTTCTCGATGGCGATCGTGGGGCCGTGGGCCGGTTACGGCCTGTACCGGCTGCTGCGGCGCTACGACGTGCCGCTGATGGTCGCGGTGTTCTGCGGCGCGTTCGTCGCCGACCTGTCCACCTACTGCGTGACCAGCGTGCAGCTCGCGCTGGCGTTCCCCGACCCGAGCAGCGGCTTCCTGGGCGCGCTCGGCAAGTTCGGGTCCATCTTCGCCGTCACGCAGATCCCGCTGGCGGTGAGCGAGGGACTGCTCACCGTTCTGGTGATGCGTCTCCTCGTGCAGTCCAGCAAGGGCGAGCTGACCCGGCTGGGCGTGCTGGTGACCGGCGGGCGGAAGGCGGACACGACCGGGGCGGTGGCCCGGTGAGACGCAACACCAGGATCAACCTCCTGCTGCTGCTCGCCGTCCTCGCGCTCGCGGTGCTCCCGCTGGCCCTGGGGCTCGGCGACCACAAGGAGCAGCCGTTCACCGGCTCCGACAGCGAGGCGGAGACGGCGATCACCGAACTGGAGCCGGACTACGAGCCGTGGTTCTCGCCCCTGTACGAGCCGCCGTCCGGGGAGATCGAGTCGGCGCTGTTCGCCGTCCAGGCGGCCCTGGGCGCGGGTGTCCTCGCCTACTACTTCGGGGTGCGCCGGGGGCGCCGGCAGGGCGAACAGCGGGCACTGGCCCGTCTGGAGGAGGAGCGGGACGGGGACGGGGCGGGAGCCGACGACGCCGCTCGGGCCCCCGTGGACGGGGCCTCCCGCCACGATCGGGTCTGAGCGCTCGTGCTGCCGATCGACGCGGCGGCGCACAGCAGCCGCTGGCGCCGCCGTCATCCCGTGGACAAGGCCGTGCTCGGGCTCGGTCTGACCCTGCTCGCGATCTCGCTGCCGCCCTGGCCGGGTGCCGCCCTGGTGCTGGTGACGGCGCTCGCCCTGCTGCTGGGCCCGGCGGGCGTGCCGGTCCGCCGGCTGTGGCGGGCCTACCGGGTCCCGTTGGGTTTCTGCGCCACGGGCGCGCTCACCCTCCTCGTCCAGGTGGGCGGCCCCGGCGGGTTCGTGTCCCTGACCGACGGGGGGCCCGTCCGGGCCGGGGAGCTGATGCTGCGCACCTCGGCCGCTTCCCTCGGTGTGCTGCTGTTCGCGTTCACCACACCGATGTCCGATCTGCTGCCCCGTCTGGTGCGGGCGGGGGTGCCCGCGCCGGTCGTCGACGTCGCCCTGGTGACGTACCGCATGAGTTTCCTGCTGCTGGACTCGATGCGGCGGATCCGGGAGGCGCAGGCGGCCCGGCTCGGGCACACCGGCCGTGCCGCCGAGTGGCGTTCGCTCGCCGGGCTCGGCGCCACCGCCTTCGTGCGGGCGTTCGACCGGGCGGCACGGCTCCAGGCCGGGCTCGCCGGTCGCGGCTACGACGGCACGCTGCGCGTCCTGGTGCCCGAGGCCCGCGTCTCCGTGCGCTTCACGGTGGCCGCGGCCGGACTGCTGGTGGCCCTGGCCGTCCTCACTCTCGTCCTGGAAAGGTCTCTGTCATGAGCGAGCTGGTCACCCTGCGGGGTGCCTCCTTCGCCTACGAGGACGGGCCGACCGTGCTCGACGGTCTCGACTTCACGGTGCCCGAGGGGCGCGCCCTCGCCCTGCTGGGCCGCAACGGCAGCGGGAAGACGACCCTGATGCGGCTGCTGAGCGGTGGACTGCGCCCGCGGACCGGCACGTTGACGGTCGAGGGGCGGCCGGTGGCGTACGACCGCAAGGGGCTGACCCGGCTGCGGACGACCGTGCAGCTGGTGGTGCAGGACCCGGACGACCAGCTGTTCGCCGCGTCCGTCGCGCAGGACGTCTCGTTCGGGCCGCTGAACCTGGGGCTGCCCGACGCCGAGGTGCGGGCGCGGGTGGAGGAGGCGCTCGCCGCTCTGGACATCGGCGCCCTGGCCGACCGGCCCACCCACCTGTTGTCCTACGGGCAGCGCAAGCGGACCGCGATCGCGGGCGCCGTCGCGATGCGGCCGCGCGTGCTGATCCTCGACGAGCCGACCGCCGGGCTCGACCCGGACGGCCAGGAGCGGCTGCTCGCCACGCTGGACGGGCTGCGCGCGTCCGGCACGACGGTGGTGATGGCCACTCATGACGTCGATCTCGCCCTGCGCTGGGCCGATGACGCGGCCCTGCTCACCCCGTCCGGCGCGCACACCGGCCCGGCGGGCACCGTGCTGGCCCGCGCCGACCTGCTCCGGGAAGCGGGCCTGCGCCTGCCCTGGGGCATCGCGGTCGCCCGGCTGCTCACCGGTCAGGGCCTGTTGTCCGAGGGGGAGGCCGGGCCGCGCAGCCCGGAGGAGCTGGCGGCGCTGCTGGCCGGGAGTTGAGCCTTCGGCGGACGCCTCGGCCCGCCCCGCCGGTCGCGTCGTGCGCCGCGCCGCGCCGACCGTCTCGGACTGTGCCGGGCCACGCCCGCACAGGCCGTTCGACAGCGTCCGAGGGGCGCCTCGGACGGATCCCGCGCCGGGGATGCGCCCCGTCGACGCGGGAGGGGGCGGGCGGGCGTCACCGGCCGTCTGCGATCCTGGTGCCGTGCAGCCCTCCTCCGTGACGCCCGACGCCCCCGACCGCGTGGGCGTGCCGCTGCTGACCCAGCAGTGGCTCGACCTCTGCTTCGTGCACTGGGCGGTGGCTCCGGAGACGGTGGCGGGCCTGCTGCCGCCGGGCACCGTTCCCGACGTCCACGACGGGGTGACGTACGTCGGTCTGGTCGCCTTCCGGATGCGTCGGGTGGGCTGGCTGGGGCTGCCGGGGGTGCCGTATCTCGGGTCGTTCCCGGAGACCAACGTGCGGCTGTACTCGGTCGACGGGCACGGCCGGCGCGGGGTCGTGTTCCGGTCGATGGACGCCGCGCGGCTGATCCCGGTGGTGATGGGGCGCGTCGGCTTCCGGCTGCCGTACCTGTGGTCCCGGATGCGGGTGCGCGCCGACGGTGACACCGTCGCCTACACCAGTGCGCGCCGGTGGCCGGGACCGCGCGGTGCGTCGAGCCGGATCGTCGTACGCCGGGGCGAGCGCATCGAGGAGCCCACGGAGCTGGAGCACTTCCTCACCGCCCGCTGGGGCATGCACAACGCCTTCTTCGGCGGCGCCGCCTATCTGCCCAACGACCATCCGCGCTGGCCTCTGCACCGGGCGGAACTGCTCGACTGCGAGGAGGACCTGGTCGCCGCGGCCGGACTGCCGGCGCCGCGGGAGGCACCGGTCAGTGTCCTGTACTCCCCCGGTGTGCCGGTGCGCCTGGGCCGGCCGGCGCGCCCGGCGGGCATTCCGACCCCCTGACCTGCGTCACGGACGCGTTCCCGCCCCCGGACCTGCCGTGGACTCCAGCAGCGAGACGGTGAACGGATGCCGGGGCCGGCTCAGTACCGTCCCGGCCGGTCCCTGTTCGACGACTTCGCCCGCCTCCAGCACGGTGATGCGGTGGGCGAGGCGCGCGGTGTCCAGGTCGTGGGTGATGAGGACCAGGGCGAGGTCGTCGCCGTCGCGCACCAGGCCGGCCAGGAGGTCGAGGATGCCGCGCCGGGTCACCGTGTCGAGGCCGGAGGTGATCTCGTCGCAGATCAGGACGCGGGGCCGGGCGAGCAGGGCGCGGGCGAGGGCGGCCCGCTGGAGTTCGCCGCCGGAGAGGGCTCCGGGCGGGCGGCGGGCGAGGTCCTCGGGGAGGCCGAGGCGGGCCAGCGTCGTCGACGCCTCGCCGGTGGCGGTGCGTTCGTCGGCGCCGCGCAGCCGGACCGCCGTGCGGGCGACCTGGGCGAGGACGGGACGGAACTCGTCGAACGCGGCGCGGGCGTCCTGGAACACGTACTGGACCGCGGCGAGCCCGTCCCGGTCGCGGTGCCGGACGCTGCGGGGGAGGGCCGTCCCGTCGAGCAGGATCTCGCCGGTGTGGTCGCGGTGCAGTCCGGCGAGGCAGCGGGCGAGGGTGGTCTTGCCGCTGCCCGACCGGCCGACGACGGCCAGGCACTCCCCGGCTCCCAGGGTGAGGTGGGGGGCACGCAGCACCGTGGTGGGGCCGTGTACGGCGGTCAGGTCGCGGACGGTCAGGACGGGCCGGGCGGGCTCGGCGCCGGTGTCGCTGTCGGGCGGTGGCGCGGTCCGGTGGCCGTCGAGGAGCCGGCGGGTCCACTCGTGCCGGGGTGCGAGCCACAGCCGTTCGGCCGGTCCGGACTCCACGACCCGCCCCGCCCGCATCACCAGGACGTCGTCGGCGAGGGCGCGCACCACGTCCAGGTCATGGCTGAGCAGCACGACCGCGATGCCCCCGGCCGCGACCGCCGCCAGCTGCTCGACGATCCCGCTCCTGGTCAGGGCGTCCTGGCCGGTGGTGGGTTCGTCGGCGACGACCACGCGGGCGCCGAGCAGCAGGGCCTGGGCGAGCACGACCCGCTGCTGCTGGCCGCCGGAGAGCTGGTGCGGGTGGCGGCGCAACAGGGCCGCGGCGTCCGGGACTTGCGCGTCGTGCAGTGCGCGCAGGACCAGTTCGCGGGCCGCCGTGCGGCGTTCGGCGCGCGGCAGGTGACGGACCTGGGGGCGGGCGATGTCGTGGAGGAGGGCGCCGATGCGGCGGGCGGGGTTGAGGACGGCGGCGGGGTGCTGGGGCACGTATCCGACCGGTCCGTCCGCGGGGCGGAGCACCTCCCCCGTGACGCGGGCGCCGGGCGGGTACTCCCCCAGCAGGGCGAGGCCGGTCGTGGTCTTGCCGCTGCCGGACGCCCCGACCAGGGCGGTGACCCGTCCGGGCGGCACCCGCAGGTTCACCCCGTCGACGACGGCCCGTCCGTCGATCTCCACGCGCAGATCGCGGATCTCCGCCGCGCAGGCGGTGTCGTGGCTCACGGCCGTCGTCCCTTCCGTCGCGGGGGCCGCTGGAGGGCGGCGTCGAACAGCAGGTTGGTGCCGGTCGTCAGGGTCACGATCAGCAGGGCGGGCACCACGACCGCCCAGGGCTGCACGAACAGTCCGGTGCGGTTGCGGTCGACCATGACCGCCCAGTCGGCGGCGTCCGGTGCGACGCCGACGCCGAGGAAGGCTGCCGTGGACACCAGGTACAGCACGCCGGTCAGCCGGATCCCGGCGTCGGCGGCCAGGGTGCGCAGGGTGGCCCGGCCGACGTAGCCCACGGCGACGCGCCACCAGGTCTCGCCCTGCATGCGCAGCGCCTCCACGGCCGGCCGGGCGGCGGCCTCGCCCGCCGCCGCCCGCACGATCCGGGCCGCGTCGGGCACGTTCAGCAGGGCGACGAGCAGGGCGAGCCCGGTCGCGCCCGGCGTGAACACGGACGCCACGAGCAGGATCATGAGCAGCGACGGCACGGCGAGCAGCACGTCCAGCGGTCGCATCAGCAGCTCCTCCAGCCGCCGTGCGCGGGTGAGCGCGGCGGCCAGTCCCACGGGCAGTGCGACCAGGTAGGCCAGGGCGGTCGCGGCCAGGGCGGACAGCACGACCGTACGGCCGCCGCGCAGGACCTGCCGCCAGACGTCCCGGCCGACGAAGTCGGTGCCGAGCGGTGGGTGACCTTCACCGAGGGCGAAGGACAGGGAGCGGGGGCCGGGTTCGCCGGCGAACAGGGGGCCCAGGAGGGCGAGGCCGAGCGGGACGGCGACGACCGTGAGGCCGAGGGCGAAGCGGCTGCGGGTCACGCGGCCACATCCGAGCGGGGCGTCAGCCGGTGCGCCACCAGGTCCGCGCCCAGGTTGAGGGCGACGGTCAGCACGCCGAAGACCACGGCCAGTCCCTGGACGACCGGTACGTCCCGTTCGGCGACGGCGTTGACCAGGACCGTGCCGAGGCCCGGCACGACGAACAGCGCCTCGACGACGACGACCCCGCACAGCAGCCAGTCGGCGGTGCGGGCCAGTTGCTGGACGGCCGGGGCGAGGGCGTTGGGCAGGGCGTGGGCGTAGCGGACGCGGACGCCGTGGACGCCGCAGCGGCGGGCGTGGGTGGCGTAGGGCGAGGCGAGGGCGTCGACCATGCCGGCGCGGACCAGCCGGGACAGGGAGCACACCGGCCGGGAGAGCAGGACGAGCACCGGCAGGACCAGGCCGTCCGGGTGGGCGAGCAGGTCGGTGCCGTAGCCGACGGCGGTCGGTGGCAGCCAGGCCAGTTTCAGCGCGAGGACCGTCACCAGCAGGACGCCGAGGGCGAACTCGGGGACCGCGTACACCGCGAGGGTGACGGAGCTGACCAGCCGGTCCACGAGCCGTCCCTCGTGGCGGGCGGCGAGCACGCCCAGGCCGAGGCCGAGCGGGACGAGCAGGACGAGGGTGAGGGAGGCCAGCAGCAGGGTCGGGCCGAAGCCGTCGGCGAGGTACCGGGACACCGGGCGGCCGGAGGCCAGGGAGGTGCCGAAGTCCCCGTACGGCAGGCCGGCCGCCCAGTCCGCGAACCGCTCGTACGCCGGCCGGTCGAGGTCCATGGCGTCGCGGATCGCGGCGATGCGCGCGGGGTCGGGCTGGTCGCCGGCGAGGGCGACGGCCGCGTCGCCCGGCAGCGCCTCGGTGAGCGCGAAGACCAGCAGCACGACGGCCGCGGTCTGCGCGGCACCGAGCAGCAGCCGCCGGGCGACGAACGAGCGCACACCGCTCGTCCCGGGGTTCTTCGTCACGCCAGCCAGACCTTGTCGAAGCGGGCCCAGTCGAGGGTGTTGGCGGGTGCCTTCGGATCGACTCCCCGCACGTCGCGGGCGGTGGCGATGATCCAGTCGGCGAACCCCCAGACGAGGAAGCCGCCCTCGGCGTACAGGCGGCGCTGCATGCGCCCGTAGACGGCGGCCCGTTCGGTCTTGTCGCGGGTGGACTGGGCCTGCTGGTACAGGGCGTCGAAGTCCGGGTGCTTCCACTTGGTGGCGTTGGTGGTGGAGGCGGTGAGCAGGCGCTGCGAGAGGTGGGACTCGATGGGCATGGCGCCGGAGCGGTAGCAGCACAGGGTGCCGTTGTCGAGGATGTCGCTCCAGTAGGAGTCCTTGCTGCCCATTCTCACGTCGACGGTGACCCCCGCGCGGGCGGCCTGGTCGCGGAAGATGCCGGCGGCCTCGGTGAATCCGGCGGCGACGGCCGAGGTGTCCAGGGTGACCCTCAGTTTCCCGGCGCCGGCCTGTCTCAGCAGGGCGCGGGCCCGGTCGAGGTCCTGGGCGCGCTGCGGGAGGTCGTCGGCGTAGTACTCGTAGCCCTTGCCGAACAGGTCGTTGCCGACGACGCCCGCGCCGGACAGGGCGCCGTCGACGAGTTCCTCGCGGTCGGCGATGAGGAAGAACGCCTCGCGCACCCGCTTGTCGTCGAAGGGGGCGCGGTCGGTCTTCATGCAGAAGGCCTGCATGGCGCTGCCCCGCAACCGCACGATCTCGATCCGCCCCTTGCCCTCGTGGGCACGGGCGGTCGTCGGGGCGAGTTCGTGGGCGTACTCGATCTGGCCGCCGAGGAGGGCGTTGACGCGGGCCGACTCCTCGTTGACGACCACGAGTTCCAGCTCGTCCAGGTGCGGGGCGCCGTCCCAGTAGGCGTCGTTGCGGCGGAAGACGGCCGAGCGGCCCGGTGCGAAGGAGACGAACCGGAAGGGCCCGGAGCCGACCGGCTTCTTGTCGAAGTCGGTGGCGTTCTCGGGGACGATGTACGCGCCGAACGCGGCCAGCACGTTGGGGAACTCGGCCGTCGGCCGCTTGAGCACGAACTCGATGGCCCGGTTGCCGGTGGCGCGGCTCGCGTCGAGGTCGATGGGCTCCAGGGACGCCTTCGCGCGGTAGGCCTGCTTCGGGTCGGCGATACGCCGGTAGCTGTACAGGACGTCCTCGGCGGTGACCGGCCTGCCGTCGTGGAAGGTGGCCTCGCGCAGGGTGACCCGCCAGCGGGCGAGGGTCCTGTCGGGCTCCCAGGACGCGGCGAGGCGGGGCCGCGCGGAGAGGTCGGCGCCGTAGTCGGCGAGCTTGTCGTAGAGGGCCTTGGCGCGGGCGACGTCGGCGAACAGGTTGGCCAGGTGGGGGTCGAGGGTCTCGCTCGCGCCGCCGCCGGCGAACGCGGCGCGCAACCGCCCGCCCTTCCTGGGCCTGCCGTCACCGCTGTCGGCCCGGTCGTCGCCGGTGCCGTTGCCGTTGCCGCAGCCGACGAGGGTGAGGGCGGCGGCCCCCGTGCCGGCGGCGAGGAAGCCGCGTCGGCGCAGGCCGGGGAGGTGTTCGTCGTGCATGGCTGTTCCTTCGGGTGGGATCGATTGGAGTGGCGGTGGGTCAGGGGACGGTGCTCAGGCGGTCATGAGGCGCGGGCGGGTCGTGGAGTGGTGTCCAGGCGGGCCACCAGGTGCGGGTGTGTCAGAGAGCGGTGCTCAGGCGGGCCACGAGGCGCAGGAGCGGGTGGGGGTGTGGTGCCCAGGCGGGCCACCAGGTGCAGGTGAGTCAAGGAGCGGTGCCCAGGCGGGCCACGAGGCGCAGGAGCGGGTCGGGGTGTGGTGCCCAGGCGGGCCACCAGGTGCGGGTGTGTCAGGGCGTGATGCGCAGGCGGGCCACCAGGTGCAGACGGTCCCCGTCGGCCGTCCTGCCGACCGGATCGCCGTCCCGCCACCGGGGTTCGGTGCGCGGGCCGGGTCCGTCGTGGAGTTCGAGGACCTCGAAGCCGTGCGCGGCGAGGAAGTGCCGCAGTTCCTGCGGGAACAACAGCCGCCAGGCGGAGTGCTGTTCGACCGGCGGTGTGCCGTCGTCGGTGGTCCACACGCGGACGCGGCGCAGAAGCTGGGCCTCCCGGTCGACGGACAGGCGGGTGGCCGAGCGGTAGGTGACGCCCCGCCAGGTGAACGCGTCGGCCCTCGGGCCGTCGAGGAGATCCTGACGGCCGAGGAGATGGGCGCCGTTGCGCATCTCCGCGACCAGCAGCCCGCCGGGCGCGAGGGCGTGGCGGCAGGAGGCGAGGAAGCCGTCGAGCTGGTCGTTGGTGTGGCAGTACAGCAGGGAGCTGTCCAGGCAGACCACCGCGTCGAAGGCGGCCCGGCCGAGGTCGAAGCCGTGCAGATCGGCCCGGAGGTAGACCGGTCCCCGGTGGTGGACGCGGGCGTGGCCGAGCATCGCCTCGGAGAGGTCGGCGCCGGTCACCGTACGGCCGGCCCGGTGCAGATGGGCGGCGTCGCGGCCGGTTCCGCAGCCCATGTCGAGGACGCGCGGGCCGGCGCCGTGGTGGTGCAGGCGGTTCTCGGCCCAATGTCCGGCGAGCCGGTCGGGGTCGGGGAAGCGGGCCTCGTAGAGGGCGGGGTGGTCGGTGAGGAGGTTTCCGGCGGTGTGGTCCCTCACGCGTGGCTCCTCTCCTCGGCCGGGGCCACTCGGGCCGCGGGGACGGGTGGCGGGCCCGGGGGGAGCGCTCCGCGCCGGTGCAGCCATGCCACTCCGGCCGCCGACGCCGGGCCGAACAGGGCGCAGCACACCCACGGCAGCCACTCGGCTCCGGTGCGCCCGCCCGTGTCCATGGCCCAGCCGACGACCGTGTTGCCGAGGGCGGCGGCGACGCCCGAGACGACGTAGAAAATCCCGAAGTAGGTGCCGGTCAGCTCCGGGCGGCCGAAGCCGGGTATCAGCTCCATGACGAAGGGCGAGGCGATCACGACGCCGAGATGGAGCAGTACGGCGCCGGCCAGGACGGGTGCGGCGTCGAGCCACCCGTCCGACGACGATCCGGCCACCATCGCGGGGGGCAGGAACGCCACGCCCATCAGGGTGAGCCCGACCGCGATCCAACGGGCCCGGTGGCCACCGGTTGTGAGGGCCCGGGTGACGCGCATCTGGAGGGTGAGGTTGGTGAGCGTGCCGACGAGGAGGACGAGGCCGGCGGCGCCGTCCCAGCCGGTGGCCTGGCGGGCGCCGTCGGGCAGCAGCAGGTAGAGCTGGTTCTCCAGGGTGAACATGCCGACCATGGCGAGGGCGAAGCCGAGGAAGGCCCGGTCGCCGGCCACCTCGCGCCAGTCCGCGAGGACGCTGTCCTGCCGGGGCGGCACCTCCCGTGCGGGCAGCACGAGTGCCTGCGCCACGGTGAGGACGGCGAAGACGCCGGCGGCGGTCAGGGCGCAGGCGCGGAAGTCGACGAGGAGCAGGGCGCTGCCCAGCAGTGGGCCGATCAGGGCGCCGGTGGTGGCGAACACGTTGAAGAGGGCGAACGCCTCCGCCTTGCGCTCCCCAGCCTCCTGCGCGAGGTAGGCGCGCACGGCTGGGTTGAACAGGGCGCCGGCGAGTCCGCTGAGCACCGACGCGGCGAGCAGTACCGGCAGTCCGTCGCCCAGTGCGAACAGCGCGAACCCGGCCGTCCGCAGGGCGCACCCGGCGATGATCACGCCCCGTGCGCCGAGCCGGTCGGCCGCGGAGCCGCCGATGAGGAACAGGCCCTGCTGGCTGAGGTTGCGGACGCCGAGGACGACGCCGACGACCGCCGCCGACATGCCCAGGTTCTCGCCGAGGTGGAGGGCGAGGTAGGGGATGAGGAGGTAGAAGCCGGTGTTGACGCCCAGTTGGTTGACCAGCAGCAGCCGCACGGCGACGGGGAAGCCCCGTATCTCACGCCAGGTCCCCATGTGTCACCCCCAGTCCCGGCCGGTCGCTCGCGCGGACGAAGCCGTCGGTGCCGCCGATGCCGCTCCACGGGTCCCGCGCGAGGAGCAGGTGTCCGTCGAGGTCGGTCCAGCGGGCGCGGTCGGCGAGGTGGACGGCGGGCGCGAGGCCGAGGCTGCTGGCGGTGAGGCAGCCGAGCATCAACGCGGTGCCGCTGCCCTCGACGGCGGCGGCGATGCGCAGGGCCGCGTGGACGCCGCCGCACTTGGCGAGCTTGACGTTGACGCCGTGCACCCGTCCGGCGAGGCGCCGGGCGTCCTCGATGCCGACGGCGTCCTCGTCGGCGATGACGGGCAGCGGTGACCGCTCGGCCAGGGCGGCCAGTGCCTCCGGGTCGCCGGGGGCGAGGGGCTGTTCGACGGCCTCGACGCCGAGGTCGGCGAAGCGGGGCAGGAGCCTCCCGGCCTGGCGCGGCGTCCACGCCCCGTTGGGGTCGAGGAGCAGCCGTACGCCGGGGGCCGCGTCACGCACGACGCGGACGCGTTCGATGTCGTCCTCGGGGTCGGGGGTGCCGGCCTTCACCTTGATGACCCGGAAGCCGCTCGCGGCGAGCCGGCGGGCCTCGGCTGCCGCGTGTGCGGGCGAGGTGATGCCCAGGGTGCGGGCGGTGGCGGCCACGGGGGGCGCGGGAGCGCCGAGGAGCCGGTGGACGGGAGCGTCCGCGCGCTTGCCGACGAGGTCGAGGAGCGCGGCCTCGACGGCGGCCGTCACGGCCGGCGGCGATGCCGGCGCCTCCTCGCGCAGGGCCTCCAGGGCGCTCTCCGGCTCGGCGAAGCGGTCCAGGTCGACGGCGCCCAGGAGGCGCGACAGGGTGCCGGTGTCGAGGCCGTAGTAGACGCTGGTGACGGCCTCGCCGTGGCCGCGCAGTCCGTCGTGCTCGACGGTCAGCCACACGGCGTCCCGGGCGGCCATGGTGGAGCGGGAGATCCGCAGCGGCTCGGCGAGTACGAGGCGCGCGGTGCGCAGGCGGGTCTTCATCGGCTCCCCTCCTGGGTGCGGAGGACGCCGAGCGGGTCGGTGACGCGGGTGCAGCGCGCCCAGCCGGTCGCCTCGACGGTGTGCGGGTGCGGTATCTCCACGGGCCGGGTGGCCGCGGTGGCGGGGTCGATGCCGTGCTCGGCGAGTACGAGGCGCGCGGTGCGCAGGCGGGTCTTCATCGGCTCCCCTCCTGGGTGCGGAGGGCGCCGAGCGGGTCGGTGACGCGGGTGCAGCGCGCCCAGCCGGTCGCCTCGACGGTGTGCGGGTGCGGTATCTCCACGGGCCGGGTGGCCGCGGTGGCGGGGTCGATGCCGTGCGCGGCGGTGAAGTCGTCGTCGTAGACGGTGCCGAGGTAGCGGTGCGGTCCGTCGGGGAAGACGGTCGCGACGACCGCGCCGGGGTGCACGCGGGCCGCCCAGGCGGCGACGCGGGCGACCGCGCCGGTGCTCCAGCCACCGGTGACGAAACTGCCGCGGGCGAGTCTGCGGCAACTGTCGACGGCCTCGGCGGGGCCGATCCAGTGGACCTCGTCGAAGGCGTCGTAGGCGACGTTGCGCGGGTGGATGCTGCTGCCGAGGCCGCGCATCAGCCGGGGGCGGGCGGGCTGGCCGAAGATGGTGGAGCCGGTGGCGTCGACGCCGATCAGGCGCAGCGCGGGCCAGTGGCGGCGCAGCGGTCCGACGACGCCCGCGCTGTGGCCGCCGGTGCCGACGCTGCACACCAGGATGTCCAGGTGGTCGAGCTGGGTGGCGAGTTCGGCGGCGAGGGAGGCGTAGCCGGCGGTGTTGTCGGGGTTGTTGTACTGGTCGGGCCAGTAGGCGTCGGGCAGTTCGGTCAGCAGCTCCCGCAGGCGGGCGAGGCGGGCGGCCTGCCAGCCGCCCTGGAGGGCGGGCCGGTCGGCGATCTCCAGGCGGACGCCGTGGGCGCGCAGCAACTGCCGCATGGACGGCTCCAGTTCGCGGTCACCGACCAGTACGACCGGATGGCCGAGGGCCTGTCCGGCGAAGGCGAGGCCGATGCCGAGCGTGCCGGAGGTGGACTCCACCACCGGGGCTCCGGGCCGCAGTTCGCCGCGTTCGCGGGCTCCCAGCAGCATCGACACGGCGGCCCGCGCCTTCATGCCGCCGGCCGAGAGCGCTTCGAGTTTGGCCCAGAATCCGGGGTGGGCGCCGGGCAGCCCGGCGGTGACGCGCACCACGGGCGTACGGCCGAGCAGCGCGAGGAGTTCCCGGCGGGCGTCGGGGAGGACGGCGGTCGTGATCATCGCCCGCCTCCCGGGCACCCGTAGCGGTGGACGGTGCCGGGGCCGCCGTCGAGCCAGAAGAACGGGTAGGGCTCGGCGCACACCGCGGTCAGCCCGTGGCCGAGGAGGCGGGGCAGGACGGCGCTGCCGGTCTGGGCGAACGCCACCAGCTGCTTGCCGTGTGTCAGCGCGTGCCGGCGCAGGGGTTCGAAGGTGCCGTTGCCGAGGGTCATGCCGGAGACGAGGAGGGCGTGGCAGCGGTCGGCCGCGGCGAGCGCGTCGGTGAGGACCGGCTCGCCCCACTCGGTGGTGCCGCCCTTGAGGTCGCTCGGGAGGTAGCGCAGTCCGCGTGAACGCAGCGCTTCCAGCAGGGAGTTGACGACACCGACGACGAGTACCGTCGCCCCGGCGGGCAGGTCGAGCAGTTCGACGACGGCGCGGGCGCGGGCGCGGGACTTCTCCACGGAGGACCCGGCGGGCAGCGGGACCGGCCGGGCGCCGTGCTCGGGGGTGTGCGGGGTGACGTGCATGAGGTAGGCGTCCAGCGCCGCGACCCGGACCGCCGGCAGGGGGTGCCGCAGGAGTCGGGCCACGTCGGCGCCGACGCAGTCGTCGAGCGCGCCGTCCGGGAGTTCTCCCGGTTCGACGGCGCAGGAGCCGACGGCCTCGGCGAGGCGCAGGCTGAGCACCTCGTTGCGGTAGCCGGTGCCGCGTCCGTCGTGGCGTACGGCCTGCCGGGTGGTGAAGGCGACGGTGACGCGCAGCCCGGCCGGGTCGGGGCCGAGGGCGCCGTCGCGGACCCGGTCGACGAGGTCCTGGTAGGCGTGGGAGGTCGCTGTGGTCATCGGACGACCAGTCCCGCGCGCAGTCCGGCCAGCAGGTCCTCGACGCGGGTGCGGGCGCCGGGGCCGCGGGTGTCGGCGGCCATGACGTGCCCCAGGTACTCGTTGTTGCTGCCCGCCGCCCTCACCGCCCCGCCGGGCTCGGTGAGTTCCACCTCCAGGACGCCGTCCGCGTCCCGTACGCCGCCGCCGTCGAGGGCCTCCAGGGTGCCGGCCCGCTCGGGGACGAGGAAGCCGATCGCGGCGCTGCGCACTCCGGTGTCGGTGCGCCGCAGGTCGGGGGCGCGGCCGAGGGCGACGTCGACGAAGGCGGCGGCGAGGTCGATGCCGGTGACATGGCGGACGAGTTCGGTGATGCGGTTGCCGGCCGGGCGGGGGTTGACCTCGACGACGCGTGGCCCGTCGGGGGTCAGCTTGATCTCGGTGTGGGCCACGACCCCGTCGGTCAGGCCGAGGGCCTTGAGCGCGGCCAGGGCGGTCTGTTCGGCGGCCTCGGTGTCGGCGGGCGTGAGGTCGGCGGGGAACATGTGCCCGGTCTCGACGAAGGCGGGCGCTCCGCCGACGCTCTTGTCGGTCACGCCGACCACCTGGACCGCGCCCGCGTGCGACACCGTCTCGACGCTCACCTCGGGCCCGTCCAGCAGTTCCTCCAACAGGACGGCGGGCGACCGGCGCTGCCCGCGGGCGTTCACCGGGAATGCGGCCAGGGCTCTCACGGCGTCGCCGAGTTGGCGTTCGTCGTCCACGCGCCGCACGTACATGCCGGCGCACAGGTCGACCGGTTTGACGACCAGCGGGTAGCCGATCTCCCGCGCCGACCGGGCGAGGCCGGCCCACTCCTCGTGCAGGGCGAAGCGCGGGCCGGGCACCGCGGCCTCGGCGAGGACGCGGCGGGTGGCGTCCTTGCGGCAGGCGTTCCCGACCGCTTCGGGGCCGGGGCCCGGCAGTCCGAGGCGGGCGGCGATCCGGGCGACGGCCGGCAGGTAGTAGTCGCAGGAGGTGAGGACGCCGTCGAAGCGCAGCGCCGCGTGCAGCCGTTCGGCCTCGGGGAGCAGCCTGTCCACGTCGTTGGTGTCCGCGGTGATGACGTGGCGGGCGCCGAGGAGCGGGTGCGCCGTCCCCTCGGGGGCCGGGCGCAGGTAGTGGTGCAGGTCGCGGGTGAGGAACGTGAACGTGTGTCCGCCCTCCGCGATCGCCCGTGGCAACAGCCTGCTCATCGATCCGACCCAGCTCTCGACCATCAGCAGATGAGCCACGATTCCCCTTTGTTCCAGCGGCGAGTTCAGGCGTCAGGGCAGCCCGGCGGGTCCTCGCCGGAGGGGAGGACGCCGGGCTGCGCGCAGCCACACGGTATCGATAACCATTTTCATTTACCAGTCCCTTTCCCGGGCGTTCCGGATGACCGCACGCCGAAGGGCCGGGACGAAGCCGTCCCGGCCCTTCGTGCCACCGGCGCCCCGGTCAGCAGGTGCGACCGGTGTAGTACGCCCCCTGGATCTCGTCGGCGGCGCCCAGCCAGGTCTTGCCGGGCGCGACACAGCGCTCGTAGTCGGGCGCCCAGGCGACCTCGACCTTGATGATCACCCGCGAGCCGTCGGAGGTGCAGTGGTTGTAGTAGGCGTCGGAACCGGTCTCGTAGAAGCCGCACGGGTCCGCGGCGGCGGGAGCGGCGGTGACGGCGGTCAACGCGCCCAGCGACGCGAGGACGAGAACGGCGGAACCGAGGGTGCTGAACAGCGTACGAGGAACACGCAAGGCAGGACTCCTTCAGGAGCGGTCGTGAAAGGGCCCACCGAGCATCGCCGCGCGTTCCTCCGGCGGGCCGGACGCCGCCCCCGCTTTCACCCAGCGAATCGATTCGCCGTTGAGCCGAAGGGGTGATACCTCCACTCCCCGGGCATGACCCGGCATGCGGCGGGATCGGCACCCGCCCCCTCTGTCACCCGCGCATCGACGCCCGTAGACTGACAAGTCACCGAAGTTCGGGCGCTGTTGATGGGGGAGGACAGCCATGTCCGGGGATCAGTACGGCATGCAGGACCACGGTTTCCACATGCCACCCATGCCGTCGGCGCCGCCACCGGCCCCGCCCGCGCCGCCGGACGGCGCGCGGGCCGTCGCCGTCGCGGTCCTCAACCTCAGCGGCCTGGGGCTCGGATACGCGCTGCTGCGCCGCTGGGTGCTCATGCTGCTGTGCTGGACCGCCACCGCCGTGCTGCTCCTCGTGGCCCTCCCGGCCGACCCGGACGGCGTTCCGGTGACGGCCCTCGTCCTGTACGCCGTGTTCCTCGCCGGGGCCGCGGCGCACGGCGCGCTCGTCGGCCTGCGCTCCCGCACGGCGATCGTGCGGCGAGCGCCCGTCGCCCTGCTGCTGGGGCTGGTCCTGCTCGCCGTACCGGCCGCGGGCGTCGTGCTGTACGACGACGCGCGGGAGGAGGCGACGGAGCAGATGCTCCTCGACCGGCTCGACGAGGCCGACAAGCTGGTCACGGCGTCCGGCAAGCAGGACTTCGGCGGCGGCAGGGCCGGCTACCGCGAAGCGCTCAAGACCTATGAGGACCTCAGATCCGACCATCCCGACTCGCGCGCCGCCGAGCGGGTCCCCACCCGGATGAAGACCTTCTACACCACGGTCGCCGCCCCCTACGAGAACGCCGACTACTGCACGGCGATAGCGCCCCTCACCTACCTGCGCACCGTCCCCGAGGCCATGCCCTCCACCGACCTCGGAAACCTGGAGAAGTGGCCGGACGACCGGCTGGCCACCGCCCTGTACGAGTGCGCCTCGCGGGGCCTGGCCACCGAACAGTCGACCTGGGCGGCCCAGTTCGGCGAGCTGCTGACCACCTTCCCCGACTCCGACCAGGCCGCCAAGGTCGAACCGGCCGTGGCCGCCGCCGTCACCCGGGAGGTCAAGGGTCTCTCCGGGGCCGAGCCGTGCACGGCCGTCGAGCGGCTGAACGACCTCGGCTCCCGCATCGCCGACCTGCCGGGCGACGAGGCAGGGATCGAGGCGGCCCTCACCAAGGACGCCGGACGCGCCACGAGCAGCGCCGACGCGGGCACGTACACCTGCGGCGTGGACCAGTACCGCGACGGTGACTTCGAAGCCGCGCAGACGACGATGAACGAGTACGTCTCGGCCCACAAGAACGCCAAGAACGCGGCTCGGGCGAAGAAGATCGCGATCGGCGCGGAGATCGCCCAGACCCTGCCGGCCGCCGGCAAGACCCTGCCCACGACACGGTCCGGCGGCAGCATCTCCGTCACGGTGAAGAACGACAGCCCCGACGAGGTCACCGTCCTGTACACCGGCCCGGTGACGGGCAGCCTCACCCTCAAGGGCTGCGGCAGCTGCAAGGCGTACTCCCTGTCCAGCACCCTCAGCCCCGGCTTCGAGCCGTGCAGCGGCGGCAAGAACTACCCGCAGCGCACGATCAGCCTGCCGGCCGGCACCACCTACTTCGTGCACAAGTCGACGTCGGACACCGTCTCCACCCCCGCCACCGACACCGCGAAGCTGGAGTCCGGCTACATCTACACGGAGTGCGCCTACACGACGCGCACCCTGGGTTCGGGCATCTGAGCAACCCGAACCGGCCCCGGAGGGCCGTCGCCGCCGGTCGCGTCTCCCCGGCGTGTGCGGCGGCCCTCCCGTGCGCCACGGCTCCGGCCGCTCCGGTCACCGGAGGGTCAGGCGGGTGAAGCCTGAGCCGCCGTTCGCCCGGTGGGGCATGCATGAGAGTCCCGGCCGTCCCGGCCGTACCGGCCGAGTCGGCGGACACGACGTGCTGGAGACACATCATGAACCAAAGAACCGACCAACCGGGCGGCGCGATCCACAGGGTCCCCGTCCTGATCGTCGGCGGCTCCCTGGTGGGCCTGTCGACCTCACTGTTCCTGGGCCGGCTGGGGGTGCGGCACACCCTGGTGGAGCGCCATTCCGGCACTTCCCGGCACCCCCGCGGACGCGGCAACAACGTCCGCACGATGGAACTCTTCCGGGTGGCCGGGGTGGAACCGGCGATCCATCGGGCCGCGGCCACCCTCGCCGACAACCACGGCATCCTCCAGGCCCGCGACCTGGTCGGCGACCCGGGCGAGTGGCTGGTCAAGGACATCGACCCAGGTGGCGGGCTGGCCCGGTTCAGCCCCAGCTCCTGGTGCCTGTGCAGCCAGAACGACCTGGAGCCGGTCCTGCTCGACCACGCCACCGCGCTCGGCGGCGACCTGCGGTACTCGACCGAACTGCTGTCCTTCGAAACCGGTTCCGACGGTGTCACCGCGGTGGTCAAGAGCCGGGAGACGGGCGAGCACACCAAGATCCTCGCCGACTACCTGGTCGCCGCCGACGGCCCGCGCAGCCCCGTCCGCGAGCAGCTCGGCATCGGCCAGAGCGGCCCCGGCGAGCTGTTCAGCAATGTCAGCGTCACCTTCCGGTCCCGCCTCCTCGCCGACGTGGTGGGCGAGCGCCGGTTCATCGTCTGCTACCTCACCAGCCCCGACGGCGACGGCGCGCTGCTGCCGGTGGACAACCGGGAGAACTGGGTCTTCCACGCCCCCTGGCACCCGGAACGCGGGGAGACCCTGGAGGACTTCACCGACGAGCGCTGCGCGGAGCACATCCGCCGCGCGGTCGGCCGGGCGGACCTCGACATCGAGATCACCGGGCGGGCGCCCTGGCACGCCGCCCAGCGCGTGGCCCGCGGCTACCGCTCGGGGCGTGTCCTGCTGGCGGGCGACTCCGCCCACGAGATGTCCCCCACCGGGGCCTTCGGCTCCAACACCGGCATCCAGGACGCGCACAACCTGGCCTGGAAGCTGGCCGCCGTGCTCGACGGCTGGGCGGGACACGGGCTGCTGGACACCTACGACCTCGAACGCCGCCCGGTGGCGGAGGCGACCAGTGCCCGGGCCGCGGTCCGGTCGGTCGAGCACAGCCACCCCGGCTTCGCCCCGCCGGCCGGCGTGGGCGGGAAGGCGGACGAGGCCGGCGGCGGGCCGCAGCGCGGCATCCTCAACGTGGCCCTCGGCTACCGCTACCCCCAGGGCGCCGTCGTCGGCACCGATCCCGCCTCGCCGGTCGTCCCGGAGAAGCTCGCCCTGACCGGCGAGCCCGGCACCCGGGCACCCCACCTGTGGGTCCGGCTCGACGGCACCCGGCTGTCCACGCTCGACCTGTACGAGCGGTCCCTGGTCCTGCTCAGCGACGGCGACGCCGGAGCCGACGGGCCGAACGGCTGGCACGAGGCCGCCGTCCGGCTGGCCGGCCGGCTGTCCCTCCCCCTCGTGTCGTACCGCGTCGGGGCGGGACCCGACGCGGACGTGGTGCCCGAGGACGGCGCGGACTGGCGGGAGCGCCACGGCACGGCGAGCGGCGGTGCCGTACTGGTGCGGCCGGACGGGTTCGTCGCCTGGCGCTCGCCCGGCCCGGTCCCGGAGCCCGAAGCGTTGCTGCGGCGCGTCCTGACCACGGTGCTGGCGCTGAGCTGACCGGACGTCGGATGCCGTGAGGGGCGTCCGAGGGGCCTGTGCCGGCCGCTCTTCGGAGGGCCGGCACAGGCCTTTCGCCGTTCCCCCGGCCGCCGCCCGCCCTCACCCGGCTGAGCGCCTTGAGTGGTGGAAGTCCGCGGGGTGACTGACGGTGGATCACGTCGGGGCCGGGTCTCCTCAGCTGACGAACCGGCAGCTGCCCGGCCGACGGAAGGACCCCCTATGCGTTCAGCACGCATGATCCTGGCCACCGCGGCGGCCTCGGCCGCCCTCGCCCTCGCCGCGCCCGGCGCCTACGCGGCGGGCGGTGACTGGGAGCAGGAAGACTCCTCCTACAGCAAGGAGCAGGACAACGGAGCCAAGCACGACGCGCCCCGCGGTGGAATGCACACGGGTGGCGGTGCGCTGACCACCGTCGAGGCGGACGACTGGGGCACCGCGCGTGACCCGAAGCACGACCCGGAGACCTACAAGAAGGACAGCGAGCCCGGCAAGGACTCCTCCTGGACCAAGGAGGGTGAGGAGAAGGAGTCCTGGAGCGGCGAGGAGAAGCCGCGCGGCGGCATGCACACCGGCGGTGGCGCGCTGGACGCGCCCGCCGCGACCGCGGGCGGCGTCGCCGTCCTGGCCGTCGCCGCGACCGGCCTGTACGCCGCTCGCCGCAGGAAGTCGGCCCACGGCCTGGCCTGACCCATGCCGGGCGACATAGCAGCCGTGGCCGCCACCCGAGCTTCACGTGGCGGCCCGGCTCGCTTTCCGCCCCGCCCCTCCCGCTGCCGTGAACCAGCTAGTGAGGTCACCTCAGATGGCTGTCCACTCCTCCGCCTCCTCCTCCGACGGGTCGGAACCGGCCCGGCAGCCCCGCCGGGGGCTGACCATGCTGTGCGTCGGGGGGTTGCTGCTGCTGGCGGTGCGCCTGCTCGGCGACGACTCCCCGCAGGCGGGTGTGCCCAGTCCGCCGCCCGACGTCCTGTCCGCCCCGCGGACGGCCGCACCGGCCTCGCCCGGCGCCGGGCCGGTGGGAGAGCATCTGCCGCGGTCCAGCCCCGTGCGGCTGCTCATCCCGAAGATCTCCGTCGACGCCCCCTTCACCGATCTCGCCATCGGCGCCAACGGGCAGCTCCAGGCCCCGCCGCCGCACGACACCAACCTCGTCGGGTGGTACGCCAAGGGGGCCTCCCCCGGTGAGACCGGCACCGCGATCATCGCCGGCCACGTGGACACCGCCACCTCCGCCGCCGTCTTCGCCGGGCTGGGCGAACTCGAGAAGGGCGACGTCTTCCGCGTGCGGCGGGCGGACGGACGTACGCCCGTCTTCGTGGTCGACAGCGTCGAGAAGTTCGACAAGGACCACTTTCCCAGCAGCCGGGTCTACGGCGACACCGCCGACGCCCAGGTCCGCCTCATCACCTGCGCGGGCGACTACGACCGCACGGTGAAGGACTACACGGAGAACCTCGTGGTCTTCGCGCACCTCAGGTGACGGAACCTCACACGGACGAGGGGAGCAGGTCACCCGCGTAGTCCCTCCCGGTCGCGCACCGGTCCGGACCGCCACAGGATCGAGACACGCCCACGTCGCTCCACCGCACCGAGGTTCGTTCCACCTCGCTCCCCGAAGGAGATCCCCACGATGACCACCACGTCCGCCCCCGCTTCGGCACCGCTGACCCGCAAGGTGTCGCAGCGCGTCTCCCAGTCCGTCTTCGACGGCTCCCATCTCCGGGTCGTCCTGCTGGTGGACGTCTACGACGGGGCCCAGCAGCAGTTCCTGGAGGCGTACGAGCAGCTCTGCAACCAGGTCGCCTCGGTCCCCGGACACGTCAGCGACCAGTTGTGCCAGTCGATCGAGAACCCCTCCCAGTGGCTCATCACCAGTGAGTGGGAGAGTGCCCCGCCGTTCCTGACCTGGGTCAACAGCGAGGAGCACGTGCGGATGGTGGAGCCGCTGCACAGCTGCGTGCGGGACACCAGGTCGCTGCGGTTCCACGTCGTGCGCGAGACCGGTGGCCCGGCGGCGCTGGCCGAGCCCGGTGAGCGCCGGCTCCAGTCGTCCCCCCGGATCGGCGACGGCGTGATCCGGCACGCGCTCACCTTCACCGTCAAGCCGGGCAGCGAGGAGGCCGTCGCGAAGATCCTCGCCGACTACGCCTCCCCCGAGCCCCGGGTGGACGACACCACCCGGCTGATCCGCACCTCCCTGTTCATGCACGGCAACCGGGTCGTGCGGGCCATCGAGGTGCGCGGCGACCTGCTCGCCGCCCTGCGGCACGTCGCCCGGCAGCCCGAGGTGCGGGCCGTCGAGGAGGCCATCAACCCCTACCTGGAGCAGGACCGGGACCTCGACGACCCCGAGTCGGCCCGGGTCTTCTTCACCCGCGCAGCCCTGCCGGCCGTCCACCACGTGACGGCGGGCGAGGCGAGGCAGGACGCCGTACGGCACGCGCTCCACTACCCGGCGCGCGAGGGCAGCGGCCTGCGGCTGGCCGAACTCCTCGCCCAGCAGGACGAGAAGGCGGCGGACGACCCGCGGAGCCCGGTGCTGCGCAGCACGATCTTCCAGCGCGACGACGTCGTGGTGCGCCTGGTCGACGTGCGCGGCGGAGACAGCGACGCCGGCCGGGTGCTCGGTCTGACGGACCGGGACCGGACGGCCGAGCTGACGGCCCTGCTGGACGCCGACGCGCTGGGCGTGGACGCCTCCGCGTTGCGGGACGGGGCCGCCGACCGTCTCCTCACGCTCGCCCGCATGGACCTCGTCACCGACCGGCGCTCGCCCGACGCCTGAGCCGCCCGGCAGGCGGGGCGCCGGTCGCCCACGCCGACACAGCACACGAAACGGAGCAACGTCGTGATCACATCCCGTCCCAGAATCGTGGATCTCAGCGAGGTCGAGCCCAACACCCGGCGCGGCGGTGACCTGCGCGCCATGCTCACGCCCACCACGTCCGGCGCCACCAGCGGCTTCATGGGGGTGGCCATCGTCCAGCCGGGCGACCGCATCGGTGAGCACTACCACCCGTACTCCGAGGAGTTCGTGTACGTCGTGTGCGGGCAGTTGGAGGTCGACCTCGACGGCGAACCGCACCCGCTCCGGCCCGAGCAGGGGCTGATGATCCCGATGCACATGCGGCACCGGTTCCGCAATGTGGGCAAGGTGGAGGCGCGTCTGGTCTTCCACCTGGGCCCGCTGGCGCCGAGCCCGCCGCTCGGGCACGTCGACACCGAGGAGACCGAACCCGTGGCCGTCGCGGCGGAGGGCGCCCACGGCGGTGCGGTCCGTACGGCCGGGCGACGGCAGGCCGGTTCATGAACCGGCGGGTGGCGGTCACCGGCATAGGCGTCGTCGCTCCGGGCGGCATAGGTGTACCGGCGTTCTGGGACCTGCTGTCCCACGGGCGCACCGCGACGCGGGGCATCACCTTCTTCGACCCGACGGGGCTGCGGTCGCGGATCGCGGCCGAGTGCGACTTCGACCCGGCGGCGCACGGGCTGGACGCGGAGCAGGTCGCCCGGTGCGACCGGTACATCCAGTTCGCCCTGGTCGCCGGGGAGGAGGCGGTACGGGACTCCGGTCTCGACCTCGGCCGGGAGAACCCCTGGCGGGTGGGCGTCTCGCTGGGCACCGCGGTCGGCGGCACCACCCGCCTGGAACACGACTACGTGCTGGTCAGCCACGGCGGACAGCGCTGGGACGTGGACCACAGCCGGGCCGAGCCGCATCTGCACCGCGCGTTCTCGCCCAGCACGCTGGCCTCCACGGTGGCGGAGCGGTTCGAGGCGCGCGGGCCGGTGCAGACGGTGTCGACGGGCTGCACCTCCGGGCTCGACGCGGTGGGGTACGCCTTCCACACGATCGAGGAGGGACGGGCCGACATCTGCATCGCCGGCGCCTCCGACTCGCCGATCTCCCCGATCACCATGGCCTGCTTCGACGCCATCAAGGCCACCTCGTCCAACAACGACGATCCGGCGCACGCCTCGCGTCCCTTCGACGCCAACCGTGACGGGTTCGTCATGGGCGAGGGCGGCGCGGTGCTCGTCCTGGAGGAACTGGAGCACGCCAGGGCCCGCGGTGCGCATGTCTACTGCGAGCTGGGCGGCTACGCGACCTTCGGCAACGCGTACCACATGACCGGTCTGACCAGCGAGGGCCTGGAGATGGCGCGAGCCATCGAGGACGCCCTCGACCACGCCCGGGTCGATCCCACGGCCGTCGACTACGTCAACGCGCACGGGTCGGGGACCAAGCAGAACGACCGGCACGAGACCGCCGCCGTGAAGCGGACCCTGGGCCGGCACGCCTACGACACGCCCATGAGTTCCATCAAGTCGATGGTGGGCCACTCCCTGGGCGCGATCGGCGCGATCGAGGTCGTCGCCTGCGTGCTGGCCCTGGCCCACCAGGTGGTGCCGCCCACCGCCAACTACGAGACCCCGGACCCCGAGTGCGACCTGGACTACGTGCCGCGTGACGCACGTGAGCGGAAGCTGAACAGCGTGCTCTCCGTGGGCAGCGGGTTCGGCGGTTTCCAGTCGGCGGTGGTCCTCAACCGGCCGAGGGAGAGGGAAAGATGACCGAACCCCATCCGAGGCGCGCCGTCGTCACCGGTATCGGTGTCGTCGCGCCCAACGGAGCCAGCACCGAGTCCTTCTGGAAGTCCACCCAGGAGGGCCTCAGCGCCCTCGGCCGGGTCACCCGCGAGGGCTGTGAGCACCTTCCGCTGCGAGTGGCGGGCGAGGTGCGGGATTTCGAGCCGACGGCGGCGGTCGAGGAGCGCTATCTCGTCCAGACCGACCGGTTCACGCACTTCGCGCTGGCGGCGACCGACCTCGCGCTGGAGGACGCCCGCCTCGGCCAGGCCGACACCGGCGACGCCCCGTACTCCGTGGGCGTGGTCACCGCGGCCGGTTCCGGCGGCGGCGAGTTCGGCCAGCGGGAGCTGCAGCAACTGTGGGGCAAGGGCAGCCGCTTCGTCGGGCCGTACCAGTCGATCGCCTGGTTCTACGCCGCCAGCACCGGCCAGGTCTCCATCCGGCGCGGCTTCAAGGGGCCCTGCTCGGTCGTCGCCTCCGACGAGGCGGGCGGGCTGGACGCCCTGGCGCACGCGGCCCGGGCGGTGCGGCGCGGCACCGACGTGATCGTGGCGGGCGCGACCGAGGCGCCGCTCGCCCCCTACTCCATGGTGTGCCAGCTCGGGTACGAGGAGCTGAGCACCTGCGACGACCCGGAACGCGCCTACCGTCCCTTCACGGCGGGGGCCTGCGGGTTCGTGCCGGCCGAGGGCGGCGCCATGTTCGTCGTGGAGGAGGAGACCGTGGCCCGGCAGCGCGGCGCGCGGGTGCGCGCCACTCTCGCCGGGCACGCGGCGACGTTCACCGGCGCCTCCCGGTGGGAGCTGTCCCGGGAGGGTCTCGCGGAAGCGATCCGCGCGGCCCTGGCGGACGCCGGCTGTGCGCCGGAGGAGATCGACGTGGTCTTCGCCGACGCGCTCGGCGTGCCGGAGGCGGACCGTGCCGAGGCGTTGGCCATCGCCGACGCGCTCGGCGCGCACGGCAGGCGGGTGCCGGTCACCGCGCCGAAGACCGGGACCGGCCGCGGCTACTGCGCGGCACCGGTGCTGGACTCCGCGGCGGCGGTGCTCGCCATGGAGCACGGCCTGATCCCGCCCACCCCGCACGTCTTCGACGTCTGCCACGACCTCGACCTCGTGACCGGCCGGGCCCGCCCTGCCGAACTGCGCACGGCACTGGTCCTCAGCCGGGGCCTCATGGGGTCGAACTCGGCGCTGGTGCTGCGGCACGGCGCCGCCGGCACCTCGTGACGAGGCACGGAACAACAGGCGCAGAAGAACCAGAGGTACAGAACCGAAGGAGAGGAATCCGCATGAGTGACCGCATTACCGTCGAGGAACTGGCCGAACTGATGAAGAAGTCCGCGGGCATCACCGTCGCCCCGGACGACCTCCAGCGGCAGTACGACGTCGGCTTCGACGCCCTCGGCATCGACTCGCTGGGACTGCTCGGCATCGTGGGCGAGCTGGAGAACCGCTACGGCACACCGATGCCCCCGGACGCGGAGCGCAGCAAGACGCCCCGGCAGTTCCTCGATCAGGTCAACAGTGCTCTCCTGGCAGGGGCGTGACATGTCCGGACACACCGAGAACGAGATCGTCATCGCCGCTCCGCTGGACCTGGTCTGGGACATGACCAACGACGTGGCGAACTGGCCGCAGTTGTTCAGCGAGTACGCCTCGGCCGAGATCCTGCGGCAGGAGGGCGAGAAGACCACCTTCCGGCTCACCATGCACCCCGACGAGAACGGCAAGGTGTGGAGCTGGGTCTCCGAGCGTGAGGCGGACCGCTCCACGCTCACCGTGCGGGCCCGCCGCGTCGAGACCGGACCGTTCGCCCACATGAACATCCGGTGGCGGTACGAGGAGGTGCCGCAGGGCACCCGGATGGTGTGGACCCAGGACTTCGCGATGAAGCCGGAGGCCCCGGTGGACGACGCGTGGATGACGGACAACATCAACCGGAACTCCAAGGTCCAGATGGCCCTGATCCGGGACCGCATCGAGCAGGCGGCCACGGAGCAGCGTCCCGTGCCGAGCCTGGCCGACTGAGCCGGACGGAGGACAGGATGACGCACCAGGCCCTGATCGTCGCCCGGATGGCCCCGGGGTCCGCCCCGGACATCGCGAAGCTGTTCGCGGAGTCGGACCGTGGAGAACTGCCGCACCTCGTGGGCGTCTCCCGGCGCAGTCTCTTCCAGTTCGACGACGTGTACCTGCATCTCATCGAGTCCGAGCAGGATCCGGGCCCCGCGATCGCCAAGGTGGCCGGGCACCCCGAGTTCCGGGACATCAGTGAGCGGCTGACCGCGTACGTCAGCGCGTACGACCCCGCGACCTGGCGTTCGCCCAAGGACGCGATGGCGCACTGCTTCTACCGCTGGGAGCGGGACTCCACGGCGTGAGACGCCGGTGGTCACCGGTGGCCGGGCGCGCGTTCGTCGCGTGCCCGGCCGCCGGTGGTCCGGGGGGTGTCACGCGGGCACGGTGCAGTCGAACGCGTGCAGGTAGGGGTTGACCGGCCGGATGTCGTCGATGACCAGGCCCGCTCCCGTGAGCCGGCTCACCATGCTCTGGGTGGTGTGCTTGGCGCCGCCCACGTTCAGGAGCAGCAGCAGGTCCATGGCGGTGCTGAAGCGCATCGAGGGCGAGTCGTCGACGAGGTTCTCGATGACGACGACCCGTGCGCCGGGACCGCCCGCCGCCATGACGTTGCGCAGGGTCCTGGCGGTGCTGTCGTCGTCCCACTCCAGGATGTTCTTGATGATGTACACATCGGCCTGGACGGGGATGGCCTCCCGGCAGTCGCCGGGCACGACGCGCATCCGGTCCGCGAGCGCGCCGCCGGGACGCAGCCGCGGGTCGGCGTTCTCCACCACGCGGGGCAGGTCGAGCAGCGTCCCGCGCAGTGTCGGGTACTTCTCCAGGAGGCTCGCCACCACGTGCCCCTGGCCGCCTCCGATGTCGGCGACCGAAGCGCTCGCCGACAGGTCGAGGAGTTGCGCGACGTCCCGCGCGGACTGCGCGCTGGACGTCGTCATGGCCCGGTTGAAGACGAGGGCGGATTCGGGCGCGTCCTCGTTCAGGTAGGTGAAGAACTCCTTGCCGTACAGGTCCTCGACGACGTTGTGGCCGGTGCGCACGGCCTCGTCGAGCTTGGGCCAGGCGTCCCAGGTCCACGGCTCGGTGCACCACAGGGTGATGTAGCGCAGGCTGTGCGGGTCGTCCTCGCGCAGCAGGCGGGACATCTCGGTGTGCGCGAAGGTCCCGTCGCCCTGCTCGGCGAAGACGCCGTAGCAGGACATGGCCCGCAACAGCCGTCGCAGCGGCTTGGGTTCGGTCTTCACCGCGGCCGCGAGGTCCTCGACGGCCATCGGGCTGTCGCCGAGGGCGTCGGCGACGCCCAGCCTGGCCGTCGCGCGCAGGGCGGCGGCACAGGCCGCCCCGAACACCAGTTCCCGCAGCCGCATGGACGGGGCCGGGGCAGTTTCTGCGGTCGTCATGGGCCGCCTTTCCTCTTTCGTCGGATTCACGGGTGGCTACGTCCGGTCAGCACAGGCCCGCGGGCCTGGAGACCTGACAGCTGTTGGCCTCGAAGGTGTTGGTCCTGGCGGTCTCCTGGTCGACGAGGTCGGCCGGGGAGTTGCCGCTCAGCCGGTTGTCGCTGATCCGGTTCCGCTCGCTGGCCGTGCCGACGAAGCTCTTGAACAGCACGATGCCGCCGGACAGCGGGGACTTCCCGGCGTTGTCCCTGATGGTGTTCCGCGTGATCAGGGTGGACTCGGTGCCGGTCAGCACGATGCCGGAGCCCTGGAGGGCGTCCAGCCGCGCCGTCTTCGGGCAGGACTTGTTGTTGCGCACGACGCGGTTCTCGGCGACGGTCACCGCGCCGGCCCTGGGCTTGTTCTCGTCACCGACGATGAACACTCCCGCGCAGTTGCCGGTGACGTGGTTCTCCGCGACGGTGAGGTTGCGCAGGCGGCGGACGGTGACGCCGATCCGGTTGCCCTCCAGCCGGTTGCGCTCGACGAGGGTGCCGCCGGTGTCGGTGGCGCCCTGCTCGGCGTTGATCGTGTTGGCCAGGAAGAGGCCGGCGTCACCGTTGTCCCGGGCGGTGTTGCCGCGGAACACACCCCGCGTCGACGCCTCCTGGGCGATGCCCCACACCCCGTTCTGCACCGCCGTCACACCACGCACGGTCAGTCCGTCGGTGGCGGTGGCGTACACGCCGCTGCGGGTGAAGCCGGTGACGGTCAGGGAGGCGAGCGTGACGTCCTCGACCTTGTGGTCCGGCGTGCCGACGACGCAGATGCCGTTGCCGCCCGCGGCGCAGGCGTCGGCGGCCCTGTCCGCCGCCATGTCCGCGGCCTTGTCGGCGGCCGGCCGGATCACCACGCCGCGGCCCACGCCGCGCAGGGTCAGACCGGGCGTGGTCACCGTGACGCTCTCCCGGTAGATGCCCGGGGTGACCAGTACCGTGTCGCCGGGAGCGGCGGCGTCGACCGCCTTCTGGATCGACTGTCCCGCGTGGACCACATGGGTCGGGTGACCGGCGGAGGCCGGAGCGGCACCGAGGCTGGTCCCCACGACCGCCGCGGTGCACGCGAGGTACACGAAATGGCATTTCTTCATATTCCGGACGATATGCGCGACGGGTCGGCAGCCCGGCGGTATCGGCCGTACGGCGGCGTGTTGCGGGACCGGCACCCCAGCCACCCTCCGCACCGACGGGCCGACGTCGGCGTCCCGCGCTACTCTGCCCCCGATATGACCGTTATGTCCCGTTCCCGGAGGTGGTCATGGCCTCGCGCCTCAACCCGTACATCAGCTTCGGCGGCAACGCCCGGCAGGCGATGGAGTTCTACCAGGACGTCTTCGGCGGCACCCTGGCGCTCAACACCTACGGCGAGGCGGGACGACAGGGCACGCCGGAGGCCGAACAGATCATGCACGGCATGCTGGAGACGGCGAACGGCTTCACACTGATGGGCGCGGATGCCCCGCCCGGCACGCAGGTCACACCGGGCGACAACTTCTCCGTCAGCCTCAGCGGCGACGACGCCGCCGAGCTGCGCGGCTACTGGGAGAGGCTGTCCGCCGACGGCTCGGTGTCCGTCCCGCTGGAGAGGCAGATGTGGGGCGACGTGTTCGGCATGTGCACCGACCGCTTCGGCATTCCGTGGATGGTGAACATCAGCGAGCCGCAGGGCTGACCCGAGCGGCCCGGCGCCGTCATCCGCGGCCTCGGCCGGACCCGGCGTTAGCGTGGCCGCACAGCGGGGCGAGGGCTCGCGACGGTCGACTCGATGGTGGCGCGATGTGTTGGAGTGCGACGGCCGATCTGGTGGCGGGCGCGGGGATCGCCACCGTCGGCGTGGCCTGCGTGACGCGGGTGCGCGCGGCGCGGGACCTGCCGCTCGCCGCGCTGCCGCTCCTGCTCGGGGCCCATCAGCTCGTCGAGGCGGCGGTGTGGGACGCGGGGGGCGGCGGCGGACCCGCCACCGTCGCCTGGGCCGTCATCGCGCTGCCGTTGCTGGCGGTGTGGGTGCCCGCGGGCGTCTGGTGCGCCGCCCCGCCGTCCGCCCGCCGTGGCTCGGGCCTCCTGCTCGCGGTGGGCGTCGTCACCGCCGCCGGGCTCGCCCACGGGCTGGCCGTCGGCCCCGTGACGGCCGAGATCCGCGGACACACCATCGGCTATGCGACCCACCTGGCACATCCCGTTCCGCTCATCGCCGGCTACCTCCTGGCCACGATCGGTTCCCTGCTGATGTCCGGCGACCGGCGGCTGCTGGTACTGGGGATCTTCGTCGCCGTGGGCGCGCTGGCCTGCTGGGCGCTGTGGCGCCTGGAGTTCGTCTCCACATGGTGTGCCTTCGCGGCGGTGTGCTCGGTCCTCCTGCTCGGCTGGGTCCGCGCGCGGCCCGCCCGCCGGTGAACGCGTCCCCGGCGGCCCCGGGCCGGACACCCGTCCAACTCCGCCTCCACGCACGGCGATCGGCCTCGGGCCACTCGCGTAGGCCAGGACCCTGCGGGCGGGTCGGCGAGCGGCGGCGGGGACCCGGAATCGATCGCTCCGCCCCCTGCCGGTCGGGCCCCCCACGCCACATGTGCCATACTCGGCGCCGCTCATAGCAAGATCTGACCGGGGGGGTCCACCTGCACGCCATAGCCTTGGACGCCCCCTACCTGGACACGGACGCGGATCAGCTCTGCTTCTCGCTGGACCTGGACGAGCGACCGGCCCTCGCCGAGCACGGGACGACCGTGGGCGGGCTCGACGTGCGCCTGCGGCTGCTCGGCGCCTCGCACCAGGTCTTCGCCGGCCCCGTACGGGAGACCGTCGCGTGCCTGCTGGGATCCGTGAAGGGCCTGCCGAGGACGCACACCCGTCAACTGCCCGGCTGGATCTACGACTTCACCGCCGAGACCCGGCGGCTGGACCCCGCGGGATTCAGCGACCGGGTGGCGGGGATCCGCCGTCGGGTCGCCGGCGACCCCGACAGCCTGTGCGGGGTCTTCCCCGGTTCGCCGGAGGCGCTGACGGCCGTCGTCGTCGAGGCAGCCGACGGACCGCCGGGCGGCGGGCTCGTCTGGCGCACCTGGCACACCTATCCCCAGCACGGCCAGATCGTATCGACGTACACGCGGCTGGAGGCCCGATGAAGAGCGCCCGACTCGTCCGCGCGGCGGTGGCGGCCGTGCTGGCGGTGGCCCTGCTCGCCGCCTGCTCCTCCTCCGACGGCAACAACGGAGTGCCCCGCGGCTGGATACGCGACAAGTACACCGAGAGCGGCGCGGCCTGGGTCGTCCCGAGCAGGACCCCTAAGCAGGTCGCCGACGCCATCCACGGCCACCGAGCGGCCCTCGACCGCGCGACCGGGGCCCGGACGCAGTTCCTGCGCTACGGCGACGACATGGTCACCGTGTCGCCGTACCGGAGCGGCAGCCGGATCGAGATCGAGGACTACCGCAACGGATACCACCGGCACAGCCGCTACCTGACGTACTGGCCCGACCCGGACAGCGCCAGCTTCCGCGGCGGCGGCCCCGGCGAAGGCAAGTGACACCGGGCCGACCGGCCCCCGCGCGGCCCACCACCAGACCCTGACGACGCCGTCAAGAAAGGCACCACAGTGACCGAGATCTTCGAGTCGACGGGCCAGGCCCTGCTCTACGGAGTCGTGGGCCTCGCCGTGATGGCCGTCGGCTTCATCGCCCTCGACCTCGTCACGCCCGGCAAGCTCTTCCACGTGGTCTGGACGGACCGCAACCGCGGCGCGGCCGTCCTGCTCGGCAGCCAGTCGATCGCCGTCGGCCTCGTCATCATGGAGGCCATCCAGGCCAGCGAGTCCGAGGAGGGCCTCGGCTACGGCCTGTTGAGCACACTCCTCTACGGTCTCGCCGGGGTCCTGGTGATGACGCTGGTCGGCCTCGTGATCGGCCACGTCACCCCCGGTCAGATGGGCTCGGTCGCCCTCGACGACGGCAGCGACGGCCGTCCGCACCCGGCCGCCTGGGTGCAGGCCGGGATGTACCTCGGCACCGCCCTCATGGTCGGCGCGGCACTGTCCTAGGCACCGCACCCGTGAGCACCACCGCACTCCACGGCCGCGACACCGCGGCGCCCTCCCGCCCCCCGGCCGTACGGCACACCCGGGGGGCGCGCTTCCTCCTGCTGCTCGCCGTCTTCCTCTGCGCCGCCTGCGGCCTCGTCTACGAGCTGGCGCTGACCGCTCTGGGCAGCTACCTCATCGGCAACTCCGTGCTCCAGACCTCCGTGGTCATCTCCGTGATGGTCTTCGCGATGGGTCTCGGCTCGCTCGCCGCCAAGCCGCTGCGCCGCCGCGCGGTCGGCGCGTTCGCGCTCGTCGAGGCCGCGCTGGCGCTGGTCGGCGGACTCTCCGTGCTGGTGCTGTACACGGCGTTCGCCTGGCTCCAGCTGTACACCCCGGCGATGATCGTGATCACGCTGGTGGTCGGGCTGCTGATCGGGGCCGAGATACCGCTGCTGATGACGCTGCTGCAACGGATCCGGCGGCAGGAGGCGGGCAGCGCCGTCGCCGACATGTTCGCCGTCGACTACATCGGGGCGCTGGTCGGCGGGCTGTGCTTCCCACTGCTGCTCCTGCCGACGTTCGGGCAGCTGCGGGGCGCGCTGGTGGTCGGTGCGGTCAACGCGGTGGCCGGCGTCGTCGTGGTCCTGTTCATCTTCCGCCGGCAGACCCGGCGTTTCGTCCAGGTCGGTCTCCTCTCGGGGGTGACGGCGGTCCTGGCCGTGCTCGGTACCGCCTACGTGCTGGCGGACGACCTGGAGGTGACCGCGCGTCAGCGGATGTACCAGGACCCGATCGTGCACGCCGAGACGACGGCGTACCAGGAGATCGTCGTCACCCGCTCCACCGCCTTCACCGGCGGTGACGACACGCGCCTCTTCCTCAACGGCGACCTCCAGTTCAGCTCCGTCGACGAGTACCGCTACCACGAGTCGCTCGTCCACCCCGCGCTGTCCGGACGACGCGGCGAGGTGCTGATCCTGGGCGGCGGTGACGGGCTCGCCCTGCGCGAGGTCCTGCGCTACGACGACGTGCGCCACGTGACGCTCGTCGAGCTGGACCCGGCGATGACGAAGCTGGGCCGTGACTTCGCACCCCTGCGCGAGCTGAACGGCGGGTCGTTCGCCGATCCCCGGGTGCGGGTGGTCAACGCCGACGCCTTCAACTGGCTGCGCAGCGCCCGGCAGCACTACGACGCGGTGATCATCGACTTCCCGGACCCGGACACGGCGGCGCTGGCCAAGCTGTACTCGGTGGAGTTCTACACGCTGCTCGGCCAGGTCCTCACCCCGCGGAGCCAGGTCATGGTGCAGAGCGGGTCGCCGTTCTTCGCGCCGAAGACGTTCTGGTCGATCGCGGCGACCGTCGAGGCGGCCGGGTACACGACGGCCGAGTTCCAGATCGACGTGCCGAGCTTCGGCAACTGGGGATTCGTCCTGGCCGCCCGCGGCGGCACCACTCCCCCGCCGCTGCGACTGGCCCCGGACGCGCCCCGGCTGCGCTACCTCGACGACGCGGTCCTGAAGGCGGCCGCGGTCTTCCCGGTCGACCGCCGCCGCCAGGACGTACGGCCGAGCACGCTGATGGAGCCGACGGTGCTGGAGTACGTGCTCGACGAGTGGAAGAACTACTGAGCCCGCCGGGCGGAACCGGAACGGGGCCCGCTCCGCCCTGGGCGGTGGCGGTCAGCCGATGAGGTCGGCGACGAGGACGGCGAACTCGTCGGGGGTGGCCAGGCGCACCCCGAGGGACTCCGCCTTGGCGCGCTTGGCGCCGGCTCCCTCCCCCGCGACGACCAGGCTGGTCCTCCTGGAGACGCTGGAGGAGGAGCGGCCGCCCGCGCGTTCCACGAGTTCGTTCATCTCGTTGCGGCTGAGCTTCTCCAGCGGGCCCGTCATCGCGCCGGTGACCACCACCGTCATCCCGGCCAGCGGCCCGCCGGCCGACACGGTGGAGCCGGTCGCCCCGGTGGTGCCGGTGGCCTCGGGGGTGCCGGCGGCCCCGTCGGCCGGCGGGGCGGGCGGGGTGGCGCCGGGCTCGGTCATGTTGACACCGGCCGTGGCGAGCTTGTCGATGAGCGGGCCGAGTCCGGCGAGTTCCGCGACGATCGACGGGGCCTTCTCGGTGCCGATGCCGTCCACCCGCTGGATCGCTTCCGCGTCGGCGGCGCGCAGGTGGTCCATGGTGGCGAAGTGACGGGCGATACGCCGGGACATGGACCGTCCGGTACCGCGCACGCCGAGTGCGCACAGCACGCGCGCCAGCGGCCGGCCCTTGGCCGTGGCGAGCGCGGCGAGGAGGTTGTCGGTGCTGGTCGCGCCCATCCGGTCCAGGGCGAGGAGCTGTTCGCGGGTGAGCGTGAACAGGTCCGCGAGGTCGGCGACCAGCCCGGCCTCCACGAGCTGTACGACGCGGGTGTGACCGAGGCCCTCGATGTCGAGCTGGTCGCGCCCGGCGGCGTAGGAGAGGGAGGCGACGAGGTGGCAGTTGCGGCCGTTCTCGCAGCGCCAGCGCTGCTGGCTGGTGTCGATGGCCGATCCGCAGCGCGGGCACACCTCGGGGAAGACGATCGGCTGCTCCTCACCGGTGCGCAGATGGGCGACGGGCGCCTCGACGCGGGGGATGACGTCACCGGCCCGGTGGACCATGACGTGGTCGCCCAGCCGCAGGTCGCGGCGGGTGATGTCGGCCGGGTTGTGGAGGGTGGCGTAGGTGATGGTGGAGCCGTCGATCTCGACCGGGGCGAGGACGGCGCGGGGCGCGATGATGCCGGTGCGGCCCACGTTCCACTCCACCTCCAGCAGGCGGGTGATCTTCTCGACGGCCGGCAGCTTGTAGGCGATCGCCCAGCGGGGGGCTCTCGAACCCGATCCGGCGGCCCGCTGGTCGGCGGCCAGGTCGGCCTTCACCACGATCCCGTCGATGCCGAAGGGCAGTTCCGGCCGCAGGGCGGCGATCTCCCGCACCCGTGCCAGGACGTCCTCCACGCCGGACACGGTGACGCCGGGCACGGAGGTGGTGGCGGTCGTGTTCACGCCCAGCGCCGCGGCGCGGGCCATCAGGTCGCTGTGGGCGGCCTCGCCCAGGGCGGCGGCCAGGCCGGCCTCGGTGTCGGCGAGGGGCAGCAGGCCGTAGCCGAAGAAGGTCATCGGCACCGTGTAGGCGCGGTCCTTGGCTCGTAGGGTGCCCGCGGCCGCGTTGCGCGGGTTGGCGAACGGCTGGCCGCCGTGCGCGGTGCGGACCTCGTTGGCGTGCTCGAACTGGGCGGTCGTCATGAGGACCTCGCCGCGCACCTCCACGGTGACCGGCTCGCTCAGCTGCTCGGGCAGGCCCTCGACGGTGCCCGCGGCGTGCGTCACGTCCTCGCCGGCCGTCCCGTCGCCCCGCGTGATCAGCCGCGTCAGGCGGCCCCGGGTGTAGCGGGCCGCGATCGCCAGGCCGTCCAGCTTCGGCTCGACGCTGTACCGCTCGCTCTCGTGGCCGACGCGCCGGGCCAGGGATCCGGCCCAGGCGGTGAACTCCTCGGGCGAGAACACGTTGTCGAGGCTGAGCATGGCGATGGTGTGCGGGACGTCCCCCTCCACGGCGCCGCCGGCCACCTTGCCGGTCGGCGAGTCGGGCAGCACCTGCTCGGGGTGGGCGGCCTCCCAGTCGGCGATGCCCCGCACCAGCCGGTCGTAGGCGTCGTCGTCCAGCACCGAGGTGCCCCCGGTGTAGTAGGCGGCGGACGCCTGCACGGCATCCTCGACCGCCTGCGCGTAGGCGGCGGCGTCCACGATCTGTGCGGCAGGTGTCGTCATACCCGTCATCCTGCCTCCCACCACTGACAACGCCCTCCGGGCGAAGCCGAGGACGTGGGCGAGGGCGAAGGCGGGGACCAGGGCGGCGTCGGACTCCCGTCACCGGTTCCGGCCGCCGGGGAAGCCCGGCGTCGCCGCGGGGCCCGCCGACGGGTGAGACCGGCGGCCTGCCGCAGGCGCGATCGGCGGAGGACGGCTCCGATCGCCGAGGCGCCGGGGACACGAGCGTCGGGCCGGGTTCCGCCTCCTCGGACGCCCCTCTCGTCCGCGGCATTTCCCCAGCCCCTCCCGAGAATGTTTTATATTCACCTATGACTCGACGGATCTTCATCGACAAGCAGAGCCCCAAGGCGTACCACGCACTCCTGGAGACCTCCGAGGCCGTGCGCGCGACCGCCGCCGAGGCGGGCCTGGAGCGCACCGTCGTGGAACTGGTCAATCTGCGCGTCTCGCAGCTCAACGGCTGCGCCTTCTGCCTCGACCTGCACACCAGGGCGGCGCTGCGGGCCGGGGAGTCGTCCCGGCGGCTCGGTGTGCTCGCCGCCTGGCGCGACACCGAACTGTTCAACCGCGCGGAGCGGGCGGCCCTGGCGCTGGCGGAGGCGACCACCCTGCCTGCCGACGCCGCGGCGCAGGAGGCCGCGTACGCCGACGCCCGGGAGGCGCTCACCGAGGACCAGATCTCGGCGGTGATCTGGGTGGCGGTCACCATCAACGCCTTCAACCGGGTGTCCGTCATGAGCAAGCACCCGGTGCGCTGACCCGGCCGGTCGACGCGGGTGCGTTCTCGTACGTGCGGTCCCGCGGGAGCGTCCCCGCGGGTGCGTGTGAGCGCGGTGCCGCCGGCTGCGGTGCGTGAGCGCGGTGCCGCCGCGGGCGCTGGCGGAGGCGACCACCCTGCCTGCCGACGCCGCGGCGCGGGAGGCCGCGTACGCCGACGCCCGCGCGCGGTGCCGCAGGCCCCCTGCGCGTCAGCGCGATGCCGTCGGCGCCGGTTCACGGCGCGAGGGAACGTCGGGTGCGGGCAGATCGTGTGCTGGAGCGTCGCCACCGAGACACCTCCGCGGGTACGGCCACGTCCAGGCCGTACAGCGGTTCCCCGCCGGCCGGTCCCGCCGAGGCCGCGCCGACCAGGACGCCCCGGTCGGGGTCCTCGGCCGGCTTGAGGAAGCCCTCGCCGTGCGTTCCCGAACGGCCGGTCACGGCAGCCGCTAGCCGCGCGGGACGTCCCTGACGAACACCATGCCGTCGCTGTCCGCGAGATGGGCCGGGTCGAGCGGGGCGTAGCCGAAGTAGGGCGACACGCGAGCGGCGGGCCGCCGGTCGCCGAGAGCGGCGGCCAGCCGGGAGGCGTCGACGACGCAACGGTCCGCCGGAAGCGCGTACAGGAACCCTTCGACCGTGTCCGGGGCCGGGGCGTCCACCCCCCGGTGCCGGATCGTGCCCAGGGCCGTGGACAGGAAGGCGTACTCCGCGCCGAGCCGGGCGCCGACCAGCGCACCGGCGCTCCACCACGTCAGCCGCTGCCCGCCCATGCTCATCGTGCTCCTCTCCCGCTGGAGATGGCTGTTGTGGGCGTGGGCCAGCACCGGACCCCGTTCGGCGAGGGCGAGGAGGTTGTCGGCCATCATCAGGTCCCGCGTGCCCACCAGCCGGGTCATGCGGGCCGGTGAGGTGTCGGCCATCCAGAAGTGGTAGCGCAGCAGACCGGTGGCCGTGCGCGCGTACAGGCGCGCGCGGTCCCGGTCGTCCCGCGGGGTCACCGCCGTCAGGTGCGGCGTCCACGCGTCCAGGAGGGACGTCAACTCGTCCGCGAGCAGCCGCAGTTCCCGGGCGTCGTCCGACCTTCCCGCCGACCGGGCCGGGTCCGTCATGGCGGCGGGTCCGGACCACCGGTCGTCGGCGCCGAGCAGACGGTCGAGTGTTTCCGCGGTGCAGGGCAGCAGGTCCTTGTCGAGGTGGGCCGCGAGGTAGGCGTGGAGTGCGGCGAGGGCCTGCCGGGGGCTCGCGGCGTGGGTGATCTCCAGTGGGCCGTCGAAGCCGGCGAAGCGGACCTGTTCGGACGCGGGCCGGCCGTCGTTGTGGGCGCGCATCCAGCGGACCAGCTCGCGGTTGGCCGCGGAGGCGCCCCAACCGTGGCTGATTCCCTGCTCCATGACCGCGTCGAGAGAGCCCGCGCCCGAGGTGACGTGGTCGTCCACGAGCAGGCCCGCCAGACAGTCGCTCTCGATGGCGATCGTCCGGTAGCCCTCCTCCTCGACGAGCTGCCGGAAGAGTTCGTTGCGCAGGCGGAGGAGGGTGTCCTCGCCGTGTGTGGGCTCGCCCAGGGCGAGCAGCCGGGGCCGGGCCGGAAGCAGCCTCATGACGGAGGCGGCCTCGACGGCGCACACGGTGTCCTCGATGTCGGTAGCCATGCCTTCAACGGTATCTTTGAACACTCGGTGGAGACTTTCTCACGGTATCGGCAGGATCATGGGGCGAAACCTTCAAAGCGGTGAACGGCTCCGGCCGGTCGACCTGGCCCGCGCGCACGGTCTGTCCACCCAGGCGGTCCGGAACTACGAGGAGGCCGGCATCCTTCCGGCCGCCGGGCGTACGCCCCACGGCTACCGCACCTACACGCCGCTGCACGCGCGGGCCCTCGGCGCGTTCCTCGCCCTGGTGCCGGGCCACGGCCACGCGACGACGGCCGCGGTCATGCGGGCGGTGAACCAGGGCGCGGCCGACGAGGCGTTCCGCCTCGTCGACGAGAGCCATGCCCAACTCCTCGAGGACCGGCGGACTCTCGCCGCCGTGGAGAACGCCCTCCGCGATCTGGAGTCCGGCCCACCGACGCCCGCACCGCCCGCACCGCCGGGACCAGGGACGACGTTCATCGGACCGCTGGCCGGCCGGCTCGGCGTCCGCTCCGCGACCCTGCGCACCTGGGAGCGGGCCGGGCTGGTCAGCCCCCGCCGCGACCCGCGGACCGGGTACCGCGTCTACGACGAGGCCGACGTGCGCGACGCCCTGCTGGCCCGTCAGCTCCGGCGCGGCGGCTACCCCCTGGAGCGCATCGCCCCGCTGATCGCCCAGGTGCGGTCGGCAGGCGGACCGGGGCCGCTGGAGGCCGCCCTCGCCGACTGGCGCGCCCGGCTCTCCGCGCGCGGCCGGGCGATGCTGGCGGGGGCCGCCGAACTGGAGGCGTATCTCCGTGCGCGCGGGTGAGCCGTCGTCCACGGTCCGGCGCCCCGTCGTCCGCGATCGCGTCGCTCGGTGCGAGGGCGCCGTGCTTGCATACGGCGGTGACCTCCGACCCCGTTGATACCCCGGCCCTCTCCGTCCGGCCCCGTGTCCCCGCCGACCTGGACGACTGTGTCGGCGTGCTCGCGCTGACGCACGCGCACAGCCGGTACCCGGTCAACTGGCCGGCCGCACCCGCCGCCTGGCTGAACCCGCCGACCCTCCTGGCGGCCTGGGTGGCCGAAGCGGACGGACGGATCGTCGGACACGTCGCGCTGTGCCGGGGCGAGGACGGCGACCCGGCACCGGCGTTGTGGGCGGCGCGCGGGAGCGGGGTGCCGGCGGTCTGCGTCAACCGGCTGTTCGTGGCACCGAAGGCGCGTGGACTGGGCGCCGGAGCGGCTCTGACGGGCCGGGCCGTCGGGGAGGCGCGCTCCCTCGGCGGCCACCCCGTGCTCGACGTGGTGGCCACCGACCCGGCCGCGGCCTTCTACGCCCGCCTCGGCTGGCAGGACCTCGGCCGCGTGGACCAGAGGTGGGGGCCCGACCAGGTGGTGCCGCTGCGCTGCTATGCCGCGCCGGTGTCCGGCAAGCGGACCGGTTAGCACGGAGCCCGGCATCGCACGAGCCGGAACGGGGGAAGGACACCCGGATTCGCGCCTTCCCTCACCCGTTCTCGTGGTGTTCACGCCCGCCCTTGCGCGGAACCCCCCGGCCCTCGTGAGAAAGTGGCCGCCCACACGAGACAGGGGGGTATGTGACACGAAGTCAGAATCCGTCCCGTACGCGAGGATCGTCACTGGCGCTTGTGACGGTGCTCGGCACGCTCGCCGGCGTGGCCCTGACCGGGGCGGCACCGGCCGGCGCGGCGACGGGGACCACCATCGCGGATGGCGTGGTGTACCGGCAGTACGACCTCCGGGCGGGGGCCGGCCTGACGCACGTACACGTGCTCGGTGTCGACCTGGCCAACACCCACGTGCGTCTGGGCCTGCTGTATCCGGGGAAGGTCGCGTCCCGCGCGACCGTCACGCGGCTGGCCACCGTCCAGAATGCGGTCGCCGGCGTCAACGGCGACTTCTTCAACACCTCCGAGGCGCAGCATCCGGGCGTCGCCGCGACCGGCGCGAGCGTGGGCCCCGCCATCGCGAACGGCAAGGTACTCAAGGCCGCCGTCCCGACGGGGCAGCGGTTCGGCCCCGCCCTGCCGCCCGGCACGGACACCGACGACGTGCTCGGGGTGAGCGGTGACGGGCAGGCCCGATTGGACAGTCTGACCCTCGACGGCACGGTCACCGCCCCGGGTCTGCGGTGGCCGCTGGGCGGTCTCAACCAGTACGCGCTGCCGGAGAACTCCATCGGCGCGTACAACTCCGACTGGGGCAGTGTCTCGCGGGCGCGGGCCACCTGTGGCACCGATACCAAGCGGGCCGCGCCGTGCGGCACCGACACGTACGAGGTGACGGTGAAAGCCGGCCGGATGGTGTCGGCCTCGGCGAAGCCGGGCAGCGGCGCCATCGCGGCGGACACGACGGTGCTGGTCGGCCGGGAGGCGGGCGCGCAGCGCCTGAGGACGCTGGCCGAGGGGCAGCGGGTGGCCGTGAACCACGGCCTCGCCGCCGCCTCGGGGCGCGCCTACCGCTTCGCCCTCGGCGGCTGTCCGGTGCTCAGCGGCGGGCGGCCCCTGCCGGGCCTGGACACCCGGACCTCGGCGGTGCGCACCGCGGTGGGCATCGCGGACGGCGGACGGCGTGTGCTGCTGTTCACGGTCGACGGTGCGCCCGCGTACCGCAGGGGCCTGACGATCGCCGAGGTCGCGGCCGCCCTCAAGAGCCTCGGCGCCACCGAGGGGTTCAGCCTGGACGGCGGAGGCTCCTCGACCCTGGTGGCCCGCGCGCCGGGCGCGAGCGGGGTGTCGGTGCGCAACCACCCCTCCGACGGGGTGGAGCGTGCCGTGCCGAACGGCATCGGGGTGTTCACACGGTGAATCCTCCCCTCGGGGGTGCGCTCAGCCGGTGATCCCGCGGAGCCTCACGGCCGCAGGCTGCTGACGATGTCGGCGGTGGCCGTGAGGCCGCTGTTGATGGTGGGAGCCATGCTGGTACCGGCCAGGAAGAAGCCGAGCAGCAGGCAGACCAGCGCGTGCGAGACCTTCAGTCCGCCACTGCGCAGGAAGACCACCGCCAGGATCAGCAGCAACAGCACCACGGAAATGGAAACGGCCACGTCAACCTCCTCCGCCACGTCCGATTTCGCGGCATTCGGCCGCAAGTGTGGCGTAGCGGAGGGTTCGTTCGTGCAGCTGACCTGTCCTCCGAACGAGTGGTTCACCGGCCGGCCAGGTGTCCGGCCGGGTCCCCGGTCGCGGTCACGCCCTCCCGCGGGCGTCGAGGAAGGCCTCCAGGCCCGCCAGGTCGTCGGTGTTGAGGTAGTCGACACCGGCGTCGAGCAGTTCGCCCCACAGCGCGTCCCGGGCGGGGCCCGCCAGGTCCGGTGTGGCCCAGAAGCGCACCTTCTGGCGCCGGGCGTGGGCGGCCCGGACGAGGGCGCGCAGCCTCTGCCGCTCCGCGTCGGGGAAGGCGCCGACGCCGAGCCAGCTGAAGTTGAGCGTCCAGTTGTCGCTGATCAGGGAGGCGAAGGAGGCGTCCGTGCTGCCCAGGTCGGCGAGGCGGCCGTCGTAGAAGGCCCGGCGCACGGTCTGTGCCGTCATCGGCACCCGGGCCGCGCGGTCGCCGGAGACGACGGCGGTGACCGGTCCGCGGCGCACCCGGCCGTGGTCGTAGGCGGTGAACAGGTGCTTGTAGCGGCGCAGTCGACGGTCGAGTTCCCGGTAGGTCGACGAGCCCTCGGTCTTGATGTCGATCAGCAGTTGCAGCGGGGTGCGCGAACCCCGGTGGACCGTGCCGCCGTTGGCCTCGACGCGGGCGGCGAGGGGGGCGAGGTAGAGGGATTCCAGGGTGCGGGCGGGGTCGAGGTCCACCGGGTCGTGGGCGACGAGCAGTTGGCCGTCGACGAGGAAGATGTCGGCCTCGACGCTGCCGAAGCGGTGGTCGAGGGCGTCGAGCAGGGGGCGGGGGTGCTCGTAGTCGTTGTGGGCGTGGGCGTGCCACAACGGGCGCGGTCGGTGCTCGCGTTCGCCGGCGAGGGCGTTGCCGGCGGGCGGCGCCAGCACTGCCGTGGCGGCGGCGCCGAACGTGGTGAGGGCTCTGCGGCGGGTGATGAGGGCCATGTCTGCCTCCCTGAGGAACGGTCCGGACCACAGGGAGTATGAGTGCGGCCCCGCCGCGACGAACCTGTCCGTGCCAGGAGTTGGCCGGACCGCCCTCGGTCGTTCACTTCTTCCGCGCGGGCGCGCGAAGAAGCCCGCCCCGGGTGGGGCGGGCTTCTTCGGAGGGTTCGTCAGGGGGCCGGCAGGTCGACGAGTTCGGCCAGGGCGGTGCGGTGGGCGCCCGCGGTGCCGTAGGCGATCGAGTCGGCCTTCGCGCGCTTCAGGTACAGATGGGCCGGGTGCTCCCAGGTCATCCCGATGCCGCCGTGCAACTGGACCGCCTCCTCGGCGGCGTGCACCGCGACGGACGCCGCGTACGCCTGCGCCACGGCGACGGCCACGTCGACGTCCTCTCCGGTCGTGAGCGCGTCCGCGGCGCCCCGGGCCGCGGCCCGCAGATTGACGACCTCCAGCCACAGTTGGGCGAGCCGGTGCTTGAGCGCCTGGAAGCCGCCGACGGGCCGGTTGAACTGCCTGCGGTCCTTCAGATGGCGCACGGTCTCGGTCAGCGCCCATTCGGCGACCCCGAGTTGTTCCGAGGCGAGCAGTCCGGCACCGGCGCGCAGGGCCCGCCGCACAGCGGGGGCGGCGGGCCCCAGCCGGCGGCCGGGCGCCGCGGCGAGGGTGACCGTGGCGAGCGGCCGGGTCAGGTCCAGGGACACCTGCGGCGTGACGGTCACCGCGTCGGCGTCGACCGCGTACAGCCCGCCGTCGTCCGCGGGGACGAGCAGCAGGCCGGCCGAGGCGGCGTCGGCGATGCCGGTCAACTCGCCGTGCAGGGCGCCGTTCTCCAGCCGTACGGACGGGAAGGCCGTGCCCGGCGCGGTGTGCAGCCCGACGGCGAGCGCGGCGACCGTCGTGCCCTGCGCCAGCCGGCCGAGCAGGTCGTCGGCGACGGGGGGCGCCTCCTCCGAGCGGAGCGGAGCGTGGGAGAAGGCGAGCAGTGCCTCGGTGGCGACGACCGCGCTCGTGAGGTAGGGGACGGGGGCGACCGCGCGACCCAGTTCCTCCAGGACGACCGCGGCCTCCCGGTGGGTGGCGCCCTGGCCGCCCAGCTCCTCGGGCACCAGCAGCCCCGCGAGGCCCGTCCGGCCGGTGAGCGCCTTCCACAGCCGTTGGTCGTGCGGGGCGTCCGACTCGGTGCCGGCGATCACGCCGGCCGCGTCGCAGTGGTCGCCGAGCAGATCGCGGACCGCGGCGCGGAGCGCCTCTTCCTCCTCGGTGTAGAGGAGATCCGTCTGTGTGTTCACCGGGCCAGGTCCTTCCAGGCGACGTCCTTGTCGGTGCGCGGCTCGGTGGGCAGGCCCAGGACGCGCTCGGCGACGATGTTCAGCAGGACCTCGGTGGTCCCGCCCTCGATGCTGTTGCCCTTGGAACGCAGGTAGCGGTAGCCCGCCTCGCGCCCGGTGAAGTCGACGTGTTCGGGTCGGCGCATGGTCCAGTCGTCGTACAACAGGCCTTGTTCGCCGAGCAGTTCGACCTCCAGACCGCTGATCTCCTGGTTGAGGCGGGCGAAGGCGAGCTTCATTCCGGCGCCCTCGGGTCCGGGCTGGCCGGCGACGAGCTGCTGGCGCAGCCGCTCGGCGGTGAGCCGGGAGACCTCTGCCTCCACCCACAGCTTCAGCAGCCGCTGGTGCAGGTCGTGGGTGCGCAGTTCGGGACGCTCGCGCCAGGTCCTGGCGGCGGGGCCGATCATGCCGCCCTCGCGGGGCAGCCGCATGCCGCCGATGGCGACGCGCTCGTTGTTCAGCGTGGTCTGCGCGACGCGCCAGCCGTCGCCGACCTCGCCGAGGCGGTGGGCGTCGGGGATGCGGACGTCGGTGAGGAAGACCTCGTTGAACTCGGCCTCGCCGGTGATCTGCCGCAGCGGGCGGACCTCGACGCCCGGATCGGTCATGTCGCACACGAAGTACGTGATGCCGCGGTGCTTGGGCACCTCCGGGTCGGTACGGGCGATGAGGATGGCCCAGCGTGCGACATGGGCGCTGGACGTCCACACCTTCTGCCCGTTGACGACCCAGTCCTCGCCCTCCCGGACCGCCCGGGTGCCGAGGGCGGCGAGGTCGGAGCCGGCGCCGGGCTCGCTGAACAGCTGGCACCAGACCTCCTCGCCGGTCCACAGGGGCCGCAGGAAGCGCCGCTTCTGCTCCTCGGTGCCGTACCGGAGGATCGTCGGCGCGGCCATGCCGAGGCCGATGCCGATGCGCCGGGGGTCGTTGTCGGGGGCGCCCGCTTCCTCCAGTTCGGCGTCGACGACGGCCTGGAGGGAGCGCGGGGCACCGAGTCCGCCGAGTCCCTCGGGGTAGTGCACCCAGGCGAGACCCGCGTCGAAGCGGGCCTTGAGGAAGTCGAGTCGGTCGGTGGTGGCCGGCGGGTGCGCGGCCAGCAACTCGGCCGCGCGGCGTCGGAGTTCGGCTGCGTCGGTCATACGGCGGCTCCGTTCTGCGGTACGACGGCGATCCGGCCGGTGGTGACGCCGTCGGCGACCCGCTGGACGGCGGCGGCGGCCCCGTCGAGCGGCACGCGCTCGCTCACCAGCGGCTTGATCGCGCCGCGGGCGGCCAGGTCGGTGAGCTGCTCGTGGCAGTCCCGGACCAGCTGGGGGTTCCTGGTGTTGTACAGACCCCAGTGCAGGCCGAGGATCGCGTAGTTCTTCACCAGGGCGTGGTTGAGGGAGGGGCTGGGGATCGAGCCGCTCGCGAAGCCGACGACGACGACGCGGCCCTCGAAGGCGACGACCTTGGCGGACTGTGTGTAGGCCTCGCCGCCGACCGGGTCGTAGATCACGTCGGCGCCGCGGCCGCCGGTGGCCTCCTTGACGGCGGCGACCACGTCCTCGGCGTGCCGGTCGATCACCACGTCGCAGCCCAGCTCGCGGGCGACGGCCGCCTTTCCGGGTCCGCCGACGACCCCGATGACGGTGGCCCCGGCCGCCTTGCCGAGCTGTACGGCCGCGCTGCCGACCCCGCCCGCCGCGGCGTGCACGAGGAGCGTCTCGCCGGCCTCCAGAGCGGCCCGGCGGTGCAGGCCGAACCAGCCCGTCTGGTAGCCGATGTGCAGGGCGGCGGCCTCGGCGTCGTCCAGCGAGTCCGGGGCGGGCAGCACGGCGGCGGCGTCCGCGACGGCGTACTCGGCGAAACCGCCGTACGGCAGCGTGGGATTGGCGATGACGCGGCGGCCGTCCTCGGTCTCGCCGCAGATCTCCACGCCCGGCGTGAACGGCAGGGGCGGCCTGACCTGGTAGTGGCCGCGGGCCATCAGCACGTCGGGGAAGTTGATGTTCGCGGCGCGCACCCTGAGCAGGATCTGGCCGTCGCCGGGCGTGGGCCGCTCCACGTCCGTCAGCCGCATCACCTCGCTCGGCTCGCCGTTCTCGTGCACCTGCCATGCCTGCATGCGGAGCCTCCACGGGACTGCGTCGTCTGACCGGGTCGATCGCATACTAAGCGGTCGCTTGCCGATCAGGGAACAGTCGGCCGGCACCAGCGCCCCGCGCGGGACGTCGGATGCGTCACGCGCCCGCGGGCCGCGCCCGCACATGCATCCGCTCCCCCTGCGGGCCGAAGAGGCTGAGGAACTCCACCGGCCCCTCCCCCGTCGACCCGAACCAGTGCGGCACCCGCGTGTCGAACTCGGCGGCCTCCCCCGCCGAGAGCACCACGTCGTGCTCCCCCAGCACCAGCCGCAGCCGCCCGGACAGCACGTACAGCCACTCGTAGCCCTCGTGCGTACGCGGGTCCGGTTCCCGTGCGCGCTTCGGTTCCAGCACCTTGAACGCCTGGAGGCCGCCGGGCCGGCGGGTGAGCGGCCAGTGGGTGCGGCCGTGGCGGACGACCGGCTGCGCCCGGACCCGGGGGTCGCGCACCGGCGGGGCACCCACCAGTTCGTCGAGCGCCACCCCGTGGGCCCGCGCGATCGGCAGCAGCAGCTCCAGGCTGGGCCTGCGCAGCCCCGACTCCAGCCGGGACAGGGTGCTCACCGAGATGCCGGTCGCCCCGGACAGCCCCGCCAGCGTGGCGCCGCGCTCCTTGCGGATCCGGCGCAGCCGGGGCCCGACCTTCGCGAGCACGGTGTCCATGTGGTCGTCGCCGTGGTCGTCGCCGTGGTCGTCGCTGTGGTCGTCGCTGTGGTCGTCGCCGCCTTCGTCACTCATGAGGTCCATTGCAGTTTCGGCAAAAGCGTTTGTCAATGCGGCAGCGGTCGCGCGACCGTCCGCAGTGGAGGTGGTCAGACATGACCGAGAACACCGCGAGCGCGGACACCTACGAAGTGATCGTCGTCGGCGGCGGCGCGGCGGGCCTGTCCGCGGGCCTGGTCCTGGGCCGGGCCCGGCGCCGCACCCTGGTCGTCGACGCGGGCGAGCCGCGCAACGCGCCCGCCGCCCACATGCAGGGCTACCTGTCGAGGGACGGCATGTCCCCGGCCGAGTTCCTGGCGATCGGGCGGGAGGAGATCGCCCGGTACGGCGTCGAGCTGGTCCGGGACCGGGCGGTGGACGCCGTGCGGGGCGACGGGTTCGCCGTGACGCTGGCGAGCGGGCGGACCGTGCGGGCCCGGCAGCTCGTCGTCGCCACCGGCCTGAAGGACGAGCTGCCCCCGGTCGAGGGCCTCGGCGAGCGGTTCGGGCGGGACGTCCTGCACTGCCCGTACTGCCACGGCTGGGAGGTCCGCGACCAGGCCTTCGGGGTGCTCGCCACCAGCCCGATGGGCGTGCACCAGGCACTGATCGTGACCCAGTGGTCGAAGGACGTGAGGCTGTTCCTGCACACGGTCGCCGAGGCGGAGCTGTCCCGGGAGGACCTGCGCCGGCTCGCCGCGGCCGGGGTCGACGTCGTCCCCGGCGAGGTGGCCGGGCTGGTCGTCGCGGACGACCGGCTCACCGGCGTCGCTCTGGCGGACGGGACCGTGCACGCCCGCGACGCGCTGTTCGTCGCGCCGCGCGCGGTCCCGCGGACCGACCTCGTGGCACGTCTGGGCGCCGAGACGACCGAGACGCCGTTCGGCACCTACCCCGTGGTCGACGGCCGGGGACTGACGACCGTGCCCGGACTGTGGGCGGCGGGCAACGTGGCCGGCTTCGCCGAGCAGGTCGTCAACGCGGCGAGCCGCGGCTACCGGGCGGGCGCCGCGATCAACGGGGAGCTGCTGATGAGCGATCTCGACGCCGCCGTCCAGGTGTAGTCGGCACGCCGGCGTTGCACCATGGCTGCATGCTGCTGACCCGGCTCGCCGACGTGTCCCGGGAGGTCGCCGCCACCTCGGCGCGCTCCCGCAAGATCGCTCTGCTCTCCGCACTGTTCCGGGAGGCGCGGGCGGAGGACGTGCCGATCGTGATCCCCTACCTCGCCGGACGGCTGCCGCAGGGGAGGCTCGGCATCGGCTGGAAGGTGCTGAGCCGCCCGGTCGCCCCCGCCATCGAGCCGACGCTGACCGTCCGTGAGGTGGACGCCCGGCTCACCGGTCTGGGCAAGGTGGCGGGCCCCGGCTCGCAGGCGGAACGGGTCCGGCTGGTCGGGGAGTTGATGGGCGCGGCCACGGAGGACGAGCAGCGCTTCCTCATCGCCCTGATCAGCGGCGAGGTCCGGCAGGGCGCCCTGGACGCGGTGGCGGTGGAGGGTCTCGCGGCGGCGACCGACACTCCCCCGGCGGACGTACGGAGGGCGGTGATGCTGGCCGGCTCGCTCCAGACGGTGGCCGAGGCTCTGCTCACCGACGGGCCCCGGGCGCTGGCACGGTTCCGGCTCACGGTCGGCCGCCCGGTGCTGCCGATGCTCGCGCACACCGCGTCCTCCGTGGCCGAGGCGGTGGGCAAGCTGGGCGCCTGCGCGGTGGAGGAGAAACTGGACGGCATCCGCGTCCAGGTGCACCGGGACGGCGACACCGTACGGGTGCACACCCGCACCCTGGAGGACATCACCGACCGGCTGCCCGAACTGACCTCGGCGGCACTGGAGTTGCACGGCGCGCGGTTCATCCTGGACGGCGAGGTCATCGCCCTCGACGAGACCGGGCGGCCCCGCTCCTTCCAGGAGACGGCGGGCCGCGTCGGCTCCCGCGTGGACGTGGCCACGGCCGCCGCGGCGGTCCCGGTCTCCCCCGTCTTCTTCGACGCGCTCTCGGTCGACGGCCGTGACCTGCTCGACCTGCCCTTCTTCGAACGGCACGCCGAACTCGCCCGCCTGGTGCCCGAACCGATGCGGGTGCGCCGGACGGTGGTGGCGGGCGAGGCCGACCTCCGGCTTGCGGAGGACTTCCTGGAGGAAACCCTGGCCAGGGGCCACGAGGGCGTGGTCGTGAAGTCCCTCGACGCCCCCTACAGCGCGGGCCGGCGCGGCGCGTCCTGGCTGAAGTTCAAGCCCGTGCACACGCTCGACCTGGTGGTCCTCGCCGCCGAGTGGGGCCACGGCAGGCGCACCGGCAAGCTCTCCAACCTGCACCTCGGGGCCCGCACCGCCGACGGCGGACTCGTCATGCTCGGCAAGACCTTCAAGGGCATGACCGACGCCATGCTCACCTGGCAGACCGACCGCCTGCGCGACCTGGCCGTCCAGGACGACGGCTGGGTGGTGACCGTACGCCCCGAACTCGTCGTCGAGATCGCCTACGACGGCCTCCAGCGCTCCACCCGCTACCCGGCCGGGGTCACCCTCCGCTTCGCCCGTGTGGTCCGCTACCGCGAGGACAAGCGCCCGGAGGAGGCGGACACCGTGGAGACCCTGCTCGCCGCGCACCCGCGGGTACGGCCGTGACGGCGCGGCGCAGCGCGGGACTGCTGTTGTTCCGGCACACCGCCGCCGGACCGGAGGTGTTGCTGGGGCATATGGGCGGGCCGTACTTCGCGAAGAAGGACGCCGGTGCGTGGACCGTGCCGAAGGGTGAGTACGAGCCACCGGAGCCGGCCTGGGAGGCCGCCCGCCGCGAGTTCCTGGAGGAGCTGGGGGTGGCGCCGCCGGACGGCGAGGCGCTCCCGCTCGGCGAGGTGCGGCAGACGAACGGCAAGATCGTGACGGTCTGGGCGATCGAGGCGGACCTCGACCCGGCGGTGGTCGAGCCCGGCACCTTCGTCATGGAATGGCCGCCGCGCTCCGGGCGCTCGCGGGAGTTCCCCGAGCTGGACCGGGTCGCCTGGTACGGCCTGGACCGGGCGCGCGAGGTGATCGTGAAGGCACAGGCCGCGTTTCTCGACCGGCTGACGGAGCACTCGGGCTGAGCGGACGCGCACGCGTTGCGGCGCCCACCGCGACGCGCGAAGGTCGAGACACAGCCAGCACTCCAGGAGGTCGGTCATGCCCATCGCGACGGTGAACCCGGCGAACGGCGAGACGCTCAAGACGTACGAGGCCATGGACGAGGAGGAGCTGGAACGCCGGCTCCGGCTCGCCGAGGCCACGTTCCGCACGTACCGCACGACGGCGTTCGCCGACCGCGCCCGGCTGCTGAACCGGGCCGCCGACCTCCTCGACGAGGACCAGGCGGAGATCGCCCGCGTGATGACCACCGAGATGGGCAAGCCGGTGAAGCAGGCGCGCGCGGAGGCCGCGAAGTGCGCCAAGGCGATGCGCTGGTACGCCGACCACGCGCCGGAACTCCTCGCCGACGAGCGGCCGGCCGAGTCCGACGTGAAGGACTCCGGCGCCTCCCGCGCCGTGGTCCGCTACCGGCCGCTGGGCCCGGTGCTCGCGGTGATGCCGTGGAACTTCCCGCTGTGGCAGGTCGTCCGCTTCGCCGCGCCCGCGCTGATGGCGGGCAACGTCGGCCTGCTCAAGCACGCCTCGAACGTCCCGCAGACCGCTCTCTACCTGGAGGACCTCTTCCACCGGGCCGGCTTCAGCGAAGGCTGCTTCCAGACCCTGCTGATCGGCTCGGGCGCGGTCGACGAAATCCTTCGGGACGAGCGGATCAAGGCGGCCACCCTGACCGGCAGCGAGCCGGCGGGCCGCGCGGTCGCCTCCACCGCCGGCGAGATGGTCAAGAAGACGGTGCTGGAGCTGGGCGGCAGCGACCCGTTCGTCGTCATGCCGTCCGCGGACGTCGACCGGGCCGCCGAGGTCGCGGTGACCGCGCGCGTGCAGAACAACGGGCAGTCGTGCATCGCCGCCAAGCGGTTCATCGTCCACTCGGACGTGTACGACCGCTTCGCCGAACGCTTCAGCGAAGGGATGAGGGCGCTGCGGGTCGGCGACCCGCTGGAGGAGGAGACGGAGGTCGGTCCCCTCGCCAGCGAGCGGGGCCGCGCCGACCTGGAGGAGCTGGTGGACGACGCCCGGCGCGGCGGCGCCACGGTGCTGTGCGGTGGCGAACGTCCCGACCGGCCGGGCTGGTACTACCCGCCGACCGTGCTCGCCGGCATCGACCGCGGGATGCGCATCCACCGCGAGGAGGCCTTCGGGCCGGTGGCGACCCTGTACCGCGCGGCCGACCTGGACGAAGCGGTCCTCATCGCCAACGACTCCCCCTTCGGGCTGAGTTCCAACGTGTGGACCCGGGAGGAGGCCGAGGTGGACCGTTTCGTACGGGATCTGGAGGCGGGCGGGGTGTTCGTCAACGGGATGACGGCTTCCCATCCGGCGCTGCCGTTCGGCGGGGTCAAGCGATCCGGGTACGGGCGTGAGCTGTCCGGGCACGGAATCCGGGAGTTCTGCAACATCACCACGGTTTGGCACGGTGCGTGAGCGCCGCGCGGCTACGATCCCGGTTGTGAACCGCGAAGTGACTCTGCCTCTGATCGTCGATGACCGCGGGACCCTCCAGGTGGCCGCGGCCGACGTGAGCAAGCTGCTCCGCACGCTGGGTGGCCGGTGGCTCCATCTCGTCGAGGCCGGGGCGGAGGGCCTGGACGAGGACACGGTCGCCGCACTGACCATCGAACTGGCGAAGCTGGCCGACCGGATCGACGTGGCGTGCATCGCCCACAGCAGCGGCGGGGCGCCGTAGGCCCCAGGGGCGCGGGGGAACCGTGCGACGGCCCACCGCGCGCCCGTGGGCCGCATCGAGCGGTTCCCCTCCCCGGCGGCTACCGGATCGGCATCCCCGACAGGGTCCGCGCGATCACCAGTCGCTGAATCTCGCTCGTTCCCTCGAAGATCGTGTAGATGGCGCTGTCCCGGTGCATCCGCTCCACCGGGTACTCCCGCGTGTAGCCGTTGCCGCCGAGGATCTGGACGGCCTGCGCCGTCACCTTCTTCGCCGTCTCGCTGGCGTACAGCTTCGACATCGAGCCCTCGGCCGCCGTGAACGGCCTGCCGTTGACCGCCATCCACGAGGCGCGCCAGACCAGCAGGCGCGCCGCGTCGATCTGCGTGCGCATGTCCGCGAGCTGGAAGGCGACTCCCTGGTTGTCGATGATCGGGCGGCCGAACTGCTCGCGCGTCTTCGCGTAGTCGAGCGCGACCTCGTACGCCGCGCGGGCCGTGCCGACGGCCATCGCGCCGACCGCCGGCCGGGAGGCCTCGAAGGTCGCCATCGCGGCGTTCTTCACCCGCTCGCCGCCGCCCGCCCTCGCCCGCTCGCGCGCCCGCGCCAGCCGCTCGTCGAGCTTCTCCTTGCCGCCGAGCAGGCAGGAGCCGGGGACGCGCACGTTGTCCAGGATCACCTCGGCGGTGTGCGAGGCGCGGATGCCGTGCTTCTTGAACTTCTGGCCCTGGGCGAGACCCGGTGTGCCCGGCGGGACGATGAAGGAGGCGTGGCCCTTGGAGCCCAGTTCCTGGTCGACGACCGCGACGACCACGTGGACGTTGGCGATGCCGCCGTTGGTCGCCCAGGTCTTCGTGCCGTTGATCACCCACTCGTCCTTGGCCTCGTCGTACACGGCACGGGTGCGCATCGAGGCGACGTCCGAACCGGCGTCGGGCTCGGAGGAGCAGAAGGCGGCGACCTTGACGTCGGCCGGGTCGCCGTACATCTGGGGGATCCAGGTGCCGATCTGCTCCTCGGTGCCGTTGGCGAGGACGCCTACGGCGGCGAGGCCGGTGCCGACGATGGACAGGGCGATGCCGGCGTCGCCCCAGAACAGCTCCTCCATCGCCATCGGGATGCCGAGGCCGGTGGGGTCGAAGTACTGCTGGGCGTAGAAGTCGAGGGAGTAGATGCCGACCTTGGCGGCTTCCTGGATGACCGGCCAGGGAGTCTCCTCACGCTCGTCCCATTCGGCGGCCGCGGGGCGGATGACGTCGGCCGCGAAGCCGTGCAGCCAGTCCCGGACCTCCTTCTGTTCGTCGTTGAGCTCCATGGTGAACTCGGCCATGTCCCCTCCAGCGGCGGAACGTGAATGTTACTAGCGGTAACGGGAGTCTGTTACCGGTCGGTAGGAAAAGTCAACTCCCGATGACGGCTCGGCAGCCCGTTCGATGTCGGGCCGTCCTCAGGTGTTAGTTTGCGCAGGCGTCACCGAATCAGCACGGGTGGGGAGAGCACATGGACACCACGCAGCGGACCGAGCAGCAACGGTCCGCCGACCGCCGACGGCGCGAGTTGCTGGAGGCCGCCGACAGAGTGGTGCTCCGAGACGGCCCTCAGGCCTCCATGAACGCCATCGCGGCGGAGGCCGGCATCACCAAGCCGATCCTGTATCGCCACTTCGGCGACAAGGGTGGACTGTACGCCGCTCTCGCCAAGCGGCACACCGACGCACTGCTCGCCTCCCTGCGGGCCGCTCTGGACGCTCCCGCCGCACGCCGCGAGCGGGTCGAGGCCACGCTGGACACCTACCTCGCGGCCATCGAGGCCCGCCCCCAGGTCTACCGGTTCCTGATGCACCCGGCGGACGGCGCCCCCGGCGAACAGGGCTTCGACGTCGGCAAGCACTCGGCTCCCCTGTTGCGGCGGATGGGCGAGGAACTGGCCCAGGTCATCGAGGAGCGGCTGGACGTCGGACCCGGGACCCAGCAGCTCGCCCGCGTCTGGGGACACGGGATCGTCGGGATGATGCACGCGGCGGGTGACTGGTGGCTGGGGGAGCGGCCGTGCCCCCGGGCCGAGCTGGTGCGCAGCCTGGCGGATCTGTTGTGGGGGCGCCTGGCGGCGGCGGGCGACAAGGCGGGCGGCCCGGGGTTCTGACCCCGCCCGTCCCGCGTCCCCCGCCCGCCCCGCGTCCCCCGCCCGCCCCGCGTCCCCCGCGCTCCCCGGGTGAGCCCGCTCACCCGCCCCAGGACGCTCGCCTCACCTGGCGCGTCAGCCGTCTTCCGCGACAGCCCGTCACACGGTCCGCGTACACCAGCCCGTCCAGGTGGTCGCACTCGTGCTGCAGGCATCTGGCGAAGAAGCCCGTGCCGTGGACGGTGACCGGCTCGCCCGTCACCGTGAAACCCTCGACCACGGCGTGGTCGTAGCGCTCGGTCCCCGCTTCCAGGCCCGGCAGGGAGAGGCAGCCCTCCGGACCGCGGACGACCACGCCGTCCACCTCCACCAGGCGGGGGTTCACCACATGGCCGAGGTGGCGGACGTCCTCGTCGTCGGGGCAGTCGTAGACGAACACCCGTGAGGACTCCCCCACTTGGTTGGCGGCGAGCCCCACGCCCCGTGCCGCGTACATCGTGGCGAAGAGATCCTCGACCAGGCGGGCCAGTTCCGGACCGAACTCGGTGACCTCCGCGCAGGGTTGCCGCAGGACCGGATCGCCGAGCAGGGAAAGGGGCCGGACGCGTCCGCGGGCACCCGGGATGGAACCTTGTCGCATGGCGGCAAGGGTACGGTCCTTCCTGACACGCGCATGCCGTGCGGAGCGTGAGACGGTGCCGGGATTCGGGACTGCGAAGCGATCTCGATAGGCTGACCACCTACCACGTTGCCGTCAGGCTTCAGGCGCGGCGCGTACGCAAGGAGGATCGAGAACTGATGGCAGGCAACTCGGACCCGCTCACGCCGCGGGCCAAGATCGCCGTGACCGCCGGCAAGGCGGTCGCTGCGGCATCGCGTGCCGCGGGACGCGGCAGCGGTTCGGTCATCGGCGGCCGGGTGGCGCTGAGGCTCGACCCCGACCTCCTTGCCCGGCTCGCCCAGAACCTGGACGTCATCCTCGTCTCGGCGACCAACGGCAAGACCACGACCACCCGCCTCATCGCGGAGGCCCTGCGGGCCGCCGGCCCGGTCGTGTCCAACGCGCTCGGCGCGAACATGCCGGCCGGCATCACCTCGGCCCTCGCCGGCGGCTCCGACGCCAAGTACGCCGTGATCGAGGTCGACGAGAAGTACCTCGCCGGCGTCGCCCGCGACACCGCCCCCAAGTGCATCGCGCTGCTCAACCTCTCCCGCGACCAGCTGGACCGCGCCGCCGAGACCCGCATGCTCGCGGAGAACTGGCGCGAGGGACTCGCCGGTTCCAAGGCCGTCGTCATCGCCAACGCCGACGATCCGCTGGTGGTGTGGGCCGCGTCCTCCTCCCCCAACGTGATCTGGGTCGCCGCCGGGCAGATGTGGAAGGACGACGCCTGGTCCTGCCCGTCCTGCGGTGGCGTGATGCAGCGCCCGGGTGACGACTGGTTCTGCGGCGAGTGCGGGTTCCGGCGGCCGACGCCGAGCTGGGCGCTCTCCGGCGACCACGTCCTCGACCCGCACGGCTCGGCCTGGCCGATCCACCTCCAGCTGCCGGGCCGCGCCAACAAGGCCAACGCCGCCTCCTCGGCCGCCGTCGCCGCCGTCTTCGGCGTACCGCCGCAGGTCGCGCTGGAGCGGATGTACCAGGTGCAGGCCGTCGCCGGACGCTACGACGTCGTCCAGTTCATGCAGCGCGACCTGCGGCTGCTGCTGGCGAAGAACCCGGCGGGCTGGCTCGAGACGTTCAGCCTGATCGACCCGCCGCCCACCCCGGTCATCCTCTCGGTGAACGCGCGCGGCGCCGACGGTACCGACACGTCCTGGCTGTGGGACGTCGACTACACCCGTCTGACCGGCCACCCGATCTTCGTCGTCGGTGACCGCAAGCTGGACCTCGCGGTGCGCCTGGAGGTCGCCAATCAGCACTTCCAGGTCTGCGAGAACGTCGACCAGGCCGTGCAGCTGGCGCCGCCCGGCCGTATCGAGGTCATCGCGAACTACACCGCATTCCAGGACCTGCGCCGCCGCGTCGGCAACTGACCCCGAGGGACCTTCACGTGATGAGTGACAACCAACTGCGGGTCGTCTGGATCTACCCGGACCTGCTCAGCACCTACGGCGACCAGGGCAACGTCCTGGTCGTGGAGCGGCGGGCGCGGCAACGCGGGCTCGACGTCGCCAGGCTGGACGTGCGCAGCGACCAGCCGATCCCCACCTCCGGCGACATCTACCTCATCGGCGGCGGCGAGGACCGGCCGCAGCGGCTCGCCGCCGAGCGGCTGCGCCGTGACGGGCACCTGTACCAGGCGGTGCAGAACGGCGCGATCGTGTTCGCAGTCTGCGCCGGCTACCAGATCCTCGGCCACGAGTTCGTCAACGACCTCGGTCAGCGCGAGCCCGGCCTCGGCCTGCTGGACGTCACCACGACCCGCGGTGAGGGCGAGCGGTGCGTCGGAGACGTCCTCGCGGACATCGACCCGCGCCTCGGCCTGCCCTCGCTCACCGGCTTCGAGAACCACCAGGGCATCACCCACCTCGGGCCGACCGCCCGCCCGCTCGCCCGCGTCCAGATCGGCAAGGGCAACGGCACCGGCGACGGCACCGAGGGCGCGTACAACGACACCGTCTTCGGCACCTACATGCACGGTCCCGTGCTGGCCCGCAACCCGCTCATCGCGGACCTGCTGCTGAAGCTGGCGCTCGACGTGAACGCGCTCCCGCCGACCGACGACCGCTGGTACGAGGCCCTGCGCAACGAGCGCATCGCCTCCGCGCAGCAGCCCGCCTAGGCAGCGCCTCACGGCACCCCGCGTGACCTGTGTGTTCACCCGATCTTCGGGGTGCCGTCAGCAGCCCGGATGACGGTACGTCCGCACAGGTGAGCGGGCGCGTCCAGCAGGCGGACGTGTGCTTCGGCCCCGCCCCCTCCTGCCGCTAGGGTGGCGGGGTTCGAGCCGGACAATGCGGTCCGGATCCGGCCCACGTGGAGAAGGTTGTTCGGGCTATGCGCATTGGTGTCCTCACGTCCGGCGGCGACTGCCCCGGCCTGAACGCCGTCATCCGGTCCGTCGTGCACCGTGCCGTCGTGGACCACGGCGACGAGGTCATCGGCTTCCGGGACGGCTGGAAGGGCCTCCTGGAATGCGACTACCTCAAGCTCGACCTGGACGCGGTGGGCGGCATCCTCGCCCGCGGCGGCACGATCCTCGGCTCCTCACGGGTCCAGCCCTCGCAGCTGCGGGACGGCGTGGAGCGGGCCCGCGGACACGTCGAGGAACTCGGCCTCGACGCCGTCATCCCGATCGGCGGTGAGGGCACGCTCAAGGCGGCCCGGCTGATGTCGGACAGCGGCCTGCCCATCGTCGGCGTGCCGAAGACCATCGACAACGACATCGCCGTCACCGACGTCACCTTCGGTTTCGACACGGCGGTGGGCGTCGCCACCGAGGCGCTCGACCGGCTCAAGACCACCGCCGAGTCCCACCAGCGGGTCCTGGTCGTGGAGGTCATGGGGCGGCACACCGGCTGGATAGCGCTGCACTCGGGCATGGCGGCCGGCGCCCACGCCATCGTCGTACCGGAGCGCCCCTTCTGCATCGAGGAGCTGGCCCGGCGGGTCGGCGAGCGGTTCGAGGCGGGGAAGCGGTTCGCGATCGTCGTCGTCGCGGAGGGGGCCAAGCCGGCGCCCGGCTCCATGGCCTTCGACGAGGGCGGCAAGGACATCTACGGGCACGAGCGGTTCGCCGGGATCGCCCGGCAGCTCTCCATCGAGCTGGAGCAGCGGCTCGGCAAGGAGGCCCGGCCGGTGATCCTCGGGCACGTCCAGCGGGGTGGCACGCCCACCGCGTACGACCGCGTGCTGGCCACCCGGTTCGGGTGGCACGCGGTGGAGGCCGTGCACCGGGGCGAGTTCGGAAGGATGACGGCCCTGCGGGGGACGGACATCGTGATGGTGGAGCTGGCGGAAGCCGTCGCGACGCTGAAGACGGTGCCGGAGGACCGGTACGCCGAGGCGGAGTGCGTGCTGTAGCCGTCGGGCTCCCGGTGGGTGCCCCCGTCCACGCCCCCGGTGACATCGGTCGCCGGGGGCGGTTCTAGTCTTGGGGCGCAGGAAACGTACATCCCCCCACGAATCAGGAGCCGGCGGATGGATCACAGCGGGCACGGCATGACGATGGATCTGCCGCCGTTCACGCTGGGGCGGGGTCTTCAGTGGTCGGCGGACCCGTTCTTCCTCGTCGCCTGCCTGACCGCGCTCGGGCTGTACGCCTGGGGCGTCGTCCGGCTGCGGCGGCGCGGGGACACGTGGTCCGCCGGGCGGACGGTGGCGTACGCCGCCGGGGTACTGACGATCATGCTGGTGATGTGCACCCGGCTGAACGACTACGGCATGGTCATGTTCAGCGTGCACATGGTCCAGCACATGGTGATCAGCATGCTGTCGCCGATCCTGATCCTGCTCGGCGCCCCGGTCACGCTGGCGCTGCGCGCCCTGCCCACCGCCGGCAAGGGCCGCAAGGGGCCGCGCGAGCTGCTGCTGATGCTGCTGCACAGCTGGTACATGCGGATCGTCACGCATCCCGCGTTCACCATCCCGCTGTTCATCGCGAGCCTGTACGCGCTGTACTTCACGCCGATCTTCGACTTCCTGATGGGTTCGAGGACCGGGCACGTCGCGATGATGGTGCACTTCCTCGCCGTCGGCGTGGTGTTCTTCTGGCCGATCATGGGCGTGGACCCGGGACCCAACCGGCCGGGCTACCTGATGCGCATGCTGGAGCTGTTCGCCGGCATGCCGTTCCACGCGTTCTTCGGCATCGCGCTGATGATGGCGTCCACGCCGATGGTGAAGACCTTCGAGAACCCGCCCGCCTCCCTCGGCATCGACGCCCTCTCCGACCAGAACGCGGCCGGCGGCATCGCCTGGGCGTTCAGCGAGATCCCCTCGGTGCTGGTGCTGATCGCGCTGCTGTTCCAGTGGTACGGCTCCGAGCAGCGGCAGGCCAAGCGCCAGGACCGGGCCGCCGACCGGGACGGCGACAAGGAGCTGGAGGCGTACAACGCCTACCTGGCCTCGTTGAGCGGACGCGGTTGAGGCACGCGGTCCGGAGGCCGTTGAGCGTTCTCCGGGGCCGGCGGGCCGGAACCGGGGCACCATGGAGGGGGACGCACCCTGTGGGGGGTGTGCCGGAGGAGGGTGTCGCGATGCCCGGTTCCATCAACGGTTCGGCGGACGGTTCCACGAAGACCATGGGGGCGCTCACCATCGGCGGCCTCGTCATGGTGACGGCCTACACGGTGGCGCTCGGCAGCAACGGCTGGCTCTGGTTCGGCTGGGTCGTGCTCGGGCTGATCACGCTCGCGATGGTCGCCACGCACAAGAGGTGAGCGACTGAGCGGCGGGTGGCTCACCCCGGTGCGGGGCGGGCCGCCGGGTGGACGCCCGGCTGGTACTTCGGCAGCCGGGCGCTGATCCTCATGCCGGCTCCGGGCGCCGTCTCGATGACGAGGCCGTGGTCGTCGCCGTACACCTGGCGGAGCCGGTCGTCGACGTTGGACAGGCCGATGCCGCCGGACGGGCTGACCTCGCCGGCCAGGATGCGGCGCAGCAGGGCCGGGTCCATGCCCGCGCCGTCGTCCTCGATGACGACCAGGGCCTCGGCGCCGGCGTCCTGCGCGGTGATCTGGATGTGGCACTTGTCGGCCTTGCCCTCCAGGCCGTGCTTGACGGCGTTCTCCACCAGGGGCTGGAGACAGAGGAAGGGCAGGGCCACCGGGAGGACCTCCGGGGCTATCTGGAGGGTGACGGAGAGGCGGTCCCCGAAGCGGGCCCGCACCAGCGCCAGATACTGGTCGATGGCGTGCAGCTCGTCGGCGAGGGTGGTGAAGTCGCCGTGCCGGCGGAACGAGTAGCGGGTGAAGTCGGCGAACTCCAGGAGCAGCTCGCGGGCCCGCTCGGGGTCGGTGCGGACGAACGAGGCGATCACCGCGAGCGAGTTGAAGATGAAGTGCGGGGAGATCTGGGCGCGCAGGGCCTTGATCTCGGCCTCGATGAGGCGGGTGCGCGAGTCGTCGAGGTCGGCCAGCTCCAGTTGGACGCTCACCCAGCGGGCCACCTCCCCCGCGGCCCGGACCAGGACGGCGGATTCGCGGGGCGCGCAGACGACGAGGGCGCCGTGCACCCGGTCGTCGACGGTGAGCGGGGTGAGGACGGCCCAGCGGACCGGGCAGTCGGGGGCGCCGCAGGTCAGCGGGAAGGCCTCGCCGCGGCCGGTGTCCAGCGGGCCGGCCAGCCGGGCCATGATCTCGTTACGGTGGTGGGCGCCCACGCCGTCCCACGCCAGGAGCTGTTCGCGGTCCGTCAGGCAGAGGGCGTCCGTGCCGAGCAGGGTGCGTAGCCGGCCGGCGGACCTGCGGGCCGTCTCCTCGGTGAGGCCGGCGCGCAGGGGCGGGGCGGCGAGGGAGGCGGTGTGCAGGGTCTGGAAGGTGGCGTGCTCGACGGGGGTGCCGAGGTCGCCGAGGCTCTGCGGACGGGCGGTGCGCCGGCCCAGCCGGAAGCCGGCCGCGAGGCAGGGCAGGATCGCGATGCACAGGCCCGCCAGGAAGCCGCTCATGCCTTGACCTCCGCCGTCCGCAGCTCCTCCGGGAGGTGGAAGCGGGCCAGGATGGACGCCGTACCGGCCGGGACGCGGCCCGGGGTGGCCAGGGACACCAGGATCATGGTGAGGAAGCCGAGCGGGACCGACCACAGGGCGGGCCAGGCCAGCAGGGCGTGCGGGCCGCCCGTGACGGGCAGGCCCGCCATGGTCGCGGCGACGGCGACGAAGGCCGAACCGCCGCCCACGAGCATCCCGGCGGCGGCGCCCGGCGGGGTCAGCCGCCGCCACCAGATGCCGAGCACGAGCAGCGGGCAGAAGGAGGACGCGGACACGGCGAAGGCGAGGCCCACCGCGTCGGCCGCCGGCAGCCCGCCCACCAGCAGGCTCGCGGCGAGCGGTACGGCCATGGCGAGACCGGTGCCCAGCCGGAAGTGCCGTACGCCGCGGGAAGGCAGGACGTCCTGGGTGAGGACCCCGGCCACGGCCATGGTCAGGCCCGACGCCGTGGACAGGAACGCCGCGAAGGCGCCGCCCGCGACCAGTGCGCCGAGCAGATCGCCGCCGAGGCCGCCGATCATCCGGTCGGGCAGCAGCAGGACGGCGGCGTCGGCGTCGCCGGTGAGGGCGAGCTCCGGGGCGTACAGGCGGCCGAGGGCGCCGTAGACGGGCGGCAGCAGGTAGAAGGCGCCGATGAGGGCGAGGACGGCGACGGTGGTGCGGCGGGCGGCGACACCGTGCGGGCTGGTGTAGAAGCGGACGACGACGTGCGGCAGCCCCATCGTGCCGAGGAAGGTGGCGAGGATCAGGCCGTACGTCGCGTACAGGGGGCGTTCCTCGCGGCCCGCGGCGAGGGTGGTGGACATGCCGCCGCCGCTGCCGCGCTCGGCGTCGGGCACGGGGGTGCCCGGGGTGAAGGTGAGGCGGGTGCCCTGTTCGACGCGGTGGACGCCGGCGGGGAGGCGCAGGGCGTCCTCCTCGTGCCGACGGCCGTCGACCGTGCCTGTCACCGTCACGGTGAGGGGCCGGTCCAGTTCCAGGTCGAGGGTCGCGCCGACGCGGACGGCCCGCTGGTCGCGGAAGGCGGGCGGCTCCTCGAAGACGTGCCGGGGCGCGCCGTCGCCGTGCCAGGCCAGGACCAGGAACAGGGCGGGGACGAGGAGGGCGGTGAGCTTGAGCCAGTACTGGAAGGCCTGCACGAACGTGATGCTCCGCATGCCGCCGGCGGCGACGGTGGCGGTGACGACCACGGCGACGATCAGTCCGCCGAGCGAGTCGGGGGCCCCGGTGAGCACGGTCAGGGTCAGTCCGGCGCCCTGGAGCTGGGGCAGCAGGTAGAGCCAGCCGACGCCCACGACGAAGGCGCCCGCGAGCCGCCGTACCGCCTGCGAGGCGAGGCGGGCCTCGGCGAAGTCGGGCAGGGTGTAGGCGCCGGAGCGGCGCAGCGGGGCGGCCACGAAGAGGAGCAGGACCAGGTAGCCGGCGGTGTAGCCGACCGGGTACCAGAGCATGTCGGGGCCCTGGACGAGGACCAGTCCGGCGATGCCGAGGAAGGAGGCCGCGGAGAGGTACTCGCCGCTGATGGCGGCCGCGTTGAGGCGGGGGCCGACGGTGCGCGAGGCGACGTAGAAGTCGGAGGTCGTGCGGGAGATGCGCAGGCCGAAGGCGCCGACGAGGACGGTCGCCACGACGACCAGGGCGACGGCGGGGACGGCGAACGCGGAGTTCATCGGTCCTCGACCAGGCGCACCAGGTCGCGTTCGTTGCGTTCGGCGCGGCGGACGTACCAGCGGGCCAGCGCGACCAGCGGGGCGTACAGGCCGAAGCCGAGGACCGCCCACTCCAGGCGGCGGGCGTCGGGCATCGCCGCGAACAGCAGCGGCAGCGGTCCGACCAGCAGGACCAGGACCGCGAAGGCGGTGAGTCCGGCGCGCAGTTGGGTGCGCATCAGGGAGCGGACGTAGGTGTGGCCGAGGGTGGTCTGCTCGTCGATCTCGGTGCGCGGGCGGTAGTAGCCGGAGGCGTGGGGGTGCCGCCCGCGCGAGCGGAGCCGGGCGTGCGGGGGGATGCGGCGGGGCGGTCCGGTGACGACGACGCGACGCTCGGAGGGGTCCGGCTGGGGCACCGTCACGGCCTCCTCATCAGCAGATCCCGCAGTTCGCGGGCGTGGCGGCGGCTGACCTGGAGTTCCTCGCCGCCGACGACGACGCTCACCGTGCCGGCGTCCAGGCGCAGTTCGCCTATGTGACGCAGGGCGACGAGGTGGCGGCGGTGGATGCGGACGAAGCCGCGGGCGCGCCAGCGCTCCTCCAGGGTGGACAGCGGGATGCGGACCAGGTGGCTGCCGCGGTCGGTGTGCAGGCGGGCGTAGTCGCCCTGGGCCTCGACGTGGGTGATGTCGTCGACGGCCACGAACCGGGTCACGCCGCCCAGCTCGACGGGTATCTGGTCGGGGTCGGGTTCGTGGACGGGGATGCGCGGGGCGGTGCCGCGCAGTTCGGCGGCGCGGCGGACGGCCTCGGCGAGGCGTTCCTTGCGGACGGGTTTGAGGACGTAGTCGACGGCCTTCAGGTCGAAGGCCTGGACGGCGAAGTCCTCGTGGGCGGTGACGAACACGACCAGCGGCGGGCGGGCGAAGCCGGTGAGCAGCCGGGCCAGGTCGAGGCCGTCGAGGCCGGGCATCTGGATGTCGAGGAAGACCACGTCGATGGCCTCGGGGCCGTCGGGACCGGACTCCAGGGCCCGGTTGATCCGGCGCAGCGCCTCCGTCGCGTCACCGGCGCCCTCCACACTCCCTATCCGGGGATCCGCGGTGAGCAGGTAGAGCAGCTCCTCCAGCGAGGGGCGTTCGTCGTCGACGGCGAGAGCGCGCAGCATGAGGGTGGAGTGTAGGGGCGATCGGTACGGCGGGACACGGCCGGGGTGCGGACGTGTCCGCTGGATACAGTGCCCGCATGAACAGCGGCCCCGCCCCTTTCGACGGTCTCGACCGGAAGATCCTCACCGCGCTGATGGCCAACGCCAGGACGAGCTTCGCCGAGATCGGCACGGCGATCGGGCTGTCGGCCACGGCGGTCAAGCGCCGGGTGGACCGGCTGCGGGACAGCGGGGTGATCACCGGGTTCACGGCGACGGTGCGGCCGTCGGCGCTGGGCTGGCGTACGGAGGCGTACGTGGAGGTGTACTGCGAGGGGGCCGCGCCGCCGCGGCGGCTCGCGGAGGTGGTGCGCAACCATCCGGAGATCACCGCGGCGATGACCGTGACCGGCGGCGCGGACGCGTTGCTGCACGTGCGGGCGCGGGACGTGGGGCACTTCGAGGAGGTCCTGGAACGCATCCGGGTGGAGCCGTTCATCCGCAAGACGATCAGTGTGATGGTGCTGTCGCACCTGCTGCCGGAGAGCCCGGAGGCGGGCGCGACCCACGCGGCCCCGCACGCCGAGCCCGATCACGCATCAGACGTGCGCTGAGCAGACGGAACACGCAGCGTTCCTGCGTGAACACGCAACTCTTCTTCCTTGTCGGGCGTCCCGATCGCTTTCTACCGTGGTGTCACCCCAATTCCACAGCGCAGGAAAAGCGGAGGAACCCCTCTGTGACCGTCAGCCGTGTGCCGCGCCTTCGGCGCTTCCTCGTCTGTGAACCCAGACATTTCGCCGTGCAGTACGCGATCAATCCCTGGATGTGTCCCGACTCCCCCGTCGACGTCGACCTCGCGCACGAGCAGTGGCAGGCGCTGATCCGCGCCTACCGGGCGCACGGCCACACCGTCGACACCGTCGAGCCCGCCCCCGGCCTGCCCGACATGGTCTTCGCCGCGAACTCCGCGGTCGTCGTCGGCGGCCGCGTCTTCGGGTCCCTCTTCCACGCGCCCGAGCGGCGCCCCGAGTCCCACCACTACGAGAGCTGGTTCAGGACGGCGGGCTTCGACGTCCACCGGCCCGCGTCCGTCTGCGAGGGCGAGGGCGACCTGGTGTGGACCGGCCGGTACATGCTGGCCGGGACCGGATTCCGGACGAGCCGGGAGGCACACCGGGAGGTGCAGGAGTTCTTCGGGCACCCGGTGGTCAGCCTGACGCTGGTGGACCCGCACTTCTACCACCTGGACACGGCGCTGTTCGTGCTCGACGGCCGGCCCGACGGAAACATCGCGTACTACCCCGAGGCGTTCTCGCCCGGCAGCCGTGAGGTGCTCGCCCGGCTCTACCCGGACGCGGTGCTCGCCACCCGTGACGACGCGATGACGTTCGGGCTGAACTCCGTCTCCGACGGCCGCAACGTCTTCATCGCGCCGCGCGCCGAGGCGCTCGCCGGCCGGCTCGCCGACCGCGGCTACGTCCCCGTCCCCGTCGACCTCTCGGAGTTCCAGAAGGCCGGAGGTGGCATCAAGTGCTGCACCCAGGAGATCCGTTCATGACCGCACCCGCTCGCACCCAGACCTCCGCCGACCTGATCCGGGCCGAGGAGCCCGTCCTCGCGCACAACTACCACCCGCTGCCCGTGGTCGTCGCGCGTGCCGAGGGCGCGTGGGTGGAGGACGTCGAGGGCCGCCGCTACCTCGACATGCTGGCCGGGTACTCGGCGCTGAACTTCGGGCACCGCCACCCCGCGCTGATCGAGGCGGCGCACCGCCAGCTCGACCGGCTGACGCTCACCTCCCGCGCCTTCCACAACGACCGGCTCGCCGAGTTCGCGGAACGGCTCGCCCGGTTGACCGGGCTGGACATGGTGCTGCCGATGAACACCGGCGCGGAGGCCGTCGAGAGCGGGATCAAGGTGGCCCGCAAGTGGGCGTACGAGGTGAAGGGGGTGCCTGCCGACCGGGCGACGATCGTGGTCGCCGCGGACAACTTCCACGGCCGTACGACGACGATCGTCAGTTTCTCGACCGACGAGACGGCGCGCGCCGGGTTCGGGCCGTTCACGCCGGGGTTCCGGATCGTGCCCTACAACGACCTGGCGGCGCTGGAGGCGGCGGTCGACGAGACGACGGCGGCCGTGCTGATCGAGCCGATCCAGGGCGAGGCGGGGGTCGTCATCCCCGACGACGGCTATCTGGCCGGGGTGCGGGAACTGACCCTGCGCGAGAACTGCCTCTTCGTCGCCGACGAGATCCAGTCCGGGCTGGGGCGGACCGGGCGGACGCTCGCCGTCGAGCACGACGGCGTCGTCCCCGATGTGCTGCTGCTCGGCAAGGCGCTGGGCGGGGGGATCGTGCCGGTGTCCGCGGTCGTGGCGCGGCGGGACGTGCTGGCCGTGCTGCGGCCGGGTTCGCACGGGTCGACGTTCGGCGGCAATCCGCTGGCGGCGGCGGTGGGGACGGCGGTGGTGTCGCTGCTGGAGACCGGTGAGTTCCAGGCACGGGCGGCCGCTCTGGGGGATGTGCTGCGGGACGGACTCACCGGGCTGGTCGGCCGGGGAGTCGTCGGGTTCCGCGCACGCGGGCTGTGGGCGGGGGTCGACGTGGACCCGGCGGTCGGCACCGGACGGGAGATCGGGGAACGGCTCCTGTCGGAGGGCGTCCTGGTGAAGGACACCCACGGCTCGACGATCCGACTGGCCCCGCCGCTGACGATCACGGAGGAGGAGCTGGGGATGGCGCTGGGGGCGCTGGCGAAGGTGCTGGGGGCGTAGGCGGGTTCCCTCCGGGGGCCGCGCGGGGTTCCTGGGGCCCGTGTCTCGGGCCCGTGCCCGCGGGTGCCTCGCCTCGGGGCTCGCGGATTCCTCCGGCCCCTCCCCGCAGGTGTCTCGGGCCCGTGCCTGCGGGTGCCTCGCCTCGGGGCTCGCGCATTCCTCGGACGCGTCCCCGCGGGTGCCTCGGTCCCGTCCCCCACGGGTGTCTCCGCCCGTACCCGCGGGCGCCTCACCTCGGGGCTCGCGGATTCCTCGGGCCCGTCCCCCCAGGTGCGTCACCTCGGGGCTCACGGGCTCCTCGAACCCGTCCCCCCAGGTGCGTCACCTCGGGGCTCACGGGCTCCTCGAACCCGTCCCTGCGGGCGCCTCACCTCGGGGCTCGCGGATTCCTCGGACGCGTCCCCGCGGGTGCCTCGGGCCCGTCCCCGCGGGTGCCTCACCTCGGCGCTCGCGGGCTCCTCGCCCCCGCCGCCCTCACCCCGGTCCCTACTCCAGGGGGCTCCACCCTCCCGACCCGGGCTCGCGTCGGAGCCCGGCCGAGCACCGCGCGGGCTGCCGCCTGGGGACCCGGAGGACCTCGGCCGTCCGGAGGCGCTCGCGCCAGCTGGAAGGCAGGCCTGCGGCCGGGTCGAGGCGGTCACCGTCCGCACCCACCGTCGGCGCCCACTACTCGGAGCCTCGTTGCCCCCGTCGTGAGGGCCTGCCCGCGGCGGGGCCCGCCGCTCGCACTCGGGCGGATGGCCGCCGGACGGGTCCCGCTGAAGGAGCCTCGAGCCGTCGTGTGCCGGTCGCCGCCGGAGGCCTTCCTCGGGGTGGCGGGTGAAGATGGAGTCGAGAGGTGGTAGAGGACTCTCAGGACCCTCAAGACCCTCAGCGACAGAGAGGTCGGCCGTGGGCAGTCACGACCTGGACGATGTGGCCCGCCGGCGGTTCGACGTGGCGGATGCCGTTCCCCTGCTGCTCGACGCGCGGGGGGTGGTGACCAGCTGGACCAGGGATGCCGAACGACTGTTCGGCTATGGGGCCGCGGAGGCCGTGGGCAAGGATCTTGCCGGGCTGCTGACGGTCGTGGACGCCGCGCGGGTGCCGGACGTGCTGGAGGTGTGCCGTCGGTCCGGGGGGTGGGCGGGGCTGCTGTCGGCCCGCCGCAAGGACCAGCAGCCGGTGCCGGTGATGGCGCGGATCACCTCGGCGGACGAGCCCGGCGGGCCGGGGCGCTGGCTGGTCCTGGTGAACGAGATGGGCGAGGCGCACGGCTGGAGCATGAGCCGGTCCGTGCTGGAACAGATGGTCGCCGGTTCGCCGATCGGCATCGCGATCGTGGACACGGACCTGCGGTTCGTGTGGTCGAACACGGCCCTGTCCCAGTTCGGCGGCGGCGCGCCCGACAGCCGGCTGGGGCTGCGGCTGGCGGACGTGCAGCCGGGGTTCGACGCGCAGGCGGTGGAGGCGCGGATGCGGCAGGTGCTGGAGACGGGCGAGCCCGTCGTCGGCTACGAGCACGTCGGGCGCCTGCGGGCCGCACCGCACCGCGAGACGGCGCACATGCTGTCGTTCACCCGTCTGGACGACGACCGCCGCCGGCCGATGGGCGTCTACTACACGGTCGTGGACATCACCGACCGGCACCGCGCGCGGCAGCGCCTCGGTCTCCTGGACCGGGCCGGCCGGCACATCGGCCGCAGCCTGGACATCGCCCGGACCGCGCAGGAACTCGCCGAGGTGGTGGTGCCGGGTTTCGCCGACGCCGTAGCCGTGGATCTCCTGGAGTCGGTGCTGCGGGGTGCCGAGCCCGTGGTGGGGCGGGCCGAGGAACCGGACGGGTCCGTGGCGCTGCGCCGGGCCGGCCGGCGGTCGGCGGCCGACGGCTCGCGGGCGGGCGACTCACGGGCGGACGACTCGCGGACGGACGGCTCATGGGCCGACGGGGAGACGCCGCGGGCGGACACCGGGGAAACGGAGTCCGGCGCCGAGGCCGTCGTGGTTCACCGGGCCGGGTCCCCCGCGGTCCGCTGTCTGGTGACCGGGCGGACCTGGCGCGGGGAACGGCTCGGACCGGACGCCGCGGACTGGGGCCCCGGCCTTCCCCCGCTGGGCGCCGGCGCGGGCCCGCCGAGCGTGCTGATCGTGCCCGTGCGGGCGCGCGGCGCCACCCTGGGCGTGACCACGTTCCTGCGGCGCGCCACCCAGGAGCCGTTCTGCGACGAGGACGTGACGCTGGCCGAGGACCTCGTCTCGCGCGCCGCCGTCTGCGTGGACAACGCCCGCCGCTACACCCGCGAGCGCGACGCGGCCCTGGTGCTCCAGCGCAGCCTGCTGCCGCACCGGCTGCCCGAGCAGGAGGCGGTGGAGGTCGCCGCCTGTTACCGGCCTGCGGACGAGCTGACCGGTCTCGGCGGCGACTGGTACGACCTCATCCCGCTCTCGGGGGCCCGTGTCGCCCTCGTCGTGGGCGAGGTGCAGGGGCACGGCATCGACGCCGCCGCGGCCATGGGGCGGCTGCGCACCGCCGTCCGCACCCTCGCCGCCCTGGAGCTGCCGCCCGACGAGGTGCTGGCCCATCTGGACGACCTGGTGGCCCGCACGGCGCAGGAGGACGGGACGGACGGCGGGGAGTCCGACGAGGAGGACGGGACACGGGCGGTGGGGGCCGGGTGTCTCTATGTGGTCTACGACCCCGTCGACGGACGGTGTGCGATGGCCGCCGCCGGACATCCCGCCCCGGCGGTCGCCCTGCCCGACGGCACGATCACGTTCGTGGACCTGCCGCAGGGACCGCCGCTGGGCGCGGGCGGACCGCCGTTCGAGTCGGCCGAGCTGCTGCTGCCGGAGGGCAGCACGCTGGCGCTGCACACGGACGGGCTGCTGACCCAGGGTGAGCAGGGGACGCCGGACGCCGCCCGGGAGCGGCTGGTGCGAGCCCTGAGAGCACGGACCGACTCCCTCGACCTGCGCTGCCGGACGGTGATCGACGTGCTGGTCCCGGACCGCCCGCACGACGACGTGGCCCTGTTGATGGCCCGTACCCGGCGGCTGTCCCCGGACCGGGTCGCGGAGTGGGACCTGCCCGCCGATCCGGCCGCGGTCGCCGAGGCCCGCAAGGCCGCGGTCCGCCGACTGGCGGAGTGGGGTCTCGCGGAGCTGTCGTTCACCACCGAGCTGGTCGTCAGCGAACTGGTCACCAACGCCATCCGGTACGCCACCGGCCCGATCCGGCTGCGCCTGATCCGTGAGCGCGCCCTGGTCTGCGAGGTGCACGACGGAGGCGCCACGACCCCGCACGTGCGCCATCCGCGCACCACCGACGAGGGCGGCCGGGGCCTGTTGCTGGTCTCCCAGGTGACCCGGCGCTGGGGCACGCGTTTCGTCCCCGACGGGAAGATCATCTGGGCCGAGCAGTCGCTCACCGACCCCGACGTCTGACACGCCCACCCCGACGTCTGACACGCCCTCGACCCCACCCCTCGGCGGCGCACGTCCTGGGCGAACGACGGCGCGCCACCACCGGACGGGGCGTGGCCGGCCGTGGCCGGCTCGGCGATCGACCACGCCCGCGGTGTCGCGGGCCGTCCCCGGCGTGGTGGCCCTGCTCGACCGGGCCACCGCCCACCGTCATACGCCCGCCCCCGCCAACCTGCCCCAGTCCCTCACAGACGGTCACCGTCCGCGCCACGGTCGCCTGCCGACGCTGTGGCCGACGCCCACGGACCGGTGGAACGGCGACGTGAGACGCCGGACCGGCGGACCGGCGGCGCGAGGCGATCGACACCGGGCACGCACGCCTCGCCGGCTTCCTCTCCCCCACCGGCACGCCGACCCGGGAGGAACTCGCCGCCGCCGTCCTGCCGGAGCTGCGCCGCACGGCGGTGTCACCGACGGCACGGCCGTGGTCGTCGTCAGGCCCGACCGTCGGCAGCGCTGGGCCGGGACGGCTCGTGACGTCGACGCGCGCGGGTTCCCGCCGTACGCCGCCCCGCCTAGACTTGCACCCCACACCATGCTGGTTGACCTGCTGGAACACGGCGGTTGAGCCGATCCGCCGGATTGAGGAGCCACCCGTTGTTCTACTACCTCCTGAAATACGTGGTGCTGGGACCGCTGCTGCGCCTGGTGTTCCGGCCCCGCATCGAGGGGCTCGAACACGTGCCGGCGTCGGGAGCGGCGATCGTCGCGGGCAACCATCTGTCGTTCTCGGACCACTTCCTGATGCCGGCGATCCTCAAGCGGCGTATCACGTTCCTCGCGAAGGCCGAGTACTTCACGGGCCCCGGTATCAAGGGCCGGCTGACCGCCGCCTTCTTCCGCAGTGCGGGGCAGATCCCGGTCGACCGCTCCGGCAAGGACGCCGGCCAGGCCGCCATCCGCGAGGGCCTCGGGGTCCTGGGCAAGGACGAGTTGCTCGGGATCTACCCGGAGGGAACCCGCTCGCACGACGGCCGCCTCTACAAGGGCAAGGTCGGTGTCGCGGTGATGGCCCTGCGGGCCGGGGTGCCCGTCGTGCCGTGCGCGATGATCGGCACGTTCGAGGCACAGCCGCCCGGCAGGAAGATCCCGAGGATGCACCCCGTGGCGATCCGCTTCGGCGAGCCCCTCGACTTCTCCCGGTACGCCGGTATGGAGGGCGAGAAGGCGATCCTGCGGGCGATCACCGACGAGATCATGTACGCGATCCTGACGCTGTCCGGCCAGGAGTACGTCGACCGGTACGCGGCGGAGGTCAAGGCGGAGGAAGCGGCGGCGGCGAAGGAGAAGGCGCGCAGGTTCCCCCGGCTGCCGACGCGCTGACACCGGACGGACGCGCGCACGACAGCGGGACGGTAGGGGTGAGGGGCGGCCGGATGATCCGGCCGCCCCTCACCGTCGTGTCAGCAGCTACGGCCGGGTCGTGGCGGTGCTCACGGCTTGGGCGTCGCGTGCGGGGCGCAGGTCACGTCCGCGGTGTCCAGCCTGCCCGTGAGGAGGTAGGTGTCCACCCGGGTGTTGACGCAGGAGTTGACCAGGCCGGTGACGCCGTGGGAGCCCGCGCCCTTCTCGGTGATCAGGCGGGAGCCCTTGAAACGCTGGTGCAGTGCGACGGCGCCCTCGTAGGGGGTGGCCGCGTCCCGCTCGGACTGCACGATGAGCACCGGCGGAAGGCCCTTGTGGGTCTTGACGTTCACCGGGGTCTGCTGCTTGACCGGCCAGGTGGCGCACGGCAGGTTCATCCAGGCGTTGGCCCAGGTCATGAACGGGTGGTCCTTGTGCAGACGCGTGTTGTCGCGGTTCCACCTGTTCCAGCTGGTGGGCCACTTGGCGTCGGCGCACTCGACCGCCGTGTAGACGGCGTTGCCGTTCTCCGAAGTGGCGTTGCCCGCCGTGTCCGACAGGTCGGGGGCCGCGGCGTCGACGAGAGCCTGTACGTCGCCGGCGACGTACTTGCTGAAGACGGTGGCGACCGGGACCCACGAGGAGTCGTAGTACGGGGCGCTCTGGAAGAACGAGATCAGCTCGGCGGGGCCGACGACGCCGCCGAGGGGGCTCTTCTTGGCCGTGGCGCGCAGATCGAGCCACTTGGCCTGGACGGCGGCGCGGGTGGTGCCGAGGTGGAAGGTCGCGTCGTTGGCGGCGACCCAGTCCTGCCAGTCCTTCCAGCGACCCTCGAAGGCGACGTCCTGGTCCAGGTTGGCCTGGTACCAGATCTTCTCCCGCGAGGGGTTCACCACGCTGTCGACGACCATACGGCGCACGTGCCCGGGGAACAGGGTGCCGTAGACGGCTCCGAGGTAGGTGCCGTAGGAGACGCCGAGGAAGTTCAGCTTCTTCTCGCCGAGGGCGGCGCGGATGACATCGAGGTCCCGCACGGTGTTCGGCGTCGTCATGTACGGCAGCATGTCGCCGCTGCGCTCGTAGCAGCCCTCGGCGTACTCGCGGGCGAGCTTGCGCTGGGCGCGCTTGTCGGCCTCGGTGTCCGGGACCGGATCGGCCTTGGGCGCCTTGACGAACTCCTGCGGGTCTACGCAGGAGATGGGCGCGGAGTGGCCGACGCCGCGCGGGTCGAAGCCCACGAAGTCGTACGCCTTGGCGGTGTTGGCCCACAGGGGGGCCTTGGTGGTGACCCGGCGCGGGAAGCGCATGCCGGAGCCGCCGGGGCCGCCGGGGTTGTAGACGAGGGCGCCCTGGCGCTCCTCCTTGGTCCCGGTGCTGCCGACGCGGTCGACGGCGATCTCGATCTGCTTGCCGTGGGGCTTGGCGTAGTCGAGCGGCACGGTCACGTAGCCGCACTGGATGGGCTTCTCCAGCCCCCAGTCGGCCGGACAGTCGTGCCAGTCGATGCCGGCCTTCGCGGCCCGGTCGGCGGCGATCGCGGCGCCCCGCATCTCGCGGTCCTGCCCCGACCGGTCGCTGGTCGCGCTGGCGGTCGGCGCCATGACCGCGCCGGCCACCAGCGTCGCGGCGACGAGTGCGCCGGCCGAGCCGAGCGCCGCCGTCCGTCTGGTCGGTCGTATGTCCCTCAAGTGGACCCTCCGCGTATGTCGGTTCGTCAGTCCAGAACGTCAGTACGGGGATCCTTGCCGCTGTGAGGTCCCTGAGAACAGGTGTCGTTGACCTTCTTTGCCAATCCGATAACCGGAGCAGCGCGTCCCGCTCACCGGATGAACGGCGGCGTCACGTCAGGGACTCGAGGGCCGCGTCCAGGACGCGCCGCAGTCGCAGGCCGTCCGGCGAGACCGCCGTGACCAGGGCGGCCGGCCCGGCCAGCGGCACGAGTGCGGCGCTGTCACCGAGCACCTGGGCGGTGACCGGGGTGTGCGCGAACTCCGGCCGCACCACCAGGAGTTGTCCGACGGCTCGGTGTCCCGCCAGAACGGCGGGCCCGTCCCAGCCGCCGGGAGCGCCCGGCCCGCAGGCCAGTTCCTGGTCGAGGAGGGGCCGTCCGCCGATCCGGACGACAAGTCGGCTGGTGAGCCTGCCGGGTTCCTCGCCCGCCCGGCCGAGCACCTGCTCCTCGCGCAGGACGAGCCGGGCACCCGGATCCAGGTCGGCGCGGGTGGTGACGTACAGCTCGCTGCCCCGCGCGGAGATCAACGGCTCGGGCAGCCAGTGCAGTTCGCCACCGTCGGCGACGGACAGCCGCACCGCGTAGTGGGACTCGTCCTTGACCTGGCCGGGCAGGGCGATGGTGGCGGCGGCCGAGCCGACGCGCAGCCGGGCACCGCTGCCGACGTCCGCCTCGACGGCGAAGCGGTCGCCGCCGAGGGGGCCGCTCATCGCGCCGACCAGCACGACACGGGCCTCGCCGGCCTCGCCGCGGGTCCGCCGCGGTGCGAGCGGGCCGTCGCTCTCCAGCACGGGCAGGGCGGTGCCGCCGCGACCGTCCGCACGGGCCCGGATCCGCGCGGTGGCGTGCACCCCGCTCATGTCACGCCGTCCACACGGCGAGCTGCTCCCGCACCCACGCGGCGACCTCCCGTACGCCGTCCTCGCTCCGCAACGACTGGAACACGACGGGCAGTTCGGCGCGTTGCGCCTTCGCGTCGGCGGCCATCCGGCCCAGGTCGGAGCCGACGTACGGCGCGAGGTCGGTCTTGTTGACGACGAGGAGGTCCGCGGTGGTGACACCGGGCCCGCCCTTGCGGGGGATGTCGTCCCCGCCGGCGACGTCGATGACGAAGATCTGCGCGTCCACGAGCCCTTTGGAGAAGGTGGCGGTGAGGTTGTCGCCACCGGACTCGACGAGCACGAGATCCAGCGGCCCGACCTCGTCCTCCAGGTCCTCCACCGCTTCGAGGTTGGCGGAGATGTCGTCCCGGATCGCGGTGTGCGGGCAGGCCCCCGTCTCGACGGCCGTGATCCGCTCGGGCGGCAGCACGGCCTCCCGCAGCAGGAACTCGGCGTCCTCGCGGGTGTAGATGTCGTTGGTGACGACGGCCAGCGACAGCTCGTCCCGCAGCGCCCGGCAGAGCGCGGCCACGGTGGCCGTCTTCCCGGACCCCACCGGCCCCCCGAGTCCGACCCGGAACGCCCGCCGGGCACCGTCCGGACGACGAGCGTCGGCACTGACGGCGGCGGGCCCGTGAGGGGAGTGCTCGAGATGCATGTACGACTCCTTTGCGACCGGCTGGGCACGGCGCCCGTCCGGCGTGTGAGGGCGAGGCCCGTTCAGGGCCGAGGGAAGGGTCCGGGAGCGCGGCCCCCGGGAAGGGACGGGGAGGGAGCGGCGGGGACGGCGGGGGCGGCGGGGGCGAAACTCCTCATGAGGCGAACAACCGCACACCCCACGCGGCGTGCACCTCCGCCCCGATCTCCAGCAGCGGCGCGGACGCCGAGGGCAGGGCACCGACCCCCTCCGCCAGCACCCCCACCCCCGCGACGACCGCCCGGTCGACGATCCGGTCCACCTCCGGAGCGACCCGCGCCAGCACGGCCGTGGCCTCGAACGGATCGAGACTCAGCAGCCGCACGACCGCCGAGGCCGGCCCGCTCACACTCTCGTACGCCGCGCAGTACGCCGCGTCCGAAGCCCCGAGCCCGGCGGCACGAGCCGTCAGCCCGAGCACCACCGGCTGATGCGCCCCCTTGGGGAACGCGCGCGCCAGGGCGTCGAGGTCGGCATCCGGCCAGGTGGACCGCGCCGCCCGCATCAGCTGCCGCCCGAGCCGCCGCGCCGCCCCCCGCAGCGCGGGCGACGGCGTCCGCGCGTCGGCGGCGGCGTCCAGTGCGACGGGGTCGGCCCCGGCCGCCGCGGCCGCGGCCAGCGCCGCCGCCACCAGCCCGGCCGTGTGCAGCCGGCCCCGGCAGAAGTCCTCCAGGTCCGCCGCACCGGTGATCCGACCCGCCTTGACGGCTTCCTCCGCCCCGCCGGAGTGCGCGTGCCCGCCGGCGGGGAAGCGGCCGTCGGCCAGGACGAGAAGTGCCGCCCGGCTCATCGCGGACCCACCGCGAGACTCGTCAGGGCACTCATCAGAACAGGAAGTAACGCTGGGCCATGGGCAGTTCGGCCGCCGGCGTCGCCTCGACCAGTTCGCCGTCGATGCGCACGGCGAAGCTGTCGGGATCGACCTCGACCCGCGGGCGGGCGTCGTTCTCCCGCATGTCGGCCTTGGTCACCCCACGCGTGGAGTCGATCGCGAGGAACTTCTTGCCGAGCTGGAGGCGTTCGGGGAGTCCGTCCTCGATCGCCAGCGGGGCGACGAAGGTGAACGAGTTGGAGGCCGGCGCCCGGCCGATCGCCCCGAACATCGGGCGCGGCAGGATCGGCTGCGGGGTGGGGATGGAGGCGTTGGCGTCGCCCATCTGCGCGTACGCGATCTGCCCGCCCTTGATGACGAGATGCGGCTTGACGCCGAAGAACGGCGGTTCCCACAGGACGAGGTCGGCCAGTTTGCCGGTCTCCACGGAGCCGATCTCCCTCGCCAGGCCCTGGGCGAGCGCGGGGTTGATCGTGTACTTGGCGACATAGCGGCGTACCCGGTGGTTGTCCGCGCCGCCGTCCCCGGGCAGTGCGCCCCTGCGTCGCTTCATCACGTGCGCCGTCTGCCAGGTCCGCAGGATCACCTCTCCGACCCGCCCCATCGCCTGGGAGTCGGAGGAAATGATCGAGATGGCACCGAGGTCGTGGAGGATGTCCTCGGCGCCGATCGTGGAGGGCCTGATCCGGGATTCGGCGAAGGCGAGGTCCTCCGGCACCGCCGGGTTCAGGTGGTGGCAGACCATCAGCATGTCGAGGTGTTCCTCGGCGGTGTTGACGGTGTACGGCCGGGTCGGGTTGGTGGAACTGGGCAGTACGTGCGGCTGGGAGACGACGGTCATGATGTCGGGCGCGTGCCCGCCGCCCGCGCCCTCGGTGTGGTACGCGTGGATGCCGCGCCCGGCGATCGCCGCGAGGGTGTCGCCCACGAAGCCGGCCTCGTTCAGCGTGTCCGTGTGGATCGCGACCTGGATGCCGGTGCGGTCGGCGACCGTGAGGGAGGCGTCGATGACGGCCGGGGTGGAGCCCCAGTCCTCGTGCAGCTTCAGGCCCAGCGCACCGCCCCGGATCTGGGAGAGCATCGCCTCGTGCGAGACGGTGTTGCCCTTGCCGAGGAAGCCGACGTTGAGCGGGTACTGCTCCATCGCCTCCATCATGCGGGCCAGGTGCCAGGGGCCGGGCGTGACGGTCGTCGCCTTCGATCCCTCGGCCGGCCCGGTGCCTCCGCCGACCAGGGTCGTCACACCCGAGGACAGCGCCTCGTCGGCGATCTGGGGGCAGATGAAGTGGACGTGCGCGTCGACCGCGCCGGCCGTGAGGATCCGCCCGTTGCCGGCGATGACCTCGGTCTCGGGTCCGATCACCAGGTCCGGGTGGACGCCGTCCATGGTGTCCGGGTTGCCGGCCTTGCCGATGCCGGTGATGCGGCCGTCGCGGATGCCGACGTCGGCCTTCACGATGCCCCAGTGGTCGACGACGACGGCCCCGGTGATCACGGTGTCCGGGGTGCCCTCCGCGCGGGTGGCCCGCGCCTGGCCCATGGACTCCCGGATGACCTTGCCGCCGCCGAACACCGCTTCGTCACCGGCGAGACCGGGTCCGCCGGAACGGTCCTCCTCGATCTCGATGAGCAGGTCGGTGTCGGCGAGCCTGATGCGGTCCCCGGTGGTCGGGCCGAACAGGTCGGCGTACGCGGCACGCGAGATCTCAGGCATCGAGGGCACCTCCGGTCTCCCCGCGCAGCCCGTGCACGACGCGGGCGCCGGCGAGCGGTACCAGTTCGACCTCGACGGGGATCCCGGGTTCGAAGCGCACGGCGGTACCGGCGGCGACGTTCAGCCTCTTGCCGCGCGCGGCGGCGCGGTCGAACTCCAGGCCGGGATTGGCCTCGGCGAAGTGGTAGTGGGAGCCGACCTGGACGGGCCGGTCGGCGGCGTTGAGGACGGTGAGCCGGGTGACCTCGCGGCCCGCGTTGTAGACGATCGGGCCCGAGGCGAACAGGATCTCTCCGGGAATCATCGGGGCCCCCTCAGACGATCGGGTCGTGGACGGTGACGAGCTTGGTGCCGTCCGGGAAGGTCGCCTCGACCTGCACGTCGTGGATCATCTCGGGGATGCCCTCCATGACGTCGTCGCGGGTGAGCAGCGTGCGGCCGGAGGCCATCAGCTCGGCGACGGTACGGCCGTCCCGCGCGCCCTCGAGGATGTGTGCCGTGATGAGGGCGACCGCCTCGGGGTGGTTGAGCTTGAGCCCACGGGCCCGGCGCTTCTCGGCGACGTCGGCCGCCACATGGATCAGCAGCCTCTCCTGCTCGTGCGGGGTCAGTTGCACGTCCCACCTCACATCCTCGCTCCGGACCGTGCGGGGCCCGGTTGCCGCGGCCATCGGGCAAAGTGCCTGGTGGCGTGGAGCGGCAGGCTAGTGGGACCGCATTTCGACGACGTTAACCGAGCGGTGATCCCCGAGGCCTCGGCTGTTCGGCCACTCGGCGCCCGCTCCGCACGCGCGCGACGGCCCGCGGGCCGTCTCACGGGGACGTCGAGGAGGGCCGGGCCGAAGAAGGCCGTCCGGGCCGAAGCGGGTCCTGCGGGGCCGGGAAGCTTCGGGGCGAAGGGGGTCCTGCGGGGCGCAAGGCCTCGGGCCGAAGAGGGTCCTGCGGGGCGCAAGGCTTCGAGCTGAAGAGGGTCCTGCGGGGCGCAAGGCCTCGGGCCGAAGAGGGTCCTGCGGGGCGCAAGGCCTCGGGCCGAAGAGGGTCCTGCGGGGCGCAAGGCCTCGGGCTGAAGAGGGTCCTGCGGGGCGCAAGGCCTCGGGCTGAAGAGGGTCCTGCGGGCCGGGAGGCTCTCGGCCGGAGGGGGCCCTCCGGGCCGGAGCCGCCGACCGGGCCGGGAGGCCCCTCGGCGATCCGCCTCCGGACCGGTCACCGCGCCGTGGCCGTCGGCGGCGGCGGCGGCGGCGCAAATTGCTGTGGGCGCGGCCGTGGTGCCGACGACCAGGGGCCGGCCCGGCACGGACCCTCACATGGCGGGGGCGCCCCGGCTCGTCCGACCTGTCTCGCGTGCCGTCTCGCGCGTCCGTCTCGCGTGTCCGTCCGCGCTTTCCGCGAGGTCGCCGACGAGCGCGGGCCCCAGCAGGGGCTCGCCGCCGCCCGTGAGCATCAGGACCTCCGGACGGTCCCCGGCGGTGAAGCCGCCGACGAAGCGGCGCAGCGCCTCGGCCGGAGTGTCCTCCCCCCCGCGGCCCCGACGAGGTGGAGCAGTGGGCGCAGGTCGGCGGGCAGCGCCTGGTGAGGGTGGCGAGGAGCCCGGCAGCCGGCACCGGACGCAGCTCGATGATCTCCGCCAGCCGCATCGCGTCACCTCGCGCCCGGACCGCGCGCCCGGGCCGAGTGGTCAAGGGAGGTCCGGCCCGAGGTGTTCCGCCGTCATGCCGAACGGCTGCCGTTCGCGGGAGACGGACGCCACGTCGCGGACGGCCGAGACCGAGCCGACCAGCTGCTCCCCGGCCGAGGCGTCGAGCGCGTCGCGCGCGTCGAGTCGCTCCAGGTCGGCGGCGGAGACGAGGGCGACGAGGGGCTTGCCGTGCCGCGTCACGACGACGCGCTCACCGCCGTACACCACCCGGTTGATCAGGTCGGCGAGTTCAGCCCTGGCTTGTGTCACCGGAATCTCGTAGGCCATGACCCCATTTTACCGACACGTACGGCCTGTACATTTTTTACAGATGCCGAAGGAGGGGGTACCCATGAGCCGACCATCCGCCCGTCACGCGCGGGAACGGGTCGCGCCCGGCCGCGGGGTCACCGGCGGCGCGCCGGACGCGGGGTGAGCCGCCGATGCTTCCCGAACTGCCACCGCTGCCCGCGCTGACGAGCGCCGAGGCCGAGCTGATCGACCGTTACCTGGAGGTGGTCGACCTGGTCGGCCGCATCAACCCGGCCCGGCCGGGCGACACCTACGGCGGACTGCGGGCCGCCCAGGCACTGGTGAGCCGGGCGACCGCGCTGCGGGACGCGCTGACCCTGATGCACCAGCGGGGCGAGAGCGAACTGCACGCGCCGACCCTCGCGCGGGCGCTGCGCGTCCTCGACGGGGAGCGCCGGACGGCGCGCGTCACGATGCCGCCGCTCTCCGACAGTTGACCCTCGTCCGTCCGGGCGTGGCGGACGGCGTCCGGGTGCCTCGCGTCCGGACCGGGACTCAAACGGACCAAACGGCGTACCCCTGTTCGGAGTATCCGGGACGGCGCCTCCGACCCCCATAAGTTGCGCCGAGGACGGCGAAAGTGGGCGGAATCCGGGGTTCCTTCGCTGGTCGGAGGCCCTGTGGCACCTTGACACCTGATCGAACATCAGGGTGTCCACCCGAACGGGTGAGTGGTGAGTAACCCCACAAATCCCCGGTTCCGTTGGGATTTTCGGACATCGGTGAGCCAAGATCCCTGACTGACGACAAGCCCCCGCCACAAGCGGCGGGGCGGTCCGGGCGGACGCCGAGTCCTGCCGCCGCCCGGATGCCCGAGTCGACAGAAGTGCATCGGCAGGAGTGGAGGACCCGAGCAAGCCGGGTCGCCGGACCGGTCGTCCCCGCCAGGGGAGGCACCGGGCCGAGCAACCCTTGGGGTGAAGCCGCGTCAGCGGCCGGGCAACTTCGCCAGCCCGAATCCGACAGGTCATCCTTCACAGGCGGCTGACGAAGGGTTGCGCATGACTGCGCTCAATCGTGTCCCGTCGCTCATGGCCCGGGCCGGTACGGCCTCGGCGTTCGCCATCGCCGCCGTCGGCGGCTCGATCGTGGTCCCCGGTGTCGCCGCCGACGCCGCGGCCGCCACACCGGCGACGAAGGCATTGAAGATCGCGGCCTCGAAGAAGGGCTCCCCGTACCGGTACGGGGCCACCGGACCGAACAGGTTCGACTGCTCCGGGCTGACGCTGTACTCGTTCAAGAAGGCCGGCAAGAAGCTGCCGCGCACGGCAGCCCAGCAGTACAACAAGACGCGCCACATCTCCGCCGGCAGCCGCAAGGCCGGGGACCTGGTCTTCTTCCACTCGGGGTCGAGCGTCTACCACGTCGGGATCTACGCCGGTAAGGGCAAGATCTGGCACTCCCCGAAGACCGGGGACGTGGTGCGGCTGCAGAAGATCTGGACCAAGAGCGTCTGGTACGGCCGGGTCAAGTGACCTCCCGGGGCGGTGACGGCGTCCTGACGCGCCGCCACCGCCCCGGGTTCCGTGCCCGGCCCGCGAGGGGCGCTCCGTGGCTCAGGGCGGCCCCTGGGGCCCGTCAGGGCTCCTGCCGGACCACCGCCGTCACCGGCACCCCGCTCGCGGTGGGTTCGGCGGGCTCGACGGGGACCGTCCAGGGCAGCTCGATGAAGACGGTCTTGCCGCCCTCGCGCGTGGGGCGGACCCGCAGCCTTCCGCCGCACTCCGCGGTCAGCCATCTGATGATCACCAAGCCTCGGCCGTTGTCCTGCTGGACGGCGGCCGGCAGTCGTTGGGGGAAGCGCGGGTGACTGTCGGTGACGCCGATGTGGAGCCGCTCGTCGCGGTCGAGCACGAGGTCCACCGTGAAGGTGGGCGACTGCCCGAAGGTGTGCTGTACGGCGTTGGTGGCCAGCTCCGAGACGATCAGGCGGACGGTGTCGGCAAGCTCCGCGGCGGTGGGGAGACCCCACCGCGCGAGGGTGTCGAGCACGTAGGTGCGGGCAGTGGACACCGAGGCGGGATCGCTCGGCAGAGTGACGGATGCTTCCAGGTGATCTGCCATGGCGACGTCGTCCCTTTCCCACGGGACCGGAGTCCAACACGGTGCGGATGGTTCGAGTACGGTCCCGGACTGGTGCTTCGCCGCCAGAGTGCCATCACCGCGCCGGTCACGCGTGGCGATCCACCAACATGTGCATATATCTGTCGCTCGATGCGGTGAACTCTGCTAGGGCAGAGCGTATTTGCACGGCCCGGAGGGAGTAAGGAGGATCCCATGCAGCACGGTCCCGCGGTGCGCCGCCGAAAGCTGGGCGCCGAACTGCGGGCGCTGCGCGCCCGCGCGGGGCTCACCAGTGGTGAGGCGGCCAGGCTCGTGGGCTGGCACCAGTCGAAGGTGAGCCGGATCGAGACCGGCACCAGTGGCACGAAACCGGCCGATGTGCGGTTACTCCTCGACGCCTACCGCGTGGACGACGCTCAGCTGCGGGGACTGATGCTGGCGTTGGCCGGATCGGTCGAGGGTGACGGCCGGGAGCACTGGTGGCACGCCTATCGCGGGGTCCTGCCGCCCACCTACCGGGACTTCATCAGCCTGGAGTCGCAGGCGAGCGCGATGCGCACCCTGGAGACGACCGTCGTGCCGGGCCTTCTGCAGACTCCCGCGTACGCCCGTGAAGTGACCCGGGCCGCGGTGGAGGGCCTCGACGAGGAGCGGCTGGACACGCTGGTGGAGGTGCGGCTGGCCAGGCAGGGCGTGTTGCGGGCCCGGCCGCCGCTGGAGATGGACGCGGTGCTCGACGAGGCGGTGCTGCGGCGGGAGGTGGGCGGTCCGGAGGTGATGGCCCATCAGCTGGAACGGCTGAGGGAGGCGGCGCGGCTGCCCCAGGTCAGGCTCCAGGTGCTGCCGTTCAGCGCCGGGGCGCACATCGGTGTCACCGGCTCTTTCGTTATCTTCTCATTTGCGAGCGCTTCTGATCTGGATGTGGTTGTTCTCGACCACTTGACGAGTAGCCTCTACCTCGAGCGGAAAGAAGACCTCCAGGCCTACACCGAGGCCTTCAACGCCCTTCGGGCACACGCGCTTTCGCCCGGGGACTCACTGGACTACCTCGCCGCGATAGGTGACGGCGCGTAGGGAGGCACCATGACCGCACTGCCTCGGAACGTACCTTCCAGCACCGATCCGCCCGCGCTCCCCGACCCTCGGGGTCTGCGGTGGCTGCGCAGCAGCTACAGCACGGGAGCCAACAACTGCGTGGAGACGGCCCGCCCGGACACCGGGCCGTGGGCCGGTCTGCTCGCCGTACGCGACTCCAAGGACCCGGCCGGGCCCGCGCTGCTCTTCTCCCCCGGGAGCTGGACGGACTTCACGGCCGCCTTCCGCTGAGCGCGGCCCGCCGACCAGCCACCGTCGAGCGGCGCACGGCCGTGTCACGCCGACTCACGGCCGCGTCTCGCCGATCACTCGTACAGCGCGTTCGATCTGGCCCTCACCGAGGTCCGCGCGGGCGGTCAGCCTCAGGCGTGAGACGCCGTCGGGCACGGAAGGAGGACGGAAGCAGCCCACGGCCAGGCCCGCCGCCCGGCAGTCCGCCGCCCAGCGCACGGCCTCCTCCGGGGACGGAGCCCGCACGGAGACGACCGCGGCGTCCGGACGCGCCGCTTCCAGACCCGCGGCCGTCAGGCGCGCGTGCAGCTCGCCCGCGACCGCACGCGCGCGTGCCGCGCGTCGCGGCTCACGGCGCAGCACCGCCAGGGCGGCCAGGGCCGCGCCCACCGCCGCCGGGGCGAGGCCGGTGTCGAAGATGAACGTCCGGGCCGTGTTGACCAGGTGGTCGATCACGCGCGCGGGGCCGAGCACGGCGCCGCCCTGACCGCCCAGCGACTTGGACAGCGTGACCGTGACGACGACGTCGTCCGCGCCCGCGAGTCCCGCCGCGTGCGGCGCGCCGCGGCCGCCCGCGCCGAGGACTCCGAGGCCGTGGGCGTCGTCGAGGACCAGCCCGGCGCCGTGCTCCCGGCACGCCTCGGCGAGGGCGGCCAGCGGGGCCGCGTCCCCGTCGACGGAGAAGACCGTGTCCGAGACCGCCACGGCCGGGCCGTCGCACGTGCCCAGGGCCTTGCGCACGGCGTCCGGGTCGGCGTGCGCGACGACCTGCGTCGTACCGCGGGCCAGCCGGCAGCCGTCGATGAGCGAGGCGTGGTTGCCCGCGTCCGAGACGATCAGGGAGCCGTGCGGGGCGAGCGCGGTGACCGCGGCGAGGTTGGCGGCGTAGCCCGAGGAGAAGACGAGGGCCGCCTCGAACCCGCAGAAGTCGGCCAGTTCCCGCTCCAGCTCGGCGTGCAGCTCGGTGGTGCCCGTCACCAGCCGCGATCCGGTCGCGCCGCCGCCCCAGGTCCGGGCGGCCCGCGCCGCGCCCTCGGTGACCTCGGGGTGGCGGGCCAGGCCCAGATAGTCGTTGCCGGCGAGGTCGAGAAGCGGCGAGTCGGCCGGACGGGGGCGCAGGGTCCGTACGAGTCCGGCGCTCCGGCGCGCCCGCGCCCGCTCGTCGATCCAGCCGAACGCCATGGCTCGTCCTCCGGGGAATTTGTAGGCAGTGGACAGACACTAGCCGCACGTCGGGTATCCCATGGTGTGGCGATACCCACACGTCGAATGCCCTCTGTTGTACGAACTCTCCCTGGCCCGCGAACGGGTCGGTAAGACAGGATCGGCTCTCATGGACCTGCTGAACACGCTGGTGGACAAGGGGCTTCGGCGCGAACTGCCGACCCGTGAAGAGGCGCTGGCCGTCCTGGCCACGTCCGACGACGACGTGCTCGACGTGGTGGCCGCGGCCGGGAAGGTACGCCGTCACTGGTTCGGGCGACGGGTGAAACTCAACTACCTCGTCAACCTGAAGTCGGGTCTGTGCCCGGAGGACTGCTCCTACTGTTCGCAGCGGCTCGGCTCCACGGCCGGGATCCTGAAGTACACCTGGCTCAAGCCCGACGAGGCCTCGAGGGCCGCCGCCGCGGGGCTGGCCGGGGGCGCCAAGCGGGTCTGCCTCGTGGCGTCCGGGCGCGGCCCGACGGACCGGGACGTCGACCGGGTGTCGGAGACCATCAAGGCGATCAAGGACCAGAACGAGGGCGTCGAGGTGTGCGCCTGCCTGGGGCTGCTCTCCGACGGTCAGGCCGAGCGGCTGCGCGAGGCGGGCGCGGACGCCTACAACCACAACCTGAACACGTCCGAGGAGACGTACGCGGACATCACGACCACCCACACGTACGCCGACCGGGTGGACACCGTGCGGAAGGCGCACACGGCCGGTCTGTCGGCCTGCTCGGGGCTGATCGCCGGCATGGGCGAGTCGGACGAGGACCTGGTCGACGTCGTCTACTCGCTGCGCGAACTGGACCCGGACTCCGTCCCGGTGAACTTCCTGATCCCGGTCGAGGGCACCCCGCTGGCCAAGGAGTGGAACCTCACCCCGCAGCGCTGCCTGCGCATCCTGGCCATGGTGCGGTTCGTCTGCCCGGACGTGGAGGTGCGCATCGCGGGCGGCCGTGAGGTCCATCTGCGCTCGATGCAGCCGCTCGCCCTGCACCTGGCCAACTCGATCTTCCTCGGCGACTACCTCACCACCGAGGGACAGGCCGGCCGGGCCGACCTCGACATGATCGCGGACGCCGGGTTCGAGGTGGAGGGCGCGGACCAGGTCACCCTGCCGGAACACCGGACCGGCGCCGGCTGCGCAGCGCACGGGGGCTGCGGCTCCCACGGGTCCGACGGCGGCTGCGGAGCGCACGAGGGCGCCGGCGGCTGCGGAGCGCACGAGGGCGCCGGCATCCGTGGGTCGGCTCCCGCCCCGCGGGGGAACGAGGCCCGTACGGATCTGGTCGCCGTCCGCCGCCGGGGCGCCGGGACGGACCTCGCGCCCAATGCCTGAGCCGGCCGTGTCCGAACTGCTGGACCTCGACCGGCGGCACGTGTGGCATCCGTACGGTCCGATGCCGGGCCGGGTGGACCCGCTCGTCGTGGAGTCGGCGAGCGGGGTGCGGCTGCGACTCGCGGACGGCTCGGGCGAGCTGGTCGACGGCATGTCGTCCTGGTGGTCGGCGATCCACGGCTACAACCACCCGGTCCTCAACGAGGCCGCGCGGGCCCAGCTCGGGCGGATGAGTCACGTGATGTTCGGCGGCCTCACCCACGAGCCCGCCGTACGGCTGGCGAAGCTGCTCGTCGACCTGTCGCCCGAAGGGCTGGAGCATGTGTTCCTCGCCGACTCGGGGTCGGTGTCGGTCGAGGTCGCCGTGAAGATGTGCCTCCAGTACTGGCGCTCGCTGGGCCGCCCCGGCAAGCGGCGGCTGCTGACCTGGCGCGGCGGCTATCACGGCGACACCTGGCAGCCGATGTCCGTGTGCGACCCCGAGGGCGGGATGCACGACCTGTGGACCGGGCTCCTGCCCCGGCAGGTCTTCGTCGGTCCGCCGCCCGCCGAGTACGACGAGACCTACGCGCGTGAGCTGCGCGCCGCGATCGGACGGCACGCCGACGAGCTGGCCGCGGTGATCGTGGAGCCGGTGGTCCAGGGCGCGGGCGGGATGCGGTTCCACTCCCCCGCGTATCTGACGGTGCTGCGCGAGGCGTGCGACGAGCATGACGTGCTGCTGGTGTTCGACGAAATCGCCACCGGCTTCGGACGTACGGGCGCGCTGTTCGCCGCCGGTCATGCCGGGGTGACCCCGGACGTGATGTGTGTCGGCAAGGCGCTGACCGGCGGGTATCTGACCATGGCCGCGGCCCTGTGCACGACGCGGGTCGCCGACGGCATCTCGCGGGGCGAGGTGCCGGTGCTGGCCCACGGTCCGACGTTCATGGGCAATCCGCTGGCCGCGGCGGTCGCCTGCGCCTCGATCGAGCTGCTCCTCGGGCAGGACTGGCTCGCGGAGGTCCGTCGGATCGAGGCGGGGCTGCGGGAGGGACTCGCCGCGGCCGCGGACCTGCCGGGCGTGAAGGACGTGCGGGTCCTCGGCGCCATCGGGGTCGTCCAGCTCGACCACGACGTGGACATGAGGGCGGCCACGGAGGCCGCCGTGCGCGAGGGCGTATGGCTGCGGCCGTTCCGCGACCTCGTCTACACGATGCCTCCGTACGTCACCGGGGACGAGGACGTGGCGCGGATCGCGCGAGCGGTGTGCGCGGCGGCACGGGAGGGATGAACATGCCGATCCTGGTGATCACGGGAACGGGCACGGAGGTCGGCAAGACCGTCACGACCGCGGCCGTCGCCGCGGCCGCGCTGGCGGCGGGCCGCTCGGTGGCCGTGCTGAAGGCCGCGCAGACCGGCGTACGGCCGGACGAGCGCGGTGACGCGGAGGAGGTCGCGCGGCTGGCGGGCGACGTCAGGGCCGCCGAACTCGCCCGCTATCCGGAGCCGTTGGCGCCGGCGACGGCGGCCCTGCGGGCGGGGATGGTGCCCGTGCGCCCGCGTGAGGTCGCCGACGCGGCGGCCAAGCTGGCCACCGAGCACGACCTGGTCCTCGTCGAGGGGGCCGGTGGGCTCCTGGTGCGGTTCGACGAGGCGGGCGGCACGCTGGCCGACGCGGCCGAGCTGCTGCGGGCGCCGGTGCTGGTGGTGGCCTCGGCGGGCCTGGGCACGCTGAACACGACCGACCTGACGGCCCGGGAACTGCGGTCGCGCGGTGTGGAGTTGCTCGGGGTGGTGATCGGCTCCTGGCCCGACTCCCCCGACCTGGCGATGCGGTGCAACGTCACCGATCTGCCGGACGTCGCCGGCGCCCCGCTGCTCGGCGCGCTGCCCGCCGGGTCCGGGGCGCTGCCCCCCGCCGAGTTCCGTAGGGCCGCGCCCGGCTGGCTCGCCTCTCGGCTGGACGGGACGTGGGAGGCGGAGACGTTCCGGAGACGGACGGAGCCCCCTGACTGGAGCTGGCCCGCGGAATCGCGCCGGGGCTAGGGCTGCTCGTGCGGATCGTGCCCGGCTCGCGGGGTCCGGCACCGCACCCGGCCACGCGGGTGACGGTCGGTGGTGCGGGGCCGGGGTAGCCGCGCGGGTGACCCTCGATGATGCGGGGCCGGGTAGCCGCGCGGGTGACCCTGGATGATGCGGGACCGAGGGTGGGGCGGGTGGTGATCTCGCGGTGCGTCGCGTCCCCTCCGGCCGCGCGGCCGGTGGCCGCTGGGCGGTCGGACGGGACTCCGGCCGGGAGCGGGCGCCGCCGTCGCCGCCGTCCGGCCCCCGGGTGGCCCCAGCCGCCGCCCGGGCCCCACGTGTCCCCACCGGTCCAGCGGCGCGCGGACCGTGCCGGCGGGGACGTCGGAGAGCCCGGAGTGCGGGGCGGGCCCGGCGCGGCGCGGGCCCGGCGCGGGGCGGGGCGGGGCGCCGAACGAGCGCGAACCTCTCGGCGCTGTCGCGGGGGCGACCGATGCCGGCGGCGGGTGCGCGGCGCGCGGGGGCACCGGCAGCGATCCGGCACTCCCCGGACAGGCTCACGACGTGATCCGGTGAGGCGGTGCGCGCATGCGTGGGTGCGACGGGCCCGTACGGGGGAGAATCCGGACAGGTCCGTCCTGCCCGGGAGGTCACCATGCCGATACGGTCCGGCGGCTCCGGCAAGGTGCCGGGTGCTCCCGTCCACCACCCGCTGTTCGCACGCTGCTACGCCCGGCTGAGCGTGACCGCGGAGACCCGCGGGGGCCTGGCCGCTCTGCGCGGCCGGCTGCTCGCGGGGCTCTCCGGCCGCGTCATCGAGATCGGCGCGGGCAACGGCCTGAACTTCGCGCACTACCCGCGCACGGTCTCGGAGGTCGTGGCGATCGAGCCGGAGCGCCTGCTGCGCAGGCTGGCGGTGGAGGCAGCCCTGCGGGCCGAGGTGCCCGTGGATGTCGCGCCGGGCGCGGCCGAGGCCCTGCCGGTCAAGAGCGAGGCCTTCGACGCGGCGGTCCTCTCGCTGGTGCTGTGCAGCGTACGGGACCTGCCGCGGGCCCTCGCCGAGGTGCGGCGGGTGCTGCGGCCCGGTGGCGAGGTGCGGTTCCTGGAGCACGGCACGGGCGGCGGCGCGGTGATGACCTTCACCCAGCGCGCCCTGGACCGGACGGTGTGGCCGCTCCTCAGCGGCGGCTGCCACCTCTCGCGCGATCCGGTGGGCGCGCTGCGCGACGCCGGGTTCGAACTCGGCCCGTACCGGCGGCTGCTGGTGCCGGAGAGGGGACCGGCTGTGCCGTCGTCGTACTGCCGGCTGGGCACGGCCTGGCGGCCGGTCGGCGACGGGAGGCCCTTCCGGGGGCGCGGCGCGGCACCCGTGTGACGGCGGTCGACGTGTCGTGGCGCGCCGTGTACGCCGCCCGCTGGAACGCCTGGCGGGCCGGGCTGCCGGTGCGCGTGGTGCGCGGCAACCTCTTCGAACCGGTACGGGCCGGCGCCGCCGCTCACAGGCTCCAGCGGCGCAGCTCCCGCGTGATGTCGTACACCGACGCCTCGCCGTTCTTGACCAGCCGGGCCAGGTCCCGGACCTGCTCGGGGGAGGTCACCACCTTCGCTCCGCTCGCCACCAGGTAGGCGTAGGCGACGGCGCACGCGAACAGCGCGTTCGACCGCTCCAGCGCCGGGACGTGCAGGAGGAGCTGGAGGAGCGATGCCGCGCGGGCGTGCGGGGAGTCGTACACGGGGACGTCGAAGATCCGGGCGTCATGGCGGGCCACCGCCGCCACCAGTGCTCCCCAGTCGCTGACCTGGGGGTCTCCGGGCGTCTTCTGTTCGGCGATCATCAGCAGCCATGCGAGGTCGATCGTGAGGTCGCTCAAGGGGTCAGCGGCGACCTTCGTGGGTGCCGCCCTCGCGGGCCGCGCCGAACTCCTCCGCGAAGACGTTCTCGTACTGCTTCATGAAGTCGGCCGCGGCCTCGACGAACGTGTTGCCCGCCTCGCCGGTGTCCTGCCTGACCAGTTCCTCGATGTAGCGGTTGACGCTCATACCGCGCGCCGTGGCGCGCTCGCGGGCGGCCTTGGCCGTGCCCTCGTCGACGCGGACGTTCAGCTGAGTCTTGGCCATACCTCGAAGCTAGCGCCGATCCGCTAGCACCGGCAAGGGCGGACGACCGCCGAAAAGGGATACCGGGTGTGTGCCGGGTCACACTACCCTCGGCCGGGACAACGGCACCGCACGTCCACGCGAGCGAGGAGACAGCCTTGTCCACACCTGCCGCGCACCACACCCCCGGTCTGGCCCCGGCCGCGCCCCTGGCCGCCCGCGCCCGGGGTCTGACGAAGGCCTACGGCTCGGGCGAGACGACCGTGCTCGCCCTGGACGCGGTGGACGTGGACGTCGTCCGCGGTCGGTTCACCGCGGTCATGGGACCCTCGGGATCCGGGAAGTCCACGCTGATGCACTGTCTGGCCGGACTCGACACCGTGTCCGCCGGTCAGGTGTGGCTGGGCGACACCGAGATCACGGGGCTGAGGGAGCGAGAGCTGACCCGGCTCCGGCGGGACCGGATCGGGTTCATGTTCCAGTCGTTCAATCTCATCCCGACGTTGAACGCCGCGGAGAACATCACCCTGCCCATGGACATCGCCGGCCGGAAACCGGACGAGAAGTGGCTGGACCAGGTGATCGACACGCTCGGCCTGCGGGACCGCCTCAAGCACCGGCCGTCCCAGCTCTCCGGCGGCCAGCAGCAGCGCGTGGCGTGCGCCCGCGCGCTCGCCTCCCGCCCGGAGCTGATCTTCGCGGACGAGCCGACCGGGAACCTCGACTCGCGCGCCGGTCTGGAGGTCCTGGCGTTCCTGCGCCAGGCGGTGGACGGCCTGGGCCAGACGGTCGTCATGGTCACCCACGACCCCGGCGCCGCGGCCCACTCCGACCTCGTGGTCTTCCTCGCGGACGGGCGGATCGTGGACGAGATCGAGCGGCCCACGCCCGAGGCGGTGCTGGAGCGCATGAAACGGTTCGACCTGGTCCGCGCCCAGGCGGTCACCGCCGTCGAGGAGGACTGAGCGGGTGCTGAGGGCGACGTTGAGGAGTTTCCTCGCGCACAAGGGCCGACTGCTGCTGTCCGCCCTCGCCGTCGTGCTGTCGGTGGCGTTCGTCGCGGGCAGCCTGATCTTCTCCGACACGGTGACGCGCACCTTCGACCGGCTCTTCGCGTCCACCTCGGCCGACGTGACGGTGGAGCCGCGGGACGACCTCGACTCCTCCGTGCCGACCGGCGCGGTCCAGACCCTGCCCGCCGCGCTCGCCGGCCGGGTGGCCGCCGTCGACGGCGTCGCCTCGGCGCACCCCGACGTGAGCGTGGAGAACGTCACGGTCGTCGACAGCGCCAACGAGTCCGTCGGACCGGTCACGGGCGCGCCCACCGTCGCCACGGACTGGTACGTCACCGACCGCAGCCCGGTGGAACTGACCTCGGGGCGCGTTCCGCGCGGCGCGGGCGAGGCCGTGCTCGACGCCGACACCGCCGGCAGGAAGCACGTGAGGACGGGCGACACGCTGACCGTGATGGCCCAGCCCGGCTCGTTCCGGGTCGAGGTCGTCGGCATCGCCACCTTCAGGACCACCAACCCCGGTGCCGCCCTCCTCTTCCTGGACCCCGAGATCGCCGCTGCCCGGCTGCTGGGCGCGGCCGACCGGGCCACCAGCATCTCCGTCGCGACGGCGCGGGGAGTGGGCGACGCCGAGCTGAAACCCCGGATCGCCGCCGCGCTCGGCTCCGGGCCCTACGACGTGCGCACCGCCGACGAGCAGGCGAAGTCGGCGGCGGAGGACCTCGGCGGGTTCCTCGACGTCATCAAGTACGTGATGCTCGGTTTCGCCGGCATCGCCGTGCTGGTGGGCGTGTTCCTGATCGTCAACACGTTCTCGATGCTGATCGCCCAGCGGACCCGCGAACTGGGGCTGCTGCGGGCCCTGGGCGCCGACCGCCGCCAGGTACGGCGCTCGGTCCTCACGGAGGCCGTGCTGCTCGGCCTGGTCGGATCCACGCTGGGCCTTGGGGCCGGCATCGGTCTGGCGGCGGCCCTGATCCGGCTCATGAGCGCCTTCGGCATGAACCTCTCCACCGCCGAGATGGTGATCGGCTGGGCCACCCCCGTCTCGGCGTACGTCGTCGGGGTCGGCGTCACCTTCGTGGCCGCCTACCTGCCGGCCCGCCGCGCGGCGACGGTGTCGCCCATGGCGGCCCTGACGGACGCGGACGGAGCCGGGGTGGGACGGCCGCTGAAGGCGCGCGCGGTGGTCGGAGCCGTCGTGGGGACCCTGGGCGCGGCCGCCCTGGTGGGCTGCGCGACCGCGTCCGGGACCGCGTCCGCGGCCTCCCTGCTGGGTCTCGGCGTCGTCCTCACCCTGGTCGCGACGGTCGTGGCGGGCCCGTTGCTCGTCCGCCCGGTGATCCGGGTGCTGGGCGGGGCCTTCCCGGCCCTGTTCGGTCCGATCGGCCGGATGAGCCAGCGCAACGCCCTGCGCAACCCGCGCCGCACCGGCGCCACGGCGGCCGCGCTGATGGTGGGTCTGGCCCTGGTCGGAGGCATGTCGGTGGCGAGCGCCTCGATGTCGGACTCCTTCGACCGGCAGATCGACGAGACGCTCGGTGCCGACTTCGTGATCCAGAACGCCAACCTCACCCCCTTCTCCCAGGAGGTCACCGACCGGGTCCGCGCCACCGACGGCGTCGGCCTCGTCGTGCGGCAGCGGTTCGCACCGCTCGCCGTACGGCTGCCGGACGGCGAGCGGATCCGGACGACGGCCGCCGGATACGACGGCCAGGTCGACGAGGTCGCCCACGTGACGTACGCGCGCGGGAGCGCGGCCGCGGCACTGGCGGACGGGGCGCTCGGCATGGACGTCGACTTCGCCGAGGAGCACGGCGTACGGGTCGGCAGCGTGGTGCCCGTCGAGTTCCCCGGCCGGCGGAGCGCTTCCTTCCGGGTGGGCGCGCTCACCGACCAGGACACCGCCGAGGGCTTCGGCATGCGGGGCGGCCTGTTCTTCGGCATCGCCACCGTCGAGACGTACGTGCCGGGCGGCCAGGACTCCGCCCTGTACGTCAACGCGGCCGGCGGCACGGACGCGGACCGGCTGCGGACCCGGCTGGAGCGGACGCTCGATCCGTATCCGCAGGTGCAGGCGCGCGACCAGGCGGACTACAAGGACCTGGTGCACGATCAGATCGCCGTGCTGCTGTACCTGGTGTACGCGCTGCTCGGCCTGGCGATCGTGATCGCGGTGCTCGGCGTGGTCAACACGCTGGCGCTGTCGGTGGTCGAGCGGACCCGGGAGATCGGGCTGCTGCGGGCGATCGGGCTGTCCCGGCGGCAGTTGCGCCGGATGGTTCGGCTGGAGTCGGTGGTGATCGCGGTGTTCGGCGCGGTCCTGGGGCTGGCGCTGGGGCTGTTCTGGGGCGTGTGCGCCCAGCGGGTGCTGGCCTTGCAGGGCATGAAGGTGCTGGCGATCCCGTGGGGCACGATCGTCGCCGTCGTCGTGGGCTCCGCCGTGGTCGGGGTGGTTGCCGCGCTGCTGCCGGCGCTGCGGGCCTCGCGGATGAACGTGCTGGCGGCCATCGCGCACGAGTGACGCGGGGCGCGGCGGGGCCATGGCGCACTAGTGACGCGGGGCGCGGCAGGGCCATGGCGCACGAGTGACGCGGGGCGCGGCAAGGCGGGCGCCGCCAGGCCATGCCACTCGCCGCGAGACGGGCACGGCGAAACGGGCGCCGCAAGGCCACGCCACTTGCCGCGAGGCGGGCACGACGGGTGCGGCAAGGCCGTGCCACTCCCGGGGATCGGCACGACGGCCGGGAGGCCGGTGGTGGTCCGCCCGGTGTCAACGGGGACGATGGCCGTCCGGATGCTGGAATCCGACTCCGGGACGGACCCCGCGTGATGGGATCGGCCCATGTCTGATCTGCGTATACGGGCCGCGACGTCCGACGACCTCGACACCGTGCTGGCCTTCTGGAAGACGGCCGCCGAGGGGACGAGCATCAGCGACGACAGGGAGGGCGTGGAGCGGCTCGTCCGCCGCGACCCCGGGGCGCTGATCGTGGCGGAGCGCGACGGTGAACTGGTGGGCACGGTGATCGCCGGGTTCGACGGCTGGCGCTGCCACCTCTACCGGCTGGCGGCGCACCCGTCGTACCGCCGTCAGGGCATCGGCTCGGCGCTGCTCGCCGCCGCGGAGGAGCGGTTCGTCCGCCTCGGCGGGCGGCGCGCCGACGCGATGGTGCTGACGCGCAACGAGACCGCCCATCATGCGTGGCGCGCGGCGGGGTACACGCCCGAGGAGAAGTGGCGGCGCTGGGTGAAGCCGCTGTCCGGGTGAGCCGGCGGTGCCGGGCTCGGCCGGGCCCGGCACCCACCACCCTTTGCCGGTCCTTTACCCTTGGGGGACCGTACACACGTACGGTCCCTTCATCCGCACGGGTCCCATCCGTACGGATGCCTCATCGCTTCACCGAGTTCACGAAAGGTGTGAGCCTCCGCCCATGGGCGAGCCTCCCAGTCCCCGCCGTCGCGCGATCCTCCCCGCCCTGCCCGATCATGGGACGGAGGTGAACCGGTGATGGAACTGCTCCTGTTGTTGGTGGCGATCCTGCTGTCGCTCGCGTGCGGTGCCTTCGTCGCCGCGGAGTTCTCGCTGACCACGGTCGAACGCGGCGAGCTGGAGCGGGCCGTCGAGCGCGGCGAGCGCGGCGCGGCCGGCGCTCTCAAGGCCGTCCGCAACCTCACCTTCCAGCTCTCCGGCGCCCAGCTGGGCATCACCGTCACCAACCTGGTCGTCGGCATGCTCGCCGAGCCGTCGATCGCCAAGCTGATCTCCGGCCCGCTGGAGTCGCTGGGCCTGTCGAGCACCGCGGCGAGTTCCGTCGCCCTGGTGCTGGGCACGGCGATGTCCACGGTGTTCCTGATGGTCGTCGGCGAACTCGTGCCCAAGAACTGGGCGATCTCCACCCCGCTGGTCATGGCCAAGCGGGTGGGCAACGCGCAGCGCTGGTTCAGCGCCGCCTTCCGGCCGTTCATCAGCCACCTCAACAACACGGCGAACCTGGTCGTACGCCGCTTCGGCCTGGAGCCCGCCGAGGAACTGGCCTCCGCCCGCGGCCCCCAGGAGCTGGCGGCACTGGCCCGCCACTCGGCCCGGCAGGGCGCGCTGGAGGCGGACACCGCCGAGCTGTTCGTGCGCACCCTGAACCTGGCCGACCTGACCGCGGAGAACGTGATGACCCCCCGCGTCCAGGTCATCGCCCTCGAAGCCCAGGCGACCTGCGAGGACGTGGCGAACGCGACCCGGGCGACGGGCCTGTCCCGGTTCCCCGTGTACCGCGGCGGCCTGGACACCGTCGTCGGCACCGCGCACATCAAGGACGTCCTGGCCGTGCCGGCGGAGCACCGCGCGCGCGTGCCCGTCGCCGAGCTGATGCGCGAACCTCTCCTGGTCCCCGAGTCCCTCACCGTGGACCGGCTGCTCGACCGGCTCTCCGGCAAGCGGACGATGGCCGTGGTCATCGACGAGTACGGCGGTACGGCGGGCGTGGCGACCCTGGAGGACATCGTCGAGGAGGTCGTCGGCGAGGTCCGTGACGAGCACGACCCGCACGAGACGCCGGACCTGGCCCGCGCGGGCACCGACGACGAGGGCCGCCAGACGTACTCCGCCGACGGCGCCGCCCGCACCGACCAGCTCGCACGCGTGGGGCTGTACGTCCCCGAGGGCCCGTACGAGACCCTCGCCGGTCTGGTCGCCACCGAGCTGGGCCGTATCCCGGCCGCCGGCGACAGTCTGGACGTGGCCGGCTGGCGCATGGAGGTCGTCGACGCCTCCGGGCGCCGCGCCGCGCGCGTGCTGCTGCACGCCCCGCTCACCCAGGACCACGTGGAAGGGGCGGACAAGTGACCGCCGTCCAACTGCTCATCGGCCTGGCGACCCTGGTCGTCAACGCCTTCTTCGTCGGCGCGGAGTTCGCGCTGATTTCCGTGCGCCGCTCCCAGATCGAGCCGTACGCCGAGCAGGGCGACCGGCGGGCCAAGAGCGTGCTGTGGGGCCTGGAGCACGTGTCCGCGCTGCTGGCGGCCGCGCAGCTCGGCATCACGCTGTGCACCCTGGTCCTCGGTGTGGTCGCCGAACCGGCCATCGCCCACCTGCTGGAGCCCGTGTTCCACGCGGTCGGCGTTCCCGAGGGCGCGGGCCATGTGGTGTCGTTCGTGATCGCGCTGACCTTGGCGACGTATCTGCACATGCTGCTCGGCGAGATGGTGCCGAAGAACATCGCGCTCGCCGAGCCGGTGCGCAGCGCACTGCTGCTCGGACCGCCGCTGGTCACGCTCTCCCGCGCGCTGCGACCGGTGATCTTCACGATCAACGCCTTCGCCAACGGCCTGCTGAAGCTGCTGCGGATCGAGACGAAGGACGAGGTCACGGCCTCCTTCTCGGACGCGGAACTGGCGCAGATCGTCCGCGACGCCGGGGAGGCGGGCCTGCTCGACGACCGCGCGCAGGAGCGCCTGCACGACGCGCTGGAGCTGGGCCGCCGCCCCGTGCGGGACGTCGTCCTGCCGCTGGAACGCGTCGTCTACGCGCGCGTGGGCGTCACCCCGGAGGAGCTGGAGCGGCTCGGCGCCGAGTCCGGGTTCTCCCGCTTTCCCGTGGTGGACGAGGGACGCCGGATCGTGGGCTACCTGCACGTGAAGGACGCGCTGGACGCCTCGCCGCGCGACGAGCCGTTCCGGGTGCGTGACCTGCGGCCCATCGCCCGGGTGCGGGAGACGACACCGCTGGACGACGTCCTCACCGCGATGCGCGGCAGCCGCACGCATCTGGCGGCCGCGCTCGGCTCCGACGGGCGCCTCGCCGGGCTGGTCACCATGGAGGACGTGCTGCGGGAGCTGTTCGGGCAGCGGACCTGAGACCGTGCGGCGGGGGTGACCGACCGCTGGGTATGGCGTGCGGGTTACCATCGCTGACGCCATGCAGACGAACATCACTCCCCCGTACTCCAGCCTGGTCGCGGTCGGCGACTCCTTCACCGAGGGCATGTCGGACCTGCTGCCCGACGGCACCTACCGGGGCTGGGCGGACCTCCTCGCGGGCCGGATGGCCGCGCACACACCCGGTTTCCGGTACGCCAACCTGGCGGTGCGCGGCAAACTGATCGGCCAGATCGTCGAGGAGCAGGTGCCGGTCGCGGCCACCATGGGCGCCGACGTCATCACCCTGGTCGGCGGCCTCAACGACACCCTGCGCCCCAAGTGCGACATGGTGCGGGTGCGGGACCTGCTGACCGAGGCCGTGGAGCGGCTGGCCCCGTCCTGCAAGCAGCTCGTGCTGATGCGCAGCCCCGGCAGGCAGGGCCCGGTGCTGGAACGGTTCCGGCCGCGCATGGAGGAGCTGTTCGCCTGCGTCGACGGTCTCGCCGCCCGGCACGGCGCGCTGGTCGTCGACCTGTACGGCGCCCCGTCCCTGGGCGACCCGCGGATGTGGGACGTGGACCGGCTGCACCTGACGGCGGAGGGCCACCGCCGGGTCGCCGAGGCGGTCTGGCAGGGCCTGGGCCACGACCCGAAGGACACCGGGTGGCGGGAGCCCATACCCGCGACGGTGCCGCCGGCCTGGGTCGCGCGGCGGGTGGCCGACGCCCGGTTCGCACGCCGGTACCTGCTGCCGTGGATCGCCCGCCGCCTCACCGGCCGTTCCTCCGGCGACGGCCTGCCGCCGAAGCGCCCCGACCTGCTGCCCTACGAGGGACCACTGGGGTAAGCGCGCGTGAGCCGCGTCTCGTAGGTTCCGCCGAACGCCGGCGTGGCACCGGCCTGCACGAATCGCCAGTAGAATCCGTACACGTGACTTCCGCTCCCGCCAAGCCCCGCATCCCCAACGTTCTCGCCGGACGCTACGCCTCCGCCGAGCTGGCCACGCTCTGGTCGCCCGAGCAGAAGGTGAAGCTGGAGCGTCAGCTCTGGCTCGCCGTGCTGCGGGCCCAGAAGGATCTCGGGATCGAGGTGCCGGACGCGGCGATCGCCGACTACGAGCGTGTCCTCGACCAGGTCGACCTGGCCTCCATCGCCGAGCGCGAGAAGGTCACGCGGCACGACGTGAAGGCGCGGATCGAGGAGTTCAACGACCTCGCCGGGCACGAGCAGGTCCACAAGGGCATGACGTCCCGCGACCTCACGGAGAACGTCGAGCAGCTCCAGATCCGGCTGTCGCTGGAGCTGGTCCGCGACCGCACGGTGGCCGTGCTGGCGCGGCTGGGCAGGCTGGCGGGCGAGTACGGCGAGCTGGTCATGGCCGGCCGCTCGCACAACGTGGCCGCCCAGGCCACCACGCTGGGCAAGCGCTTCGCGACGGCGGCCGACGAGCTGCTCGTGGCCTACGGGCGGGTCGAGGAACTGCTCGGCCGCTACCCGCTGCGCGGCATCAAGGGCCCGGTGGGCACCGCCCAGGACATGCTCGACCTGCTCGGCGGGGACGCGGGAAAGCTGGCGGAGCTGGAGCAGCGGATCGCCGGGCACCTCGGCTTCTCGCAGGCGTTCACCTCGGTCGGCCAGGTGTACCCGCGTTCGCTGGACTACGAGGTCGTGACCGCGCTGGTGCAGCTGGCGGCGGCACCGTCCTCGCTCGCCAAGACGATCCGGCTGATGGCCGGACACGAGCTGGTGACCGAGGGCTTCAAGCCGGGCCAGGTCGGCTCGTCCGCGATGCCGCACAAGATGAACACCCGTTCCTGCGAGCGCGTCAACGGCCTCATGGTCGTCCTGCGCGGCTACGCGTCGATGACCGGCGAGCTGGCGGGCGACCAGTGGAACGAGGGCGACGTGTCCTGCTCGGTGGTGCGCCGGATCGCGCTGCCGGACGCCTTCTTCGCGCTGGACGGTCTGCTGGAGACGTTCCTGACGGTGCTCGACGAGTTCGGGGCCTTCCCGGCCGTCGTCGCCCGTGAGCTGGACCGCTACCTGCCGTTCCTCGCCACCACCAAGGTGCTGATGGGCGCGGTGCGTGCGGGTGTGGGCCGGGAGCTGGCGCACGAGGCGATCAAGGAGAACGCCGTCGCCTCCGCGCTGGCCATGCGCGAGCGGGGCGCGGAGCGCAACGAGCTGCTGGACAAGCTCGCCGCGGACGAACGCATCCCGCTGGACCGTGCGCAGCTGGACGTGCTGATGGCCGACAAGCTGTCCTTCACGGGTGCCGCCGCCGACCAGGTGGCCGTCGTGGTGGGCCGGATCGAGGAGATCGTGAAGCAGCGGCCGGAGGCCGCCGGTTACACGCCGGGGGCGATCCTCTGACCCGCTTCACCCAGGCGGAGCTGGAGGCCGCCCGCGACCGACTCGTGCCGGATGTCGTCGCGGGCGGCCTGCGCGTGCTCTTCTGCGGCATCAACCCCGGCCTGATGACGGCGGCGACCGGCCATCACTTCGCCCGGCCGGGCAACCGCTTCTGGCCGGTGCTGCATCTGTCCGGGTTCACTCCCCGGCTGCTGAAACCGGCCGAGCAGCGGGAGCTGCTGTCGTACGGCCTGGGCATCACCAATGTGGTGGCGCGGGCGACTGCGCGGGCCGACGAGCTGACGGCGGAGGAGTACCGCGAGGGCGGCCGGCTGCTCCGGGAGAAGGTGGCCGGGCTGGGGCCGCGCTGGCTGGCGGTGGTGGGTGTGACCGCGTACCGGGTGGCGTTCGACGACCGTGCCGCCCGGGTGGGGCCGCAGGAGCGGACGGTCGGGGACACGCGGGTGTGGGTGCTGCCGAACCCCAGTGGGCTGAACGCCCATTGGACGGCGGCGACGATGGCGGAGGAGTACGCGCGGCTGCGGGTGGCGGCCGAGGAGTGACTCGAGGCTGTGCGGCGGACCGACTCGTGGCTGTGCGGCGCGGACGGACCGCCGGTCAGGGCGGGTCGGTCTCGGTGACGAGCAGGAGGAGCCGTATCTCGTCGGCGCTGTCCATGTCGGCGACGCCGAGGACCGCCCAACGGCCGTGTCCGGGCAGCTCCCACAGGTACGCGTCCTCCACGAGGAGGCTGAACCCGGCCCAGGGTTCGGGTATCTCCTCGTGCGCGGTGCGCAGGCGGATCGTCTGGAGGCCGACGCGGTAGGGCTCGCCCCATCGCTCGGTCAGTCTCCCCGCCAGGACCTCCTTGTCGTCGTGGAACCGCTCCACCTGGGCGACGCGCAGCGCCGGGTCGGCCTGCCGCAGGCCGTGGCTCACCGCCAACGGCGCCAGGAGGAAGCCGGGACCGCCCTCGCCGGCGTCCGAGCCGTCGTCCTCGGCGGGAAACTCCCGGGAAGACAGCACGTCCGCGAGAGCGAGGTACTTCTCCGTGTCCATGTGATCCAGTAAAGCCGCGACCACTGACAATTGGCGCCCCGTCAGGGAGGCGGCCGGCTCAGGCGTCCCGGCGGCGCACCCGCCACGCGCCCGCCGCGAGGGCCGCCGCCGTCCACAGGGCGGTCACGGTCAGGCCGGTCCACGGTCCCAGGCTGCCCTCCCAGCTGCCGTGGAGGGCGACTTGGCCGGCTCGGTCGGGGAGGAAGTCGGCGACGGAGCCGGACATGTCACCGACCACGAACGACACGATGAGCAGGAACGGGATGAGGATGCCCAGCGCGGCCACCCCGCTGCGCAGAACGGCCGTCAGGCCGGCCGCGAGCAGGGCCATCAGCGTGAGGTAGAGCCCGCAGCCGACGGCCGCGCGCAGCCCTTCGGCCGTGCCGAACGTCGTGGCCCGCCCGCCGAGCACCGCACGGCCCACGGCCCAGCTCAGCAGGCCGGTGGCCAGGCCGACGGCCAGGACGGGCAGGGCGATCGCGGTGGCCTTGGCGGCGAACCAGCGGCCGCGGCGCGGGACCGCGGTCAGGGACACGCCCAGCGCGCCGCCCTGGAACTCGGCCGCCACCGCCGTCGTCCCGAAGGCGACCGCCGCGATCTGTCCGAAGCCGACGCCGAAGAAGGCGGTGAACAGCGCGTCGGCGTCGGCAGCGTCGGCGTCGGCAGCGGCGAGCAGGGAGAGGGCGACGGTGGCGAGGAGGACCGCGCACAGGGTGGCCACCTGCGACCGCAGCGTACGGATCTTGATCCACTCGGCGTGGAGTGCGGGCGTGAACTTCATGGTCGGACCTCCCGGGGAGCGGCCGCGAACTCGGCCTCGGTGGCTGTGAGGTCGAGGTACGCCTGTTCCAGGGTGCCTTCCTCGGCGGTCAGTTCGAGCAGCGGGACGTTCGCCTCGGACGCGAGGCGGCCGATGTCGTCCACGCGCGCGTGGTCCACCGTCCAGTGCCCCTCGTCGTGGGCGATCCCCACGTGACCGTGCCGGGCGAGGGCCTTCCCCAACGCGGCGGGGTCGGAGGTGCGGACCCTCACGCGGGGTCGCACACGCGCGTCGATGAAGTCCCGCATGGGGGTGTCGGCCAGCAGGCGGCCCCGGCCGAGGACGACGAGATGGTCGGCGAAGGAGGCCGTCTCGTTCATCAGGTGGCTGCTGACCAGGACGGTGCGTCCCTCGCCGGCGAGCCGGCGCAGCAGCCCGCGGATCCAGACGATGCCTTCGGGGTCGAGGCCGTTGGACGGCTCGTCGAGGAGCACCACCTCCGGGTCACCGAGCAGGGCGGCGGCGATGCCCAGCCGTTGCCGCATGCCGAGGGAGTACGTCTTCACCCGGCGGCGCGCGGCGGGCGCGAGCCCGGTCTCCTCCAGCACCTCGTCGACCCGGCGGACGGGGACGCGGTTGGTCGCGGCGAGGGCGCGCAGATGGTCGCGGCCGGTGCGGGAGCCGTGCGGGGCCTGCGCGTCGAGCAACGCGCCGACGTGGCGCAGGGGTTCGGGCAGCGTCGCGTAGGGGCGGCCGCCGATCGTGGCGGTTCCCGAGGTGGGCCGGCACAGGCCCAGGACGAGACGCAGGGTGGTGGACTTGCCCGCGCCGTTGGGGCCGAGGAAACCGGTGACGCGGCCGGGCAGGACGGAGAAGGTGAGCCGGTCCACGGCCCGCCGGGGGCCGAACTCCTTGGTGAGGTCGCGGACGTCGATGCTGGTCATGGCTCCACCCTGGCCCGCGGACCCGATGCCGGGCCTCCCCCGCGGGTGGGGTCCGTCTCCCCCGCCCGGGGGAGGCCCGCTGTCGGTGGCGCCTGTCACGATGTCCGCATGGGCCGCTTCCTGCGCCCGCTGCTGCGGGGGACGACGTACACACGACTGGTGCACCTGTGGGTGCCGATGCTGGTCGTGAGCGTCTGGATGTTCATCGACCCGTCGCGGCCCTGGGTCCCCGCGGTGGTGCTGATCCCCGTCGGGCTGATCCCCGCGGTGCGGAGGGGCGAGGGGGTGCAGGCGCGACTGCTGCTGACACCGGGCGTGGGTGACCCGGCGTTCTCCGTGGCTCCGGCGACGGCCTGGCGCGACCGGCTGCGCACGGTGCTGTGGCTGGAGGCGCGGCTGGCCCTCGGCGTGGTCACCAGCCTCGCCTGTGTCTGGCTGCCGATCCTCGCGTACCAACTGGCCGGGACCGCGCTCGGGGGCGTGTCCGACCCCGTCCCGGTCCTCGCCGACGCGACCCCCCACCGGTGGTACGCCTTTCTGGTGCCGCTGCCGCTCCTCGTCTGGTACGGGCTCGTCGTCGGGCTCGGTGCGGCGGCCGCCTCGCTCGCGCGGCGGCTCCTCGGCCCGTCCGCGGGCGAGCGGCTCGCGGCCCTGGAGGAGCGCACCGAGCAGCTCCTGGAGCGCAACCGCATCGCCCACGAACTGCACGACTCGATCGGGCACGCGCTGACGGTGGCCGTGGTGCAGGCGGGCGCGGCGCGGGCGGCGGACGACCCGGCGTTCACCGACCGGGCGCTCGCCGCGATCGAGGAGACGGGCCGGGCCGCGCTGGAGGACCTGGAGCGGGTCCTCGGGGTGCTGCGCGAGGCGGAGCGGCCGGTGAGCGCCCGCCCGACGCTGGCCGAGGCCGGCCGGCTGCTGGAGTCGGCGCGGGCGTCGGGCGTGAAGGTGGACGCCGAGCTGACCGGGCCGCTGGAGACCGTGCCGGGCCCGGTGTCCCGCGAGGGCTATCGCATCCTCCAGGAGGCGCTGACCAACGCGCTGCGGCATGCGGGGTCCGTGCCGGTGCGGGTCAGGGTCGGGGTCGCCGCCGGCCTGCTCGATCTGGAGGTCCGCAATGCGCTGGCCGCCCGGACACCCGGCGCCCCGGTGCGCGGCGGCGGACTGCGGGGCATCCACGAGCGGGCCGCGCTGCTCGGCGGGCGGGCGTCGACCGGACCGCACGAGGGCGACTGGCAGGTGCGTGCGGAGCTGCCGCTGCGCTGATCTACGCTGACCGGATGCCGGTCACCGTGCTCCTCGTCGACGACGAACCCCTGGTCCGTGCCGGACTGCGGGCGGTGCTGGAGGCCCAGCCCGACATCGAGGTCGTCGGGGAGGCGGCGGACGGGGCGGCGGTGATCCCGCTGGTGCGGCGGCTGCGGCCCGACGTGGTCGCCATGGACGTACGGATGCCATTGATGGACGGGATCGAGGCCACGCGCGCGGTGCTGCGTACGGTCGAGCGGCCCCCGAGGATCCTCGTGGTGACGACCTTCGAGAACGACGAGTACGTGTACGAGGCGCTGCGCGCGGGGGCGGACGGGTTCTTGTTGAAGCGGGCCCGGCCCGCCGAGATCGTGCACGCGGTGCGGCTGGTCGCGGAGGGCGAGTCGTTGCTGTTCCCCGCGTCGGTACGGCGACTGGCCGCCTCGTACGGCGAGCGGCCGGGGAACCGGGCGGCCCGGGATCTGCTGGAGCGGGCGCGGCTGACCGAGCGGGAGGCCGAGGTGCTGCGGCTGATGACCCGTGGGCTGTCCAACGCGGAGATCGCCGCGCGGCTCGTCGTGGGCGCGGAGACCGTCAAGTCGCACGTCAGCGGGGTGCTGGCCAAGCTGGGGGCCCGCGACCGCACCCAGGCGGTGATCACGGCGTACGAGTCGGGGTTCGTCGCTGCGGGCCGGACCCGCGGGTGAGATCGCCCGGGGCGCCGTCCGCACTCGCCGGGGTGCCCCGCGCCGAGTACGATCCGCCCAACACGCGCACGAGCTGGGAGGACGGACGTTGGGGCGGCTGACCGGCGGGGATCCCTCGCTGTTGCGAAGGATCAATTCCGCGGTGGTGCTGCACGCGTTGCGTGCCGCCGACTGCGCGACGCTCACGGAGATCACGCGGGTGACGGGGCTGTCCCGGCCTACCGTCGAGGGGGTCGTCGAGGACCTGATCGCGGCCGGTCTCGTCGTCGAGAAGGCCGCCGAGGAGGGGGCCGCCCGGCGGCAGGGGCGTCCGGCGCGCCGCTTCCGGTTCCGCGCCGAGGCCGGTCATCTCCTGGGTCTGGAGATCGGGGCGCACCGGGTGGCCGCGCTGCTGGCCGACCTGGACGGGCGGGTGCTGGGCGCGCAGGCGAAGGACGTCGACGAGACGGCGCCCGCCGACGAGCGGCTCGAACGGCTGCGGACCGCTGTCGCCGAGCTGCTGCGGCGGGCGGGGATCCCGCGCAGCTCCCTGCGGGCGGTCGGGGTGGGGACGCCCGGCATCGTGGAGGCGGACGGGACGGTACGGCTGGGCACGGCGCTGCCCGAGTGGACCGGGCTGCGGCTGGGTGAGCGGCTCAGCCGTTCGTTCAAGTGCCCGGTGCTGGTGGAGAACGACGCCAACGCCGCGGCCGTGGCCGAGCACTGGAAGGGTTCCGCCACCGAGTCCGACGACATCGTGTTCGTGCTGGCCGGGCTGAGTCCGGGCGCGGGTTCGCTGATCGGCGGGAGGCTGCACCGCGGGTACGGCGGGGCGGCCGGGGAGATCGGCGCGCTGCACCTGCTGGGGCGCGGGGTGACTCCCGAGACGCTGCTGTCCACGACGGACGAGCCACTGCATCCACTGGACGAGCAGGCGGTCGCCGAGGTGTTCACGCAGGCCCGCAAGGGCGATCGGCGGGCGCGGGCCGCCGTCGACCGCTTCCTCCAGCGGCTCGTCCACGACGTGGCCGCGCTGGTGCTGGCCCTCGATCCGGAGCTGGTCGTGGTGGGTGGCTGGGCGGCCGGACTGGACGGCGTGCTGGAGCCGCTGCGGAGGGAGTTGGCGCGCTACTGCCTGCGTCCACCGAAGGTGGCCCTGTCCCTGCTCGGGGAGGCGGCGGTGGCGACCGGGGCTCTGCGGCTGGCCCTCGACCACGTCGAGGAGCAGCTCTTCGCCGTGGAGGGCACGGTGACCGGGCGGGCGTGAGCCGCGTTCCGTGGAGTCGGAAAGCGGTGCGCCCCGAGTTCTTCCCGGGGCGCACGGTCCGTCGGCCGGGTGGGCCGCGTGCAGGCCGTTCAGGGGGCCTGCCGTGCGGTCACCCGGCGGTCAGGACGCCCGGCGTTCCGGGCCGTGGTGGATCTCGACGTTGCCCGACGCGCCGAAGGTGAGGCGGCAGGTGTCCGCCCGGTACGTGGCCAGCGAGAGTGCCGCGGTGCGGCCCTCGGCGAAGAAGCGGGTGGTGACGACGAGGACGGGCGCGCCGGGGAGCCGGTCGAGTTCCTTCGCGTCGTCGGCGCGGGCCGAGCCCAGTTCCACCGCGCGGTCCTCGCCCTCCAGCGCCAGGCGCTGCAGTTCGCGCAGCACGGCACGCGCGCGTGCGGCACCGGACGGGGTGTCGATCGCGGTCAGGTCGGGCACCGACGACCGCGGGACGTAGAGCAGCTCCGCGGCGACGGGCTGACCGTGGGAGACCCGCGAGCGGCGCACGATGTGCACGGCCTCGTCGCGGTCGGTGCCCAGCGCGTCGGCGACGGCCGGCGGCGGGGCCGCGACCGTGCCGTCGACGGGCTGCCAGGCCTCGTCGGTCGCACCGGGCCACGCCTGCTGCTCCGTGCCGACGTCGACGCCCACCCGCGGCGGCGCGACGGTCGTGCCGACGCCGCGGCGCCGCTGGAGCCTGCCCTCCAGTTCAAGCTGTTCCAGGGCCTGCCGGAGGGTGGCGCGGGCGACGCCGAAGCGCGCGGCCAGGTCCCGCTCGTTGGGCAGGATCTCGCCCACGGTGAACTCCGAGTCCAGTGCCTCGCTGAGCACGGTCCTCAGATGCCAGTACTTCGGTTCCGGTACCGATTCCAGTTGCGTGGTCCCCACCCTGTCCTCCGCAATCGCCGTGGTACGGCGGTGTTTTCGAGCCCTTGTTTATTAAAGGTTGTTGTACTTATCTGCGACCATAGGACGGCCCCCACCCTTGGTCAAGACCAATCCTCGAACCTCGGCGAAGCCGCCGGATGCCGGACGGAGAAGGGTTCACGGGGCGTTCGCACCCGACCGTTCTCGTCACCTCATGGCAAAGCCCCCGTCGCATGGCGGACGGAGGGCGGGTCGGGGGCGGAGGCCGGGTCCGGATCCGCGAGGGGGCCGGGTCCGGGAGGGGGCCGGGTCCGGGAGGGGGCCGGGTCCGGGAGGGGGCCGGGTCCGGGAGGGGGCCACTCGGTCGGCGTGCGCGGCTCGTCGGGGTCGTGGTCGACGGGCACAGCCTGAAGACGGCCGTCGGCGACACCGATCTGGAGGACGCCGTCCGCGTCTGCCGCCCGACAGGACGAGCGTTGCGGGACCGCCGCCGAGTTCGAGCAGGCGCACAGACAGGCCGGGAACGCCCTTGCGGTCACGCCGACGGGGAGACGGCCGACATGGTCGGCGCTCTCCGGGACCCGCAGCGGGGTCGTGGTCCTGCCTCCGCCGGCACCGACGAGACGCACGTCCGGCGCGAGCAGTTCCCCCAGTCCTTCAGATCACCCTGGACGGCGGCGGCGAGGAACCGTTCGGTCGGTGCGCGGCGCTGGAGGGGGTCGACGTTGTAGTGGCGCCGCCGTTCGTCGACGTGCCGGCGGGCGCGGCCGGCGTGCCGGCGCGCCGCGGACTCGGAGCGGCCGAGGAACGCCGCGATGCGCCGGCACCGGAACTCGGCCGGGAGAGGCGCGTACGGTGCGTCACCACCCTGTTCCCGGCCGGGTTCCGGTCGGAGGCCGAGCGGCGCCACGCCTTCGGCGTGCTGCCGGCGACCCGGCGGATCTCACGGCGGATGCCGCTGCCGCTGGTGCGGGGGATGGCGCTGGTGCGGGGGATGGCGCTGCTGCAACGGCCGACGCTGATGCAGCGGCTGCTGGCGATGCACGGCTGACGCTGATGCAGCGGCTGCTGGCGATGCACGGCTGACGCTGATGCAGCGGCTGCTGGCGATGCGGCGGCTGTCCCTGGTGCGGCCGCTGTCACGGTCGGCGGCCGACCGGACCGCCCCTGACCAGTACCGTCCGCGCCCGCCCGGCCCGCCGTTCACCCGAGGCCGTGGTCGCCGGGACGCCGACGCCGGCCGGGGCCACCGGGTTCAGCCCGGCCCTGCGCTCCGATGCGGCCCTACGGTTCACCGACGACGTCCCCGGCACCCCGGTCACGGCCGCCTGGGGCACCCGCTCCATGCTGTTGGTGCGCCGGCGGGGCGTCCGCGCCGAGCGAATCCTCCCCCGGGCCCTTCTGGTACGGCTCAACGGCTGCGGGCACTGCCCGAAGGACGCCGACCCGGCTCTCGTCGCGCGGGTACTGCCCGGCGGGAGCCGCCGAGACCCGCCGGGGACGGCTCAGCACACCCGAGCCCAGGGCGACTCCGGCGCCGACGAGGGCGCTGCCGGCGGCCTGCGCGAGACCGTAGGAACCCGTCCCGACGAGCGGCGCGGTGCACGCGGCGGCGACGGGGATGAGGCCGGAGAACAGCGTCGCCCGCTCCGCGCCGATCCGCTGCATCCCCATGTACCAGCAGACGAAGCCGACGACGGTGACGACGACCGCCTGCCACAGCAGCGCGGCCGTCTCCCCGGCGTCCGGCCGCCGCAGCCATCCGCCGCCGTCGACGATCAGTCCCACGGCGGCGGACTCGACGGCGGCCAGTCCGCACACCGCGGCCGACAGCAGCCGCGGGCCCAGGGGCCGCAGCACGGGCACGGCCAGCACCGCGAATCCGACCTCGCCGCCCAGCGCGCACACCGAGTAGGCGAGGCCCGCGCCGTCCGTGCGGCCCCAGCCCTGCACGGTGAGCGCGCCGACGGCGACCAGGGACGCGCCGTGCAGGACCGTGCGGCGTGGACGGCGTCCCTCCAGGAGCGGGACGAGGACCGCGACGACGACGGGCGCGCAGCCCACCAGCACGCCGGGGACAGCCGGTTCGGCCGAGCGTTCGGCGGCCAGGACCGCCAGGTTGAACCCGACCATGCCGACCGCCGCGAGCAGGGCGAGGCGGGCCCACTGGCGGGTGGTGAGCGCCCGCAGGCGGGTCAGGGAGCCCGCACCGGCGAGGGGCACGAGGAGCAGGCACGCGAGGCCGTAACGCAGGGCCTGGCCGCCCGCGTACGGGTAGGCGCCGAGGACGCTGTTGGCGGTGAAGGACGCTCCGACGAGGACACAGGCGAGCGCGGCGAGCAGGGAGCCGCGCTGGGTGGTGACGTTCATGAGGGTGACGCTAGGAAGCGTGGCGGTCCGGTTTAAGGTCCACTTCCATGACCTCATCGGGGACCAATCCGCCGGGCACCGATCCGCCGTCGGCCGATCCGGGCGGGGATGCCGCCTCCGCCGCCTGGGAGGTGCTGCTGCCCGCCGTCTCCGCTCCGCCACGCGCGCGTGGCCGCACCCTCCAGGCGGCCCTGCGGGAGGCGGTCCGCTCGGGGCGGCTCGCGCAGGGCACCCGGCTGCCGTCGAGCCGGGACCTGGCGGCCGATCTGGGGGTGTCGCGCGGGCTGATCACCGAGGCGTACGAGCAGCTCACGGCCGAGGGATATCTGCGCAGCGGACGCGGCGCCGGGACCTGGGTGGGCGGTGCCGCGCGCGCGGCGCCGCCCCGCGCGCGTGACCTCGCGCCGCGCTCCCCCGGCACACGGGCCGACTTCGTGGCGGGAACGCCGGACCTGTCGCTCTTCCCGCGGGCCGCGTGGGCCGCCGCGCAACGGGGGGTGCTGGCCGGACTGCCCCATCACGAGTTGGGCTATCCCGACCCGCGCGGCCTGCCCCGGCTGCGCACCGCGCTGGCCGGACTGCTCGCCCGGCGGCGCGGTGTGGTCGCCGATCCCGAGCGGCTCGTGGTCGTCTCCGGCGTGGCGCAGGCGACGGCCCTGCTGGGGCTGGTGCTCCACGCGCGCGGGATCGACGCCGTCGGGGTGGAGGACCCCGGCAGTCCGCAGCACAGCGCCCTGTACGCGGCGGCGGGCGTCACCGCCGTACCCGTCCCCCTCGACGACGAGGGGCTCGCCCTCGGGCCTCTGGAGGCGTCGGGCGTACGGTCCGTGGTGACGACACCGGCCCACCAGTTCCCGACGGGGATCGCCTACTCGGCGCGGCGCCGGACCCGGCTGCTCGACTGGGCGCGGTCCGTGGACGGCTTCGTACTGGAGGACGACTACGACGGCGACTTCCGCTACGACCGGGCTCCCGTGGGCGCGTTGCAGGGCCTGGACCCGGAGCGGGTGGCGTACACGGGCTCGGTCAGCAAGTCCCTCGCGCCCGGGCTGCGGCTGGGCTGGCTGCTGGTGCCCGAGGCGCTGGCCGACGAGGTCGTCGAACGCAAGCGGACCCTGGACCTGGGCCATCCGGCGCTGGACCAGGCGCTGTTCGCCCGCTTCCTGGAGCGCGGCGACTACGACCGTCAGCTGCGCCGCTGCCAGCGCGCCTACCGCGACCGGCGGGACGCCCTCGTGACGGCGCTCGCGGAGCACTTCCCCGGCACCCGCGTGACCGGTATCGCCGCCGGCCTCCACGTCATCGCGGCGCTGCCCGGCCGCTACGGCCCCGAAGCGGAGTTCGTCGAGCGGGCGGAGGCGGTGGGCGTGGCCGTACGCCCTCTGTCGTGGTACGCCCACGCGAGCACCGTCCCCGGGTCCGAGGTGCGGCTGGTCCTCGGGTACGCGCATCTGTCACCGGCGAGGATCCGTGAGGGCGTACGTCTGATGGCGGGGGCGAGGTGACGGCGGGCGCCTTCGAGGTGCCGACCAGTTGTTCACTCCCTCGCGCCGTTCCGGGAGTTCGTGTCCGGGCCGCTCGACGCGGGCGCCCTCCCGGCGGACACACTGGACGGCACCCTCGGTCCGTGGGCCGGTCGGCCGGTGGTTCCCTCAACTCCTTTACGCTGGAAGGCGCTCCGCGCACCGGCGTCATCTCCCGGTGCGCGGAGCGTTCCCGCGGGCCAGCGCCCCGTGGAACGTAGAAGAATCAATAAAAAGGGCAAATGTATCCTTTACCCATCAGTCACACACCGTTCGCGATCACGCAACACCGTTCCTTCACAGTGGCTGCATGACTCGATCCATGTCTGATGTGACGCGGGCGAAGCACGGCCGCCCGGTGCACCACTGGCGGCGGGACGTCGTGGAGCTGGCCGCCCTGTTCACGGCGGTCGCGGTGGCCGACGCGGTCGCCAACCTCGTGGGCCACGGCCCGCACGGCCCACGGCTCCTGGTCATCTCCGCCGCCGCCCTGGTCGCCACGGCCGCCTTCCACCTCTGGTGGTCACGCCGCCACGGCCACGCGCCGCCCAGCGGCGATACCGATGCCCGGCCGCCCTCCTCCGAGGTGCAGGCCGGGCCGTCCGAACTGCCCGACGGCGTGGCCGGGGAGAGCACCCTGTGGCGGATGCGGACGACGGTGAAGGACGCGCCGGGATCGCTGGCCGCGCTGTGCACGGCGCTGGCGGAGCACCGCGTCGACATCCTGAGCCTCCAGACGCACCCGCTGGGCGAGGACACCGTGGACGAGTTCCTGCTGCGGGCGCCCGGTTCGCTCGCGGCGGGCGGGATCGGCCGGGCCGTGGCGCTGGCGGGCGGCTCCGGCACCTGGATCGAGCGCGCCGACGCCCATGACCTGGTCGACGCCCCGACCCGGGTCCTGGGCCTGGCCACCCGGACCGCCCTGGACGCCGCCGAACTACCGCTGGCGCTGCGCCAGTTGCTCGGCCGCTGCACGATCCGCTCGCTGCCCGCCGCGGTACGCGGCGGGGCACGCGGGCCGGAGGGCGTGCCGGTGGAAGGGGTCCTGGAGGACACCGTGATGCGCCTGCGGGCACCGGAAGGCGGAGTGATCACCGTCGAGCGGCCGTATCTGCCGTTCACCCCCACCGAGTTCGCGCGGGCGCGGGCCCTGGTGGAACTGGACGCCCGGCTGGGACCGCGCGTCCCGCCGGGCCAGGACGTCCTGACGCTGCCCGAGGGCAACGCCATCACCGTGCGCCGGGCCGACCCCGGTGATCTGGGGGCGGCGAAGGAGATGCACGAGCGCTGCTCGCCGCGCACCCTCGGCATGCGCTATCACGGGCCGGTCGGTGACGCCGACCGCTATCTGAACCACCTGCTGAGCCCGCGCTTCGGCCGCACCCTCGCCGTGCAGACCCCGTCGGGGCGCATCGTCGGCCTCGGCCATCTGCTGTGGGACGGCGACGAGACGGAGGTCGCGCTGCTCGTCGAGGACGACTGGCAGCGGCGCGGCATCGGGGCGGAACTGCTCGGGCGGCTGGTCGCGATGGCCGTCGAGGCGGGCTGCGAGAGCGTCTACGCGGTGACGCAGGCCTCCAACACCGGCATGGTCGCCGCCATGCGCGGCCTCGACCTGCCGCTCGACTACCAGATCGAGGAGGGCACGCTCGTCATCACCGCCCGCCTGGACGCGGCCGCCGCCGGCACCCGGCAGGCGTACGGGCGGCACGGGGAGCGGATCGTCCGCGACTGAGCCGGACGCCCCGCGCGGGCTCTCGGGGGCCAGACCGAGAGCCGCCGGGGCGGGCCCGGCGACCCGGGTGTCGCCGGGCCCGTCGGGACGTCATCGGGCGGCCGGCGTCAACCGACCCGGACAGCGGCCCCGTTCAGCGCGCCGTCCAGATCCGCCCACAGGTCGTCGACGTCCTCCAGGCCCACCGACATCCGCAGCAGCTTGTCGCTCACCCCGGCGGCCCTGCGGTCCTCCGCGTCGACGACGCGGTGGCTGATGGAGGCCGGGTGCTGGATGAGCGTGTCGACGCTGCCGAGACTCACGGCCGGGGTGATCAGGCGCACGCCCGCGATCACCTCGTGCGGGTCGCCGTGCACCTCGAAGGCGATCATCGCACCGCCGATCCGCGGATGGCGCACGCGGGCCACGCGCGGGTCGGCGGCCAGCCGGCGGACCAGTTCGGCGGCCGTCGCGGAGGCCGCGCGGACCCGGACCGGAAGTGTCGACAGGCCCCTCAGCAGCAGGTAGCCGGCCAGCGGGTGCAGCACCCCGCCCGTGGCGAAACGTATCTGCCGCAGCCGACCGGCGAACTCCTCGTCGCAGGCCACCACGCCGCCCAGAACGTCCCCGTGACCGCCGAGGTACTTCGTGGCGCTGTGCAGCACCAGCCGGGCGCCCTGCTCGGCGGGGCGTTGCAGCACCGGCGTGGCGAAGGTGTTGTCGGCGAGCAGCGGCACCGAGCCGCAGGAGTGCGCCACCGCCCGCAGATCCACCTCGGCGAGGGTCGGATTGGCGGGCGACTCGACCATGACGAGGCCGGTGTCCGGGCGCAGCGCGTCCGCGATCCCGGCCGGGTCCGTCCAGGTGACCTCCGTGCCGAGCAGCCCGGCGGTCAGCAGGTGGTCGCTGCACCCGTACAGCGGACGGACCGCGACCACGTGCCGCAGACCCACCGAGGTGCGGGCCAGCAGCACCGCGCTCAGCGCGGCCATGCCGCTGGCGAACGCGACCGCGCTCTCGGTGCCCTCCAGCCGGGCCAGCGCGGTCTCGAAGCGGGCGACGGTCGGATTGCCGAGCCGGCCGTAGACCGGCGGGCCCGCCGGGTCGGCGCCGGTCGCCGCGAACGCGTCGACGCGGGCGGCCTCCGCGCGGCTGTCGTAGGAGGGGTAGGTGGTGGACAGGTCGATCGGCGGGGCGTGCAGGCCCTGCCGCGCCAGGTCGTCCCGCCCGGCGTGCACGGCCTCGGTGGCCAGTGCGCGGGGCGCTCCGGACGTGCGTACGTCGTCGTACGCGTGCGTGCCCGCGGGGTCCGGGTACGCGGGTGTGCCCGCCGGGTCCGGGTACGCGGGTGTGCTCGCTGAGGCTGAGTCCATGCACGGCAGGGTGAACAACGGGCGGGTCCACCGGGGCGGAGCCCGTGCTACGTTCGGCCGATGGCCGAATCCGTCGCGCTAGACCCGGTGGACCTCCAGCTGCTGCGGCTGCTCCAGAACGACGCCCGGACGACCTACCGCGACCTCGCCGCGCAGGTCGGTCTCGCGCCGTCGACCTGTCTGGACCGGGTGACGCGGCTGCGCCGCTCCGGCGTGATCCTCGGCAACCGGCTGCGGCTGGATCCGGCCAAGCTGGGGCGGGGGCTGCAAGCCCTGCTGTCCGTGCAGGTGCGGCCGCACCGGCGGGAACTGGTGGGGCCGTTCGTGGAGCGCATTCGGGGGCTGCCGGAGGCTCTCACCGTCTTCCACCTCACCGGGCCCGACGACTACCTCGTCCACGTGGCCGTCGCGGACATGGCCGACCTCCAACGGCTGGTCCTCGACGAGTTCACGGCACGCCGGGAGGTGGCCCGGGTGGAGACGCGGCTCATCTTCCAGCAGTGGGACTGCGGACCGCTGCTGCCGCCGACGACTTCGGGACAAACGCCGTGACGTGCGGCACCGCCTCGTACCAGGATGGTGCCCATGTCACAGACCAACAGCCCGCTGCCCCGAGCGGTCGCCGACGCCTACGTCGACGACCTCATCGCCCTCGACCCGGTGACCGGAACCTTCCTCGGTGTGCCGGAGAGTTCGAGCCGCCTGCCCGACTTCTCGCCCGCGGGACAGCAGGCGCGCGCGCAACTCGCGCGCGACACCCTGGCCAAGCTCGACGAGGCGGAACGGGCGCCCGGCGCGGACCGTGACATCGAGCGCCGCTGCGCACGCCTGCTGCGCGAGCGCCTCACCGCCCAACTCGCCGTCCACGACGCCGACGAGGGCCTGCGCGAGGTCAGCAATCTGACCTCGCCGGCGCATCAGGTGCGCGAGGTGTTCACCGTGACACCCACGGAGACCGACGCCGACTGGGCGGCGATCGCCGAGCGGCTGCGCGCGGTGCCGGCGGCGCTGGCGGGGTACCGGGAGTCCCTCGCGCTCGGTCTGGAACGCAAGCTGTACGGGGCTCCCCGCCCGGCCACCACCTTCGTCGGACAGCTCACCGAGTGGACGGACACCGACGGCTCCGGACGTGGCTGGTTCCAGGACTTCGTTGCGGCCGGCCCGCAGGCGCTGAGCGCCGAACTCGACGCGGCGGCCCGCAGCGCGAACGCCGCCCTGGTCGAACTCCGGGACTGGATGCGGGACGTGTACGTGCCGGCCGTGGAGGGCGCGCCGGACACCGTCGGACGGGAGCGGTACACCCGTTGGTCGCGCTACTACAACGGCACCGACCTGGACCTCGACGAGGCGTACTCCTACGGCTGGGCCGAGTACCACCGGCTTCTCGCGGAGATGCGCGAGGAGGCGGAGAAGATCCTGCCGGGTGCCGCCACCCCGTGGGTGGCCCTCGCGCACCTCGACGAGCACGGCAGGCACATCGAGGGCGTCGACGAGGTCCGCGACTGGCTGCAGGAGCTGATGGACCAGGCGATCGAGGCGTTGGACGGCACCCACTTCGAACTCGCCGAACGGGTACGCCGGGTCGAGTCGTGCATCGCGCCGCCCGGCGGTGCCGCGGCCCCCTACTACACGCCCCCGTCCGAGGACTTCTCCCGTCCCGGCCGCACCTGGCTGCCCACGATGGGCCTGAACCGCTTCCCCGTCTACGACCTCGTGTCCACCTGGTACCACGAGGGCGTCCCCGGCCACCACCTCCAGCTCGCCCAGTGGACCCACGTGGCCAAGGACCTCTCCCGCTACCAGGCCACCGTGGGAGAGGTCAGCGCCAACGTCGAGGGGTGGGCGCTGTACGCCGAGCGGCTGATGGACGAGCTGGGCTTCCTCACCGACGCCGAGCAGCGGCTCGGCTATCTGGACGCGCAGATGCTGCGCGCCGTGCGCGTCATCATCGACATCGGCATGCACGCGGAGCTGGACATCCCGGCGGACTCCCCGTTCCGTCCGGGCGAGCGCTGGACGCCCGAGCTGGCCGAGGAGTTCTTCAACGCGCACAGCAGCCGCCCCGGCGACTACGTGGCGAGCGAGCTGACCCGGTATCTGAGCATCCCCGGTCAGGCGATCGGCTACAAGCTCGGCGAACGCGCCTGGCTCCTGGGCCGGGAGCGGGCCCGTCAGCGCCACGGCGACGCCTTCGACCTCAAGTCGTGGCACATGGCGGCCCTCTCGCAGGGATCGCTGGGCCTGGACGACCTGGTGGAGGAACTGGCGCGCCTCTGACCGACGACGAACACCCGCCCGCGCGACCGCAGTTGGCCGGTCGCGCGGACGGGCGCGGGGCGTAGGCGGGCGCCGGCGGGCGCGGGGCGCGGGCGGCGCTGGTCACGCGGGCGGGCGTGGTGAGCGGCCGGACGTGCGGCGCAGGCGGCCCTGATCGCGCGGCCGGGCGTGAGCCGCAGGCGGGCGTGGCACGCCGGCACGCGTGAGCCGCGTCCGGGCGTGAGCGCGGGCAGCCCTGAGCCGCAGGCCGCGCAGTTCGCGCGGCCGGGCGTGAGCCTCAGGCGGGCGTGAGCCGCGAGCGCGCGTGAGCCGCGAGCGCGCCGGTCGCGCGAGTGCCCGTCGCGCGGGCGCCGCGCTCACCGGATCAGCACCCGCATTCCGCCGTTTCCACCGGGGAGGTGAGCGGGTCGGCGTCGCGCCGTCCGGGTCCCTGCCACGTCTCGAAGGGGAAGCCCTCGCGCGCCCAGTACTCGAAGCCGCCGAGCATCTCCTTGACCCGGTAGCCGAGTTCGGCGAGCGCGAGGGCGGCGCGGGTGGCGCCGTTGCAGCCGGGGCCCCAGCAGTACGTCACCACCGGCACGTCCTTGTCGAGGACCTCGGCTGCCTGCTCGGCGATGAGCGCGGTCGGCAGGTGGACGGCGCCGGGGATGTGCCCCTGGTCCCAGGACTCGGTGGAGCGGGAGTCCAGGAGGACGAAGCCGGGGTCGCCGCCGGCCCCGAGCGCGGCGGCCACGTCCGAGGCGTCGGCGTGGAAGACGAGGGAGGCCCGGAAGTGGGCGGCGGCGTCGGCCGGGGCCGCGGGGGCGACCCGCAGGACGCCGTTGGTGGCGGGCGGGGTGGCGGGCGGGTTGGCGAGTGGGGTCGTGACGGTCATCCCGGGACCTTTCGGTGTGGTGGTGGCGATGACCAGAATCTACGGCGGCGGATCGTCCCGCTGAAGGGCCGTTCCCCGGCGTCGATCTTGCCGGGCCGTGGATTCCCCTGGTATTCCTCGGGGATGACCGCGTATTCCCTGGACGCCACCGACTGGCACATTCTCGAGGTCCTCCAGCGTGAGGGCCGGGCCAGTTTCGCCGACCTGGCGCGGGCCGTGTCGATGTCCGCCAGCGCGGTCACCGAGCGGGTGCGGCGGCTGGAGGAGGCGGGCGTCATCCAGGGGTACGCGGCGGTCGTGGACCCCGAGCGGCTGGGGCTGTCGATCCTGGCGTTCGTGCGGCTGCGCTACCCGCACGGCAACTACAAGCCGTTCCACGACCTGGTGGCCGTCATGCCCGAGATCCTGGAGGCGCACCACGTCACGGGCGACGACTGCTTCGTCATCAAGGTCGCCGCCCGCTCCATGCGGCATCTGGAGGAGCTGACGGGCCGGATCGGCTCCCTGGGATCGGTGACCACCAGCGTCGTCTACTCCTCGCCGCTGACCCGCCGCCCGCTCGGTCACTGACCGCGCTGGCGCACCACCGACCCGGATCGTCCCTTGACGATCTCCAGCTGTGCGTGGACGCGCCGCCGCAGATCGGCGACGTGACTGACGATGCCCACGCTGCGGTCGCGTTCGCGCAGGGAGTCGAGTACGTCGAGGACCTCGTCCAGCGTCTGGTCGTCGAGGCTGCCGAACCCCTCGTCGATGAAGAGGGTGTCCAGCCGGACCCCGCCCGCCTCGTCGGTGACGACGTCCGCGAGGCCCAGGGCGAGGGCGAGGGAGGCGAAGAAGGTCTCGCCGCCGGACAGCGTGGCCGTGTCCCGTTCGCGTCCGGTCCAGGCGTCGACCACGTGCAGCCCGAGCCCGCTGCGGCCGCGCCCGGCCCGGTCGTCGGAGTGCACGAGGGTGTACCGCCCGGACGACATCCGCTGGAGGCGGACGGTCGCGGCGGCGGCGACCTGCTCCAGACGGGCGGCCAGGACGTACGCCTCCAGGCGCATCTTGCGTTCGTTGTCCGCGGAGGTGCCCGCGGTGAGTCCGGCCATGCGGGCCACCCGGTCGTACTCCTCGCGCAGCGGCGCGAGCCGCCGTACGGCGGCGGCCGCGCGCGCGGAGAGACGGTCCAGTTCGGCGCAGCGGCGGGCTGCCTCGTCCTCGGCGGAGGCGGCCCGCCGCAGCCGTTCGGCGGCCCGGACGGCCTCCTGTTCGGCCGCCGCGAGGTCGACGGCGGGGAGCTGGGCGGCGGCCACGGTCTCGGGCTCGGCGAGGACGGCCCGTACGGCGGCCTCCTCGGACTGCCACGCGTCCAGGCGGCGTTGCAGCTCGCGGTGGGCGCTCGGGTCGAGGAGGGCGTCGGCGGCGGCCCGCGGGGTGTCGAAACCGGCCCGGAAGGCGGCCTCGTCGAGGCGCCCGTCGGCGGCCTTGAGGCGGCCCGCGCTCTCCTCGGCGGCGCGGGCGGCGTCCGCCGCGTCGGCGAGCCGGGCGGCCTGGCGTTCCAGCTGCTCGGCGCGCGCGGTGACGCTGGGCGCGCTGCCCCGGGCCTCGGCCAACTCCTCCTCCAGCGCGACCCGCTCCCGTTCCAGCCGCTCGCGGTGGCCGACCCGGGAGGCGGCTCTGACGGCGGCCTCCCGCTGGGCGGCCGTGCGGCGCCCGTGCTCCTGCTCGGCCCGGCGCAGCTCCTCGCGCGCGGGGTGCAGTGCGGAGGCGTCCCGGCGGGCCAGACCGTAGGTGCGCTCCAACTCATCGGCTTCGGCGCCGAGTTGTTCGGTGGGGGTGTCGCCGGCCTCGGCGCGGGCGGCGGCCAGGTTCTCCCGGACGAGGCCGAGGTCGCGCTCGGCCTCCGCGTGGTCCCGCTCGGCGCGCTGGGAGGCGGCGAGGGCCCGCTCCTCGGCCTCACGGTCGACGTGTCCGGCGACCTTGCGGGCGGGGGCGGGGTGCTCGGTGCCCCCGCAGACGGCGCAGGGTTCGCCGTCGCGCAGGGTGGCGGCCAGTTCGGCGGCGATGCCGTTGAGCCGCTGTTCCTTGAGGTCGAGCCAGTGGGTACGGGCCGCGAGCGCCCGCTCGCCGGCGGCCAGGGCGTGCCGCTGGGCCTCCTCGGTGTCACGGGTGAGCCGGTCGCGCAGCCGGGCGGCGGCCAGCCGGCGCCGGGCGGGGTCGCGTTGGACGGCGAGCTGTTCGGCGCGGGTTGCGGCCTCCTGGGCGGACTCGACCCGCTCCTGGAGGGCGGCGCGGGTGGCGTCCCAGTCGGCGAGCCAGCCACCGGTCTCCGCGAGGACGTCCTCGTCGGCGCGCTCCTGACGGTCCAGGTCGGCGCGCTCCGCGAGGAGTCCGGCCAGCCGTCGCTCACCGCGGCGGGCCGACTCCAGCCCGCCCAGCTCCTCCGCGGCGCGGCGGGCGGCGGCGGCCAGTCCGGCCGCGCCGGCGTCGGCGAACCGCTCCGGCAGCAGCGCACGCGCGCGTGCCTCGGCGGCGGCGGCCCTGCGGTGCTCGGCGTCGGCGGCCTCCCGCAGTTCCAGGGCCGGCGCCACCGCCTCCGCCTTGCGGGCCCGCTCCATCCGGGCCCGCGCCTCACGGTGGGTCCCGGCCCGCTCCTCCAGCAGCCGGGCCCGCTCCCGTGCTTCGGCGAACCGCCGCCGCAACCGGTCCAGTTCGCGTACGTCGGCCAGCGCGCGCTCGGCGGCGGCCTGCGCGGACTCGGCGGCGAGCCGGCCGCATTCGGCGATCGTGAGCTGCTCACGGGCGGTGCCGCGGGCCACTGCGGCGGCGGTCAGCACGGCCTCGGCCAGGCCCGGCTCGCCCGGCGCCAGCTCGGGCAGTTCCATGGCGTCACCGGCCGCCTGCTGCATGCGGTGCGCGTCGGCCAGGAGTTCCGTGTCGCCCTCACGCACGCGTGTCTCGGCCGTACGCCGCCGCTCGGCCAGCCGCTTCTCGACCTCGGCGAAGCGCTGGGTGTCGAAGAGGCGGCCGAGCAGTCGGCCCCGTGCTTCGGCGTCGGCGCGCAGGAACCGCGCGAAGTCGCCCTGGGGCAGCAGCACGACCTGGCAGAACTGTTCGCGGCTCATGCCGAGCACCTGGGTGATCTCCTCGCCGATCTCCTGGTGGGAGCGGCTGAGGTCCTTCCAGGCCCCGGCGACGGCGTCGTGCTCGCGCAGCATGCTCTGGGCCTTCTCGACGGTGGTGCCGGTGCCGCGCCTCTTGGGGCGCTCCCAGGGCGGCTGCCGGGTGATCTCCAACCGCCTTCCGGCGACCGTGAGTTCCAGCGTGACCCCGGTGCGGGTGCCGGGGGCGGCGTGGTCGCTGCGCAGGGCCAGGCCCTGACCGCTCTGCCGTGCGCCCGGGACGGAGCCGTACAGCGCGTAGCACACGGCGTCCAGGACGGAGGTCTTGCCCGCGCCCGTCGGCCCGTGCAGCAGGAAGAGCCCGGCGGCGGACAGTTCGTCGAAGTCGACGCTCTGGGTGCCGCCGAAGGGCCCGAAGGCGGTGAGGTCGAGGCGGTGCAGCCTCATCGGGCGGCTCCCCGGTGGTCGTCGGTGCGAGGTCCCGGAGCCGGGAGCGGGTCCGGGGCGGACGCACCCGCGGCGCGGAGGCGGTCGGGACGGGGCGGATCCGCGGCGGGGACCGTCGGCGCCACCCGAGGGGCCGTCCGGATCCTCACCGCGCCACCTCCCGCACGGTGTCGTCGGCGCGCACGGCGTCGAAGGCGTCCCGCAGCACGCCCTGCTCGCGCGCGTCGGGGCCCGCGCCGCGCACGTGCGCCACGAAGTCCTCGGCGATCTCCTGATCGCTGCGGCCCGCGAGGCGCCGGGCGTAGGACACGTCCGGGTCGTCCGGGGTGCGCTCGGGCGCGAAGACGAGGCTGAGGGTGTGCGGGAAGCGTTCGGTGAGCCGGGCCATCGGGTCGGCCGGGCGCACGGCGTCGGTGAGGGTCGCCTCGACCCACGCCTCCTCGTACCGGTCGAGCCGGGGATCGCCGAGCAGTTCCTCCAGCGTGCCGCGCAGCCGGGCCAGCGCGCGGGGGACGGGGCAGTCGATCCGCTCGGCGGTGACGCCTCCGTGGGCGTCGAGGTCGACCAGCCACATGGTCTTGCGGTGATCGGCCTCCGAGAAGGAGTAGGGCAGCGGGGAGCCGGAGTAGCGGACGCGCTCGGTGAGGCTCTGACAGCCGTGCAGATGGCCGAGTGCCACGTAGTCGACGCCGTCGAAGACTCCCGCGGGCACGGAGGCGACCCCGCCGACGGTGATGTCCCGTTCGCTCTCGCTGGGTCGGCCGCCGGTGACGAAGGCGTGCGCCAGGACGACGGAGCGGGTTCCCCGCGGGCGCCCCGCCAGGTCGGCCCGGACCCGGTCCATGGCGGCGGCCAGCACCGCCTCGTGTCCGGCCCTGTCCACGCCGAACTCGTCCTTGACCAGGGCGGGTTCGAGGTAGGGCAGTCCGTAGAAGGCGACGTCGCCGAAGGCGTCCCGCAGGATCACGGGTGTGCCGGCCGCGGCCGGATCGGTCCGCAGGTGGACGCCTGCGCGCCCGATGAGCGCGGCGCCCACGCCGAGCCGCCGCGCGGAGTCGTGGTTCCCGGAGATCATGACCGTGGGCACGCCCAGGTCGGCGAGGCGGTGCAGGGCGTCGTCGAACAGCTCGACGGCGGCGAGCGGCGGCACCGCCCGGTCGTACACGTCCCCCGACACGACCACCGCGTCGACCTCGCGCTCACGCACGGTGGTGACGAGGTGGCCGATGAACCCGGCCTGGGCACCGAGCATGTTCACCCGGTGGAACGCCCGGCCGAGATGCCAGTCGGAAGTGTGCAGGAGCCTCATGATTCCCGAGCGTATCGGCAGGGTCCGACAGCACGGGCGGATACTCCTGTAAGTCCGGTTCCCTCCATACCTTTTGCCCGATAAACAGCTTTTTGTTTCCTCGTTCGAGGCCGGCGGAGCGACCGGTTCGGCGCCTTTCGGCAGAGGTGAGACGAACCACTCCGAGCTGCTCACCCGACGTTCCGCTTCCCCAGCCGGGTCGGCCTGGGGTGCCGGGTAGCCGGCCCCGTCGAGGTCGTCGTCCGTGGGATCCGCGACATGGGCGGCGCGTTGTACGGCCATCCGCGCAGGACCCTGCGACCGGTCGCCCGCGACCACGGAGTCGCCGAGTTCCACGACGCCGGGCGGACCGCCCGGTCCGCTCCCTGCCCCGAGCGTGTCGCGGCACAGCTGCCCGGCGGAGCCGGCGCCCGGCCGGTGGAGGCTTCCGCACGAGGAGGAGGGAGGCGTCACCCCGGAACCGTCGCCGGCCTGAGCGGGATCACCCGGCAGCCGCTCTCACGCGTCGCCGTACGCCTCCCCGCCCACCTCGAACCCCGCCGTGCCCGCCGTCGCGTCCGCGAGCCAGGCGCGGAAGGCGTCCACGTCGGCGTCCGGGAGGCCGATCTCGATGGTGACGGCCTCGCCGTAGCGGACGTCGCGGACCTCGCGGCCGGTGGCGTGCAGGTCGTTCTGGATCTTGCCGGCCCGCTGGTGGTCGACGGTCACCGTGGCCAGCCGGAAGCGGCGACGGGTGATCGTGCCGACGGTGTCCAGGGCCTCGCCGACGGCGCCGCCGTACGCGCGGATGAGGCCGCCGGCGCCCAGCTTGACCCCGCCGTAGTAGCGGGTGACCACGGCGACGACGTACCGCATGTCGCGGCGCAGCAGCATCTGGAGCATCGGGGCGCCGGCGGTGCCGCCGGGTTCGCCGTCGTCGCCGGCCCTCTGCACGGAGGCGTCGGCGCCGATGACGTACGCCCAGCAGTTGTGGGTGGCGTCGGCGTGCTCCTTGCGGACGGCCGCCAGGAACGCCTGGGCCTCCTGTTCGGTGGCAGCCGGGGCGAGCGCGCACAGGAAGCGGGAGCGGTTGATCTCGGTCTCGTGGACGCCCTGGTGGGCGACGGTGCGGTACTCGTCCTGCATCGGGCCAGCCTATGCCGTGACCGGTGCCGCCTCAGCCGCCGTCCTGGCGCCCCCTCGGCACGGCCGTCCAGGTCAGCAGGGTCGCGCCCGGCGCCAGGTCGGCCCAGGTGGGGGCGGACCAGGCCAGGACGGCGACGGCGGAGGTCGGGAACTTCGCGCGGACCGGGTCCAGGGCGTCGTCGAGGGCGTCCCCTGCCAGGTCGAGGACGAGGTCCTGGAGGCCGGGGTTGTGTCCGACCAGCAGCAGGGTGCGGACCTCGGCGGGCGTCTCGCGCGCCACGGCCAGCAGCTCGGGTACGTCGGCGGCGTACAGGCGCGGGTCGTGGCGGACCGGCGGCGGGGTGCCCCACCGGGCCGAGGCCAGTTCCCAGGTCCGCCGGGCGCGCACGGCGGTGGAGCACAGGACGAGGTCCGGCAGGCAGCCGGCGTCGGCCAGGGCCCGGCCGGCGGCCGGGGCGTCGCGCAGGCCGCGCGGGGCGAGCGGCCGCTCGTGGTCGGGCACGCTCGGCGGCCAGGCCGACTTGGCGTGCCGCAGGACGACGAGCCGGCGCGGCGGACCGGCCGCGGTGTCGGCGCTCACGGCGGGGCTCCCACGTCGCGGGTGAGTTCGAGACCGAGGAGACGGTCGGCGTAGGCGTACGTCTCGAAGCGGGCGCCGTCCGGGAGGCGCGGTCCGGCCTCCTCCACCGAGCGCAGCACGCCGAGCACCGCGGGCAGGTCCAGGTCGTCCTCCCAGGCGGTCCGCAGCCGTTCGCGCAGTTCCTCGGGGACCGGACGGGACGGGCTGCGTGCCCAGCCGGCGACGGCCCGACGCCAGCGGGCGAGGGTGGCGTCGGCCTCGCGCAGCGCGGCCGGGCCGAGCGGGGCGGGTGCGCGGTGGTGGTGGGAGAGCAGGGCGAGGCGGAGGGCGGCGGGCTCGTGGTCCGGCCCGGCGCCGTCGTCCGGCCGCACGGGTGCGACCGGGACCCACACCCCTTCTCCCACCGCGGCGTGGCCTTGCGCCGCCACGTGCACGGCCTGGACCTCACCGAATCCGCCGGAGAGGTCCCGGCCGTCCTCGAAGGGGCGGACGCCGAGCGCGGTGGCGGCCGCCCGCAGCTCCGCCTGCTCGCGTTCGCCGGTGAGCACGGGCAGGACGGAGGTACCGCCGAGTTCCAGCGCCCGGACGACGAGATCGGCGACGAGGAGGACGCGGAGCGTGCCGGTGCCGTACCCCGAGGCATGGGCCTCCACGCGGGTCAGGCCGCGGCGGAGGGCGGCGGCGACGACGGGCTCGCCGGTTCGGACGTCGATGATGCGCAGCACGGAGCCGAGCGTAGGCGGGCGCGGGGCCGTTCGCAGTCCGGGTGCGGAATCGGTGCGGGTCGTCCGATGTTGAGCGGATGGGCGCCGCTCGGCGTCGCGTGATGTCCGTCCGTCAGAGGAGGCCGCCGTGTACGGCGACGAGGCAACGATCCGCAGGATCCTCACCGAGCTGGGCGACACCTGGGCGGTGGTGGGACTGTCCACGAATCCGCGACGGGCGGCCTACGGCGTCGCCGAGGTGCTCCAGCGCTTCGGCAAGCGGGTCGTCCCCGTCCATCCCAAGGCGGAGACCGTGCACGGGGAGCGGGGGTACGCCTGTCTCGCGGACATCCCCTTCGACGTGGACGTGGTGGACGTCTTCGTCAACAGCGACCTCGCGGGAGCCGTCGCGGACGAGGCGGTCGCCAAGGGCGCGAAGGCGGTGTGGTTCCAGCTCGGTGTCGTCGACGAGAGCGCCTACGACCGCGCGCGGGCGGCCGGTCTGGAGATGGTGATGGACCGCTGCCCGGCGATCGAGATCCCGCGGCTGGGCTGAAAGGGTGACCGCTCCGGCCCCCTGACACTCCCCGAGGGGGCCTCCATAATGTGCGGGTGACCACCACCCCCCACGCCAACTCCCTTGCCCCGCCTCATGTTCCGGTCGTCGTCGTGGGCGCCGGGCCGGCCGGGCTCACCGTCGGCAACATCCTGCGCGCCGCCCACCTGGACTGCGTGGTGCTGGAGGCGGAGAGCCGCGAGTTCATCGAGGGCGACCCGCGCGCGGGCGTCCTGGAGGAGTGGGCCGTGCAAGGCCTCCGCGAACGGGGCCTCGCCGACAACCTCCTGGAGCGGGCCCGACCGCACACCGCGTGCGAGTTCCGCTTCGGCGGCGAGGGCTACCGCTTCCCCTACGGCGACCTGACGGGTCGTCGCCATTACGTCTACCCCCAGCCGTTGCTCGTGACGGACCTCGTGCGCGAGTACGTGGACGTGCGAGGCGGCGACGCCCGCTTCTCGGTGCGCGACGTCGAGCTGCACGATCTCGACACGGACCGTCCCTCGGTGTCGTACACCTGCCCGCGCACGGGTCAACGGCGGCTGCTGCTGTGCGACTTCGTCGTCGGGGCCGACGGGGCGCGCGGGGTCAGCCGGGCGGCGGTGCCGCCGGAGAAGGCGCGGACGGCCCGGCACGACTACGGCATAGGCTGGCTGGCGCTGCTCGCGCAGGCACCGCCGTCCTCCGACTGCGTGCTGTTCGGCATCCACCCCAACGGGTTCGCCGGGCACATGGCCCGCGGTCCCCAGGTGACCCGGTACTACCTCCAGTGTCCGCCCGGCGACGATCCGAAGAACTGGTCGCACGACCGTGTCTGGAGGGAGCTGCGCGTACGGCTCGGGGCCGTGGACGCCCCGCCGCTCACCGAGGGGCCGCTGATCGAGAGACGCGTGCTCGACATGCACGACTACGTGGTCGAGCCCATGACGTACGGGCGTCTGTTCCTGGCCGGGGACGCGGCGCACCTCGTCGCTCCGATCGCCGCCAAGGGGATGAACCTCGCGCTGCACGACGCGTTCCTGCTCGGCGACGCGCTGGTCGGATATCTGGTCCGGGGCGACGGCGACGGCCTGGACGGCTACTCGCAGACGTGTCTGCGGCGGGTCTGGGACTACCAGGAGTTCTCCCATTGGCTGTCCGAGATCTACCACGGCGTCTCGACGGGCGACCCGTTCCGGGCGGGCACCACCCTGGCCCGGCTGCGCCGCCTGTTCACCTCTCCGGCCGCCGCCGGTGCCTTCGCGGAGCAGTACCTCGGGACGGCGGAACACTACTGACGGGCCGGCCCGGTGGATCGTCTCAGCCCGCGACGCCCAGTCCGTCCAGCACGACCGCGCCGGGCAGTTCGGCGAGCGCCTTGCCCGGCACCAGCAGTTTGCCGCGCCGGCGCCCGCTCCCGACCAGGACGTACGGCAGGTCGACGACGGCCGAGTCCACCAGCACCGGCCAGGCGGCGGGGAGTCCGACGGGGGTGATGCCGCCGTACTCCATGCCGGTCTCCCCCACGGCCGTGTCCATCGCGGCGAAGGAGGCCTTCCGGGCGCCGAGTTGGCGGCGCGCCACCCCGTTGACGTCGACGCGGGTGGTGGACAGGACGACACAGGCGGCGAGGGTGGTGTCGCCGCCGCGTCGGCCGGCGACCACCACGCAGTTCGCCGACCGCTCCAGCAGTTCCCGTCCGTAGTGCTCGACGAAGACGGCCGTGTCGGCCCACTGGGGGTCGGTGTCGACGTAGACGAGTTGGCCGGCGGGGACGCTGCCTGCCCAGTGGCGTACAGCGTCGGCGACCGGGCCGGTCAGCTCGTCGAGGCAGTCGGGGGCGGGCCTGGCGTCGTCGAAGTGTCCGATGGGTGCGTCCATGGAGGCACGCTAACAGCGGCGCCGCGCCGGTCGGCGGGGTGTCTCAGCGCACGGGCGGCACCGACACGGTGAGCACCATCTCGGTGGGGATCCCGCCCTGGTTGGCGTAGGTGTGGGCCGCGTCGGCCTCGAAGGTGACGCTGGCGCCGGCCGGGACGCGGTACTCCGTGCCCTCGACCGTGAGGGTGAGTTCTCCGGCGGTGACGTGGGCGATCTCGACCGTGCCGGCCGGGTGCGGATCGGAGTCGCTGCTGTCGCCGGGCATCAGCCGCCAGTCCCACATCTCCAGCGGGCCGGGCGCCTCCGTGCCGGCGAGGAGGCGGCTGTAGCTGCCCGCGCCGGTGTGCCACAGCCGGACCACCTGGTCCGCGGGCACGACGCGGACCTTGGGTCCCTGCTCGTAGTCGAGGAGGGTGGTGATGCTGATGCCGAGCGCGTCGCCGATCTTGACGACGGTGCCGAGGCTGGGGTTGGTGCGGGCCTGCTCGATCTGGATCAGCATGCCGCGGCTGACTCCGGCGCGGGCCGCGAGGGTGTCGAGGGTGAAGCCGCGTTCGGCGCGCCAGCGCTTGACGTTGCGCGCCAGGGACTGGGTCAGCAGGTCGAGGTCCGCCACATTCCGTCCAATTCCTCCTTTTCCGGACGAGGTCCGGAGTTCACTATTCTGAATGACAGGGTTCATCGTGCTGTACTACGTTGGAGTGCACCCGATCGTGCACCGAACTGTACTGCGAGGAACCGGTGACAGCACTCTTCGCCCTGGCCACGAGCCTCCTGTGGGGCCTGGCCGACTTCGGCGGCGGGCTGCTCGCGCGCCGGGCCCCGGCGCTCACCGTGGTCGTCGTCTCCCAGTCCGTCGCGGCGGCGGCGCTGGGCGCGGTCGTCGTCGCCACCGGCGGCTGGAGCGAGGCCGGGCCACGGCTGTGGTTCGCGGTCGCGGCGGGTCTGGTGGGCCCGGTCGCCCTGCTCTCCTTCTACAAGGCGCTGGCGCTCGGCCCGATGGGCGTCGTGTCCCCGCTCGCCACGCTCAGTGTGGCCGTCCCGGTCTCCGTCGGGCTGTTCCTCGGCGAACGACCGGGGTGGACCCAGGCCGCCGGCATCGCGGTCGCGGTCGTCGGCGTGGTCCTGGCGGGCGGCCCGCAGCTGAGGGGCCCGGCCGTGCGGCGGCGGGCCGTCCTCCTCACCCTGGTCGCGGCTCTCGGCTTCGGCACGGTCTTCGTGCTGGTCACGGAGGCGTCGACCACGGTCACCGGCCTCTTCCTCTCCCTGTTCGTGCAGCGCGTCACCAATGTGCTGGCGGGCGGCGCGGCCCTGTGCGTCGCCGTACGCCGGGGCACACCCGCACTTCCCGAGGGCGGGCTGGCGTGGAACGCGCTGCCCGCGTACGCCTTCGTCGGCCTCGCGGACGTCGCCGCGAACGGCACCTACGCGATCGCCGCCCAGCACGGCCCGGTCACCGTGGCCGCCGTGCTGGCCTCGCTCTACCCGGTGGTGACCACCCTGGCCGCACTCGGCTTCCTGCGGGAGCGGCTGCGCGGGATCCAGGCCGCGGGGGCGGGGCTGGCGCTGGTGGGGACGCTGCTGCTGGCGACGGGCTAACGAGGCGTCGGACCGGGCCGCTCACCTCACCGTTCCGGCTCCAGCGCGGCCAGTCTCGCCGCCGCCTCCTCGTCCAGGCCCGACAGCGCGACCAGTTGGTCGGACGTCACCCCGTCGGGGATCGGCACGGGAGCCGGCGTGCGCAGCGGCGGCTGCCAGCCGGCGGCGGCGGTCCACCGCCGTACGACGCGGGCGGGCGCCCCCGCCACCACGGCGTGGTCCGGCACCGTGCCGCGCACCACCGCGCCGGCCGCGACGACCACGTTCCGTCCGATCCGCGCCCCCGGCAGGATCACCGCGCCGGTGCCGATCCAGCAGCCGGAGCCGATATCCACCGGCTCCATCCGCGGCCACTGCTTGCCGATGGGCTGGTGCGGATCGTCGTAGGAGTGGTTGGTGGAGGTGACGTAGACGTACGGCCCGAAGTAGCAGTCGCTGCCGATGGTGACCGTCGTGTCGGCGATGACATGGCTGCCGCGGCCCAGGACGACGCCGTCGCCCATCCGCAGGATCGGGTCCGGGCCGAGGTCGAGGTCCGGCATCAGGCCGGCCGTCAACGTGACCTGCTCGCCCACGATGCAGTGCGCGCCGAGGTGGATCCACGGCTCGCCGAACACCGTGCCGAGCGGGAAGGCGAGCCGGGTGCCCGGGCCGATCGAGCCGAAGCGGAGGCCGCCGGGGTGTTCCGCGGTGACGGAACCGGTGCGCCGCACCCAGGCCCAGCCCGCGTGGACGGCCCGCTGGGCGAGGCGGCGCCGCCAGGATGAGAACGTGTTCTTGCGCTTCGGCACCCGCTCACCGTACTCAGCGGGCGGTGCGGCCAGGACGCCACGGGCCTGTGATCTTCACCCCACCCGGTGGCGGTACCGTGCGGGGAAGGACGGACGCGAGGAGACGGTGATGACGCACAAGGCGCTGATCGTGGGCATCGGCGGCAGGGAACCGAACGTCGACGAGGAGGCGTTCGTGGCGCCGACGTCCTCCGTCATCGGGGACGTGACGCTGGCGGCGGGCGCGAGCGTCTGGTACGGCGCCGTGCTGCGCGGTGACGTCGAACGGATCTCCGTCGGGGCGCGGAGCAACATCCAGGACAACTGCACGCTGCACGCCGACCCCGGATTCCCCGTGACCATCGGCGAGCGGGTCTCCGTCGGGCACAACGCGGTCGTCCACGGGGCGAGCGTCGGCGACGACTGTCTGATCGGGATGGGTGCGACCGTGCTCAACGGCGCGGTGATCGGGGCGGGTTCGCTGGTCGCCGCCCAGGCGCTGGTGCCGCAGGGGATGGAGGTGCCACCGGGTTCACTGGTGGCGGGGGTGCCGGCGAGGATCAGGCGGGAGCTGACCGAGGAGGAGCGTCAGGGCGTCACGCTCAACGGCACGCTGTACGCCGACCTGGCCAAGGCCCACGACGGGATCCACGGCTAGGGCGCTCGTTCGGATCGTGCCGGGCTCGTGGGGTCCGGCACCGCTCCGTGATCCGGCCTGATCCGAGCGAGAGACCCCTGTGCGGTCCCGCGAGGACGCTCGCGTCCGCGACCTACTCGGCGGCCGCGACCGTCTCGGCCTTCGGCTCGGCCTCCGCCTCAGCCTCGGCGTGCTGCCCGGCGTCCTTCGCCTTGCGCTTGAGCACGATCATGGAGGTGAGGCCGATGAGCACGGCCATCACCAGGCCCAGCCAGGAGAACCTCTTGAGCCAGGACTCCGCGACGACACCCACGTAGTAGATGACGGCCGTCGTCCCGCCCGCCCACACGATGCCGCCGAGCAGGTTGGCGGTGAAGAACCTCCAGTACGGCATGTGCAGGACGCCCGCGAGCGGCCCGGCGAAGATCCGCAGCAGGGCGATGAAACGGCCGAAGAAGACGGCCCACATGCCCCACTTCTCGAAGGACCGCTCCGCCGTGGCGATGTGCCCCTCGCTGAAGTGCCGGGGGAACTTCTTGCCCAGCCAGGCCAGCATGGGCCGGCCGCCCTTGCGGCCGATGGCGTAGCCGATGGAGTCGCCGATCACCGCGCCGGCCGTGGCGCAGGCGCCGAGGATCACGGGGTTGATGTCTCCGTGCTGGGAGGCGAGCAGCGCCGCGGAGACGAGGACGATCTCCCCCGGCAGCGGGATGCCCAGGCTCTCCAGTCCGATGACCAGGCCCACCAGCCCGTAGATGGCGACCGCGGGTACGGCCTCGAGCCATTCCTGGACGTGCACCGCCGGTTCCTCCCGTTCGGGTCCTGCTTCGAGTCCTGCTTCCCGGCGCGCGCCGCGACCGGGCGCACGCCGGGAAGCCTACCGGGTCGGGCGGGACGCCGATCCGTCGTGGACGCCCCGCGATGCGGCCCCGCGCCACCATGGACGCGGGGGCCAGGTCCCTCGCCCCGGCGGGCCGGTGTGCGGATGGGGGGGCGGGAGAGCCGCTCGCCGTCGCCGTCGCCGGAGGGGCGGGGAGCCTCTCGCCGCCACCGTCGCCGAAGGGGGCGGGGAACCGCTCGCCGCCACCGTTGTTGGACGGGGCGGAAAACCTCTCGTCGCCACCGTTGCCCGACGGACCCGTCCCGGGTGGCCCGGCCGGCCCGGCCGGCCCGGCCGGCCCGTTCAGCCGCCGAGCGCGGTGGTCAGGCCGGTGAGGGTGACGTCCACGCCCCGGTCGACGCCGCCGAGTACTTCGTCGACCGCTGCGACCGGACCGGGGAGGGCGCGGGCCGTGGGCGCGGGCTCCGGTTCCTGCGCGCAGCAGTCGGCCTGGACGAAGCGCTTCTCGTACTCGGGCGCGGGCGCGGTGGAGGGCGCGGACTCCTCGGGAGCGGGAACGGGAACGGGAGCGGGAACGGGAGCCGGAGCGCTGCCGTCCGGCCGCGGGGACCGGGCCGCGTCCGGGGCGCCGGACGGTTGCCCGGTGTCCCGTTCCCCGGTGTCCGGCTCGCCCGCGGCCGGGGGCCGCCCGGCCTCCGCCGCCACGTCGAACTCCCATCGCTGACCCGCCGATCCGTCCCGTTCCATGACGGTGACGTGCGTCCGTGACCGCCCCGCGCCGGGCGCGACCACGAGGTCCTCGCCGCCGCGCCGCAACAGCAGCTCTCCGCGCACGGTGAGATCGAAGAAGACGCTGCCGGAGGGCACCGCGCACCCGCCCAGCGTGACCGTCCCGCGTCGGGGGCCGACGGCCAGGCAGAGGGACGGGGCGGCGGCGCTGCGCAGCAGTCCGTCGTTCTGGTACGACCACTGCTGGGACGCCGCCGGGGAACAGGCCGCCAGGAGGGCGGACGCCCCGGTCTCGGCCCGGCCGCCGTCGACGTCCAGGCAGAGTCCCGTGGCCGTGGCGCGCAGGCGGCCGTGGGCGATCTCCGCGGGGTTCCCGGCGGAGGCGGTGGCGGGCAAGGACCGGGTGGACGCGGGGCGCTCCGGGGTGGCCGCATCCGTGCCGGTGTCCGTGGCGCCGGTGCCGCCGGCGGGCGCGCCCCAGGTGGCGCCGGGGACCGGGACACCGTTGTCACCGGACCAGCCGCGGGTGGCCAGGACGGTCGTGAGCAGGGCGAGGGAGGTCAGTCCGACGCCCACCAGGACGGTCCGGGAGCGGTGCCGCGGCAGGGCGAGCAGGCCGACGGAGGTGGTGCGGTGGCGGCCGGTGCCGCCGGACGGGCGAGCCGCGGCCGGCCGGATCGCCGTCGCCGTTTCGGCGGCGGCGCGCCCGGGGCGGGAGTCGAGGTAGCGGCGGGCGCCCCAGCCGAGGACCGTCTCGGCGAGCAGGACGTCCAGTCCGCCGTCGAAATGGCTGAACTGTTCGGCCGCGTGCCGGCAGTGGCGGCACTGAGCCAGATGGTCGCGGACTTCGGGCAGCAGGGTCCCGCCGCGACGCAGGGGAACGTCGAGAAGGCGGTTGTGGAAACGGCATTCGCTCGACGGGGCGAGTTCCCGGTGGGCGCGTACACAGCCGGTACGGAATTGTTCCCGCGCCCGTTCCAGACCGGCCCTGGCGGTGAGGGTGTCCACGCCCAGCAGACGGGCCGGTATGGAGAGGGGTTCGGCCTCCACTTCCGTATGCCACAGGAGGCATTGGGAGGCGGCGGGCAGGAACTGGAAAGCGCGTTCGGCGAGTTGTCGCCTTTCGGGGGTGACGGACCGGGCGGCGCGCAGTCCGCGGCCGCCGACGGTTTTGCGCAATTCCGGCAGGACGGCGACGACTCCGTCCGCGCCGGCCCAGTCGTGGACCATGTCGCGTACGGTGACCAGGAGTTGGGGACGCAGCGCGCCACCGAGGTGTCCTCCCGCCAGGCGTGCGAACACGTCGTGGAAGGCCGCGGAGGCCACCAGGGGCGCGGCCTCTCCGGTGTCGGCCAGGCAGACGGTGGCGTAGTCGTGGGCAGCGCGCCAGTGCCGGGCGAGGAGCAGGGCGACGGCGCGGGGGTGACCGCCGGCCGTGCCCAGCCGGGCGGCGAGGTCGCGGTCGGAATCCCCGGGGGTCCATCCGGGGCGGGGCGGGTACGGCGGGCGTGGGGGGTTCGGGGACTGCACGGAACCGTTTCCTTCCGATGCGGCGAACGGCACACGAAATACGCGTCCGTCGGAAAGCAGGTGCCTGATCGGTATGTACTTCCGAGCTGACCAGGCATGCTGCCGTGATCAACCGGTCTGGGGGGAGGCTCACCTTCGCACACGCGCGTCACAGGAAACAAGGAGTTCGAGTGACCGGAGTTCAGAACGCGCGCTTTCCCCTTTAGTTACCGCCGGTATCCGCACCCCTATTCGAAATTCTCCGGAGCGGGCAGCGCCAACCCCTGTACGGGAAAAGCCCGATGCCGCACGGAATCTCCGAGGTGCCGCCCACGCCCTGCGGCCCGACCCCGGCCCACAGGTGTCCCAGAGGCGCCTCTCGGGGAACTCCCATCCCCGTGGTCCAGCATGACCGCCATGAACGCGCCCGGCCCTCCCGTCCCCCACCCTTCCGCCCTCGGTCCTTCCTCCCCTCCCCCTCCCCCTCCCCCGCCCGCGTCCGCCGTCCCCACCGTCCGCAAGGCGGTCGTCCCTGCGGCCGGGCTCGGCACCCGATTCCTGCCCGCGACGAAGGCGACGCCGAAGGAGATGCTCCCGGTCGTCGACAAGCCGGCCATCCAGTACGTGGTCGAGGAGGCCGCCGCGGCGGGACTGGACGACGTGCTGATGGTCACGGGCCGCCACAAGCGGGCCATCGAGGACCACTTCGACCACGCCTTCGAACTGGAGCAGGCCCTCGCGGCCAAGGGCGACACCGTGCGACTGGACGCGGTGCGCGGTCCAGCCCGGCTCGCGGACATCCACCACATCCGCCAGCGGGATCCGCTCGGCCTCGGTCACGCCGTGCTGTGCGCCCGCAGCCATGTGGGCGACCAGCCGTTCGCCGTCCTCCTCGGCGACGACCTCATCGACCCTCGCGACGCCCTGCTCAGCCGCATGCTGGAGGTCCGCGACCGGTACGCGGGCAGCGTCGTCGCCCTGATGGAGGTCCCGCCCGAACAGGTGCGCCTCTACGGCTGCGCGGCCGTCGAGCCGTCCGGCGAGGACGGCGTCGTACGGGTCACGGGACTGGTGGAGAAGCCCGCGCCCGAGGACGCGCCGAGCCGGTACGCGGTCATCGGACGGTACGTCCTGGATCCCGCCGTCTTCGACGTCCTGGAGCGTACGGCGCCCGGCCGCGGCGGCGAGATCCAGCTCACCGACGCCCTCCAGCAACTGGCCTCGGGCGGCACGGTGCACGGCGTCGTCTTCTCCGGCCGCCGCTACGACACCGGCGACAAGGCCGACTACCTGCGCACGGTGGTCCGGCTGGCCTGTGACCGGGACGACCTGGGCCCGCGCTTCGTGGCCTGGCTCAAGGAGTTCGTGGCGGAACTCGGGGAGGGCGGAGCGACGGGAGCGAGCGAGCGGCGGCTCGAGGACAGGGACCGACGGATCGCGTGACTCCGACGCAGTGCGGTCCGGACGCAAGCCCACCGGCGCTCCGGACGCGGACGCCCGCCGGTGCGGCGGCGGTCGCCCGCGGTCAGGCTCCGTGAAGCCCGGTGACGGGAGGGGAAGGGGCTCAGCCTTCGCGCCGGGGAACATGGCCAGGGCCTGGGAGCGCTGTGCGACGAGGTCGTCGTAGGTGCCGTCGCGCTCGGCCCAGCGGTGCATGAGGCCGCCTTCACCAGGATTTCGCGGGGAACCTTCGAGAGCGATTGCACGACCTCGGTCAGGAGGTCGTCGAGCGCCAGCGCCTGCGGGTTCACCTCTTCCTGACCTGCCGTGGCGACGGCCGGCGGGACGAGTTCGACGACGCTGACGCCGGTACCGTCGAGTTGCGCGCGCAGTGCCTCGGAGTAAGTGCCTCGAAGTAGGCGTGCACCGCGGCCTTCGAGGACGAACACCGGCCTCCCGGAAGGGCGCCCAGAACGGCCGCGCCACGCTCGGCGGGCTCGTCATGGCCGCGGGCCGCGGCCTTGGCGACAAGGAGACGTCAGCGAGCCCCCCGAGATCGACGGCCGGCGGCTTCCGGGGTCTACCCCGGCGCCACCCCCCTCACGGGCGGGTGAGGATTTCGGCTCCGCTGTCGGTGATGGCGATCGTGTGCTCGCTGTGCGCGGTCCGGCAGCCCGTCGCGCTGCGCAGCGTCCAGCCGTCGGCGTCGGTGACGAGTGTGGCCGTGTCGGCCATGACCCAGGGCTCCAGGGCGAGCAGCAGTCCGGGGCGCAGCTTGTAGCCGCGGCCGGGCCGTCCGATGTTCGCGACGTGTGGGTCCTGGTGCATGGTGGAGCCGATGCCGTGGCCTCCGAACTCGGTGTTGATCGGGTAGCCCGCCTTGCTGAGGACCGTGCCGATGGCGTGGGAGAGGTCGCCGATGCGCGCCCCGGGCTTGGCCGCGGCGATGCCGGCGGCGAGTGCGCGCTCGGTCGTCTCGATCATCGCGACGCTCTCCGCCGGCCTGGCCTTGCCCACCAGAAAGCTGATCGCGGCGTCCGCGGCCACCCCGCCCCGGGCAACGGCGAGGTCGAGAGTCAGCAGATCCCCGTCCGCCAGCGTGTAGTCGTGAGGCCGCCCATGGAGCACTGCGTCGTTGACGGCCGTGCAGATGTAGTGCCCGAAGGGGCCGCGCCCGAAGGACGGCGCGTAGTCGACGTAGCAGGACTGCGCCTCCGCCTCGGTGATCATCTCCTTGGCCCACTGGTCGATGTCCAGCAGGTTCGTCCCAACCGCGCTGCGCTGCTTCAGCGTGTGCAGGATGTGTCCGACCAGGGCGCCGGTGTCCCTCGCCCGCTCGAGCCGCGCGGAGTTCAGGATCTCAATCATGGGGGACCTCTCATGCGCTCCAATAACTATCCCGGTCTAACTATACCGGGATTAGAATGGGGTCATGGTCAGGTCGCCGCTCACCCCCGCCGAGGTAGCACGCGGACAGCGCCTCGGCGCCCTGCTCCGCCGAGCCCGGGGCTGCCGTCCGATGCTGGACGTGGCGCTCGCTTCGCACATCTCGCCCGAGACTCTGCGGAAGATCGAGTCCGGCCGTGTGGCCACCCCCGCCTTCCCGACCATCGCAGCGATCGCCGACACCCTCGGCCTGTCCCTCGACGCGGTCTGGGCCGAGATCAGCCAGGCGGAGGGAGCGGTCGAGGATCAGTCGGTCCTGCCTGTCGCACGGCATGCGTCGCTGGTTTCGTAACGCGGCACCCGGACAGTCAGCGGCTCCCTGACCGCGCCAGTACGCCCGCGCACACGCCGATCACCTCGTCGGCCGACCCGAGCACCGCCGGGCGGGTACCTGCGGGTGGGCACCGCCGGGCGGACCTCGGCGGCTGCACCGACCTGGCCGCCTGTCGGCTCCGCGCCTCCTGCCCGAAGGGCGCGAGCGCTCTCACCCTGGCGATATGCCCGCACGGGGGGGCAGGTGTGGCAGACCCGGTGGCCGACACACTCGCGGCAGGCGGCGACATCGCCTCCACTTCGGCATCGCGGTGCGGTGGGAGATCCGCTCCTCCCGCTCGCGCACCGCCACCCACCGCGACCTGCGTTTTCAACGCCTTCTCCGGCCTCACCGCGCGTCGCCCCGACCGAATCCTCCAGCGCCGCGTTGATCAGATCGGCCGGATCACCCTGGCTCCGGCACCGCCTCGAAGATCGCCGCCGGGAGTACACGGCCGGCGCTCGGGCGAGTGCTCATGAGCGTGTGACCAGGGAAGAAGCGTGTGAGGCGACACGTTGCAAGTCACCGGAAGATCCTCCGAACGGGGGCCAGCCGCAGCACCTCACCGCCTCGGACAATCGGGGCCGACGGCCTACGACACCTTTCCGGCATCTTCCGGCCCGCCCGGGAGGGACGGCCTCGGGGCGGCCGAAGCCGCGTCCGGGGCCTTCCCCGCAGGGCGCCCGCTCAGCCGTTGGGCCGCAGGGTCCACACCACCGTCATCTCACCGGTGACGGCCCCGTCCGCGCGGCGGATCTCGATCGCCACGGGGAACTCGGGCCGCTCCCCGGCGTCCAGCTCGGCGACGACGTCGGCGGCCGGACGCCCCAGCGTGGCCGTCGCGGTGACGGCTCCCATGGCGAGCTTGCGGTAGCCGATCTCGGCACGGACGGCGAGCGGCACGGCACGCGACAGCTGGTCCCCGAACGCGGCGAGCACGATCGCCCCGCTCGCGGACTCACCGAGCGTGAACATCGCCCCGGCGTGCGGTCCGCCCACGTGATTGTGGAACGCGCCCTGGTCCGGCAGCGCCAGCACGGCCTTCTCTGGCCCCGTCTCGAGGAACTCGAGATTGAGGGTGCGGGCCATGGGCACGGTGGCGGCGAGCATCTCGCCGATGGACATCTGGTCGGGGCTCATGCCGCGATGTTACCCATGAGTAGCGCCGACTGGCCAGGGGCGGAGCAGAGCACCCGACGCGGGAACCGGCGTGCCGCGGCCGATTCGGTACCGCCCTGACGAGGGGTGGTGACCTGTTCGTGTCATGAACGGCACTAGGGTTTCTGGCCATGTGGCCAGGACAGCAGCCGCCCGGGGGAGAGCAGAACCCGCAGGCGCAGAACAACCCGTACCAGCAGCCGGGATACCAGCAGCCGAATCCGTATCAGCAACCCGGATACCAGCAGCCGCCCACCAACCCCTATCCGCAGACACCACCCCAGTGGGGCACGCCGGGGGCCCCGGGCTCCCCGCAGTCCGGCGGTGGCGGCGGCGACCGGACGAAGGTGGTGGCGATCGTGGCCGCCGCTGCCGTTCTCGTGGCGGCCGGTGTCACCGGGTTCCTGGTGCTCGGTGGCGATGACGACGAGAAGCCGCAGGCCAAGGGCAGCGCCGGCCCCACGGTGTCGGTCGAGCCGAGCGGCTCGGCCTCGGCCTCGTCGTCGGCCGGCACGGACGACAACCCACGCGGCACCGAGACCGAGAAGCCGACCGTCGCGGGCTGGAAGGTCGTCGTGAACCCCAAGTGGGGTATCGCCTTCGACGTGCCCGCGGACTGGGAGGTCCAGTCGCCGGGACTCAGCCAGGGCTTCGAGTGGGAGGACAAGGAGAAGCCCGACGGCTACGACTCGATCATTCAGTCGGGCACGGCCGAGTACAAGTCGAAGTGGTGCACGACCGACGACGACAAGGACGGCAAGACCGACGACACCGCGCTGGCCATGGTCGGCAGCAAGGGTGCCGAAGGGGCCAAGAGCACCGACGAGATCGCCATGAACACGCCCGCCTGGTGGGTCTTCGGCGGCTACACCGAGCCGGACCGCAAGAGCATCACCTTCGACAAGAAGGCCACCGCCTTCACCACCGCCTCCGGTGTCAAGGGCAGTTACGCCTGGGCGCAGTCGACCAACACGCCCCAGAAGGGCAAGTGCGACAGCGACGGCAAGGCGATCACCTTCGGATTCAAGAACGCCGACAACGACTACGTGTCGTGGAACCTGTACGGCGCGAAGGGCGTGAAGGACGAGCTGCCGCAGGCGACGATCATGCAGATCCTCGCCACGGTGCGACTGCACGGGGAACCGACCGGAGGCTGAGGCGCCACCCCCGCACGCGCGCCCGAAGCCGACCGGGCCGATCATCGGTTTGGCGGATCGGTGGCCGGGCGGGGATAGTCGGCCGGTGACCTCAGCCGCCGACCCCCGTCCCCGCCTGCGCAGACCCTCCTGGGCGGGCCGCAACTACAGCCTGCTGACGGCCGCCGCGTTCGTCACGGGCCTCGGCAGCAACGGTGCCCTCATCGCCGCCGCGTTCGCCGTCCTCGAATCCGGCGGCGACGGCGGCGACGTCGGTCTGGTGGCGGCAGCCCGCACGCTGCCGCTGGTGCTGTTCCTGCTGATCGGCGGCGCCGTCGCCGACCGACTGCCGCGGCACCGGGTGATGGTCGCGGCCAACGCCCTGAACTGCGTGTCGCAGGCCGCGTTCGCGGCGCTCGTCCTGACCGGCGAACCGCGGCTGTGGCAGATGATGCTGCTGACCGCGCTCGGCGGCACCGGCCAGGCGTTCTTCAGTCCGGCCGCCGAGGGCATGCTGATGTCCTCGGTGCGGGGCGAGCAGGCCGGGCGGGCGTTCGCGGTGTTCCGGATGGCGATGCAGGGAGCGGGCTTCGGCGGCGCGGCTCTCGGCGGGGCCATGGTCGCGGTGATCGGGCCGGGCTGGGTGCTCGCGGCGGACGCCGCCGCCTTCGCCGTCGCCGGGTCGCTGCGCGCCTTCCTCGACGTCTCACACATCCCGACGCGCGAGCGGGGCGGCGGCATCCTGGCCGATCTGCGCGAGGGCTGGCAGGAGTTCAGCGGCCGCCCGTGGCTGTGGGGCGTCGTGCTCCAGTTCTCGATCGCGAACGCCGTCGTCGGAGCCGCCGACGCGGTCTACGGCCCCCTCGTCGCCCGGGAACACCTGGGCGGGGCGGGCCCCTGGGGTCTCGCCCTCGGCTGCTTCGGCGTGGGCACGGTGGTCGGCGCGTTGCTGATGACCCGCTGGAAACCGCGCCGCCTGCTCTTCGTCGGCACCCTCTGCGTCTTCCCCCTGGCCCTGCCGTCGGCGGCCCTGGCCGTGCCGGTGCCCGTGGGCGTCCTGTGCGCGGTGATGTTGCTGACCGGCATCACCCTGGAGGTGTTCGGCGTGTCCTGGATGACCGCCCTCCACCAGGAGATCCCGGAGGAGAAGCTCTCCCGCGTCTCGGCCTACGACTGGTTCGGCTCGGTCGCCCTGGTCCCCCTGGCCATGGCGCTGGCGGGCCCCTCCGAATCCCTCTTCGGCCGCACGGCCTCCCTGTGGGGCTGTGCCGTCCTCGTCGTCGTGGTCACGGCGGCGGTCCTGTGCGTACCGGACGTACGCGACCTGACCCGGCGTACCAAGCCGGTGACCGGACGGCCGGCGGTCGCGGACCCCGTCGGGCCCCGTCCGGAGCCGCACCCGGGCGACGGTGCCCCCGACCCGGCCCGGGCGACGACGGACGGAGGCGGCGGCACGCTCGGGTGAGACCCGCGGGCCCCCTCGATCCACGCCTGCGATTCACGCCCTCGATCCATGTCGCCGATGCCGCACCCCGGCAGCCCGGCACGGGCTTCGCCACCGGTGCGGCGACGGAGCGTACCTCGCGTCCCCGCCGGTGGGAGCGCGTGCCGGTTCGTCCGATGCCGGACGCCCCGCGGACGGGACGGTCTCCTCGTCGTCCGGGCCGCGCACTCAGGGCCGAGGCAGAGACGCACCGGCACCCCGCCGTCCGTCCTCCGAGGGACCGGACGGGCCGAGGCGCGCGAGGGGGGAAGGGTATGCCTCTTCACCCGATCCCGAACGCCCCGTCGGGCGGCACCGGTGACGGCACCGCGTCCTCGTCGCCCACCGGGTGGGCGTCACCGATGAACTCGCGCAGTGCCGGGCCGTGTTCGACCCGGGCGGGAAAGGCGTCCGAGGCGGTGCGGCGGGCCAGGGGCGGGACGTCCAGGGGCCGGTGGGCGGCGACGAGAACGGCGTTGCCGAACCGGCGGCCGCGCAGGACCGCCGGTTCGGCGATGACCGCGAGTTGCGTGAACACCTCGGCGAAGGTGGCGAGTTGGGAGCGCAGGAAGTCGAAGGGGGCCGCGTCCGCGAGGTTCGCCAGGTAGACGCCGTCCGCGCGCAGGACCCGTACGGCCTCGCGGGCGTAGGACAGGGTCGTCAGGTGGGCGGGGACGCGGGAGCCGCCGAAGACGTCTGCCACGAGGACGTCGACGGATGCGGCCGGGGCCGTCTCCAGCCAGGCCCGCGCGTCGGCCGCGTGCAGGGTGATCCCGGCGCCGGGCGGGACGGGCAGGTGCCGTCCGACGAGATCCAGCAGGCCCCGGTCCGCCTCCACGACGTCCTGCCGGGAGCCCGGCCGGGTGGCGGCCAGGTACCGGGGCAGGGTGAGCGCCCCGCCGCCGAGGTGCAGCACGTCCAGCGGACGCCCTTCCTCGGCCACGGTGTCCAGGACGTGCCCGAGCCGCCGGGCGTACTCGAACTCCAGGTGCGTGGGCTCGTCCAGGTCGACGTACGACTGCGGCGCCCCGTCGACCGTCAGCAGCCAGGCCCGCTCCCGGTCGACGTCGGGCATCAGCTTGGCGGTGCCGTGGTCGACGGCTCGGGTGACGGGTATGGAGTCGTTCACCCCGTCATTCTGCCTGCGCACCCGGCATGGGCAGGGGCTTCGCCGGGTGGGCGGCGACCTGCCGGGCGGCGGGCGCCTGCGGGGGCGGGCGCCTGCGGGGGCGGGCGCTTGCCGGGAGGCGGGCGCTTGCCGGGAGGCGGGCGCTTGCCGGGAGGCGGAGACCTGCGGGAGGCGGCAGCCTGCCGGAGGCGGAAGCCCGCCGACGGGCGCACGTCTGCCAGGGCAAGCCGAGCCCGCCGGAGCCCGGCTGGGGCGTAGGCCCCTACCGGTGTTGCGGCCCCCTTCCTGGGTTAGGGACCCCTGCCGGGAGGGCGGAGACCTGCCCAAGCCGAGCCTGGCCAGGGCGTGCGCCGAGAACGCGGGCGAGCCCCTACCGGAGACGCGGACGCCTGCCGACGGGCGCACGTCTGCCGAGGGAAGCCGAGCCCGGCCGGAGCCCGGCCGGAGCCCGGCTGGGGCGTGGGCCGAACAGGGGCCGAGCCCCTACTGGCCGGACTCCTACCGGGGGGACTCCTACCGGGGGCGACCCTTGCCGGAGACCGAGCCCGGCCGGGGCGTGCGCCGAGGAGGGGTGCGCCCCCTCAGCCGGGAGGACGGACCCCCAGCCGAGGGGGCGGACCCCTGACCGAGGCTGGAGCCCGGCCGGGATACGAGCCGAACGGAGACGCGAGCGTCAGCCGCGGGGCGGACCCCAGCCGGGAGGACGGACCCCCGCCCGAGACCGAGCCCGGTCGGGGCGCGGGCCGAGCAGGGGCGCGAGCCAGGCGGCGGCACGGGCCCCGTGCTCGCCCCCCGTCACTCGACGGCGGTCACCGTTCCCGCGCCCACGGTCCGTCCGCCCTCCCGGACGGCGAAGCCGAGACCGGGCTCCAGCGGCATCTCGCGGCCCAGTTCGACGGTCATGGTGACCGTGTCACCGGGCCGCGCGACCGCGACCTCGCCGAGGTCGACGTCCCCGACCACGTCCGCCGTACGGATGTAGAACTGCGGCCGGTACCCGCTGGAGACGGGCGTGGAGCGCCCGCCCTCCCGCGTGGACAGGACGTACACCCGCGCCGTGAATCGCCGGCTCGGCACGACGCTCCCCGGCGCGGCCACCACGTGCCCGCGCCGGACGGCGTCCCGCGGCACACCCCGCAGGAGCAGCGCCACGTTGTCCCCGGCCTGCGCCTCCTCCATCGGCTTGCCGAAGGTCTCCAGGCCGGTCACCACCGACTCGACGCCGGCGCCGAGCACCTCGATCCGGTCGCCGAGGCGGACCGTGCCGCGCTCCACGGCGCCGGTGACGACCGTCCCGCGCCCGGTGATGGTGAGCACGTTCTCCACCGGCAGCAGGAACGGCGCGTCCACGTACCGCTCGGGCATCGGCACATAGGTGTCCACCGCGTCGAGCAGCGCGTCGATCGACGCCGTCCACCGCGGGTCGCCCTCCAGCGCCTTCAGCCCCGAGACCCGCACGACAGGCGCGGAGTCGCCGCCGTATCCGTTGGCGCTGAGCAGGTCGCGGACCTCCAGCTCGACGAGGTCGATCAGCTCCTCGTCGCCCGCGTCGGCCTTGTTGAGGGCGACGACGATGTGGTCGACCCCCACCTGGCGGGCGAGGAGGACGTGTTCGGCGGTCTGCGGCATGATCCCGTCGAGCGCGGACACGACGAGGATCGCCCCGTCGAGCTGCGCGGCGCCGGTGACCATGTTCTTGACGTAGTCGGCGTGGCCCGGCATGTCGACGTGCGCGTAGTGCCGGGTGTCGGTCTCGTACTCGACGTGCGCGATGTTGATGGTGATGCCGCGCGCCGCCTCCTCGGGGGCGCGGTCGATGCGGTCGAACGGCACGAAGGTGCCGGCTCCGCGCTCGGCCAGGACCTTGGTGATGGCGGCGGTGAGGGTGGTCTTGCCGTGGTCGACGTGACCCATGGTGCCGATGTTCAGGTGCGGTTTCGTGCGCACGTAAGCCGTCTTGGGCATGGCGATACCTGGAAGCCTCTCGAGGATGCTGTGTGACGGCCCCGGCGGCGATGGACGCGCCGGCCGGGACGGGGACCCCGAGGGACTCGCCGACCCTCCCCCTGCGGGGTCCGCCGGTCGATCCGGAGAGGGTCAGCTTCGGGCGCCGTCGACAGCGGCCGCGAGAACGGGAACGGCAGCCTTCGGCGCGTCCGCGACTGCGGATGCGGCGAGGTGGAAGGCGTACCGGAACATGCGGTCGATCCTCGCCGACGGTGGAACCGGTGTCGAACGGTTTTCCCTCGGCGGGCGAAAGCCGGTCGGGCGGCTGCCGGACCACATCCGGACCGCCGCCGGATCACATCATCCGGGCCACCGCGCCGACGCGCCGGTCATACCCGGCCATACCCAGTCATGCCCCGATGTTCCTGAGTGCCTCGCGCACGGTCAGCGGTGCGAAGCGCCCCCGTTCGCGGACGAGGAAGGCGCGGACGGCGTCCGGGTCGGTCCGGGCGTATTCGCGCAGGGACCAGCCGATCGCCTTGCGGACGAAGAAGTCGGGGTGGCCGGACTGGCGCAGACAGTGGCCGAACAGCCGGTCGACGTCGGTGCGGTCCTTGTACGCGAGCTGGTGCAGCAGGGCGGCGCGGGCGACCCACAGGTCGTCGTCGGCGATCCACGCGTCCATCTCGACGGCGAGGCGCGGATCGGCGGCGACGAGGGCGCCGACGACGTGCACGGCGAGCAGGTCGACGGTGTCCCACCAGGGGACGGTGGTGATCAGCCGGCGGGTGACGGGCAGGAACGCCGAGGAGCAGCGCCCGGCGAACCGGCGCAGGTAGTCCACGGCGAAGTACTGGTACTCGCGCGGCGGCAGCGCCCAGCAGCGCAGCGCGATCGCCGTGCAGTCGGATTCCTCCGGGCGGGGCGTGCCGGCGAGGACGGTCCGGGACAGGGCCCGCCGCCCGGGTGCGGGGATGCCCAGGAAGGGGGCGACGTCCTTCATGTACGCGCGCATGGCCACCGCCCTGGCGGGATCGGCCGCGGCGCCGTACGCGGCGGTCAGCCGCTCCAGGACGGTGTCGGCGAGAGCGCTCGGCGGTCCGTCCGCCGCCACCGCTCCTGTGACGGTCATGAGACGAACCATACGGCGATCACACATGGCCTTCGGTTAGTGTCGCCGGATGCTCGATGCCCACACCCGCTCTGGGGGCACCGCCACGGCCTCTCCCCGGGCCACCGCCACTGAGCTGGTCGTCCCCGTACCGCTCACCGCCCTGCCCCTGGTCGCCCCGGCGCCGACGGGGTTCGCCGCGCGCTGCACGAGAGCCCTGCTCTCGCCGTGGGCGCGGTTCTCGCTGCTGGTCGCGCTGCTCCTGGCGGCCGCGTCGAGCGTGCTCCTCTTCGAGCCGCAGCGGCTGCTCTCGGAGGGCTGGCCACCCCAACTGGGCGGTGTCGCCGCGGCGTCGGTGTTCGCGGCGGCGTACGGGCTGTGCACGGTGGCGTTCGTGCCGCGGCCGTTGCTGAACCTGGCCGCCGGAGCGCTGTTCGGCGCGCAACTGGGGACCGGCGCGGCGCTGGCGGGCACGGTGCTGGGCGCCGGGCTCGCCTTCGGTCTGGGCCGGCTCCTCGGCCAGGACGCGCTGCGGCCCCTGCTGCGGGGACGGCTCCTGAAGGCGGCTGACGGTCAGTTGAGCCGGCACGGGCTGCGGTCGATGCTGGCGGCCCGTCTGTTCCCGGGAGTGCCGTTCTGGGCGGCGAACTACTGCGCCGCCGTCTCCCGCATGGGCTGGCTGTCGTTCCTGCTCGCGACCGCGCTCGGTTCGATCCCGAACACGGCGGCGTACGTCGTCGCCGGGGCCAACGCCTCCTCCCCCACCTCGCCGATCTTCCTGGTCTCGATGGCGGCCATCGCGCTGCCCGCGGCGGTGGGCACGGTGGTGGCCTGGCGCAAACGCCACCACCTGCGCCGCCGCTGACCCTTCGCGAGCGCCCCGCCGGGGGTCAGACGCCTTCGAGGATCATCGCGTTGGCGAGACCGCCGGCCTCACACATCGTCTGGAGGGCGTAGCGGGCGCCGCGTTCGCGCATGGCGTGGACCAGGGTCGTCGTCAGCCGGGTGCCGCTCGCGCCCAGCGGGTGGCCGAGCGCGATCGCGCCACCGCGCACGTTGACCCTGTCGAGGTCGGCGCCGGTCTCCTGCGCCCAGGCGAGTACGACGCTGGAGAAGGCCTCGTTGACCTCGAACAGGTCGATGTCGTCCAGGCGCAGGCCCGCCCGGCGCAGCACCTTCTCGGTCGCCGGGATGACGCCGGTGAGCATCAGCAGCGGGTCGGAGCCGGTGACGGCGAAGCTGTGCAGGCGGGCCAGCGGGCGCAGCCCGAGCCGGGCGGCGGTGGAGCCGGAGGTGATCAGCACGGCGGAGGCGCCGTCGTTGATCGGGCTGGCGTTGCCCGCGGTGACGTTCCACTCGATCTGGGGGAAGCGCTCCGCGAAGGCGGGGTCGTGGTAGGCGGGCCGGAGCCCTGCCAGCACCTCCAGGCTGCTGTCGGGGCGGACGCACTCGTCGCGCGCGACGCCGTCCAGGGGCGCGGTCTCGGCGTCGAAGAGGCCCTTCTGCCAGGCCTCGGCCGCCTTGCGGTGCGAGGAGACGGCGAAGGCGTCCATCTGCTCGCGGGTGATCGACCACTTGGCGGCGATGAGTTCGGCACTGATGCCCTGGGGGACGAGGCCCTCCGGATAGCGCTCGGCGATGCCGGGGCCGAAGGGGTCCTTGCCGGGCGGCACGTTGGACCACATCGGCACGCGGCTCATCGACTCCACGCCGCAGGCCACGACGAGGTCGTAGGCGCCGGAGATGACGCCCTGCGCCGCGAAGTGCACGGCCTGTTGGGAGGAGCCGCACTGCCGGTCGACCGTGGTCGCGGGCACCGTCTCGGGGAAGCCCGCCGACAGGGCGGCGTAGCGGGTGGTGTTCATGGCCTGCTCGCCGACCTGGTCGACGGTGCCGCCGATGACGTCGTCGATGAGCGCCGGGTCGACGCCGGAGCGTTCGACCAGGGCGCGCAGGGTGTGGGCGAGGAGTTCGACGGGGTGGACCTGGGCGAGGGAGCCGTTCGGCTTGCCCTTGCCGATGGGGGTGCGTACGGCTTCGACGATGACTGCGTCACGCATGTGCGGGCCTCCTTGGCCGCCGGGCGGTGCTCGCTCCGCCGGGGCACGGCACTTACTGGTGAGTAGGAAATCCGGACTCACCATAACGCCGTAGGTTGGAAAATCAAACCCACAAGTTGGAGAATCCAACTCTCCTCTAGACTTACCGGTATGGCCGCCTCGACCAAAGACCCGCGTCCCTGTTCCATCGCCGACGCCCTGGCGCTCGTCGGTGAGAAGTACTCCCTGCTCGTCCTGCGGGAGGTGTGCCTGGGCAACGGCCGCTTCGACCAGCTCGTCCGCAACATCGGCGCCCCGCGCGACATCCTGGCCACCCGACTGCGCCGGCTCGTGGACGCGGGGATCCTGACCAAACGCGCCTACAGCGAACGCCCCCAGCGCTTCGAGTACCGGCCCACCCGGGCGGGACTCGAACTGGAACCGGTCCTGCTGACACTCATGGCGTGGGGCGACCGCCACCTGCGCACGGACGACGACCGCCCCATGGTCGTCGAGCACGTCTGCGGCAACGAGATGGTCCCCACGGTCACCTGCACCGCCTGCGGCGCCCCGATCCACCACGAGGACCTCTCGGCGCACCCCCAGGTCCCGGGCTGGACGGTGACGGGCCCGGCGGCCGCCTAAGGGCCAGGGCCGGGGTTCGGGTTCCACGGATGGACCGGACCGCGCGCCCCGGCACGACGATCCGGACGGGAGACCTCGATGACGTCGGCCCGCAACGCGGCCGACGGGGCCCGGCACGCTCCGGACAGAGGAACTCTCGCCGGCGTCTGCCCGCAAACGCCCGGCACGTCCCGGACACGAACCCTCGCCCGCGTCGACCAGCGAGCCCAGCACGATGCGCGCGCGGGACCTCTATGACGTCGGCCCGCAACGCGGCCGACGGGGCCACACCCCGGCCGGCGGTCCCGGCAGCCGATCCGCCCCCGCCCCGCCCCCGTCCCGGCCTACCAGGGATGCGCCGCCAGGTACCCGGTGATCTCCTTCCGGTCCCAGGCGCCGTCCGCGACGACCACCCGGTAGCGGCGGGTGAGGGTGTCGCCGGGGGCCAGCTCCAGTTCGTCGTGGAAGGCCCAGGACGGGGCGATGCCGGCGAAGGGTTCGTTGCGGACGAACCAGTGCGCCGGGTGGGCCCCGGCTTCGCCGGACTCGTCGTTCTCGGGAGCGTGCGCGAAGACCACCGTGGCGTGGCCGTCGCTGCCGTCGTGCTCGCCGGACAGCGCGAGCCACGGTCCCTGCGTTCCCATCAGCTCGGGCCCCTCCCCGTCGGGGCCGATGATCCGGCCGTCGCGGAAGGCGCGCGGACCGCGCCAGAACAGGCCCGTGTAGCCGGCCATCTCCCGCCCGGCGGTGGTCGGACTGCCGAACCGCAGCGGCTCCCGGCGACGGTTGGTGATGGCGCTGCTCCAGGTCAGCGCCCAGGAACCGGCGGCCCGATCGACGTCGTGCACCTCGATCCGGCGCCGCTCCTCGGCCCACAGCTCCCCGCCGTGCGGATGCCAGGTGAGCCGCTCGGCGACGACGGCACGGTCGCCGTCGGCCGTGACCTCGTCGAAGCCGGCGTGCGCCATCGAACCGACGCGCTCCGGCAGTTCGAGATACCCCTCGCCGTGGACGTAGCTGTTGCCGCCCCAGAGGTTCGCGCCCGAGAGGTGGGAGGCCGTCAGCGACAGCCCCTTGTGCCAGCGGTGGTCGTTCGGCCGGTAGTCGGTGACGACATCGCCCGCGAGGGTGCGCAGCGGGTGGATGTACGGCTTCGGCGCCTCCCAGGCCGCCTCCGGCCGGTAGACGTATGCGAGCAGTTCGACGCCGCTGTCGGGGTCGGTCACGGTGATGCGGTCGCCGTGGGTGTGGACGAGACGCAGCCCGGTCATGCCGACACCTCCCGGCCGCCGACGGCCACGCCGGTGGACTCGACGGCGGGCGCGGTGGCGGGCGCGGTGGCGGGCCCCCAGCCCGGGGTCCCCCCGTGCAGGGCCGTGTAGAACGGGTCACCGGGCCCGATCTCGCCCCGCTCCACCGTCACGTCCGTGAACGCGGACTTGTACAGGGCGCTGATCAGCTCCAGGCTGGTGCGCCCGTCGTCGCCGCTGCTGCGCGGTCGCTCCCCCGCGCGCATGGCGGCGACGAGTCCCCGCAGCTGGGCCAGGTGCGAGCTGGGCACGTCGGTCCCGAAGTCCTGCCAGGCGGCGGCCCGTTCCGCGGGGACGTCCCGCGCCGGGGTGATCCGCCAGTCGGCGTTGGCGTGGCCGTAGAGATGCGTCAGTTCGACGGTGGCGTGCTCGCAGTCGATGCGGATGCGGCTGACCTCGTCGGGGCTGAGGACGCTGTTCACGATCGTGGCCATGGCCCCGTTCTCGAACCGGACCAGGGCGGTGGACACGTCCTCCGTCTCCACGTCGTGGACGAGCCGGCCGGCCATGGCCCGCACCTCGCTCCACGGCCCGAGCAGATCGAGCAGCAGGTCCATCTGATGGATGCCGTGGCCCATGGCGGGGCCGCCGCCCTCGGTCTGCCACCGCCCGCGCCAGGGAACCGCGTAGTAGGCGGTGTCGCGGTACCAGGTCGTCTGGCAGTGGGCGACGAGCGGCCGCCCCATCGCCTGCTCGGCGAGCAGGCGACGTACGTGATCGGAGCCGGAGCCGAAGCGGTGCTGGAAGACGATCGAGGCGTACGGCCCGTGCTCGGTCCCCTCCTCGGCCGCCACGGCGTCGTAGTCCGCGAGTGTCGGCACGGGCGGCTTCTCGCACCACACCCAGGCACCGGACCGCAGGGCGGCCACGCTCTGCTCGCGGTGCAGGGTCGGCGGGGTGCAGATCGTCACCAGGTCGGGGCGCTGCTCCGCGAGCATCCGGTCCAGGTCGGTGTAGGCGTGCGGAATCCCACCCTCCGCACAGAAGGCCTCGACCGCGTCGGCATCGACGTCGACGGCCGCGACGACCTCCGTCTCACCCTCCGCGGCGAGCCGGGCGAGCGCGGGCAGATGGGAACCGCGCGCGATGGCACCGGTACCGATGACGGCGGCGCGGATCCGGCGACCGGCGAGCGGAGGGGATGGGGACATGGGCGTGATCAGCACTCCTGCGACGAACGACCCGACACGGGAGGGAGAGCGACAGCTGCGACCAGCGGTATAGCAAGCGCTTTCCCCGGCAGCAACGTAAGCGGCGGCCCCCTGGCCGGTCAACACATACGTCCTGTTGGACTGCCGTGCGCGCTTCCCCTGCGCGACCTCCTTCGAAACCCCTGTGGCGGGCCTGTCACCCGGGGGCGCTACGCTGCCTTCCGACACACCACTTGATCACCGCGCGCGGCGGCTCGCCGCGTCCGTCGCCCCTCCCCGATCGGCACTTGGACTCCGTAACCTCATGTCTTGGTTTGAATCACTCATCCTCGGACTCGTCCAGGGGCTGACCGAGTTCCTCCCCGTCTCCTCCAGCGCGCACCTGCGGCTGACCGCGGCCTTCTCCGGCTGGGAGGACCCCGGGGCCGCCTTCACGGCGATCACGCAGATCGGCACGGAAGCCGCGGTGCTGATCTACTTCCGCAAGGACATCGGGCGGATCATCTCCGCGTGGTCCCGGTCGCTTTTCGACAAGTCGATGCGCGGGAACCACGACGCCCAGATGGGCTGGCTGGTGATCGTCGGCTCCATCCCGATCGGCGTGCTGGGCGTCACGCTCAAGGACCAGATCGAGGGCCCGTTCCGCGACCTGCGGATCACCGCGACGATGCTCGTCGTCGTCGGCATCGTCATCGGCATCGCCGACCGGCTGGCCGCCCGCGACGAGAACGGCGGCCGGCACCGCGCGCCCAAGCAGCGCAAGAGCCTGGAGAACCTGGGCGTCAAGGACGGCCTGATCTTCGGCCTCTGCCAGGCCTGCGCCCTCATCCCCGGGGTCTCGCGCTCCGGCGCCACGATCAGCGGCGGCCTGTTCATGGGCTACAAGCGCGAGTCCGCGGCCCGTTACTCGTTCCTGCTCGCCATCCCGGCGGTGCTGGCCTCCGGCGTCTTCGAGCTGAAGGACGCGGTGGAGGGCGGCCATGTGGCCTGGGGGCCGACGGCGTTCGCGACGGTGATCGCCTTCGCGTCCGGATATGCCGTGATCGCATGGTTCATGAAGTTCATCAGCACCAAGTCGTTCATGCCGTTCGTGTACTACCGCGTGGTCCTCGGCATCGTGATCATCATCCTCGTCGCGACGGGCGCCCTGAGCCCGCACGCTGCGGAGTCGGCGGGCTGATCCCGCCCAGGCGGCAACCCGCGCGCGTGCCGTCGACGTAGCCGCCCGCTGCCGGGGAGCCGGTTCTCGGCCGCCCTGCGGCGCTCGCCAGGACCCCACGCGGTCCGTGTCGGCCCCCGTCGGCCGGTCCCCTGCTCGGACCGGCCGCGTACGCCGGCCGGTTCCGTACGGCGGCCGTCCGGCAGCGCTCGGCAGCAAACTCCGCGCGGCCCGTGTCAGCCCCATGCTCAGGCCGCCCCGCAGCGCTCGCCAAACTCCGCGCAGTAGGCGTCGACCCCGCGCCCGTACCGGCCCCATCCCGGATTTCGCGCGCCCGTGTCAGCCCCACGCTCAGGCCGCCCGAGAGCGCTCGGCAAAACTCCGCGCGGTAGGCGTCGGCCCCGCGCCCGGACCGGCCCCCGCCCGGACCGACCCCGTGCGCCGACCAGCCCCGCGCTCGGGCCGGCCCCCGCCTTCCCCCGTCCCGGCCCGATGGCGGGCAGCCGCACGCGGCCTACTCCGGCGCCACGATCCGATCGACCGCCGCCGTCACCAGTTGTTCGCGCTCGGCCTCCGTGAAGACGTCCGGAAGCGTGAGCTGTTCGACGATCAGCCAGTTCAGCGTCAGGATGAGCAGCTTGACGGCCATGGCGTCCCCCGGGAGCCCGGACGCCTCGTGGTAGGCGACGTTCGCGTCCACGTCGGCCCTGACCCGCTCGGTGAGCACCTTGCGCAGTTCCGGACGGCGGGTGGCCTCGAGGCGCAGCTCCAGCAGCGCGAGGTAGCCGGTACGGAACGAGGCGACGCGGCCGACCAGTTCCCGCATCAGCCCCGCGTACGCCGTCCGGTCGCGGCCGGCCGCCCGCTGGCGGGCGATCGTGTCCTCGTCGGGCCGGAGCCGCTCGTAGACACGGGCGCCTGCCTGGGTGAGCAGGTCGTCGCGGTTGGCGAAGTAGTTGGACGCGGTGCCGACGGGCACGGCGGCCTCCGTGTCCACCGCCCGGAAGGTCAGACCTCGGGCGCCTTCCCTGGCCAGCACCTCGATCGCCGCGTCCACGAGGGCGGCGCGCCGCTCCTCATTGCGTCTCACCATTGACACCACTCCAGTTGTAGTACTACGGTATGACCACTACACACACAGTACTACGTGGGGAGTCATCCGGATGCGAAAGCTCGTGTATTACGTCGGCGTCACGCTCGACGGCCGCATCGCCGGCCCGGGCGGCGAGTTCGACTTCTTCCCGCAGGGCGACGAACGGCAGGCCGCCGCCTACTCGTCCGCGCTGACCGCGCTGTACCCCGAGACCGTCCCGACCGCCTACCGCGCGGCCGCCGGCGTCGCCGCGGACGCGCCGAGCCGGCGCTTCGACACCGTCGTCATGGGCCTCGGCAGCTACCGGCCCGCACTCGACAACGGCATCACCAGCCCGTACGCGCACCTGCGCCAGTACGTCGTCTCCAGCACGCTCGAACCGGACGTCGACCCGGCCGTCACCGTCGTCCCGGGCGACCCGCTCGGGCTCGTCCGCCGGCTCAAGCAGGAGGAGGGAAGGGGCCTCGACGTCTGGCTGTGCGGCGGCGGGAAGCTCGCGGGCGCCGTCCTGCCCGAGATCGACGAGATGGTGCTCAAGCACTACCCGGTGGTCGCCGGCGCCGGAATCCCGGCCGTCGACGGCGCCTTCGACCCCACCGCCTTCGACGTCGCCGAGCGCACCGCCTTCCCCAACGGTGTCACCCTCACCCGCCTCGTGCGCGCCGGGCGGTGAGCGGCGTCCGACCACCCGAGCCGTCCGAGCGGTGCACACGGTCGTGACGAAGTCCGTCGGGTTCGCGTAGCCACCCGGTAGCGCAGTGTCAGTGCTTGCCCCTAGGCTGGTGCGCATGTCCCCGAGTTCATCGAGCCCTGGTTCCGTGCGGTCCGCCGCCGAGTTGAACGAGCAGATCCGGGCACTGTGGCTGCGCGCGGGCGGATCGCTGTCGGCCCAGGAGCGGGCGGAGTACGAGCTGTTGGTGGTGGAGTGGGCCAAGGCCATCCGCGGCGAGGTGGTGAAGGCGGCCTGAGGCCGGCCTCGTCTCCGGCCGACCTCGGTTCGCGCCGCCGCCCCGTTCCCGGTCCGGGACCGCCCGACCGCCGCACCACAGCCTCGCCACCACCGCCTCGCCACCACCACCGCCGAGCCGCTTCCGTGCTCGCGCCGCCGCAAGCGCCCGGCGCCCCGGCACGCCGCGCCACCCCACGAGGGCGCGCTACGACGGCACGACGGCCCCGCCGTCCACCCCGTCGTCCACCCCGTCGCTCGCCCCCGACTCCAGCGGCGGGTCGCTGAGTTGCTCCCGCACGTAGTTCCACACCACCGCGATCACCGCCGCGACCGGCACGGCGAGCAGGCTCCCGACGATTCCGGCGAGGCTGCCGCCGAGCGTGACCGCCAGCAGGACCACCGCCGCGTGCAGGCCGAGTCCCCGGCTCTGGATCATCGGCTGGAAGACGTTGCCCTCCAACTGCTGCACCACGACGATGATGGCCAGCACGATCAGCGCGTCCGTCAGGCCGTTGGAGACCAGCGCGATGAGGACGGCGACGAAGCCCGCGAAGAGCGCGCCGATGATCGGCACGAACGCCGACACGAAGGTCAGCACCGCCAGCGGAAGCACCAGCGGCACGTCCAGGATCCACAGGCCGAGGCCGATCAGCACCGCGTCCAGCAGACCGACGATCGCCTGCGAGCGCACGAACGCGCCCAGCGTGTCCCAGCTGCGCGCGGCCACCGCGGGCACGTCCGCGGCGAACCGGCCGGGCAGCTGACGGGCCAGCCACGGCAGGAACCGGGGGCCGTCCTTGAGGAAGAAGAACATCAGGAAGAGCGCGAGCACCGCGGTGACCAGACCGTCGACCACCGTGCTCACCCCCGTGACGACCGCGGTGACCATGCTCCCCAGGCCGTCCTGGGCGCGGGTGACCGCGCTGTCGAAGGCCTTGTTGATCTCATCGTCCCCGATGTTCAGCGGCGGCCCGGACGCCCATTCACGCACTCTCTGGAGACCTTCGACCACCCCGTCTGTCAACTCCCCCGACTGGGAGGCCACCGGCACCGCGATCAGCGCCACGATCCCCGCGGCGACCAGCAGGAACAGGACGGTCACGAACGCCGCCGCGAGGGCGGGCGGCCAGCCGTGCCGGCGCAGGAAGCGCGTCGGGGGCCAGGTCAGGGTGGTGATGAACAGACCGACGACGAGCGGCCAGACGACCGACCACATCTGCCCCAACAGCCATAGCGCGACCGCCAGCCCCACGAGGAGCAGCAACAACTCGACGGATATGCGCGCCGACGCGCGGAGCGCGGCGCGGGTCCTCGTGGAACTCAACGTGGCAGACATGGGGCTCACCCTATGGGCAGGCCGGTCATGGACACGCACGGCCCGGTCCCTGCTCAGGAGGTCTTCCGGTGGTTCGCCGCACTGATCGGCCGGACATACCCGCACGGCCCTTGGCGCCGCGCCCGCGATGCCCAACACTCGGGCCATGACGCAGCGTGTGGAACTCGCCGCCGTGATGGACCGCCTGGCCGTCGACGGTCTGATCACCGACTACGCGGTCGCCGTGGACGACGGCGACTGGGAGGCCTACCGGAACCTGTTCACCTCGGACGGGCGGGCGGACTACCGCTCGGCCGGGGGGATCGAGGGGGAGGTGGCGGAGGTCGCCGCCTGGCTGGAGGAGAGCATGCGGCTGTTCTCGATGCGCCAGCATCTGATCGTCAACCGCAGACTGCGCTTCGGGGTCCTGGAACAGGACCGGGGCGACACCGCCCAGGTCCAGGCCGACTATGTGAACCCGATGCGGCTGGCCGCCGGGGCGGGCCCCGCCACGGCCCCGGACCTGGTGTGCGGCGGGCGGTACGCCTTCGGGCTGCTGAGGACGGAGGAGGGCTGGCGGGTGCGCGAGGTGGTCGTGCGCGAGAAGTGGCGCCGGATGCCCGGCCAGGACGCCACCGGCTGACCGCAGCGCGCCCCCGCCGGAGGCCATCTGGTCGGAGATCGCACCGGGCGCGCACACTGGAGCGATCACGGGGTAGAGAGGTGCCGTATGAAGACCTTCGGTCACTGGCTCTCCTCCCCGTGGCGGCGCGCGGCTCTCGCGGCCCTGGCGGGTGCGCTGCCCGTACCGGCCTACCCGGCGCCCGGCCTGTGGTGGTGGGCGTACGCCGCGCTGATCCCCTGGCTCCTGCTGGCGCGTTCGGCGCCGACCGGCAAGCGGGCGCTGTACGACGGCTGGGCAGGCGGGTTCGGGTTCATGCTGTCGATGCACGTGTGGCTGGTGCCGAGCCTCCATGTCTTCACGCTGGTCCTCGCCGCCCTGCTGGGCGCGTTGTGGGCGCCGTGGGGCTGGCTGGTGCGCCGGCTCCTCGGCGGGGTGCCCTCACGGGGCCGGGCCGCGGCCGCGCTGCTGGTCCTCCCCTCGGGCTGGCTGGCGGTGGAACTGGTCCGCTCCTGGCAGGGACTGGGCGGGCCGTGGGGCGTGCTCGGGGCCAGTCAGTGGCAGGTGGAACCGGCGCTGCGGCTGGCGTCGGTCGGCGGGGTGTGGCTGCTCAGTTTCCTGGTGGTCGCGGTGAACGTGGCCGTCACCCTGCTCGTCGCGGTTCCGGCGCACCGGGTCCCGGCCGTCGCGGGCCTGGTGGCCACGGCGGCCGCGGCCTCGGCCGCGTGGGTGTGGTCGCCGCGGCCGGACGCCGACGGGCAGGCCCGGGTGGCCGTCGTCCAGGCCGGTGTCGTCGACGGGCCCGACCGCCGCTTCGACCGCGAGGAGCAGCTGACCCGGCGGCTCGTCGGGCAGGACGTCGATCTGATCGTCTGGGGCGAGAGCAGCGTCGGCCACGACCTGGACGCCCGGCCGGACCTGGCCCGCCGCCTCGCCGCCCTGTCCCGGGCGACCGGCGCCGACATCCTGGTCAACGTGGACGCCCGCCGCTCCGACCGGCCCGGTATCTACAAGAGTTCGATGCTGATCGGACCCCAGGGACCGACCGGCGACCGGTACGACAAGATGCGGCTGGTGCCGTTCGGCGAGTACATCCCCGCCCGGTCGCTGCTGGGCTGGGCCACGTCCGTCGGCAAGGCGGCCGGCGAGGACCGGCGGCGCGGCACGGAGCAGGTGGTGATGAACGCCGGGCCCGGCCTGCGCGTCGGCCCGATGGTGTGCTTCGAGACGGCGTTCCCCGACATGAGCCGCCATCTCGTCGAGGACGGCACCGACGTCCTGGTCGCCGAGTCCTCGACGTCGACGTTCCAGAACAGCTGGGCCCCCGCCCAGCACGCCTCGCTGGGCGCGCTGCGGGCCGCGGAGACCGGCCGCCCCTTCGTGCACGCGACCCTGACGGGTGTCTCGGCGGTGTACGACGCGAGCGGCGAGCGCATCGGCCCGTCGCTGGGGACGGAGGCGAGCACCACGGCCGTCTACCGGGTGCCGCTCGCGGACGGCGTCACCCCGTACGTCCGCTTCGGCGACTGGCCGGTCCACGCGGCCCTGCTCGTCCTCGTGGGACTCGGCCTGGTGGAGGGGGCGCGGGCGATCAGGCCGCGCCGGAACGCTCCCGCACCGCTCGGACCACCCGCTCGCACAGTTCGTGAGTCGCCAGCGCGTCCCGGGCGCTGAGCGTCCTCCCGGCGCGAACGGCGTCGAGGAAGGCCAGCACGGCCTGCTCGATGCCGCGCTGGCGGGCCACCGGCACCCAGTCGCCGCGTCGCCGCACGGTCGGCTGCCCCTTGTGGTCGATCACCTCGGCGAGGTTGACGACCTGACGCTTGGTGTCCTGGCCGGAGACCTCCAGGATCTCCTCGTTGGATCCGCTGAGCCGGTTCATCACCCCGAGCGCGGTGAACCCGTCACCGGCCAGCTGGAGCACGACGTGGTGCAGCAGCCCCGCCTCCACCCGGGCCCGTACGGTCACGTCCTCGACCGGTCCCGGCACCAGGAAGCGCAGGGTGTCGACGACGTGGATGAAGTCGTCGAGGATCATCGCGCGCGGCTCCTCGGGCAGGCCGACGCGGTTCTTCTGCATCAGGATCAGCTCGCGCGGGTGGTCGGCGCACTGCGCGTACCCGGGGGCGTGACGCCGGTTGAAGCCGACGGCCAGGCTCGTGCCCCGCTCCTCCGCGAGCGCCACGAGCCGTTCGGAGTCGGCGAGTTCGTACGCGAGCGGTTTGTCGACGTAGGTCGGGACGCCCGCCTCCAGCAGCCGGGTGACGATTTCCGGATGGACGGCGGTGGGGGCGTGCACGAACGCGGCGTCCAGGCCCTGGGCGAGGAGTGCGTCGAGGTCGCGGTGGCGCTGTCCGTCCGGCAGCCGCAGGATGCCGGCGACCCGGTCGAGGGTGGCCGGGGTGCGCGTCTGGAGATGGAGTTCGATCCCGGGCAGCGCCCCGAGGACCGGCAGATACGCCTTCTGCGCGATGTCGCCGAGTCCGATGCAGCCGACCTTCACGAGGGCTCCTTCACTGCTGGTCCGCGCCCGCCTGCACGGCAGCATACGGGGCCTGTCGCGGCCGTCGGCGGGCCGTCCCTTCCGAGCGGCGCGGCGGCGGCCCCGGCCCGGCGGCCGACACCGCCGCCGACCCCGCGCTCGGTACGGCGACGGCGGCCGGGTCGGCGGCCGGGCGGAGGCGGGCGGCCCGAGGTGACGCCGGGCGTCCGGCGGCCGTCACGGTCACGGTCACGGGGAAAACACGTGGTGGCGGGGGGCCGGGTGGGCGACCATGCGGGCATGACGACGCAGCGCACCGAACCCGCCCAGAACGCCGACGAACGCACCATGCTGGAAGGCTGGCTGGACTACCACCGCCAGACCCTCGCCCACAAGTGCGAGGGCCTCACCGACGCCCAGTTGCGCACCGCGTCCGTGCCGCCGTCCGAACTGTCCCTGCTGGGGCTGGTGCGGCACATGGCGGAGGTGGAACGCCACTGGTTCCGCAGGGTCCTCGTGGACGACGGAGCCGCACCGATCCACTACGACGACGAGGACCCCGACGGCGATTTCCACCTCACCGAGAAGGACACCTGGCAGGAGGCGTACGCCACCTGGCAGGCCGAGATCGGGATCGCCCGGCGCAACGCCGCCGAACTCCGGCTGGACGAACTCTCCCGCGGCAGGAGCGCGTCCACCGGGGAGCCGTTCAACCTGCGGTGGATCTACACGCACATGATCGAGGAGTACGCGCGGCACAACGGTCACGCCGACCTGCTGCGCGAGTGCGTCGACGGCGTCACCGGCGACTGACGCGGCGTCACCCGCGACCCTCGCGCATCCTCCCCACGGGGTACGAGATCACCCGTGCGGGGTATCGTCCGCTTGTCCGCCGTGCCTCGGCGGGCCCGAGCCACCAGAGTGGCGCGGGTGCAGCGAACGACGACTACCGCGACGCTTCTGGTGACCGTGGCCGTCACGGCCCTCACCGGATGCGTGACCGTCCAGCACCCACCCGCGCCCGGTCCGCCCGCAGCCCCGGCCCCGCCGTCCGTGCCGCGGCCCGACGGGCGGGCCGGGACACAGGTGGTGCAGGCCCCCGCCCAGGAGGCTCTGGAGATGGTCGGACCCCGGCGGGGGCGGGACGCGACGGCACCGGCGCCGCGCACCGCACCCGCGGTGCCGGCCGAGCAGCCCCCGTCCAGCCGGTCCCGCCCGCAGGCCCCGGCACATCCCGCACCCGCCCGGCCGGAACGCCGTCGCCCCGCGCAGCCCCGCCTCGACCTCCCCGGCGTGACGAAGGGGGTGCGGGGGAACACCGACGTGTGCGCCCTCGGCAGGAAGTACGGGGGGTGGCGGGCCGGCAGCCCGGAGACCGTGATCTGCGAGGGCACGTACGGGCGTTGAGGTTCCCCGCCTCGGCTACTCGGGGCGGGGGTGGTCCGTACCGCCCTCTCCCAGCCGCAGCTCCATCCGGCTGATGGCCGCCCGCAAGCCGTCGCCGTAGGTGTCGTCGCCCAGTCCGCGGGCCGCTCTGCGGGCCTTGCGGACATGGGTGCGGGCGGCTTCCGTACGGCCGAGTTTGACGTAGTCCGCCGCGAGGTTGAGATGGAGCGAGGGGTACAGCGCCCGCACGGCGGGTGCCCGCTCGTGCTCCTCCGCCGCGGTCAGCGCCCGCAGGTCCCAGGTCAGTTCGTCGAAGGGGTCGTCCTGAGTGTCGGCCAGGTAGTGGGCGACGGTGCAGCGGTGCAGCGGGTCGCCCTCCTCGCCCAGCTCCTCCCACAGCTCCAGCAGGCGGCGCCTCGCCTCCTCCCGGTCTCCCCCGTGGTGCAGCATCACGAGTTGCCCGATCCGGGTCAGCACGGCGTCCGGCGCCGACTGTTCCTGCCGATACTCCGCCACGAGCCCTCCTTGCGTTGTTGCGAAGACGCTAACCGCAGGCACCGGAGATCCCGGTCAGGCGGCACCGAGCCGGTCCGGCGAGGGCCGGCTCGGTGCGGGTCGGGCCAGGTGCGGGTCAGGTCAGGTTCGGGACCGTCCAGTCGATGGGTTCGTGCCCCTGCCGGGCCACCGCCTCGTTGATCTGCGTGAACGGGCGGGAGCCGAAGAACTTCTTCGCCGAGAGCGGGGAGGGGTGCGCCCCCTTGACCACCGCGTGCCGGGTCTCGTCGATGAGCGGCAGCTTCTTCTGCGCGTAGTTCCCCCACAGGACGAAGACCGCCGGGTCGGGCCGCTCGGCCACGGCGCGGATCACCGCGTCGGTGAACCGCTCCCAGCCCCTGCCCTTGTGCGAGTTGGCCTCACCGGCGCGGACAGTGAGGACCGCGTTGAGCAGCAGCACGCCCTGCTGGGCCCACGGCATCAGATAGCCGTTGTCCGGGACGGGGGTGCCCAGCTCGGCGTGCATCTCCTTGTAGATGTTGCGCAGCGACGGCGGGATCCTCACCCCGGGCCGCACCGAGAAGCACAGCCCGTGTCCCTGGCCCTCGCCGTGGTAGGGGTCCTGGCCGAGGACCAGGACCTTCACCCGCTCGTACGGCGTGGCGTCGAGCGCGGCGAAGACCTCCTCGCGCGGAGGGTAGACGGGCCCCTTCGCCCGCTCCTCCTCGACGAACTCCGTCAGCTCCTTGAAGTAGGGCTGCTCCAGCTCGTCGCCCAGGACCCCGCGCCAGGTCTCGGGCAGCATGGCGATGTCGGTCACGTCAACGTCCTCCGTCGTGCGGTCACTTACAGGCCACAGAACCTACAGGTGACCACTGACAACGGGATCCGCGCTCCGCCTACCAGCTGGTCTTGCGGGACAGCTCCCACACCATCATGATCGTCGACGGGTCCAGCGCCCGCTCCCCGCCGGAGACGTCCTCGTTGGCGGCGATGTACTGCTTGCCCTGCCACAGCGGCAGCAGCCGGGCGTCGTCGACGAGGATCTGCTGGGCCTCCTGGAAGTCCTTCACCACGTTGGCGCGGTCGCTCTCCTCGCGGGAGCGGGGCAGCAGCACCTGGGTGATCTGCTTCGCCGGGTAGGGCGTGCCGAGCGCGTTCTGCTCACCGACGAAGGGGGCGATGAAGTTGTCGGCGTCCGGGAAGTCGGGGGCCCAGCCGCGCCCGAACACCGGGTACTCGCCCTTCTGGTAGCCCACCACGTAGGTCTTCCAGGGGCGGCTCTTGAGGGTGACCTCGAACAGGCCCGAGGCGTCCAGCTGGGCCTTGATCTCCTTGAACTCCAGGGCGGTGTCGGAGCCGTAGCGGTCGGTGGTGTACCAGAGGGTGAGCGGCACCGGGTCGGTGATGCCGGCGTCGGCGAGGATCTCGCGGGCCTTGTCCGGGTCGGGGTCGCCGAAGTCGTCGAAGAAGCCGGTGGTGTGGCCGGTCAGCCCCTTGGGGACCATCGAGTACAGCGGGTCGACGGTGTCCTTGTAGACCTTGTGGGCGATCGCGGCCCGGTCGATGACCTGGGCCACGGCCCGGCGTACGGCGACCTTGTTCGACCAGGGGTCCTTGGGGTTGAACACCAGGTAGTTGATGTTGCTGGCGGCGCCCTCGACGAGCTGGAGCCCCTCGTTCTCGTCGCCCTTGTTCTCCAGGGTGACGATGTCGTCGGCGGCGAGGCCCTGGTAGGTGATGTCGATCTGCTTGCCGCGCAGGGCCTTGACCATCTCGCCGGAGTCCTGGAAGTAGCGGATGGTCACCGCGTCGTTCTTGCGGTCGGCGGAGCCCTTGTAGCGGTCGTTGCGGGTGAGTTCCGCCCGGTCGCCCTCTTTGTACTCCTTGAGGTCGTACGGCCCGGAACCCACGATGCTGTCGCCCTCGCGGACCGCCTTGGCCGGGTAGTCGTCGGGGGCGACGAGGGACATGCCGGGGGTGGCGAGCACGAACGGGAAGGTGGCGTCGGCCTTGTTGAGCCGGAAGACGACCTCGCGGTCGCCGACGGCCTCGACCCGGTCGAGGCTGCCGAGCAGTCCCGCCGGACCGGTGGGCGCGTTGATCGCGAGGATCCGGTCGAAGGTGTACTTCACGGCCTGCGCGTCGAGCTTGTCCCCGTTGGAGAAGGAGAGGCCTTCGCGCAGTTCGCAGTGGTACGTCCGGCTGGTGTCGTCGGTGAACTCGCAGGTGGCCGCGTCGGGCTGGGGCGTCGTCGCGCCGTTGGGGTACGCCAGCAGCGTCTGGTAGACGTTGCGGAACAGCTCCCAGGAGCCGTCCCAGGAGGCGGCGGGGTCCAGCGTGCTGGGCGCGCTGGTGGTGCCCACGACGATCGGCCCGGCGTCGTCGGAGCCTTCCTCTCCCAGGAGGCTGCACCCGGCCACCAGGGATATGGACACGATCGCCGCGACCTGCTGCAAGGATCGGTTCCGGTTGAACACGCGCACGCTCCTCGATCTGCCATGCCAAGGGTTGGCAGACCATACCGCAGCGCCACGCCGCCTGAACCCGCTCGCATGTCACGTTCTTGATCACTTCGGCGATGACGACGTTGTCATGCCCCTGTGCGTCGGATGTACGGCGGTCCGGCGCGGGACGGGCGCCGCTTCCGGTGTCGGAAGCGGCGCCCGTGGACCGTGCGGCGGGGTGTCGTCAGGCCACGCCCGCGTTGAGGAACAGGCCGCCGTCGACGACCAGGGTCTGACCGGTGACCCAGTCCGACTGCTCCGAGGTGAGGAACGCGGCGGCGCCGCCGATGTCGGAGGGCACGCCAAGCCGGGCGAGCGGGTAGGCGGCGGCCGCCTCGGCCTCCCGGCCCTCGTACAGGGCCTGCGCGAACCTGGTCTTCACCACGGCCGGGGCGATGGCGTTGACCCGCACCTTCGGCGCGAACTCGTGCGCCAGCTGCTGGGTCAGGTTGATCATCGCGGCCTTGCTGACGCCGTAGGCGCCGATGAAGGGCGAGGGGGCGAGGCCCGCGACGGAGGCGATGTTGACGATCGCGCCGCCGTTGTCCTTCTGCCAGGCGTGCCAGGTGCGCTGGGCGAAGCCGAGCGCCGAGATCACGTTGGTCTCGAACACCTTGCGGGCCACGTTCAGGTCGAGGTCGGCGATCGGCCCGAACACCGGGTTGGTACCGGCGTTGTTGACCAGGTGGTCGACGCGGCCGAAGGCCTCCATGGTGCGTTCGACGGCGATCGCCTGGTGGGCCTCGTCGTGGGCCTTGCCGGCGACGCCGATGACACGGTCGGCGCCGAGCTTCTCGACGGCCTCCTTGAGGGCGTCCTCGTTGCGTCCGGTGATGCAGACCCGGTCGCCGCGGGCGACGAGCGCCTCGGCGACGCCGTAGCCGATGCCGCGGCTGGCGCCCGTGACGAGGGCGACCCTGCCGGAGAGTGCGGGCAGTTCAGTCATGTCCGTGATCCCTGGTGGTCTAGTTGAGCGGTCCGCCGGCGACGTACAGCACCTGGCCGGAGACGAATCCGGCGGCCTCGTCCGTGAAGAAGGCGATGGCGTTGGCGATGTCGTCGGGCTCGCCGACGCGCGCCACCGGGATCTGGGTGGCGGCGGCGGCCTTGAACTCCTCGAAGCCCATGCCGACGCGGGCGGCGGTCGCGGCCGTCATGTCGGTGGCGATGAAGCCCGGGGCGACGGCGTTGGCGGTGATGCCGAACTTCCCCAGCTCGATGGCGAGGGTCTTGGTGAAGCCCTGGAGACCGGCCTTGGCGGCCGAGTAGTTGGCCTGGCCCCGGTTGCCGAGCGCGGAGGACGAGGAGAGGTTGACGATCCGGCCGAAGCCGGCGTCCACCATATGCTTCTGGACCGCCTTGGTCATCAGGAACGAGCCGCGCAGGTGCACGTTGAGCACCGTGTCCCAGTCGCCGGCGCTCATCTTGAACAGCAGGTTGTCGCGGAGCACGCCCGCGTTGTTGACGAGGATCGTCGGGGCGCCCAGCTCCGCCGCGACGCGCGCGACCGCCGCCTCGACCTGGGCCTCGTCGGAGACGTCGGCGCCGACCGCGATCGCCCGGCCGCCCGCCGCGGTGATCTTCTCGACGGTGTCCTTGCAGGCGGCCTCGTCGAGGTCGATCACCGCGACCGCGCGGCCCTCTGCGGCCAGCCGTACGGCGGTGGCGGCACCGATGCCGCGCGCCGCGCCCGTGACTACTGCGACCCGCTGCTCTGTGGTGGACATTGCTGCTTCTCCTCGCCCTCGAGAATGTACGTCCGTGTGGGGAGCGACCGTCCTGATCACCGTCGACTCGGTGAGCGACCGCTTAGTACCTTCGGCAGACGTGACGCTAGAAGCCTTGGCACCCGGTGTCAACGCCACACGAGGGCGGTGTGATGCATCACCCGGACCGTCACCTCACCAGGAGGTCCAGCAGCCGGTCGGTCTCGGCCGCGGGGTCGGTGGTCAGCCCGGTGTGCACGGGCCCCGGCTGGACCACCGTCGAGCGGGGCGCGATCAGCCAGCGGAAGCGCCGTCCGGCGTCGTCGTGCGCCGCCTGTCCGGCCGCCTCGCCGCCCCCGCACACGCTCTCCACGGCGCGCAGCGCGGCGCGCACCCCGACCACGTCCGCCGCCGGGTCCAGCGCCAGCAGCCGGGCCTCGTCGAGGTGGGTGCGGGCGCCGAGGTAGCCCTGGGCGCGGCAGTAGACGAGCACGCCGGCGTTGACGCACTCGCCGCGCTCGACACGGGGCACGATCCGCAGCAGGGCGTACTCGTAGATGTCCCGCTCGTTGGCCTCGCTGGCCCTGATGATGTGGCGCTCGTTCACTCGGCCCCCTTGATGTGTTCGTGGATGACGGCGGCGCGCGCCAGAAGGGGTGCCGCGTAGGCACGCCGGAGCGCGTCCGGGGTGGCGAAGCCGGGCTCGTCGGTCAGCCAGGCGTCGGGGATCTCGCCGGTGACCTCGGCGAGGAGGTCGGCGGTGATCCGGGGGGCCAGCTCGGCGGCGGCGGCCGCGATGTCCGGGCGGAAACGGGCGAGGGCGTGGTCCGAGGCGTCGTAGGGGCGGGCCGCGGAGGCCTCGGCGGAGGGCCAGTTGTGGTGCCAGATCATGGTGGCGCCGTGGTCGATGAGCCACAGGTCGCCGCGGTGCGTCAGCAGGTTGGGGTTGCGCCAGGAGCGGTCGACGTTGTTGATCAGGGCGTCGAACCAGACGATCCGCCCGGCCTCGGCCGGGTCGACCGGGAAGGCGAGCGGGTCGAAGCCGAGGGCTCCGGACAGGAAGACCATGCCGAGGTTGGTGCCGCCGCTGGACCTGAGCAGCTCCTGCACCTGCTGGTCCGGTTCCCCGAGACCCAGCACGGGGTCCAGCTCCACGGTGACCAGGCGCGGAACCCTGAGGCCCAGGCGGCGGGCGAGTTCTCCGCAGACCACCTCGGCGACGAGCGTCTTGCGGCCCTGCCCCGCGCCGGTGAACTTCAGGACGTAGGCGGCCAGGTCGTCCGCCTCCACGAGGCCCGGCAGCGAGCCGCCCTCACGCAGGGGCGTGATGAAACGGGTCGCGATGACTTCCTTGAGCATCGTCCCAGGCTACTGGCGGCGCGCGGGCCCGCGGAGCCCGGTCGACAGCTCCGCGACAGCCGTGGCTTACGCCCCGCTCACCTTGAACAGGTCAAGCTCTCGACACCGTCCGAACGGGCTCGACCGCCACTGAACAGGCGGCGTCCCGAGCCCGTACCTCTCGGCAGCATCTCGAACTTTCCGAAGGGAACCCCCGCATGACCAGCGCATCGATCCAGTCCACCTCGGGACCCGCCCGCCGCGCCGTCGTGGCGGCCGCCGGAGCCGCCGGGCTCGCCGTCGCGCTGACCGCGTGCGGTGGCTCCGACGACGACTCGTCCGGTTCGGTGGACTCCTCCGGCTCGGCCGGTGCGACCGGTGGTTCGGAGTCGGCGAGCACCGGCGGCGGCGCGGCGGGTACGCCCCTGACGACGACCGCAGACATCCCGGAGGGCGGCGGGAAGGTCTTCGACGAGCAGAAGGTGGTCGTGGTACAGCCGACGGCGGGCCAGTACAAGGCCTACTCCGCCGTCTGCACCCACCAGGGCTGCGCGGTGAAGAGCATCGCCGACGGCGTCATCAACTGCCCGTGCCACGAAAGCAACTTCTCCGTCACCGACGGCAGCGTGAAGAGCGGCCCGGCGACGAAACCGCTGCCGGAGGTGGCGATCAGCGTGAGCGGTGACTCGATCACTCTGGCCTGACACGCCCGTCCCACCGTGCGAAGCACGCCAGGACCTCGTCCGTGGTCGCGACCGTGGCGACCAACGCGAGGGTGTGGCGGATCATCGCGGGGGTGTACTCCGACGGCACCCCCGCGACGGCGTCGGACGGCACGACGGTGGTGTAACCGCGGTTGACGGCGTCGAAGACGGCGTTCGGGATCGCCACGTTGGCGGAGACCCCGGCGACGACGAGTGTGCGGCAGCCGAGGTTGCGCAGCAGGGCGTCGACGTCGGTGCCCTGGATCGGTGACAGTCCGTGCAGGCGCCGTACGACGAAGTCGTCCTCCGTGACCTCGATCGGGGGCGCGATCCGGACCGCGGCGGTGCCGGACAGCTGCTGGACCGGAAGGCGTTCGGCGGCCCGGAACAGACGGGCGTTGCGGTTTCCTCCCCGGCCGTCGGGGCGGCGTTCGGCGACCGCGTGGATCACCTGGACGGCGCTTGCGTGGGCCCCGGCCACCAGTCGGGCGACGTTGGCGAGGGCGCCCGACGACCGTGCCGCATGGGCGAGTTCGGGCAGGGCGGCGTCCGGACCCACGACGCCCCGCTGGCACTCCACCGTCAGCAGGACGGTGTGGCGGGGGTCGAGCAGGTCACCGAGGTGCACGGACGACGGCATGGCTCCCCCTGGAGACCGGCGCGGGTCGGGTCGGGCGAGGATAGCGACCGTTGCGCGAGCGGGGAAGAGGACTCATCCTGTGCGGACCGTTCTTTTCTGACGCGACGTCAGGACACCGCTGGCACCACGTGAGAGAAGCGAAGAGAGAAGAGGGCTGGATGACCGTCACGCAGCGCAGGGGCCGCAGGATCATGATGTCACCGGGCGAGGTGAGCGCGTTCCTCAGCACCCAGCGCACCTGCCGGGTGGCCACCGTGTCCGCCGACGGCGCCCCGCACGTGAGCGCCCTGTGGTTCCTGTGGGACGGTTCCGCACTGTGGCTGTACTCCGTGGTGCGCAGCAGACGCTGGAGCGACCTGCGCCGGGACCCACGGGTCGCGATCGTGATCGACACGGGCGAGGAGTACGACTCCTTGCGGGGCGTGGAACTGTCCGGCACCGTGGAGTTCGTGGGCGAGGTCCCGCGCACCGGCGAGCTGTGCGCCGAACTCGACTCCGTGGAGACGCTGTTCGCCCGCAAGAACTTCGGCCTGGACGCCATGCCGCACGACGGACGGCACGCGTGGGCGCGGCTGCGCCCGGAGAAGATCGTGTCGTGGGACTTCCGCAAGCTGGGCGACGCATAGGCGGGAGGCCGGACGGGCGGGGCGGCGGTCGGACGGGTAGTGAGGACGGACGGGCGGGGCGGCGGTCGGACGGGCGGGAGCGCTCGGGCAGCGACCGTCGGTCGGGTGGGCGCGGTCGGCGTCAAGTGGCCTTCTGCGTCGCGGACTTCAGCGCCTTCACCGCCGCCCTGATCGACGGGCGGCGGTCGGCGTCCGCGCGCCACACGGCGTAGACGTGCCGACGCAGCCGCTGCCGGAGCGGGACCATGACGACCCCCTCCGGCACCGGGTGGCGCCCGAGCACCGGGGCGATGCACACCCCCAACCCGGCGGCCACCAGATTCAGCTGGGTGTGCGTCTCGGCGGCGCGGTGGCCGACGATCGGCTCGACGCCCCGTGAGCGGAGCGTGAACATCAGCCACTCGTGACAGAACTCGCCGTCGCCCCAGGTGATCCACTCGTCCCCTGCGAACTCGCCGAGGTCCACCTCGTCCCGCCCCGCGAGCGGATGCCCGGCCGGCATCGCCACGTCGGCGGGATCGTCCAGGATCGGCGCCTTCACCAGACCGTCCGGCACCGGCATCGGCTTGTTGTACCAGTCCAGGACGACGGCGAGGTCCAGGTCGCCGCGGATCACCCCGGCGATGCCGCGCTCGGGCTCCAGCTCGCAGGAGCGCACGCGAAGGCCGGGGTGCTCCTTGCGCAGATCGGCGAGCGCGGTGGGGAACAGCCCGCGCGCGGCGGTCGGGAACGCCGACAGCCTCAGCTCCCCCACCACCTGCCCGCGCTGGGCCTCCAGGTCGGACTGGGCCAGCTCGACCTGCGACAGGATCCGGGCCGCGTGATCGGCGAGCAGCCGGCCCGCGTCCGTGAGCCGCACGCCCCGCCCGTTCTTGGCGAGGAGCTGCTGGCCGACCTCCCGCTCCAGCTTGGCCATCTGCTGCGAGACGGCGGAGGTGGTGATGTGCAGCCCGACCGCCGCACCGCTGACCGAGCCGTGCCGGGCGAGGGCGTGGAGTGTGCGCAGGCGCTCCAAGTTCAACATCTAAGTGATGCTACGAGATATCGCTCTCGAATTCTCGCTTGTGCTACGAGGTGGTTGTCAGGGACGGTGATGACCATGACCATGACCACCGCCGCCTCCACCGCCCCCGACCCCACCACCGCCACCGGTTCTCCCCGCACGGTCCCGGCCACCCGGCCGCCGGCCGCCCCCCGCCGCGCTCTCGACTGGCGTCTGCGGTTCGGGATCCTTTCGCTGATCTGGGGTTTCAGCTTCCTGCTCATCAAGGTGGGCACACAGAGCTACGCGCCGTTCCAGGTCACACTCGGCCGGCTGGCGTTCGGCACGGCGGTGCTGGCGGTCGCCATGGCGGTGAAGCGGGACCGGCTGCCGCGCGGGGCACGCACCTGGGCGCACCTGACCGTCGCCGCGCTGCTGCTGAACGCGCTACCGTTCTCGCTGTTCGCCTACGCGGAGCTGACGATCCCGTCCACCCTGGCGGGCATCTGCAACGCGACCTCGCCCCTGTGGGGCATGGCCCTGTCCCTGGTGGCCCTCTCGGAGGACCGGCCCACCAGGGTGCGGGTGGCGGGCCTGGGCCTCGGCTTCCTCGGTGTGCTGACGGTCCTGGGAGCCTGGCAGGGCTTCAGCGGACTCGACGCCCGCGGCACGGCGCTGGCGCTGCTGGCCTCGTTGAGCTACCCGATCGGCTGGATCTACGTCCGCCGCACGCTGGCCGGAACCGGAAGCTCCGCCCTGTCGATGACCGGCGCGCAACTGTTCCTGGCCACTCTCCAGCTCGCCGTGGTGACCCCGCTGTTCACGACGTTCCCGGCCCGCTTCCCGCTGCTCCCGCTGTCGGCGATCGCCGCCCTGGGCGCCCTCGGCACCGGCCTCGCCCTGCTCATCCAGTACGGCCTGGTCACCGAGGTCGGTCCGACGACGGCCCAGATGGTCACCTACTTCATCCCGGTCATCGCCACCGCCGCCGGCGTGGCCCTGCTCGACGAGTCCCTGACCTGGTCGACTCCGGTGGGAGCACTGATCGTCCTGGCAGGAGCGGCACTGACCCAGGCACGCGGCAAGGCGTAGGGCCGGAGGAACGGAGGACGCGGCACCGCACCGCACCTCGCCCGTACCCCCGCGCCGCGCCTACACGAACCCCCGCCCGGTCCCCACCCGCACCGCGGAAGCCACCGCGTCCGCCAGCGCCTCCACCTCGCCCTCCCCCAGCGTCGACACCGTGATCCGGATGCCGGGCGGAGCAGTGAGCCGGAAGCGCGCGCCGGGGGCGACCGCCCATCCGGCGTGCAGCAGTCGCGCCACCGCCCCGGTCTCGTCGGGCACGGGGATCCACACGTTCAAGCCACTGCGGCCCCGCGCCGCGACCCCCCGCTCCGCCAGCGCCGCGATCAGCGTGTCCCGGCGCGTCCGGTACGCCCCGGCGACCACCGCGGTGTCCACCGCGCCGTCGGCCCACAGCCGCGCGACGGCCCGCTGGGTGATCCGGCTGACCCAGCCGGGGCCGAGGCTCTGGCGTCCACGGACGCGGTCGAGGGTGGTCTCGTCGCCGGTGAGCACGGCGAGCCGCAGGTCGGGGCCGTAGGCCTTGGCGACCGAGCGGACGAAGGCCCAGTGCCGGGTGACTCCCGCCAGGGGATGCAGGGGCAGGTCGACGATGCGGTGACCGTGATCGTCCTCGATGAGCAGGATCCCGGGGTGGCGGCGCAGCACCGCCCGCAGGGCACGCGCGCGTGCGGCGCCCACCGCGGCGCCTGTCGGGTTCTGCGCCCGGTCGGTCACGATCAGGGCGCGTGCTCCGGCTTCCAGCGCCCGCGCCACGTCCTCCGGGAGCGGCCCGTCGTCGTCGACGCCGACCGGGACCGTGCGCAGACCGAGGGCCGGGACGAGGTCGAGGAGCGAGCCCCAGCCGGGGTCCTCGACGGCCACCGTGTCGCCGGGCTTGACGTGCGCGGCGAGCACCCGCTCGATGGCGTCCAGGGAGCCGGAGGTGACGGCCACAGGTCCGGCCGGGACGCCGTCGGCGTCCAGTTCGGCGCGGGCCGGTCGGACCAGTTCCGGCTCGACCGGCTCGTGTCCGTAGAGGACCGGCTCCCGGTCGCCCCGCTCGGCGGCCCAGGCGAAGGCCGGTCCGAGCGGCGGCAGCAGCGCGGTGTCCGGATTGCCCGCCGACGCGTCCCGCACCCCCTCCGGGACCCGCACCCGGATCAGTTCCCTCCCGGTCGTGGCCGGCTTCGACCGCACCCTGCTGCCCCGTCGGCCGTCGGTCTCGATCACCCCGCGTTCGCGCAGGGTGCGGTAGGCGGCCGCCACGGTGTTCGGGTTCACCCCGAGTCGCTCGGCCAACTCCCGCATCGGGGGCAGGGACTGGCCGGGCTCCAGCTCACCGGAGCCCACCGCCTGCTCGACGCTCGCGGAAATGTCGGCTGCGCGCCGACCTTTGATCGGATACTCTCCTAGCACAAACTCGATTATGCACTAGTACAATGGAGAACGCCATGCAGGGGACCACGCAGCCGCAGGGGACCGCACGGACGACGACCTCACCCGCCGCCTACACCCCGACCGACCGCACGGTCCCCACCCGGTCGGCGGAGAAGGCCTCGTACGACAAGGACCTGGTGCACGCGATACTCGACGAGGGGTACGTCTGCCACCTGGGCTTCGTCCGCGACGGCGCGCCGGTGGTCCTGCCGACGCTGTACGGCCGGGTCGGCGAGACGCTGTACGTGCACGGTTCGACGGGCTCGCGCCCGCTGCGGATGACCGGGCAGGCCGACCCGGGGCTGCCGGTGTGTCTGACGGTCACGCATGTCGACGGACTGGTACTGGCCCGCTCGGCCTTCCACCACTCGATCAACTACCGCTCCGTGGTGGTGCACGGCCTCGCGTACGACGTGACCGACCGCGAGGAGAAGCTCGCCGCGCTGGACGCCCTGGTCGACCACGTCGTGCCGGGCCGTGCCGCCGACTCCCGGCCCGCCAACAAGAAGGAACTGGCCGCCACCGCGGTCATCCGCATCGACCTCGACGAGGTCTCGGCCAAGACCCGCACCGGCGGCGTGAACGAGGAGCCCGAGGACCTCGTCCTCCCGCACTGGGCCGGCGTCGTCCCCCTCCGCAAGGGCTACGGCACCCCGCTCCCCGAGGCCGACCTGCTCCCCGGCACGGAACTCCCCGCCTACCTCGGGACCCTGTGATGCTCATCCACCCCTGGGACGCGCCCCGCGAGGACGCCGAGTGGCAGGAATGGCTGGCCGCGCGCGACTTCGGCCAGCTCGCCGTCAACGGCCTGCCGGGCGAACCTCCCTGGGTGCAGCCCCTGCACTTCGCCTACGACGCCGACCGCGGCGAGGCCTTCACCCACCTCGCCCGGCCGAACCCGCTGTGGGCGGCGCTGGAGGCCGACCCGCAGGTGGTGCTGAGCGTGGTCGACGACTACGTGTACGTGCCCGGCCCCTGGCAGGCACCGCCGGAGGGGCCGGCCGAGCACGGCACTCCGACGAGCTTCTACGCGGCGGTCCAGCTGCGCTGCACGGCTCACCCGGTCGACGACCCGGACGCCAAGGCCGACCTGCTGAACCGGCAGATGGACCACTTCCAGCCCGAGGGCGGTTCCGCACAGGTCGCGGCGGGCGAGGTGCCGTACGGCCGCCTGCTCTCCGGGATCCGCGGGATCCGGCTCGAGGTGACGGGCGTACGGGCCAAGTTCAAGTACGCCAACCACCGGCCCGCCGAGACCCGGCGGCGCATCGCGGCGGGCCTCGCGGCACGCGGCGGTCCGGGGGACGCGGCGGCACGCGCGCATCTGCTGCGACGCGGGCCCACGGTGTGACCGTACGACGACGCCCGGCGGGCCTCCGCCGGGTGCCGACTCACCGGGACCCAGTCCTCGGACGCCGGAACCGGACCTCGGACGCCGATCCGGACCTCGGACGCCGATACCGGGTCCCTTCCGCCGAACGCCGGGCCGCCCGTGTTCCCGCCGGAACACCGGCCGCCCGTGCGCACGCGGACCGTGTCAGGCCGCCGTCCCGCGGGCGGACAGCTCGCGCTCGGGGCCGCCGGCGGCCACCGGGTCCGCCGAGCCCTTGGCGGGGGTGGACGACTGGGCGATGAACGCGCCCAGCAGTACGATCGCGCCCCCGACGATCTGCGGCGCCGACAGGTGCTCACCGAGCAGGACCCAGGCCAGGACGGTGGCGATGACCGCCTCCAGGCAGGCCACGACCCCCGCCACCTGCGGGGAGAGCCGGCGCACGGAGACCACGCCGGTGACGTACGCGACGACCGTGGCGAGCAGCACGATCCAGCCGAGCAGCAGCCAGGCCGGAACGTCGGTGCCGTTCATGGCCGCGGAATCCGCGAGCACCGACCAGTCCATGCCCCAGGGGCGGGCGACGGCGGTCAGGACGACGGCGCCGACGAGGAGGCCGTAGGCGATCACGCCGAGCGGGTCGGGAGCGTCGGCGCCGGAGTCGCTGCCCTGGTCGGAGAGGACGAAGTAGCCGACCTGGCAGCAGGCGGCGGCCAGCGCGAGGGCAAGGCCGAGCGCGTCGAAGCCGAGGCCCGACCAGACCTCGACGACACAGGCGAGCCCGCCCACCGCGAGGACCACGCCGAGCGCGGCGGCCCGCGTGACCGGCCTGCGCTGCACGAACCGCACCCAGCCCAGCACGAGGGCCGGCGCCAGGTACTCGACGAGCAGGGCGACGCCGACGGGGATGCGGGAGAGGGAGGCGAAGTAGAACGCCTGGACGCCGGCCACGCCGAGCAGTCCGAACCCGGCGAGCAGCGCGGGGCGGCGGCGCACCAGCGTCCGGTGGCGCACGGCCAGGGGCAGCATCACGAGGGCCGCGCCCGTCACCCGCAGCCACACCACGTGCAGCGGGTCGAGTCCCGCCTCGATGAGCGGCTTCGCCGCCACTCCGGATCCGCCGAAGGCGATGGCCGACCCGACCGCCAGAGAGAGCCCGAGGCCCTTTCCGCGACTGACCTGACTGCTCACAGACGTCTGCACCCGCTCCATGATGACAGGCCACGACATGACCGTCACTCCTGTTGACACCTGTCTCAGCCGTTGGACGGAGCAGGGCCACCGGTCAGGGCGCGTCGCCTTCCCCGACGTACTCGTCGTCGGCGTAATCGTCCCCGGCGTACTCGGCGAGGCCGTCCTCGATCCGGGCGCACACCTCCAGGGGGTCGACGCCGGCCCGGCCCAGCACCTCCACGGCACGGGCCTGCGGGTCGGCGAGGAGTGCGGCGAGCAGGTCGACCCCGCGGGCGGTGTCGCCGTAGGTGGGCCGGCCGGTGTCCGGGGCGGGAGGTCCGCGACGGCCGGCGGCCCGTGCGCACGCGTGCCGCAGCGCGGTGGAGGCGAGCGGCGAGAAGCCCTCGACGGCCAGGGCGGCGGGCAGGGTGCCGGAGTCCTCCACGCCGCCCTGCCAGCGCAGGCCGTAACCGATGCTGCGCTGCACGAGATAGCCGAAGAGGCGGGCGAGCTGGGGACCGCTGCCGAGGACGGCGCGCGCCTCGAGGTCGTTCTCGAGGAGGGAGTGCAGCAGGTGGGCGGTGTCGATCTGCCGGTCCCCGTCCCGGACGGCGCGTCGGCGAGCGCCCTCGACCGCCGCCGCCAGCTCGGCACTGAGCCCGGCGTCGGCTTCGATGGCCCCGAACGCGTCGTCGCGCACCGGCTGTCGGGGGATACGGGGTGGCACGCCTCCCACCCCATCAGTCCCGTCCGGCCGGGTCATCCACGGAGGGAACCATCTTCGGGTCCCACGCGGAGCGGACAGCCGGGGTGGCGTCTCCTCCTCACGGAGGAGATCAGGCCCTTTCCGCATCAGGGGCGCGCGCCGCACCGCCCCGCGCTCCTGGCGCAACCGCGGGCGCCCGCTGCCACGTCCCCCGGGCATGGAGAGCGGGTGCTGGCTGGTGGGCCTGGCCGCGGTCGACGGCAGACGGTACGTGTACCGGGTGTACGCCCCGGAGGACGCGCTGCCCGCCGATCTGTTCTGGGAGGCGTGGCACTGCCACGACGAGGGACCGTACCCGCGCGCGTGTGACCGGTTCGACGCGGCGGAGATTCGGCGGGTGAGCCGGGACGGCAGCCCGCTGCATCGCTGACGGTTCGTCAGTATTGAAAGTTGGCGCCACTGCCGCTACCTTCCGCGACACCGCAGCCCGAGTCGCCGGACACGAAGAGGTGGTCGCATGGCCGAAGTCAGCGCGGAGGCACGCATCCAGGCACCGGCCGACATGGTCTGGGCACGGCTCACGGACTGGTCCGCGTACGGGGAGTGGAACACGACCCACACCAACTTCCCGCAGGGCGGCCCGACGACGCTGGAGGTGGGCGGGACCTTCCAGGAGAACATGAAGCTGATGGGCTTCCCCGCCGAGGTCGAGTGGACCGTGGAGGAACTGGAACCGGCCCGCGTGCTGGCCATCCGCGGCAAGGGCCCCATGGCGGTGACCCTCGTGACGCGCTACACGCTGACACCCGACGGCGACGCCACGGCCGTACGGATCGACGGCGAGTTCACGGGCGCCGCCGTGTCGCTGATGGCGGGCAGGCTGAAGGACTCGGCGACGGCCGCGCTCGACGAGTCGCTGCGCAAGCTGGACGGGCTGACCTCGACCACGGGCTGACACCCCCTCGAACCGCCCACGACAGATCCGCGTACGGCAGGTGAAGGGGGCCCCGCAGCGTGTGCCGCGGGGCCCCCTTCACCTGCCGTGCCGCACGGTCGCCATGCCGCACGGTCGCCGTGCCACACAATCGCCGTCAGCCCTCGTCGGCGAGGATCAGATACAGCTTCTTGCGGGCGTCGTTGATGACCGTGAGCGCCTTCTCGCGCTGTTCCTTGCTGCCGGTCCTCCAGACCTGCCCGAAGGCCTCCATCAGACCGAAGCCGGCCTGCCGGATCTCGCCGAGGGCTTCCCAGTCGGCCCCACGGGAGGCTTCCTCCCAAGGGGCCTCGGGCCCCTCCTCCGCGGCCGTACGACCGGCGTCGGTGAGCGAGAACAGCTTCTTGCCGCCCTCCGAGGCACTGCTGATCAGACCCTCGTCCTCCAGGAGTTGGAGGGTCGGGTACACGGAGCCGGGGCTCGGCTTCCACGCACCGCCGCTGCGCTCGGCGATCTCCTGGATCATCTCGTAACCGTGCATGGCCCGGTCCTTGAGCAGCGCCAGGATCGAGGCCCGTACGTCACCGCGCCGAGCCCTCCCCCTGGGCCCGCCGCGCCCTCGACCGCCCCAGGGCCCCGGCCCGAAGCCCGGACCGAAGCCTCCGCCCGGCCCACCCGGTCCGCCGGGGCCGAAGGGGCCGAAGGCCGCTCGACGTCCCTCGAAACCACCCCGACCGCGCCGGGAGAAGCCGTCCTGTCCATGTCCACGCTCGTATCCGTGGGTACGCATCGCCATCACTCCATTCATTGACTCGTTGATCGATCGCGATGCGTCAACGATATATCGGAAGCGTACGTATGACAAGGCGCCGGTGCGTCCGGGGCCGTGCGGAACCGGCATCTGGCGCCCGAGGCCGCCGCTGTGGGAGGGGGCGCGGGCTGTCGCTGCGGGAGGGGCGCGCGGTTGAGACGGCACATCGGTGCCGATCACGCCAGGGCCGGCTCCAGCGGAGCGAAGGGGAACATCTCGTCGCCATCGGCCTGCACCACGCCGCAGGTGCTCTCGGGGACCGCGTTCCAGGCGCCGGGGAGGTCACCGAGGGGCTCGGACACGATCAGGCGGGTGCCGTCGGCGACCTCTCGCAGGAACCCCACGTCGGGGTGGAGGGCGCGCAGGGTCTCCACCCGGGTGCTGTAGAACAGCGAGCGCGAACCCTTCTGGCTGGAGTAGCGAAAGGCCCACAGCCGATCCCCGTCCGTCACGGCCAACGTCATCTGCAGCGGGAACTCCACGCCATGCTCATGACCGATGCGCTCCACGAAACCCGCCATGCGCGCGACGGCGCCCAGGGGGTCCTGCTCCAGGCCGAAGGTGAGGGCCAGATAGAACATCATCTCCGAGTCCGTGGAACCCTCCATGTCGAGGAAGAGCCCCGGGTCTACGGCGAGCGCGAGCTCCCGCCGTACGCGGTGGAACTCGGCGACGGCCCCGTTGTGCATCCACATCCAGCGGTCGTGGCGGAACGGATGACAGTTCGTCTGCTGCACCGCCGACCCCGTCGAGGCACGGATGTGGGCGAAGAAGAGGGGTGATCGGACATGGCCGGCGATCTCCCGCAGATTGCGGTTGCTCCAGGCCGGGCCGATCTCCCGCACGATCGCCGGTGTTCGCAGGTCCGGCTCGTACCAACCGACCCCGAAACCGTCGCCGTTGGTCGTCTCGACGCCCATCCGGGAGTGCAGGCTCTGGTCGATGAGTGAGTGCGCCGGCTTGTAGAGGATCGTTTCGAGCAGGACGGGCGTGCCCGAGTAGGCGAGCCATCGGCACATCGCGCGCCACCTTCCTGGCCGTTCGGACGCGTGGGGGGACTGACGCCCTTTCCGCGCGGGAGGTCGCTACCGCAGGGGGGCGGCGTCCGACCGCGACACGCACAGGCCCCAGATGACGAACGCCGAGAAGGCGATCATCACGACGGACCACACCGGGTAGTACGGCAGGGACAGGAAGTTGGCGATGACGATGAGTGCCGCGATGGCCACCCCGGAGACCCGTGCCCACATCGAGCCGCGGAAGAGTCCCAGGCTGACGATCACGGCCACCGCGCCGAGCGCCAGATGGATCCAGCCCCAGCCGGTGAGGTCGAACCGGAACACGTAGCTGCGCGTCGTGACGAAGACGTCGTCCTCGGCGATGCCCATGATGCCGCGGAAGATGTCCAGGATCCCGGCGAGCATGAGGATCACGGCAGCGAAGACCGTCAGGCCCTCGGCCCAGTGCTGCTTGGTGGTTCCGGTGGGGGTGTGCGAAGTGTGAGTCGTGGTCATGCCGTCGCCTCGATTCGGTGTCGTGGGTGACCGGCGGCCGAAGGCTGACGCGGAGGCCACTGGACCGGGGACCGGTGCGGACCGGTCGGGGCCGGGACGGTTCCGTCACGCACGACGCGACGCGCGATGGTCCGGATCGTCTTTCTCCGGCCCGGTCATGGCGCTCACCGCCACTTCTCGTCAAGCCTTGGGCAACGCCCTCTCCAGCATCCCAGCGTCCCGGTGACTCCGCGCGGTGGAAGGCGTCCGTGCCCGGCACACCCTGACGGCGAGGCGCCCTTACCGGCCCTGCGGCGGACGCCCGGGCCGCTCGGCCCCAAGCCGCGGAGCCCCAGGCCGAGCGGGCCACGGGCCGCCGGACCACTGGACCATCGGGCCGCCGGGCCGCCGGGCCGCTCGGCCCCAAGCCGCGAACCCCAGGCCACCCGGCCGCCGAACCACCGCGTCACCGGACCACCGGGCCTCCAGGCCGCCGAACCCCCGGACCACCGGGCCGTCGCGCCACCAGGCCGCCGGACCACCGGGCCGCCCGACCACCGCGCTGCCGGGCCGCTCGGGTCCCAAGCCGCGAACCTCCAGGCCACCGCGCCGCCCGGCCACGGGACCACCGGACCACCGGGCCGCCTCGCCGCCCGACCACCGGGCCGCCTCGCCGCCCGACCACCGGACCCCTCGGCCCCCAAGCCGCGGACCCCCCAGCCCCCTGGCCGCCGGACCCCTCGGCCCCCAAGCCGCCAATCCCGGGCCCCCGGACCTCCGGGACCCCCGCACCCTGGCCCGCCGGCGCACACCGAACGCACCGTGGATCAGGCCGTCTGCGGGGCGCGTCCCGCGTCCGTCGGCCTGCGTGCCGCGTCGCGGAGCCTGCGACCGCGGCGGGTGAGTCCCCAGGGCTTGAGGATCGACACGACGGTCATGAAGAGGTAGGCGGACAGGGAGACGACCGGCCCGAACAGGACGTCACCCGCGTCGGGCAGCGCCTCGCCGGCGGCCACGGCCTTGACCGCCGCGTTCACGCCGGGGCGCAGCGCGAGAACGGTGGCGGTGGTCGTGGCCAGGGTCAGCCAGAACTTGGTGTACACCCACCGGTGCCGCGCGAGTCCCCACGGGGTGCCCAGCGACAGCACCAGCCCGCTGATCAGGCTGAGGGCGGCGACGGGCAGCAGGAGCCAGTCCGCGAAGATCTTCATGGCCCGCACGGAGGCCTCGACGGTCGCGGCGGACGCGGTGGTGGTCGCGGCGATCCCGAGCGCGAGCAGCCCGAGCGTGAGCCCGAGCCAACTCGCGGACGAGGCGACATGGACGACGAGGGAGGCCCGGCGCACCGGGCGGTTCAGCTTCACAGCGACCACGCTGCCGGTCGGCGCCGCCCGCCGCGTCCCACGGCGGGAGTAACCCGACGTACGTGCATGGGCGTACGGGCGAGGGGTGCGGCCCGCCCGCATGACGCCCACCGCCCGGCCCCGGCCCCCCGCATGACGCCCGCCGCCCGGCCCCGGCCCGTCCGCATGACGCCTGCCGCCCGGCCCCGGCCCGCGTCTCACCCCCGGCGGCCCCACGGCCCATCCCTCCACGACCCGCCCCAGGCGCGACCCGGCACCGGTCCACAGGCAACCCCGCACCGGCTCCCACGACACCCGCCGACCCGGTCCAACACCCGCCGACCAGGCCCAAGCAACCCCACTCCTCTCGCCCCCCGCCGAATCCCACGCCCTCGGGTCGGGCCGAGGCACCCCGGCATCGACCCCCGGGCAGGACTCCTCACCTTCGTCACGGCCGCCCACCCGGCACCGGCGGAGCGGCCCGGCCACCCGTCGCGGCCGAGGGCGCGGTCGCCGTACCGGCGTCATGGCATGCGCCGCCTGTCAGGCCCCCGCGCGGCCCCGCGTGCCCTGCCCCACCCGCTCCCGGTACCACGCGGCCGCGGCCGTGAGACGGCTCAGCGGGCCGGGGCCCGGTGGCTCGGCCGTCAGTTCCCAGATCTCGTCCGCGAGGTACCAGTGGTCGCGGCCGAGCAGGGCGAACTGGCGTTCCGACGCCCGGCCGGGGGTGGACCGCAGGCGCTCCAGGCAGGCGGCCCACGGCCAGTCGACGTCCGGGCGGGGCGGCAGTATGCCGTGCTCGGCCAGCACCGCCAGCAGGTCACCGATGCGCACGGGCTCGGGGTGGCCCACGTGGTAGACGCCGGGCGGCACCGGCTGGGGCCCGGTGGCGGCGGCCGCGATCAGGCGGGCCAGATCGCCGACGTCGACCACCGACAGCAGGGCACGGCCGCCGTCCCACTCGGCCGGCACCCGCTCGACCAGTTCCCGCAGGCCGGGCACGACCCAGCGGTCCCCGGCCCCGAGCACCAGCCCCGGCCGCAGGACGACCGCACCGGCCTCCCTGGCGTACGCCTCCCCCGCCAGCCGGGTCCGGCTCACGGCGGAGACCGGCTCGGCGGGTATCTCGTCCACGGGGATGCCCCGGTGCGGGCCGGCGCCGTACACCGCGGCCGTGGACAGGTGCACCTTGCGGCGGACGCCGGCCCGCCGGGCCTCCGCCATCAGCGCACGGGTGGCGTCGACGTTGACCGCCTCGCCCAGCCGCTCGTCCGGACCGATGTACGAGGCCAGGTGGACGACCGTGCGGGCGCCCTCGCACAGACCGCGCACCGCGTCCGGGTCGGTCAGATCGCCGCGCACCCACTCGACGGACCCGGACTTCGCGGGCCTGGCCCCCGCCTCCCCCTCGGGAAGCCTGCGGACCAGAGCGCGCACACGTGCTCCCCGGTCCAGCAACGCGCCGAGCGCGTGGGACCCGATGAAGCCGGTCGCACCCGTCAGCACGAGCGTGCCCTCGTCGCTTCTCGCCGTGGTGGAGTTCAGGGAGATGTCCTTCCGCCAGTCGTCACGCCCGTCGAGGCCGGTCGTCCTCACCGCGATCAACGTCCGGGCGGGCACGGCCGGTTCCCCGACCGGTCCAGGACTCGCCGATTGGCCTTGGTCCGCCTCCGCTCCCCTCGCCTACCGTCACCTCATGCGGATTCGAATCGTCGACGCCTTCACCGACCGCCCGTTCGCGGGGAACCCGGCAGGGGTCCTCCTCCTCGACGCCTTCCCGGCCGACGACCGCCTTCAGGACGTGGCCCTGGAGGTCAACCACGCCGAGACGGCGTTCGCGCACCCGCTGCCGCCCGGCGGCGAGGCGGACTGGGCGCTGCGCTGGTTCACGCCGGTCACCGAGGTGGCGATGTGCGGTCACGCCACACTCGCCACCGCTCACGTCCTGCACAGCACGGGCGCCCACGCGGGGCCGGTGCGATTCGCGACCCGCAGCGGCGTGCTCGTCGCGACGCCCGCCGAGGACGGTTCGATCACCCTGGACTTCCCGACCGCCCCGCTCACGCGCGTGGAGGTCCCGGACGGTGTCGCGGAGGCCCTGGGCGCCGAACCGCTGACGGCCTTCGACACCGGCCCCGACGTCGGCGACCTGCTGATCGAACTCGCCGACGAGGAGACCGTCCGCGCCCTGCGCCCCGATCACAGGGCACTGGGTGCCCACTCCGCGCGCGGCGTCATCGCCACCGCCCGCGCCGAACGCCCGGACCTGGGCCACGACTTCGTCTCCCGCTGCTTCTTCCCGAACGTCGGCATCGACGAGGACGCGGTGACCGGCAGCGCGCACACGGCCCTGGCCCCGTTCTGGTCGGAGCGCCTCGGCCGCGCCGAGCTGACCGGCCTCCAGGCCTCACCACGCTCCGGTCACGTGCGGACCGAGCTGCGCGGCGCGCGCACCCTGCTCACGGGCCGCGCGGTCACCGTCATCGACGGTGACCTGCTCGCCTAGCCGGTACCGGGCCGGTGGCCGTACGGCCTCCCGTCACGCCGTGGGCAGCCAGTCGACCTTGCCCGCCAGCAGCGCGTAGCCGACGAAGGCCCCGATGTCGAGCAGGGAGTGCGCGACGACCAGGGGACCCACCCGGCCCCAGCGTCGGTACAGGAGGACGAAGACCACCCCCATGACCATGTTGCCGATGAACCCGCCGATGCCCTGGTAGAGGTGGTAGGAGCCGCGCAGCACGGAGCTGGCCACCAGCGCGCCGACCGGCGTCCATCCCAGCTGGCCGAGGCGGCGCAGCAGGTAGCCGACGACGATGACCTCTTCGAGGATCGCGTTCTGGAGCGCCGAAAGGATCAGCACGGGGTACTTCCACCACACGTCGGGCAGCGCCTCGGGGACCACCGTGAGGTTGAACCCGAGGCCGCGGGCGGCGAGGTAGAAGGCGATGCCGGAGCCGCCGATGACGGCGGCGATCGCGGCACCGCGGCCCAGGTCCGGCCAGGGGCGGGTGCGGTCGAAGCCGAGGGTGCGCAGGCTCCGTCCCTCGCGCAGCAGGAGGTGCGCGACGAGCGCGACGGGGACCAGGGCGCTGGCGATCCCGAACAGCTGCCAGGCGAGATCGAGCCAGGGACGGCCGGGCGCGGCCGACGCGTTGAGGGTCGCCGCCTGGTCCTTGAGGCCACCCGGTTTCGTGACCGATCCGACAAAGCTGATCAGGGCGGACACGCCGCTCGCGCCGAGCGATACCGCCAGGACGAGCAGCGTCTCGTCCCGGAGGATCCGTGGGGAGAACCGCTCCTGCGGAAAAGAACCAGCCACCTACCGGGCCTCCACCTTCACACCTGCCGCACCACCATCGGACGTCACAGCTTGCCCGATCCGTACGACGCGGTCGGCGGCGACCCCGCTTCCCGGGATCCGGCGCCCGGGGCACCCGTCGGGGGCGCGGGCACCGCGGCACCGTGCCCCCGCGACGTCAGCTGGTGGGGACGGGCTCCGGCAGTCCCACGGGCCAGGTGTGCGCGGGCTCCCCCTGATGACTCAGCTCCGCGTACCGCCGGGTCGTCGCCGCCAGCGCCGCGTCCCGCGACAGGCCGGCCTCCATCGCGCGATGGAAGGTCTCCACCTGCCAGCTCGCCCCGTTGGTCCGCCGCCGGCACCGCTCGTCGATGATCCCCAGGTACAGGTCGCGGTCGGCCGGTTCCACTCCCCAGGCGTCGAGCCCTGCCTCGGCCAGCGGCAGCAGCTCGTCGCGTACGAGGCTGACCGCGTCGACCTCCGCCACGCCGCCCAGCCGGCCGCGCCGGGGCCAGCGCAGGCGGGCGTCGATGCCGTACCGGCAGGCGGCGTCGAAGTTGGCGGCGGCGGTCTCGAAGGGCATCCGGGTCCACACCGGCCGTGACTCCTCGGCCAGGGCGCGGACCACACCGTAGTAGAAGGCCGCGTTGGCGACGATGTCGGTGACGGTGGGGCCGGCGGGCAGGACGCGGTTCTCGACGCGCAGGTGCGGGACGCCGTCGGCGATGTCGTAGACGGGGCGGTTCCAGCGGTAGACGGTGCCGTTGTGCAGGACCAGCTCGGCGAGCTTGGGGGTGCCGCCGGCCGCCAGGACCTCCATCGGATCCTCGTCGTCGCAGATGGGCAGCAGCGCGGGGAAGTAGCGCAGGTTCTCCTCGAACAGCTCGTACGCCGAGCTGATCCACCGCTCGCCGAACCAGGTCCGCGGGCGCACGCCCTGCGCCTGGAGCTCCGGCGGCCGGGTGTCGGTGGCCTGCTGGAACAGCGGGGGCCGGGACTCCCGCCACAGTTCGCGGCCGAAGAGGAATGGCGAGTTGGCGCCGATGGCGATCTGGGCGGCGGCCACGGCCTGGGCGGCGTTCCACACGTCGGCGAAGCGTCCCGGCGTCACCTGGAGGTGCAGCTGCACGGAGGTGCAGGCGGCCTCGGGCACGATCGACTTCGAGGTACAGGAGAGCTGCTCCACGCCGTCGATGTCGAGCGTGAACTCCTCGCCGCGGGCGGCCACGATCTGGTCGTTGAGGAGGGCGTAGCGGTCGACGTCGGAAAGGTTGGAGGAGACCAGGTCGTCACGGTCGAGAGTCGGCAGAATACCGATCATCACGATTCCGGCGTCGACCTCGCCCGCCTTTCGGTGGGCATATGCCAGCGATGTGCGGAGTTCCTCCGCGAGCCGGTCGAATACCCGCCCGCCCAACCGGTGTGGAGCTATGTTCACTTCAAGGTTGAACATGGCGAGTTCTGTTTGGAAGTCCCGGCTGGCGATCCGCTCCAGCACTTCCCCGTTCAGCATTTTCGGCGCACCGTCGGCGCCCGCGAGATTCAGCTCGATCTCCAACCCCATGAGATTCTTGGGGCGGTCGAAGCCCTGCTGGGCCAGCAGCCGCTCCAGCACCGTCAGGCACCGCCGCAGCTTGTCGCGGTAGCGCTGACGATCGGACAGGTCGAACTCGCCTGCCACGACCTTCTCCCCCATGGGGCGTCCCTCCTCGCGTGGGCGGTCCGAGGATCCGGCCGCCGGTTGTGCCGGGGTCAGGGGGGATGATGCCCAGACCCGTCGATCGATAACGTCACCTACCCGGCACGGCACCCGATACTCTGACCGAAGCCGCCCGGAGGTGACCGGAGGCACATTCAGGGGGCATGAGGCATTCGGCCCATTCACCAACTCGGCATCTCGTGAAAAACGCCGACGAGAATAGGCCGACCGCTGCGCCTGCATATTTCGAGGTCATCGAGCCGCCCTTCGCTCTGAATCGGGATGATTCACACGTATCGCCGTCCGGATGGAATCTTGACGGGTATCCCGGAAGCGAGTAGACGAAACACAGTCTGAACACGTGTCGTATAAACTCGCGAACAAGGCAGAGAAGGTGGGCGCCCGCGGTCGAAGGAGCCTGTCGTCGTCCACGAGACGGACGCAGGCCGCAGGCACACCCTCCGTTCCCCAGATCCGGCCCCCCGCCTCTCCGACCTCACCCTGAGAGCTGACAGCGCCGTCCGCCCCGCCCACGCCCTCGTGCCACCGTGCCTGTCGAATGAGAGGCGACCCACCATGCCGCTGCATGTCCCCCCGGCTCCCGCGCCCGCCCTGCGCTCCGTCCTCACGGCACTCGGTTCCCCCACCGCGGTCCGGGAGGCGAGGACCTCCTCCCTGCGTACCGCCCAGGGACCCGTCACCCCCGAACTGCCGCTGCCCGTGCACGTCCTGGACCGGATCACTCCGGAGGGCATGTCCGCCACCAGGCTGGCCGGCTGGCGTTTCCTGATCCGCTCCGGCGACCGGACGCTGGCAGCGGCCGAGACCCGGCTGACCCCGGACGGCTGGGCCTTCGCGCACTTCTTCGAAGGCCCGTACCTCGCCTCCACCGAACTGGCTCTGCGCCAGGCCGAGTCGACGACGCAGCCGTACCAGGCACGTCTGCTCTCCCTGCCGAGCCTGTACATGCTCACCCTGTGGCTGCACGGGGACTGGGCCTCGGACGGCACCACCGGCCATCCGACGGCGACCGACCTGCTGGTGCCGCTGGCCCCCGCACCGCCGGGCATCGCCGCGCACCGCCCGCACCGGGTGGCCGAGCTGCTGCCGGTGCTCAGCCTCCGCGTGACCCGGCCGCCGCTGCTCGGCTCACCGGCCTGACCCGTAGGCCCGCGGGATCGATACGCCCGCGGCCTCCGTACCCCGCCACCGCGGCCCCGGTGGCGGGGTACGGTGCGGTGCCGCACGGCCGCAGGCGCTCCGTGCGGACCGGGCCATGCGCCGTAGTCCCATTCGGCCAGCCGGAACCACCCGAAGTGACCGTGCAGTTCGAATGAACCGCCCGCGCGGGTGACGCGTCATGAACCTGTGAGGAGCGGTGCCGCGAAATCCCTGCGGAACGACGCCCGTGGGGCAACACTGGGTTCCGACCGACTTATCACAACGGGGGGCGGCCATGAACGACGTTTCACGCCGCGAGACAGACACGACACACCTTCCGCACACCACGTCAGAGCGAGAGATCTCCTCCATGTGCCAGCACCAGCCACCGTGCCCGACAGCCGACTCCGCCGACCGGGAATCCGCCCGCCTCGTGGCGCACCACCCGGAACAGGGCTGGAGCCTGCTGTGCAACGGCGTCCTGCTCTTCGAGGACACCGGCGAGATCCTGCCGGACGGCCGGATCATCGCACCGCACCGCCCGCTGGCCGGCGGCCGCATCGTCACGGCCGCCTGAACGAGACCGGCTGAACGAGACCGGCTGAGCAACACCGGCTCAACCACAGCGGCTGAGCCAGACCGTCCGAGCGACCAACGCGCCTGATCGGCGCACCTGAGCAGCACCGCCTCGGCACCACCCGGACGGCACCGCCGAAGCACGCCGTCCACCGACCCGAGGGGCCGGATCGCAGCCGCCGCTGCGCGCCGGCCCCGACACGCGTCCGGGGGCGCTCACGCACCGTGATGCCACGGTTTCCCGCCTGCGTCTCTTCCCACAGGTACGTGATCTCCGGAAGACTCCTCAAGGTTTCGGAGTACGGGTCGGGCAGGCGGAGGTGGGCACAGTGGCGGCGGACGAGACGGCACCCGCGCCCCGGAGCAAGGTCACCATCACCGAGATCGCCCGCCGGGCCGGAGTCTCGGTACCGACCGTGTCGCGAGTGGTCAACGGCCGCTCCGACGTCTCCCCCGCGACCCGCGCCCGCGTCGAGGACCTGCTGCGTCTGCACGGCTACCGCAAGCGCCCCGCCGCCCTGCCGTCCCGCGCCGCCCTGCTGGACCTGGTCTTCAACAACCTGGACTCGCCCTGGGCGGTGGAGATCATCCGTGGGGTGGAGGAGGCCGCGCACGCGGCCGGTGCCGGCACGGTGGTCTCCGCCATCCACGGCCGCTCGGGCGACGCGCGGGAGTGGATGCGCAATCTGCGGGCCCGCGCCTCCGACGGCGTCATCCTCGTCACCTCGGCCCTGGAACCGCCGCTGCACGAGCAGTTGCGCATCCTGGGCGTGCCCCTGGTGGTCGTCGACCCGATGGGCTCGCCCGCCTTCGACACCCCGACGATCGGCGCCGCCAACTGGTCGGGGGGCCTGGCCGCCACCCAGCACCTGCTGTCCCTCGGCCATCGCAGGATCGGTCTGATCGCGGGCCCGCCGCGGCTGCTCTGCTCACGGGCCCGCTTCGACGGCTACCGGGCGGCGCTGGAGGCGGCCGGCGTCGCCTTCGACGAGTCCCTGGTCGTCCCCGGCGACTTCCATCCCGAGTCCGGCTTCACCGGCTGCAACGCCCTCCTCGCCCTGCCGGAGCCGCCCACCGCGCTGTTCGCGGCCAGCGACCAGATGGCGCTCGGCGCGATCGAGGCACTGCGCCGGCGCGGCCTGCGGGTGCCGGAGGACATGAGCGTGGTCGGCTTCGACGACCTGCCCGAAGTCCGGTGGTCGGCACCGCCGTTGACGACCGTACGTCAGCCCCTCGCCGACATGGGACAGCTCGCCGTCCGCACGGTCCTGCGCCTGGCGCGGGGCGAACTGCCGGACTCCCCACGGGTCGAACTGGGCACGGAGCTGGTGATGCGCGCCAGCACCGCACCACCGGCCCCGCTCCCCTGACGCCGCCGGCACCGCGCCACCGGCCCCGCTCCCCTGACGCCGCCGGCACCGCCCGGCCCCCGCCCCCTGACGCCGCCGACCGGGTGGCGCCCGCGTCGACGCCCTGCTCCGGCGCCCGAACGTCAGTGCCGCTCCTTCAGCGCCTCACGGATCGCGTGGTACGCCGGCTTCGGCGCGAACTGCTCGTCCCACGGCAGGGCCGCCCCCTCGCCCGGGAAGAACGCGGGGATCCACGAGTACTTGTCCGTGTAGTCCCAGACGGTGATTCCGGCACACCGCCGGACCGCCAGGCACGCCTTCGTCATGTCCCGGTACCAGTCGGCCTGCCGGGCCAGCTTCTCCTCGGTCGCGGGCAGTTGCATCCGTACGTCGACCTCGGTGAGCGCGGTGTCGAGGCCGAGCCTGCCGAAGCGGCGGAGGTTGTCCTCCAGGCTCGTCGGATAGCCGTACTGGAGGGCGAGGTGGGCCTGGAGCCCGAAGCCGTGCAGCGGGACCCGTTGCGCCTTCAGCTCCTTGGCGAGGGCGTAGTAGGCGTCGCTCTTGGGTCCGACCGCCTCGACGTTGTAGTCGTTGAGGTAGAGCTTGGCCTTGGGGTCGGCCTGGTGGGCCCAGCGCAGGGCGTCGGCGATGTAGCCGGGGCCGAGCGTCTTGTAGAAGATGCTCTCCCGGTAGGTCCCGTCCTCGTTGAACGCCTCGTTGACGACGTCCCACGAGTAGACCTTGCCGCGGTAGTGCCGCACCTCGGTCTGGATGTGGTTCTTCAGGACGGCCCGCAGCTCGGGCGCCGTCCACTCCCGTTCGGTGAGCCAGCCGGGCAGCTGACTGTGCCAGACGAGGGTGTGGGCGCGGATCCTCTGGTGGTGGGAGCGGGCGAGGTCGACGATCTCGTCGCCGGCGGAGAAGTCGAAGACGCCCTGCCGGGGCTCGGTGGCGTACCACTTCATGCCGTTGCCGGGGGTGATCATGTCGAACTCGTCACCGAGGATCTTCGTATAGGCGGTGTCGGTGAGTTCGGGGTTGTCGGTGGCGCTGCCGAAGTAGCGGCCGTGGCGCTCGGCGAGGTCGGCGAGCGTCCGGGGCTTGTCGTGCGCCTGTGCGGCCGGGCCGGTGGCGACACCGGCGCCGACCAGGACGGCTACGAGGACTCCGGCGAGTCCGAGCCGGGTACGGGGGGTGCGGGGCATGGTGCGACTCCTCACGATCGGTGGTGTCGTCGGGCCGTACGTCGCGGGCGCGCGCGTCATCCCTTCGTGGCGCCGGCGGTGAGTCCGCCGACGAGCTGGCGCTCGGCGACGGAGTAGAAGGCCAGGGCGGGAACCATGGCGAGGACGAGATACGCGAAGACGCGGGCGTACTCGGCCGAGTACTGGCCCTGGAACTGCTGCACGCCGATGGGGATCGTCCACCAGGTGGAGTCGGTGAACACCAGGAGCGGCAGGAAGAAGTTGTTCCAACTGCCCACCACGGCCAGCACGGAGACCGTGCCGAGGGCGGGGCGGGCCATGGGGAGCAGGATCCGCCAGAAGAAGCCGAGCGGGCCGCAGCCGTCGAGGGTGGCCGCCTCCTCCAGCTCCGCGGGGATCTGGAGGAAGAAGCCGCGCAGGATGACGATGGTCATCGGCAGTCCGAAGGCGGCCTGCGGAAGGATCACCCCGAGCGGGTTGTCCAGCAGCCCGAGTTGGCGCAGCAGCAGGAACAGCGGCAGGGCCGCCACCGCGAAGGGGAACATCAGCCCCATCGTGAACAGGGTGAACAGCGCCTCGCGGCCGCGGAAGGCGAACCGGGCGAAGGAGAACGCGGCGAGCGCCGACACCGCGACCACCACGACGGTCGTGCCGATCGCGATCAGGGTGCTGCTGCCGACCAGTTGCCAGAAGGCGTGGGAGCCGAGGATGTCGGTGTAGTTGGAGGTCACCCACGAGTCGGGCAGGCCGATGGGGTTGCGGGACAGTTCGTCGGTCGACTTGAAGCCGGACAGGACGGCGTAGACGAGGGGGACGGCCATCGCCGCGCCGACGGCGACGAGGACGAGGTGCAGCGGGAAGGTACGGCCTGTCCTGCGGGCGTTCACGAGCCGCTTCCTCTCAGGGTCGTGGTGGCCCCCTCCAGATCGCGGCGGAGCACGAACCGCTGGTAGGCGAGGGCGAAGACGAGACTGATGGCGAACATGGCCACGCTGATCGCGCTGGCGTAGCCGACCTGGTAGCGCTTGAAGCCGTACTGGAACATGGTCACGGCCATCGTCTCGGAGTGGTGGTCGGGGCCGCCCGCGGTGGTGACCCAGACCAGGTCGAACAGCTGGACCGAGCCGATGACGGACAGGAACACACTGATCCGCAGCGTCGGTGCGAGCAGCGGCAGGGTGACATGGCGGAAGCGCTGCCAGGCGCCGGCCCCGTCGATCAGCGCGGCCTCGGTCAACTCGGCCGGGATGGACTGGAGTCCGGCCAGGTAGAGCATCATGTGGAAGCCGAAGTACTTCCACGTCATGACGAGGAAGACGGTGGCCATGACGGTGGACGGGTCGGCGAACCACTCCCCGCCCAGACCGTCCAGGCCGACCGCGCCGAACACGTGGTCGGCGAGGCCCTGGTCGGGCGCGAAGATCATGGCGAACAGCACGCCGGTGATCGCCTCGGAGAGGATGTACGGCGCGAAGAACAGCATCCGGTAGACGGCCCGCCCGCGGATGCGCTGGTTGAGCGCGACCGCCAGGGCGAGCGCGAACGGCAGCTGGATCACGAGCGAGAAGACGACCAGGACCAGGCAGCGCCACAGGTCGCCGAGGAAGACCGGGTCGTCGAGGAGGCGGGTGAAGTTGTCGCCGCCGATGTAGTCCTCGGGCATGCCGAAGCCACCCCAGCGGAAGAACGAGGCGTACAGCGCGAACAGCATCGGCAGCAGCACGAGCACGCCGAACAGCACCAGCGCGGGCACCTGGAAGGCGACGGCGGTGAGCCAGTGGCGTGCGCGCCGCCGGGCCCGTCCCCGGGCCGCCTGGGCGGCCGGGGGCGGGGCACCGATGTCCGGGCCGCTGCGCTTGTCCGGGAGGTAGGTCGAGGTCATCGCCGGCTACTGCTCTTCCTTCGCGACCTTGGTGATCGACTGGGCGACCTGTGCCGGTGACTTGGACCCGGCTATGAGGGCGGCGACGCTGTCGTTGATCTCCTGGCCGAGAGCCGGCGCGTACGCCTGGTCGAGGTAGAGCTGGAAGCCGGTGGCGGCCTTCAACTGGGTCTGGACCGCCTTGAGGTTGGGGTCGGTCAGGGCGCTCTCGGCGGCGGGTACCACGGGCAGCACACCGGTCTTCTTGACCAGTTCGCTGTCGGTGGTGGCGGAGGCGAAGAACTTCAGGAAGTCGACGGCCGCCTGCGGGGCGCCGGCCCGCAACGCGTGTCCGCCGCCTCCGCCGAACACCTCGGTGAGCTTGCCCCGGCCGCCCTCGACCTCGGGGAACGGGAAGAACCCGAGGTTGGCTCCGAGGCCCTTGCCGGCGTCGGCCTCCACCACCGGGGCCCACTGGCCCATGAGTTCCATCGCGGCCTTGCCGTTGCCGACGGTGGCGGCCTGTCCGGTGGGGCTGGAGTAGGCGGCGCCGAGGAAGCCCTTCTGGAACGGCTGGAGGTCCACCAGGTCCTGGAGGTGCTGTCCCGCCCGGACGAAGTCGTCCCCGGTGAAGTCCTTGTCGTCGTCGGCCTTCCGGAGGGCGTCGACCCCGGCGGTGCGCATGGCGAGGTAGGCCCAGTAGTACATGCCGGGCCACTTCTCCTTGCCGGCCAGGGCGAGCGGGGTGATACCGGCGGACTTCAGCTTCTTCACCGCGTCGAGGAATCCGCTCCAGGTGGTGGGCGGCGCGCTGACACCGGCCTGCTTGAAGAGGGCCTTGTTGTACCAGAAGCCGATCATGCCGATGTCGAACGGGATGCCGTAGGCCTTGTCGCCCAGCAGGTACGGCTCCTTGGCGACCGGCAGCAGGCCGTCCGCCCAGTCCTCGGTGCGGTCGGTGAGGTTCTCGACGAGTCCGGCGTCGACCTGCTGTTTCAGGACGCCGCCGCCCCAGGTGTGGAAGATGTCGGGCAGCTTCCCGGACGCGGTCAGCGCGGTCATCTTCGACTTGTAGGCGTCGTTCTCCAGCTGGACGATCTTGACCTTCACCTTGGGGTTCTCGGCCTCGAACCGCTTGGCGAGGGCGGCCCAGACGTCCTTGGTCGGCTGGGTGGTGGAGATGTTCCACCACTCGATGGTGGTCTTCCCCGACGACCCTCCGTCCGAGTCGCCGCCGCAGGCGCTCAGTGCCGTCATGCCCACACCGGCGGCGGCGGAGGCCGCCAGGAAGCCTCGTCGGGAGAGTCCCGGGTCGCCCATCATGTGCTCCTTGGGGTACTGAACGGCCTTCAGGGCCGTCCACGATGTCGAAAGTTTCGGTAGTGATCCAGAAAGCTTCGCTGCTGCCGCACCCTAGAGACAGCGTCGGACGGGTGGCAACCCCTTGAACACAGAGAAATCCGTGCACTTTCGTCAGACCGGCGACAGATCCAACACCTCGAAACATTCGGATCACCTGACGAACCTTACGGAGCGGACTGTAGAGGGCCGTGCGGGACGGGACAAGACCGCGCGTCGGCTGCCCGAACCAGCGCACGCCGGCTCCCGGCAAGAGGGGAGGAACCGCGCACCGGCTGCCGCGCCACCCCGTTCGGCGGGGGCGGCCCCCTCCTCGTACGCCCTCGACCGATAACAGTGAGTAGCCGCGACCGTCCCGCCCCACCGGCATTCCGTCGACCCGTCCAGCCCCTTAAAACCCCTACGAGTACGGCCTTTTCGCCCATGAGCGTCCCCCCTGCCGGTCTTAACGGAAGCTTGACGCCGTCGGCCCCGGGATTCGTGGGCCCACGCGTCACTCTCCGCTTACGCTGGTGCCGCCGTCCGAGCGATGGCCGGAAATCGCAGGTCGAACCACCCCAGCAGAGCGCACTTCAGGAGCCCGCCGATGGTCACCACCGAACACCCGCCGGCCGGCCGCGTGCGCGCCTGGATGCTGGAGGGCCTGTCCGACATGGGCAAGGACGGCGGCCACCAGGGCCCGCACGCCGTACCGGAACCGGCCCACCAGGGTCGGCGCTGGTGGCGGGTGATGTGCCTGACCGGTGTCGACTACTTCTCGACCCTCGGCTACCAGCCGGGCATCGCGGCCCTCGCGGCCGGACTGCTGTCGCCGGTGGCGACGATCGTCCTGGTGGTCGTCACCCTGGCCGGCGCCCTGCCGGTCTACCGCCGGGTCGCCGAGGAGAGCCCGCACGGCGAGGGCTCGATCGCCATGCTGGAGCGGCTGCTGTCGTTCTGGCAGGGCAAGCTGTTCGTCCTGACACTGCTCGGCTTCGCCGCCACCGACTTCCTGATCACCATCACCTTGTCCGCGGCGGACGCCTCGACCCACCTGGTCGAGAACCCGCACCTCACCGGCGCCCTGCACGACAAACAGGTGCTCATCACGCTCGTCCTCGTGGCGCTGCTCGGCGCCGTCTTCCTCAAAGGCTTCCTGGAGGCGATCGGGGTCGCCGTGGCCCTGGTGGGCATCTACCTGGCGCTCAACGCGGTCGTCGTGGCCGTCGGCCTGTGGCACGTCGCCACCGAGGCCCATGTCGTCACCGACTGGTCGCACGCCCTGACCGCCGAGCACGGCAACGTCTTCGTGATGATCGGCGTCGCCCTGATCGTCTTCCCCAAGCTCGCGCTCGGCCTCTCCGGCTTCGAGACCGGCGTCGCCGTCATGCCGCACGTCAAGGGTGACCCCGGCGACACCGAGGACCGGCCGACCGGCCGCGTCCGCGACACCAAGAAGCTGCTCACCGTCGCCGCCCTCGTCATGAGCTGCTTCCTGATCGCCACCAGCTTCATCACCACCCTGCTCATCCCGGAGAAGGAGTTCGAGCCCGGCGGCGCCGCCAACGGCCGCGCGCTCGCCTTCCTCGCGCACGAGTACCTGGGCAACACCTTCGGCACGGTCTACGACGTCTCCACGATCGCCATCCTCTGGTTCGCCGGCGCCTCGGCGATGGCCGGGCTGCTCAATCTGATGCCCCGCTACCTGCCCCGGTACGGCATGGCCCCGCACTGGGCCCGCGCGGTACGGCCCATGGTCATCGTCTTCATCCTCATCGCCTTCCTGGTCACCTGGATCTTCGACGCCGACGTCGACGCCCAGGGCGGCGCCTACGCCACCGGCGTGCTGGTCCTGATCAGCTCCGCGGCGATCGCCGTGACCATCGCCGCCCACAAGGCCGGGCAGCGCAAGGCGACGGTCGGCTTCGCGGTCATCTCTGCGGTGTTCCTCTACACGACGGTCGTCAACGTCATCGAGCGCCCCGACGGCGTGAAGATCGGCGCCTGCTTCATCGCCGGCATCATCCTCGTCTCCCTCCTGTCCCGCCTGGCCCGTGCCTTCGAGCTGCGCGTGACGGGCGTGACCCTCGACCCGATGGCGGAACGCTTCATCCGTGACATGGCCAGCCGCAGGATGCGGTTCATCGCCAACGAACCCGACCGGCGCGACGAGGCCGAGTACCGCGACAAGATCGAGCAGATCCGGCAGGACAACGACGTCCCCGAACAGGAGGACTTCGTCTTCGTCGAGGTGACGGTCCTCGACCCGTCCGAGTTCGAGGCCGGCCTCACCGTGCGCGGCGAGGTCCTGCACGGCCGCCACCGCGTCCTCACACTGGAGTCCTCCTCCATCCCCAACGCGCTGGCCGCGCTGCTGCTGCACGTGCGTGACACCACCGGCCGCACCCCGCACATCTACTTCGAGTGGACCGAGGGCAACCCCTTCGCCAACTTCCTGCGCTTCTTCCTCTTCGGCCAGGGCGAGGTGGCCCCGGTCACCCGTGAGGTCCTGCGCGAGGCGGAGCCGGACCGCACCCGCCGCCCCCGCGTGCACGCGGGCTGACGCCCCGCCGGACGCCCGCACCCGATCCGCACGGCCCGGATGCGCGGCCCCTCCGTACGGCCGGACGCCTCCACCCGATCCGCACGGCGCGCCGGCCCCGTACGGCCGGACGCGCCGCCCCGGCCCCTCCCCCCGCTCCCTCTGCCCCTATCGTGACCGGCATGCAGTCCTACACCATCGGCCAGGCCGCGCGCCTGCTCGGCGTGAGCCCCGACACCGCCCGCCGCTGGGCGGACGCGGGCCGGGTGCCGACGCACCGCGACGACACCGGACGACGCCTCATCGACGGCGAGGATCTCGCCGCGTTCTCGGTCGAACTCGCCGGATCCGGCGGTGAGGAGGACGTCGCCTCCTACACCTCGGCCCGCAATGCCTTCCCCGGCATCGTCACCGCGATCAAGCTGGGTGACGTCGCCGCCCAGGTCTCCATCCAGGCGGGCCCGCACCGCCTCGTCTCCCTGCTCACCCGCGAGGCCGTCGAGGAACTCGGGCTGGAGGTCGGCATGGAGGCCACCGCCCGCGTGAAGTCGACCAACGTCCACATCGACCGCGCCTGAGGCGGCCGCCGGACACCGGCGACCGACCCCGAGACGAGCCGGACACCGCCGACCGCACCGCCACGCACCTCACCGACGCACCGACACGCACTTCGCCACCGCTCCGATGCCGCCTCGCACATGCGGTCCTCTAAGCCCGATATCCCCCGCTCGTGCGAAGCGACAGCTGACTCAGGCCTTGCATCTGCGGAAGTATCATCGGGGCAGGTGCCCGCCCGAGGGGCCACGCAGACACCGAGGAGTGCACGTGATGACCCGAACCCTCAGCCGGGCCCGCCGGACACCGCACACGATGGGCGCGGTGATCGCCGCGCTGCTGGTGCTGAGCGGCTGCTCCTCGTCCGACGACACCGCGGCCGGGGCCGGGTCCTCCGCGTCGCACCCGGCGAAGCCGTCCGGCACGGTGACCGTCTTCGCGGCCGCCTCCCTCCAGGAGAGCTTCACGGCCCTGGGCGAGGAGTTCGAGAGGACGTACCCCGGCACGAAGGTCGTCCTCAACTTCGGCGGCAGCGACGCCCTCGCCGCGAGCATCACCGGCGGCGCCCCGGCCGACGTGTTCGCCGCCGCCAGCCCCGGGACGATGGCGATCGTCAGCGAAGCCGGGGACAACGCCTCCGCCCCGGTCACCTTCGCCCGCAACCAGCTGGAGATCGCCACCCTGCCGGGCAACCCCGACGAGGTCGCCTCCCTCAAGGACCTCACCAGGTCCGGCCTCAAGGTGGTCCTGTGCGACAGGACCGTTCCGTGCGGCACCGCGGCCCAGAAGGCCCTCGACGCGAGCGGGCTGAGGCTCACCCCCGCCTCCTACGAGCAGGACGTCAGGAGCGCCCTGACGAAGGTGGAGCTGAAGGAGGCCGATGCCGCGCTGGTGTACAGGACCGACGTGCGCGCGGCGGGTGACAAGGTGGAGGGCGTGGACTTCCCCGAGTCGGCCGACGCCGTCAACGACTACCCCATCGTCCCGCTCAAGGACGCTCCGAACGCCGACGCCGCCAAGGCCTTCGTCGCCCTGGTGCGCTCGGCCGAGGGCCAGAAGGCGCTGACCGAGGCCGGGTTCCTGAAGCCGTGACACCCCCCGCCTCCCACACCCTCGAGGGCGGCCGGCGGCCCGGCCGGATCCGCACGGGCGTCCCCGTCGCCCTCCTGCTCCCCGCCCTCGTGGGCCTTGCCTTCCTGTTGCTGCCCCTCCTCGCCCTGTTGGTCCGGGCCCCGTGGCACAGCCTTCCCGAACAGCTGACCAGCCCCGAGGTGTGGCAGGCCCTGCGGCTGTCGCTGGTCTGCGCCACGTCGGCGACCGCTGTGAGCCTGGTCGTCGGCGTGCCGCTGGCCTGGCTGCTGGCCCGCACCGACTTCCCGGGCCGCGGTCTCGTCCGCGCCCTGGTGACGCTCCCGCTGGTCCTGCCGCCGGTCGTGGGCGGTGTGGCCCTGCTGCTCGCCCTCGGCCGCAACGGCGTGGTCGGGCAGTGGCTGGGCGCCTGGTTCGGCATCACCCTGCCGTTCACCACGACCGGCGTCGTGCTCGCGGAGACGTTCGTGGCGATGCCGTTCCTCGTCATCAGCGTCGAGGGCACGCTGCGCGCCGCCGACCCCCGCTACGAGGAGGCGGCCGCCACGCTGGGCGCCTCCCGCTTCACCGCCTTCCGCCGGGTCACGCTGCCCCTGATCGCGCCGGGCGTCGCGGCCGGCGCCGTGCTGGCCTGGGCGCGCGCGCTGGGCGAGTTCGGCGCGACGATCACTTTCGCGGGCAACTTCCCCGGCCGTACCCAGACGATGCCGCTGGCCGTCTACCTCGCCCTGCAGAACGACCCGGAGGCCGCCATCGCCCTCAGCCTGGTGCTGCTGGCCGTCTCGATCGCCGTGCTGGCGGGCCTCCGCGACCGCTGGACGACCGCCTCATGAACGGCCCCGACCGCACGGCCGACGCCCCCCGCCACGTCGCCGGCGCCGACGAGGGCCTCGACGCCCGCCTCGTCGTCGACCGGGACGCCTTCCGCCTCGACATCGCCCTGCGTGCCGCTCCCGGCGACGTCGTCGCCCTGCTCGGCCCGAACGGCGCCGGCAAGACGACGGCCCTGCGCGCCCTCGCCGGCCTGGTCCCGCTCACCGGCGGCCATCTGCGCCTGGACGGCAGCCCCTTGGAGCGTACGCCGCCGCAGTCCCGCCCGGTCGGCGTCGTCTTCCAGGACTACCTGCTGTTCCCGCACCTGAGCGCCCTCGACAACGTGGCGTTCGGCCCGCGCTGCCACGGAGCGAGCAAGTCCGAGGCACGTTCCCAGGCCGCCGGATGGCTGGAACGGATGGGCCTGGCGCAGCACGCCGACGCCAGACCACGCCGGCTCTCGGGTGGCCAGGCCCAGCGGGTCGCCCTGGCCCGCGCCCTCGCCACCCGCCCCCGGCTGCTCCTTCTCGACGAACCCCTCGCCGCCCTGGACGCCCGCACCCGCCTGGAGGTGCGCGCCCAACTCCGCCGCCACCTCACCGAGTTCGACGCGGTCGCCGTCCTGGTCACGCACGATCCGCTCGACGCCATGGTCCTCGCCGACCGCCTGGTCGTCGTCGAGCACGGCACGGTCGTGCAGGAGGGCGCCCCCTCGGACATCGCCCGCCACCCGCGCACCGACTACATCGCGCGGCTCGTCGGCCTCAACCTCTACCGCGGCCGGTCCGACGGCCACACGGTCCGCCTCGACGCGGGCCCCGCGCTCACCACCACGGAGGTCCACTCCGGACCGGTCTTCGTCGCGTTCCCGCCGAGCGCCGTTACCCTCCACCGCTCCCGCCCCACCGGCTCCAGCGCCCGCAACCTGTGGCGCTGCGAGGTCGCGGGCCTGGAGACCCACGGCGACCGGATCCGCGCCGACCTCACCGGCGAACTCCCGCTGGCCGCCGACCTCACCACGGTCGCCGCCGCGGAACTCGACCTGCGTCCCGGCGCCACGGTGTGGGCCGCGGTCAAGGCGACCCAGACGCACGCCTACCCGGCCTGAACCGCCCCCGGCAACACCGAGGGCCCCCGCCCTGACCGGACGGGGACCCTCGCGGCGTACGGCCGGATCAGTCCTGGTAGGCGTCCAGCGGCGGACAGGAGCAGACCAGGTTCCGGTCGCCGAAGGCCTGGTCGATCCGGCGCACCGGCGGCCAGTACTTGTCGGCGGCGTTCACCCCGGCCGGGAAGACGGCCTCCTCGCGGGTGTACACGTGGTCCCACTCGCCGCCCAGCGCGGCGGCCGTGTGGGGCGCGCCCCGCAGCGGGTTGTCCTCGGCGGGCCACTCACCGGCCCCGACCTTCTCGATCTCGCCGCGGATCGCGATCATCGCCTCGCAGAACCGGTCCAGCTCGGCCAGGTCCTCCGACTCGGTCGGCTCGATCATCAGCGTCCCGGCCACCGGGAACGACATCGTCGGCGCGTGGAAGCCGTAGTCGATGAGCCGCTTGGCGACGTCGTCGACGGTCACACCGGTCGCCTTCGTCAGCGGACGCAGATCGATGATGCACTCGTGCGCGACCAGCCCGCCGGGGCCGGTGTAGAGCACCGGGTAGTGCGGTTCGAGCCGCTTGGCGACGTAGTTGGCGGACAGCACGGCCACCTGCGTGGCCCGCTTCAGGCCCTCGCCGCCCATGAGCCGCACGTAGGCCCACGAGATCGGCAGGATCCCCGCGGAACCCCACGGCGCGGCGGAGATCGGCCCGACACCCGTCGCGGGCCCGGCCTCCGGCTGGAGCGGGTGGTTCGGCAGGTACGGCGCCAGGTGCGACCGTACGGCCACCGGGCCGACGCCGGGCCCGCCGCCGCCGTGCGGGATGCAGAACGTCTTGTGGAGGTTCAGGTGCGAGACGTCGCCGCCGAAGTGGCCGGGCTTGGCGAGCCCGACGAGCGCGTTGAGGTTGGCGCCGTCGACGTACACCTGGCCGCCGGCCTCGTGCACCTGCGCGCAGATGTCGGCGACATGCTCCTCGAACACCCCGTGCGTCGACGGGTAGGTGATCATCAGCACCGCCAGCTCGTCCCGGTGCTTCTCGATCTTCGCCCGCAGGTCCTCGACGTCGATCTCACCGTCGTCGGCGGTCTTCACCACGACGACCTTCATCCCGGCCATCACGGCACTGGCCGCGTTCGTGCCGTGCGCGGAGGACGGGATGAGGCACACGGTCCGCTGCTCGTCCCCGTTGGCCCGGTGGTATCCGCGTACGGCCAGCAGTCCGGCGAACTCGCCCTGCGAACCGGCGTTCGGCTGGAGGGACACCTTGTCGTAGCCGGTGACCTCGGCGAGCCGCTCCTCCAGCTCACGGATGAGCGTGAGGTAGCCCCGCGCCTGCTCGGCGGGGGTGAAGGGATGCAGCTGCCCGAACTCGGGCCAGGTGACCGGTTCCATCTCGGTGGTCGCGTTGAGCTTCATGGTGCAGGAGCCCAGCGGGATCATGCCCCGGTCGAGCGCGTAGTCCCGGTCGGCCAGCCTGCGGAGGTAGCGCAGCATCGCGGTCTCGGAGCGGTGCTGGTGGAAGACGGGGTGGGTGAGGATCTCGTCGCCGCGCAGCAGTCCGGCGGGGAGGGTGTCCTCCGTGACCGCGTCGAGGGCCTCGATGTCGCCCTCGACCCCGAAGGCCTGCCAGACAGCCGTGAGCTGGGCCCGCCCGGTGGTCTCGTCGCAGGCGATCGACACGTGGTCAGCGTCGACGAGGTGCAGGTTGACGCCGTTGCCCCGGGCGGCGGCCACGGCCGCGGCGGCCTTCCCGGGCACCCGCACGGTCAGGGTGTCGAAGTAGGAGCCGTGCACGACCTCGACGCCACCGGCGGTGAGCCCCGCGGCCAGGACCGAGGCGTAGCGGTGGGTTCGCCGCGCGATCGCGCGGAGCCCGTCGGGCCCGTGGTAGACGGCGTACATGCCGGCCATGACGGCGAGCAGCACCTGCGCCGTACAGATGTTGCTGGTCGCCTTCTCCCGGCGGATGTGCTGCTCACGCGTCTGCAGCGCCAGGCGGTACGCCCTGTTGCCGTCCACGTCGACGGACACGCCCACGAGCCGTCCGGGCAGGCTGCGCGCGAACTTCTCGCGGACGGCCATGTAGCCGGCGTGCGGCCCGCCGAAGCCCATCGGCACGCCGAACCGCTGCGTGGTCCCGATCGCGATGTCCGCGCCCAGCTCACCGGGTGACGTCAGCAGCGTCAGCGCGAGCAGGTCGGCGGCGACGGTGACGAGCGCCCCCAGCTCGTGCGCCTGCTCGACGACCGGCTTCAGGTCGCGCACGGCTCCGGAGGCGCCGGGGTACTGGATCAGCACGCCGTTGATCTCCCGCGCGGCGATGTCGGCCGGGATGCCGTCGCTGAGATCGGCCACGACGACCTCGACGCCGGTCGGCTCGGCGCGGGTCTCGATCACGGCGATGGTCTGCGGCAGCGCGTCCGCGTCGATCAGGAAGAGGCCCTTCTTGTTCTTCCCCATGCGCCGGGAGAGCGCCATCGCCTCGGCGGCCGCCGTGCCCTCGTCGAGCAGGGACGCGCCGGAGGTCGGCAGTCCGGTCAGATCGGCGACCATGGTCTGGAAGTTCAGCAGCGCCTCGAGCCGACCCTGTGAGATCTCCGGCTGGTACGGCGTGTAGGCGGTGTACCAGGCCGGGTTCTCCATGACGTTGCGCAGGATGACGGGCGGGGTGAAGGTGCCGTGGTAACCGAGCCCGATCATCGAGTCCAGGACCTGGTTGCGGTCGGCGAGCGTCCGCAGCTCGGCCAGCACCTCGGCCTCGGTCCGCGCGTCCGGCAGGTCCAGCCTGTCGGCGTTCTTGATCACATCGGGAACCGCGGCGGCGGTCAGCTCGTCCAGCGAGCCGTAACCGACCTGCGCGAGCATCTTGGCCCGCGCCTCCTGGTCGGGCCCGATGTGGCGCTGCTCGAAGGGGATTCCCTGTTCGAGGTCGGAGAGCGGAATGCGATGGGCGGTCATTGCGGAGGCCTCCTGGTCAGACACGACCTTCGAGGGGCACCACTGGCGGGTACCCGGACGGCCTCCCCCTCTGTCATCTCGAACCTGAGAGCTTCACCGGCCGCCCGAGGGCGCCCGGCTTTCACCGTCGGTGAGAACGGGAGCCGTCGACGCCGTCGGCACCCGCCCTGCTTTCCAGAGTGACCTCGTCCGTGCGGTACGTGAGCCTGAGAGATTCCGGGGAGGATTTGCTCCTTCGGCGCCTCCGGTGATCTCCGGAGGACTCTCCCGCACGGGGTCAGCAGCCGTTGCCAGACTACCAGCGAGGTCAATGAGGCCTCCTTTCGAGTGGCCGCCACCCCCGATGTGCTCTTTTGTAGTTCTTACGGCGAGTTTGCGACCAAGTGGAGGGGCCCGTGCAGACCGACATCGATCCGCGCAACCTGATCGGCCGCAAGGCGTTCGACCGCAACGGCACCAAGATCGGCACCATCGACGAGGTCTACCTCGACGACGCGACGGGCGTGCCCGAATGGGCGGCCATACGCACCGGCCTGTTCAGCAGGGACGCCTTCGTCCCCCTGGAGCCCAGCGAACTGATCGACGGCACCCTCCACGTCCCCTTCGACCGCGCCCTCATCAAGGACGCCCCCGACTTCGGCGTGGGCCGCCACCTCTCCCCCGATCAGGAACTCCAGCTCTACCACCACTACGGCCTCGATCTGGCCGCTCCGCCACCGCTGCCGGACCTTGACTTCGGCAGGCTGGCGGGCACGGAGGAGACCTGACCGGAGCCGGCCGCAGACCTGGATCAACGCCTCGAGCACCCCCTCGGGGTCGTGGAGGGCGCGGGCCCCGTCGGTGACGACGCGTCGCGTGCCGGCGTCGACCGGATCGGTGCGCGCCCGGTCGAGGGACCCGATGCCGACCTCGACCTCCAGACCGGAGCGGTGACGTACCGCCATTCGGTGACGGGGCCCCAGGCCCGGTTGCGGATCAGCTCGCCCAGCGCGAGTTCGCTCACCAGGCCGTCCTTCGCGGTGCACCGACCCGGACCGGTCGTCAGCACGACGAGATCGACATCCGAGTCCGCTCGCACCGCGCCCCGCGCGCAGGACCCGACCAGCAGCACCCCGGCGAGGTCCTCGCGTGCCGCAGCCCATCCCGCGACCCGCTCGATCACCGCGCGGACCTCTTCACGCCGCTCCGCCGAGACCCCGGCCGCGCCCGCTCACTTCTCCTCGTCAGCCACCGCGCACCCCCTCCCTCCACCCCGTCACCGGCTGTTCCCCGGCCGCGCCACGGGCACTTCCCCGGCCCCGCCCACGGCCGACGGCCGGTCCGGTCCTCGCCGGACCAGCGGCAGCGGATCCGCGGGCTCCAGATCGGGATCGTCGATCCGGAACGTCCGCACCCGGCCCACCCCCGAGTCAGGTGTCTCGAACCGCACGGTGACTCTTCCCAGTCCGCTGCCCTGAACCCACCCGTGGCCCAGCTCGGCGTGCCGCACGTCGAACCCCGGCCGCCACCGGTGTTCCGCGGGGGCTGCCTCCGCCACGGCGGGCTGTTCCGGCACGTCGTCCTCGGGCCCGTCGGCCCGCACCTCGGCCGCCCGCACCTCCGCCGCCTGCGCGAACAGGTCCTCCTGCGTGAAGTCGGCCAGCCCGCTGACCCCCACCCCGAGAAGCCGGACACCGCCCGTGGTGTCCACCGCCTCCAACAGCCGTGCCGCCGCCTCGCGCACCACCACGGGGTCGTCCGTGGGCCCCCGCAGGGTCTCCGACCTGGTGAGCGTGGAGAAGTCGTACCGCCGCACCTTGAGCACGATGGTCCGCCCGGACAGCCCCGCCCCCCGCAGCCGCCGCACACAGCGGTCGGCCAGCCGCTGCACCTCCAGCTCCACCCGCACGCGGTCGTGGATGTCCACGTCGTAGGTGTCCTCGACGGACACCGACTTCGTCTCCCGTTCGGCGACCACGGGCCGGTCGTCGCGGGCCAGCGCCATGGCGTACAGCGCGTGCCCGTGCGCCTTGCCCAGCAGCCGTACCAGCTCGTCCTCCCCCGCCTCGGCCATCTCCTCGACCGTGGTGATCCCGGCCCGCCTCAGATGGTCACCGGTCGCCGGACCGACCCCCGGGAGCGTCCGCACCGGCATCGACGCGAGCAGCGCCCGCTCGGTGCCGGGTTCGATCAGCACCAGGCCGTCCGGTTTGGCCTGCTCGGAGGCGATCTTGGCGAGCATCTTCGAGGCGGCCAGCCCCACCGATCCGGTCAGCCCGGTGACCGCCCGTATGTCGGCGCGCAGCCGTGTCCCGGCCAGCAGCGCCGACTCGCTGTCCCAGGCCGCCTCCCCGGCCTCCAGGTCCACGAACGCCTCGTCCAGACTGAGCGGCTCCACCAGCGGGGACAGGGCCCGCAGCAACGCCATGACCTGATCGCTGATCCGGCGGTAGAACGCGCCCCGCGGCACCAGGTACGCGGCGTTCGGAGCCAGCCTGCGTGCCTGGGCCATCGGCATCGCCGAGTGCACCCCGAAGACCCGTGCCTCGTAGGAGGCGGTCGCCACCACGCCGCGCGGCCCGAGACCCCCCACGACCACCGCCTTCCCGCGCAGACTCGGCTTGGACGCCTGCTCCGCCTGCGCGAAGAAGGCATCCATGTCGAGGTGCAGGATGGTGGGCGCGTTTCTCACATCTCCGATGCTGCACCACGCCACTGACAATGACGTCGTGCGGCCGCCCGCGAAGCCGGTGAGGGCGTCAGACCGCCCGGTTGCGCCGACGGGCCAGCTCGTCGGCCGGGTTGGGCCCGACCAGCGTCTCACCGGTGTCGACGCGCTCCCCGTGCAGCTGCGACAACGCGCTCTCGACATCCCGCCACACCACGCCGACGGCGATCCCGAAGATGCCCTGCCCGCCCTGGAGCAGCGCGTGGACCTCGTCCGGTGAGCTGCACTCGTAGACGGTCGCGCCGTCGCTCATCAGCGTCATCCGCTCGAGGTCGCTGAAACCGCGCTCGCGCAGGTGCTGGACGGTGGTACGGATGTTCTGGAGCGAGACCCCCGTGTCGAGGAACCGCTTGACGATCTTCAGGACCACCACGTCCCGGAAGCTGTACAGGCGCTGCGTACCGGACCCGTGGGCGGGCCGCACGCTCGGCTCGACCAGCCCCGTGCGCGCCCAGTAGTCCAGTTGCCGATAGGTGATGCCGGCGGCCGCACAGGCCGTGGGCCCCCGGTAACCGATCTCCTCGGACGCCATGGACGTCGCCCCTCCGCTGCTCGGCACGGCCGCCGCTCGCTGCGGTGCGTGATCGGCCGCGCCTCCGTGATGGGGGTACCCCCCGCTGGAGCGGAGCCGTGAGTTCGGGGGAGGGTACGGACCGCTCCCCCCGACACCGAGTCCGGGGGCACCCCCCACCGTACCGTCGCCGCTGCTTCTCACGCCGACCTCCGTCCTTGACCTGCCTTCTCGACGGTAGGCAGTCACCGGGGGTGCGTCAACGATCGCCACACTCGGCACGCCGAGTGATAATCACCCCAGGAGTGGTTTCCCGCGCTCCACCGCGGGGAAAGGCTAGCCGAATGCCCTGAGCGGAGGCCGTAGGACGCTCTCACACACCGCCGGCAATTGCCGCGATGAGAGAGCCGGTGAGCCCGCCGGGCCGGCCCACCTCCCGGCGGCTACTGATTGCTGCTGCCGAAGTCCTCGGGCGAGATCTGGTCGAGGAACTCGCGGAACTTCTCCACCTCGTCCTCCTGCTCGTCCGGAATGGCGATCCCCGCGTCGTCCAGCACCGTGTCGCTGCCGTAGATCGGCGTTCCGGTGCGCAGGGCCAGCGCTATGGCGTCGGACGGCCGCGCGCTCACCTCGACCCCGCTGGCGAAGACCAGCTCGGCGTAGAAGACGCCTTCACGCAGGTCGGTGATGCGCACCTCGCTCAGCTCCTGGCCGACGGCTTCCAGCACGTCCTTGAACAGATCGTGGGTAAGCGGCCGCGCCGGAGCCATGCCCTGCTGGGCGAAGGCGATCGCCGTCGCCTCCCCCGGCCCGATCCAGATGGGGAGGTAACGGTCGCCTCCCACTTCACGCAGCAGCACGATCGGTTGGTTGGAGGGCATTTCGACCCGGACACCTACGACATCGAGCTCGTTCACACAGCAACCCTAGGCCGTGCTCGGGACGTTTGGGTAGTCGGGCCGGGAACGGGTGACCGATCCGGACGACCGCGACCCCTCCCTCAGGGCAGGCGGACTCCGAGCGCGGTCTGCACCAGCGCCGTGTGCAACCTGACCGTGAGCCCCGCCAGCTCCTTCGTCCGGGCCTCGGCATGTGCCCTGGTCTGTGGATTGCGGTGCCGCCTGAGCGGGGCGACCACCTGGTCCACCAGCCCTGCCTCACGGTCGGCCGCGGCCTTCATCACCCGCAGGTGCCGGGGTTCGATCCCGAACCGCCCCAGCTCGGAGACGAGTGCGGCGACCGTGACGACCTCCGCGTCGTAGAGTCCGTCCTCCAGGGGCGCGAGAAGCCCGTAGGACTCCCACTCCAGGAGTTCCCGCTCGTCGATCCCCGCGGCCGCCAGCAGTTCGGCCCGCCCGATCCGGGCGACGGTGGGCCCCTCGGACGGCTCCGGTACCGCTTGCCCGTCCCGCTGCCGGCCCACCGTCGGCAGCGGTGCCGCCTCACCGCGCCCCATGGCGTCCAGATGCTCCCGGATCACCTTGAGGGGCAGATAGTGGTCCCGCTGCATCCTCAGCACGTGGCCGAGACGCTCGACGTCCTCCACGCTGAACTTGCGATACCCCGACGGCGTCCGCCGCGGCTCGACGAGCCCCTCCGACTCCAGGAAGCGGATCTTGGAGATGGTGACTTCGGGGAACTCGTCGCGCAGCACGTTCAGCACCGTGCCGATGCTCATCGCCTCACCGTCCACTGCGGCGGCGCCTGGTCCGGTACCGCCCCTCGGTGTTCGCAGCATGGGCCTTCCCTGGGGGTGCCCCCGGACCTGGTCCGGGGGCGGGTCAGTAGCCTCGCTGGCTCGCGTGGAAGACGAGCCGGTACTTGCCGATCTGCACCTCGTCACCGTTCGACAGAGGGACCTCGTCGATCCGCTCACGGTTGACGTAGGTGCCGTTCAGGCTGCCGACGTCGGCCACCGTGAACGAACCGTCCTGACGACGCCGGAACTCCACGTGGCGGCGCGAGACCGTCACGTCGTCCAGGAAGATGTCGCTCTGCGGGTGCCGTCCCGCGGTCGTCAGATCGCCGTCCAGCAGGAAGCGGCTGCCCGAGTTGGGACCACGCCGCACGACCAGCAGGGCGGAACCCAGCGGCAGCGCGTCGACCGCGGCCTGGGCCTCGGGCGAAAGCGCCGGCAACTGCGTCTGTCCGGTGGCTTCCGAGTCGTAGGCCTCAAGACCGGAGATGGAGATGGTGGAGGTCGTCTCCGACGCGCGCTCGGGCGTCACGCCCGGCCTCAGCGGCGCGCCGCAGTTGGAGCAGAAACGGCTGTTCTCCGCGTTGCGGTTACCGCACCTCGTACACACCAGGGATGACACAGGGGAAAACCCTCCACCCGTACTTGAGGTTGACGGTTGTCCGAAACCTATGTCGCCGGACTGCGCAGGGTCAACCGACGCCCCGCCGTGACCTCCGGAAATGTCACCGCCCGGCCCACCCACCTGGTCCCGGAACAGCGGCCGCTGGCCTTCCGCGTCAGGCTGTGCGCGGTGACGGGCCGTCGCGTTGTCCCCGCTGCCCTCTCGCGCGCTCTTGCCGAACAACTTCGCAAACAACTTCACGGGCGATTCCCCTTGACCGAAACAGACCCGCCCGTGGGGCAGGACGAACCCTGACTGATTAGACCGGCCGACCCGGACATCTTCACAACGTCCGTAGCCACCAGACAGTTTCCACCACGCACCACCCGATCGGTGCGCCGACCCCCCGCAACCTCATGCCCCTGCCGGATGAGCCCCATGCACCGCCGGTTCACCGCGAGGACGACCGAGCGTAGTCAGGCTGCTCCGCTGCCCGCAAGGCATCCACGACGATCTTGGCCGATCGCTCCACGGCTACGGTGGCCTGCTCCTTCTCCAGGGTCTGCACCACGCCTCCAGGGATGTTGAGCGCCGGTTCGAGGTCCTGCGGCTTGCCGATGACCTTGAAACGATAGGGCGCGTTGATCTTGTTCCCGTCGACGCTCACACTCTTGCCGGATTCCGTCAGATACGTGTCGGCGACGACCCGGACGCCGTTCACCTGGATCGCCTCCGCCCCCGCCGCGCGCAGCTCCTGGATCGCGTCGAGCAGCATGTCCGCCTCGACCGTCCCCTTCGTGTCCTCGACGGTCATGGTGATGCCGGGCCCCTGAGCGGCCACCGTGCCCGCCAGGATGCCGAGTTGCTTCTCCTTCTCGACCGTCTGCTTACGGGCCTCTTCGGCCTGGTCGGAACTGTTCTCCAGTTCCTGCCGCTGCTTCTCGAGACCCTGCTTCTCGTCGTCAAGACGCTGACTGCGGTCATCGAGTTCATCGAGGATGCGCACGAGATCCTCCTGGCGCGCGCCGCGCAGGGCATTGCCGCTGTCGCTGTTGGAGGCCACCTGCACCGCCAGTCCGAAACCCAGGCCGAACAGCAGCAGGGCGACGATGAGTTGGGCCCGGCTCACCCTCGGCGGCCACAGCCCCTGCACCAGCCGCTGCCGACCGGTCACCGAGGGCTTCCCGCTCTCCTCGGCCCGCTCCGCGCGCGGAGCGGCCGCGGATACCTCCTGGGGCAGTTCCTTGCGCAACCTGGTCGTGGGGGTCTCGTCCCGCGGAGTCTCGTCCGGCCGGCTCGCGTCCTGATCGCTCATCGCCTCACGCCCGGAAGACGTGCCGGCGGATCGCCGCGGCATTGGAGAAGATCCGGATGCCGAGCACGACCACGACTCCCGTGGACAACTGGGCGCCGACGCCCAACTTGTCGCCCAGGAAGACGATCAGCGCGGCCACGACCACGTTCGACAGGAACGACACCACGAAGACCTTGTCGTCGAAGATGCCGTCGAGCATGGCCCGCAGCCCCCCGAACACGGCGTCCAGCGCCGCCACGACGGCGATCGGCAGATACGGCTCGACGACCGCCGGAACCTCGGGCCGGACCAAGAGGCCGGCCACGACTCCCACGACGAGGCCCAGTACGGCGATCACGATGTGCCCTTCTCACTTCTCGGCTGTGCTGTACGTACGATCACACTCGGTGCTGCGGGCACCCTGATCTCCTTCTCCACCGAGATGGCGGTCCGGATGCCGAAGTTCTCCTGGAGGGCGTGCAGGTACAGCCCGTCGGAGCTGTCCTGGAACCGGGTGCTCATCTTCTCCCCGTCCCCCACCGCGAGCACCGTGTACGGCGGCACCAGCGGCTTGTTGTCGACCAGTATCGCGTCGCCCGCGGCCCTGATCGCCGACAGCGCGGTCAGCCGCTGCCCGTTGACGGAGACGGCCTCGGCACCCGACGCCCACAGCCCATTGACCACCCGCTGCATGTCACGGTCACGGACCCGCCCGGTGTCGGAGAAGCCGGACGTCTCGCGCGGATCACCGTCACCGCCGGTGGAGGCCTCCTCGGCGTCGTCCACGACCAGCTTCACCCCGGGGCCGTGCACCTCGACGGCGCCCGCGAGGATCCCCACCAACTCCGTCCTGTCCTCGCCGCCGCTCTCCCGCAGCGCCGCCCGCTGCCGGGCGCTCACGTCGTCACGCAGCTTGTCGACGGTGTCCTCGAGCTTGTCCGCCGCCTCCGTCTCGCTGTCGATGCGATCGATCAGCTCCTCGCGCTCCTTGGCCACGACCGGAGCGGCGATCCGGGCCTGGGCCGCTCCCACGGTCACCACGAGAGCGGCGAGCACCAGGCCGAAGGCCAGCCCCAGCTTCGACCGCAGTGTCCTCGGCAGTCCGCCGACGCCCTCGGCCTGCTTCCGGGCGGCGGCCTCGGCATATCCCTCGTCGAGACTGTGGTCCATGACGTTGGTGAGCAGCGACATGGACGCGTCCGGGCGCGACGCGCGCGCGGGTGTGCTCCGAACGGGGGGCTGCTGCGGCATGCCGCACATCGTCGCACGTCGTGCCCGCTACCTCCGAACGGGCCCACCGACGTGCCGGACAGGCCCCCTTGGGGGCACGTGTCCGGCACGCGCGTGTGGCAGGTGTTTCAGCGCCCGGCGCTGTCCACGACCGTTGCCCACTCGTCCAGCAGGGCCTGCGCGGAGGCGTCGTCGGGACCCTCGGCCCACAGGTGGGTGACGGCCTCGGCGGGGTCCGGCAGCACCATCACCCAGCGTCCGTCGGTCTCCACGACCCGGACGCCGTCGGTGATGTCCACGAACCGGTCTCCGGCGGCCTCGACGACCCGCCGCATCACCAGACCCTTGACGGCCCACGGGGTGGCCAGATCCCGCTTGAGGACGTGCGCCCGCGGGATCCGCGCGTCGATCTGGCTCAGCGTGAGCTGCGTCCGGGCCACGAGCCCGATCAGCCGCACGAAGGCCGCCGTGCCGTCGAAGACGCTGCTGAACTCGGGGACGATGAAGCCGCCCTTGCCGTCACCGCCGAAGATGGTCGACTCGTCACGGCCGACCCGGGTCAGGTCGTCCGGCGAGGTCGTCGTCCACTCCACCTGCGTGCCGTGATAGGCCGCCACCTGCTCGGCGATCCGCGTCGTCGTCACGGGCAGCGCCACCCGTCCGCTGCGCCGCTCGGCGGCCACCAGGTCGAGCAGCACCAGCAGTGCCCGGTCGTCCTCGATGATCCGGCCCTTCTCGTCGACGAGGGAGAGCCGCTCGCCCACCGGGTCGAACCGCACGCCGAAGGCGGCCCGCGACGACGCCACGATCTCCCCGAGCCGCACGAGCCCGGAACGCCTCTGGTCACCGGTCTCGGTCGGCCGGGACTCGTTCAGACCGGGATTGACGGTCAGCGAGTCGACGCCGAGCTTCCCGAGGAGACTGGGCAGGACGAGGCCGGCGCTGCCGTTCGAGGCGTCGACCACGACCTTCAGCCCGGATTCGGCGATCCCCGTCGTGTCCACGTTCCGCAGCAGCGACCCGGTGTACGAGTCGAAGACGCTGGCCGGGAAGTGCAGGTCCCCGATCTCCCCGGGGAACGCCCGGCGGTACTCCTGCCGCGCGAACACCCGGTCCAGCTTGCGCTGACTGCCCTGCGACAGGTCCGCGCCCTGTCCGTCGAAGAACATGATGTCCACGGAATCCGGCACCCCGGGCGAGGTCCGGATCATGATCCCGCCGGCACTCCCCCGCGCGGTCTGCTGCCGCGCCACGGGCAGCGGCACGTTCTCCAGATCCCGTACGTCGATGGCGCTGGCCTGCAACGCGGAGATCACCGCGCGCTTCAGCGCACGCGCGCCACGGGAGTGGTCGCGGGCCGTGGTGACGGTGGAGCCCTTCTTGAGCGTGGTGGCGTAGGCCCCGGCGAGGCGCACGGCCAGCTCCGGCGTGATCTCGACGTTCAGGATGCCCGAGACGCCGCGCGCGCCGAAGAGGTGCGCCTGGCCCCGCGACTCCCAGATCACCGAGGTGTTGACGAACGCGCCGGCCTCGATGGTCTTGAACGGGTAGACCCGCACATTGCCCTGCACGATCGATTCTTCACCGATCAGGCATTCGTCGCCGATGACGGCGCCGTCCTCGATCCTGGCCGCCCGCATGATGTCGGTGTTCTTGCCGACGACGCAGCCGCGCAGATTGCTGTGCTGTCCGACGTACACGTTGTCGTGCACGACGGCCTTGTGCATGAAGGCGCCGCTCTTGACGACGACGTTGGACCCGATGACGCTGTGCTCGCGGATCTCCGCGCCGGCCTCCACCTTGGCGTAGTCCCCGATGTACAGGGGGCCTCGAAGAATGGCGTCCGGGTGCACCTCGGCGCCTTCGGCCACCCATACGCCCGGCGAGATCTCGAAGCCGTCGAGTTCGACGTCGACCTTGCCTTCCAGCACGTCGGCCTGGGCCTTCACATAGCTCTCGTGGGTGCCGACGTCCTCCCAGTAGCCCTCGGCGATGTAGCCGTAGATCGGCTTGCCTTCCTTCATCAGCTGAGGGAAGACGTCGCCGGACCAGTCCACGGGAACATCGGCCTCGACGTAGTCGAAGACCTCGGGCTCCATGACGTAGATGCCGGTGTTCACGGTGTCCGAGAAGACCTGGCCCCAGGTCGGCTTCTCCAGGAAGCGCTCGACCTTGCCCTCCTCGTCGACGATCGTGATGCCGAATTCCAGAGGATTGGGCACGCGCGTCAGACAGACGGTGACGAGTGCGCCCTTTTCCTTGTGGAAGTTGATCAGCTCGGTGAGGTCGAAGTCGGTGAGCGCGTCACCGGAAATGACGAGGAAGGCGTCGTCCTTCAACGCCTCCTCGGCGTTCTTGACGCTTCCCGCGGTACCGAGTGGCTTCTCCTCGTTGGCATAGCTGAGCTCCATACCGAGCTCCTCGCCGTCACCGAAGTAGTTCTTGACCATGGAGGCCAGGAACTGGACGGTGACGACGGTCTCATTGAGCCCATGCCTTTTGAGCAGCCTCAAGACGTGCTCCATGATCGGCCGGTTGGCCACCGGCAGGAGCGGCTTGGGCATGCTTGAGGTCATGGGACGAAGGCGTGTGCCTTCGCCTCCGGCCATCACGACGGCCTTCATGTCGGAAGCGTCCTCCTTGAAGAGACGACGGTCTTGCCGACTTCACCCGTCCAGATTGTCCCGCACTTTTCCGTGACGGGCCATCGAACCGTTGCTGGTCGCCAATCGGCTGGGGGAGATCAGTCGGCCATGGGGTCCGCACGGACCAGGCGGCGGACTTGTACTACGTAGAGGACTCCTGCCCACCAATAGAGGGTTGTACCCCATCCGGCGAACGCCCATCCGAAAATGGCAGCGAGTGATGCGAGCCATCCACTTCCGTCACTGAGCAGCAGAAGCGGGAACGCGTACATCAGGTTGAAGGTGGCCGCCTTCCCGAGGAAGTTCACCTGGGGCGGCGGATAGCCGTGCCGCCTGAGGATGCCCACCATCACCAGCAGAACCAGTTCTCGCGCCAGAAGTGCAGCGGTCAACCACAGGGGGAGAATCTCCCGCCAGGTGAGGCCGACCAGAGTCGAGAGAATGTAGAGCCGGTCCGCGGCCGGGTCGAGGAGCCGGCCGAGGCTGCTGATCTGGTTCCAGCGCCGGGCGAGATCGCCGTCCAGATAGTCGGTGATTCCGCTCAGGGCCAGCACCAGGAGAGCCCAGCCGTCACTCTGCGGGCCCCCGAACTCAGGCCTGAGGATCAGCCACAGGAAGAGGGGTACGCCCAGGAGACGCGCCATGCTGAGGATGTTGGGGATGGTGAGGACCCGGTCGGTCTGCACACGGGTCTCTTGGACCTCCACCCGGGGGCCTCCAGTAGAAACGAGCCAACGATTCCCCCTGACCTTACCCCAACGCAAAAAAGCTCTGGCTCTTGGGCGGTGTGCCCAAGAGCCAGAGGTCTAAAAGGAGTTCGGCGGCGTCCTACTCTCCCACAGGGTCCCCCCTGCAGTACCATCGGCGCTGTAAGGCTTAGCTTCCGGGTTCGGAATGTGACCGGGCGTTTCCCTCACGCTATAACCACCGAAACACTATGAAACTGTCGAACGATGCCACACCACGCTCTGTGGAACGTGGGGCTGTTCGTGGT